>NZ_JBITHP010000008.1:0-320105 GCF_044458105.1 Embleya sp. NPDC050493
CAACCCCGCCCGCAGGCCCCGAACCTGCCGCATGTCCACACCCACAACATGCTCTCGACAGACATATCTGGCAAGACCTAACGAAGTCCTACTAGGGTTGTGCCGTGTTCGATTCGTCCGACTTCGATCTGACGCCGTACGCAGACTCCGAGGTGTCCGCCGTGCGGCGCACCTATTGCAGTTGGGGTGAGGCGGGCTGGCGTTCGTTGCTCGTGCAGTGCTTCGACCACGCACCCGAGGTCGAACACTTTCGGCTTCCCGGGGTCTGCGACCTGCATCTGGTGCTCTGCGTGGCCGGGGACGTGGTCATGCGGACACGGTCGGACGGGCGGGCGGTCCGCCGCCGCTGGCTTCCCGGCAATCTGGAACTCGTCGTGCCCGGGCGGTCGAGCGTACGCAGCTACCGGACGACGTCCGCGCTGCGCACCATCCAGGTGCACATCCCGTCGGCGACCGTCGATCGAGCCGCCGCTCACCTGGGCGGCTCGGAGCCGGACTACGAAGCGCTGTCGGCCGCGGCGGACGCGGGCGATCCGGTTGTCGAACACCTCATGCGCGCACTGCCCGCCGCCGGCGCGAACGACCTGTACGCGGAGTCGGCCGCCGCGTTCCTCGCCACGCACCTGCTGAACCGGGGCCGGCACGCAAGCCTGCCGGGTCCCGAACACGCGGCGGTCCGGGTGGGTGTCGCCGTCATGCGCGAGCGGCTGGCGGAGCCGCTCACGCTGGCCGACATCGCCGCCGAAGCACACCTGAGCGTCTACCACTTCATCCGCGTCTTCCGGGCGGCGACCGGGGAGACGCCCCATCGGTTCCTCACCCGACTGCGGATCGAGCGGGCGCAGGAGTTGTTGGCCGACGGCACCCTCACCATCGGGCAGATCGCCGACCGTTGCGGTTTCGCGAGTCCCGGAGCGCTGTCCGCGGCCTTCCTGGGTCGGGTCGGCGTCCGGCCCTCGGTGTACCGCAAGATCTGATCGGTGATCGGCAATCCGGCGCATGTCCCCGGGCCGGCCGCGTCGCTAGGTTCGGACGGAGTCATACAGCCACGTCGTGGCCGCATGCTCGCCGACGGACCCGGACACGTCGGGTGGTCGTTCGGGGAGCCGCTCCGGGCCACCGCGACCCGGCGGTCGCGGTACCCCCGGACGGTCATTTCGCAAGGGTGTGCGGCAGCGAAGGAAAGGATTCGGATCTTGCGCAGCTACGACGCGACCGCGACTTCGACGGCGCCTCCGGCCGTCGTCTGGCGTCTGCTCGTCGACGCCCGTACCTGGCCCGTCTGGTCGACCGTCGACAGCCTGGACACCGAACGCTCCAGCGGGCTCGATCCGGACGGGCGGGATCCCGTCGGGGCGGTCCGCGCGTTCCGTACCGGGCGGACGGTGACCGGAGAGCGGCTGACCGGGCTCGACGAGGAGAGGCAACTGACCTACGAGGACGCGTTCAACCCGGCCATCCGTGACTATCGGGCGGTCGTCGACCTGACACCTGCGGCCGACGGGGGCACGGTCATCCACTGGCACGGCACCTATTCCGCCCGGTGGGGAACGGGTTGGCTGATGGAGCGCGTCATGCGGGGCGTCATGCAGCGCATGGCCGACGGCCTCGCCGCACACGCGGCGGCCCAGTCGTCCGATGCCGAAACCCCGTGACGGGGCGTTGCCGCGGGGCGTTCGGCGTGGTCGACGATCGTGCGCGCGGGGCGCGGCGCCGCCCGCCGCGAGGAGTGCGTCGGGCGCCGCCGGGCCGGGGTGACAGGCGCCCGGGCGCTCCCGTCCGGGTGCGGGTGCGGGTGCGGGTCAAGCCTTGACGGGTGGTTCGGTGGTCTCTCGTCGGCCGCCCAGCGGGATCACCAGCGGGACGCCCGAGACCGGGCACGGGATGACCGATGTGCGCAAGTCGAAGACCTCGTGGACCAGTTCGGGGGTGACGATGTCGGCG
Source organism: Embleya sp. NPDC050493 (assembly GCF_044458105.1). Taxonomy (NCBI): domain Bacteria; kingdom Bacillati; phylum Actinomycetota; class Actinomycetes; order Kitasatosporales; family Streptomycetaceae; genus Embleya; species Embleya sp. NPDC050493. The sequence continues at coordinate 1,945 of NZ_JBITHP010000008.1, forward strand.
GGAGGTCCTGCGGCGACGACTCGGCCGGCGCGCATCGCGACGAGATGGTCGGCGTAGCGGCACGCGTGGTTGAGTTCGTGCAGGACCATCACGACGGTGCGTCCGTCGGTGCGGTTGAGGTCGGCGACGAGTTCGAGTACGTCGACCTGGTAGGCGAGGTCGAGGTAGGTCGTGGGCTCGTCGAGCAGGAGCACGTTCGTGTCCTGGGCGAGCGCCATCGCGATCCACACCCGTTGCCGCTGGCCACCGGAGAGTTCGTCGATGGAGCGGTCGCCGAGGGCGGTGGTGCCGGTGACCGCGAGGGCACGATCGACCACGGCGTCGTCGGCCGAGGACCACTGTCGCCACCAGCGCTGGTGCGGGGTGCGGCCGCGGGCGACCAGATCGCGTACGCCGATGCCGTCGGGTGCGGTCGGCGTCTGGGGCAACAGGGCCAGGCGCAGGGCGAGTTCGCGTCCGGGCAGGTCGGCGATGTCGCTGCCGTCCAGGTGTACGACGCCGGCTGCCGGCTTGAGCAGGCGGGCCAGGGCGCGCAGCGCGGTGGACTTGCCGCACGCGTTGGGGCCGACGAGCGCGGTGACCTTGCCCGCGGGGATGTGCAGGTCGAGGTCTTCGGCCACGACGCGGTCGCCGTAGCCCAGCCGAAGACCGTGGCCGGACAATCCGGCCGGGTCCGGTGCGGTGGTGGTCACGTCAACCCTTTCCGGCCCGGTTGGTCCGGGCGAGCAGCCACATCAGGTACGGGGCACCGACCGCGCCGGTGACGATGCCCACCGGCAGTTCTGTCGGCGAGAAGGCGAGTCGGGCGACCAGGTCGGCGGCGAGCAGTGTCGCGGCGCCGACCAGTCCGCTCGCGATCAGCGGGATGCCGGCGGTGCCGGTGAGTCGGCGGGCGATCTGGGGTGCGCCGAGCGCGATGAACGCGACCGGTCCGGCCGAGGCGGCGGCCACCGACGCCAGGCACGTGGCCACCACGAGCAGGGCGATGCGGGCGCGGCGCAGCGGCATGCCGAGGCTGAGCGCGGTGTCGTCGTCGAACTGCAGGAGTTGGTAGGGGCGGGCCAGGGCGAGCGCGAGGGGCACGAGGACCACCAGCGCGATGCCGACCCAGCGCACGTGCGCGTAGTCGCGCCCGTTCAGGCTGCCGGTGAGCCAGACCATGGCGCGGGAGGCCTGGTCGATGTCGGCCCGGGCGAGCATCCAGCGGGTCACGGCCATCAGCACGCCGTGCATCGCGAGGCCGACCAGCACGAATCGGTAGCCGGTGATGGTGCCGCCGCGATAGGCCATCAGATAGATGAAGGCGGCGGTGAGCATGGACCCGGCGAGCGCGCCGAAGGGGACGGCCCCGAAGGACGCGGCGCCCGCCGAGGTGACGCCGCCGATCAGGATCGCGCAGACGGCGCCGGCGCTCGCGCCGGCGGAGATGCCGATCAGGTCGGGTCCGGCCAGCGGATTGCGGGTGACGGCCTGGAAGATCGCGCCGGACAGGCCGAACGCGAGGCCGACGAGCAGCGCGGTGAGGGCGCGCGGCAGCCGCAGTTCGCGCACGATCAGGTCGGCGTCGCCGGAGCCGATGCCCAGCAGCGAGTCGACGACGTCGCGGATCGGGATGGAGAACGTACCGATGGACACCGACGCGACCAGCCCGCACGCGATGGTCGCGAGCAGTGCGGTGGTGACGATCGCGACGCGGGGTCGCACGGACATGCCGAAGGGGCCCAGTTCGACTCTCATCGGGCGTGCTCCTTGAGCTTGCCGCGCTTGACCAGCGCGATCAGGAAGGGCGCGCCGAGGATCGCGGTGACCACGCCGACCTCCAGTTCGCCGGGGCGCGCCACCAGTCGGCCGACGACGTCGGCGCCGATGGTGAGGGTGGCGCCGGCGAGGCCGGAACAGGGCACGAGCCAGCGGGCGTCCGGGCCGGTGAAGGCCCGTACCAGGTGGGGAACGACCAGGCCGACGAAGGTGATCGGGCCGGCGGCGGCGACCGCGGCGCCGGCGAGGAGGATGACCGCGAGGGCGCCGAGGGCGCGGGTGGTGCCGACCTTGATGCCCAGGGTGGAGGCGAGGTCGTCGCCCAGGGCGAGGGCGTTGAGTCGGCCGCACAGGGCGAGGGCCAGGATCAGTCCGACGGCCACGAACGGCAGGAGGCGCACGCCGAGATCGGTGTCGCGTCCGGCCAGCGAGCCGACGGCCCAGAAGCGGTACTGGTCGAGGGTGCGGACGTCCAGGAGAACGAGCGCGTTGGTGAACGCGTCCAGCAGTGCGGTCACGGCGGCGCCGGAGAGGGCGAGCTTGGCGGGGGTGGCGCCGCCGTACCCGGTGCCGCCGACGAGGTAGGCGAGCAGGCCGGCGAGTGCGGCGCCGAGGAAGGCGAACCACACGTACTGGTAGGGGCTGGTCAGTCCGAGCAGGCCGATGCTCGCCGCCACCGCGCACGCCGCGCCCGCGCTGACTCCGATCAGGCCGGGGTCGCCGAGCGGGTTGCGGGTGATGTCCTGCGCGACCGCGCCCGCGACGCCGAGGGCGATGCCGACCAACAGGCCCAGGAACGTGCGCGGAACGCGCAGGTCCCGGACGATGATCGCGTCGCCCTCGCGGCTGCCGCCCAGCGCGTGGAGGACGTCCGTGAGCGGGACGTTCTTGGTGCCGATGGCGAGCGATGCGAAGACGACCACGGCCAGGGCCGCGAGCAGGGTCGTTGCCACGGTGACGCGGCGACCGGTGCCGTGGCGGTCCGGCGCCGGTGGCCGTTCGGGTGCCGCGCGCGGGGCGACGAGATCGGTGTTCGAATGCACGAACGTAAGGTAAGGCACGCCTAAAATCCGGAAAACGCGACCCCGTCGCATCTGCCCGGAAAGGCAAGGCTAACCTCATCTCCACTTCCCCGGCCGAAGGTGGCTTCGCGCTGCCGCCTGCCCGGATGCCCCTTGCCGGATCGCATGGCCCTGTCGGTCCTGTTGTCCCTGTCGTTCCTGTCATTCGTGGAGGATTCATGTTCACGTTCGGACGCCGTAGACGAAACGTCCGTCTCGGCCTCGCCGCACTCGCCATCGCGCTGACGGCGGGCCTGACCGCGTGCGGCGAGGACTCCGACGACAAGGCCGCGGGTACGGACAAGCCCGCGGCGGCGTCCTCCGGCGCGGCGGCCTCCACCGCGTCGTTCCCGCGCACCATCACGCACGACAAGGGCACCACCACGATCAAGGAGAAGCCCAAGCGCGTGGTGGCGCTGGACAACAGCCTCGTCGAGGCGGTCGCCGCGCTCGACGTTCCGCTGGTCGGCGGCATCGGCTCCTACCGCGACCAGAAGGGCTTCCCGCCCTACCTCGGTGACGCGGTCCGGAACACCAAGGAGGTCGGCCCGCTCGACAGCCCCAACCTGGAACAGATCGCGCTGCTCAAGCCCGACCTGATCATCTCCGCGACCGTGCGACACGACCAGCTCTACGCGCAGTTGTCCAAGATTGCGCCGACCGTCTTCGTCAAGACCACCGGCCCGATCTGGAAGGAGAACGTCAAGCTCGTCGGCCAGGCGCTCGGCGAGGACGACAAGGCCAAGGCCAAGCTGGCCGCGTACGAGACGCGCGCGAAGAAGATCGGCGACGCGATCAACGCGAAGGCGAACAGGCCCACGGTGTCCGTCGTGCGCTTCGTGGACGGCCCGACGCGCATCTACCTGGGCAAGACGTTCAGCGGCATCATCCTGAGCGACATGGGCCTGACCCGTCCGGAAAACCAGCGCGACCCCGAGAAGTTCAACATCGAGGTCAGCGAGGAACAGATCGGGCAGGCGGACGCCGACTACATCTTCATGACGTCCTTCTCCGGCGGCGAGGAGCGCAAGAACAAGTTCCTGGCCAACCCGCTGTGGCAGCGCCTGAAGGCCGTTCAGGCCGGACACGTGTACGAGGTCAAGGACGAGCACTGGATGACCTCGGTCTCGCTCCAGGGCGCGGACATGGTCCTCGACGACCTGGCCCGCACCTTCGCGGTCGACCCGGCGAAGTAGGCCCGCCCGCGGCCCTGCCCGGCTCGCCGCGGTGCGGCCGGGCGGGGCCGCGTCGCGTGGGCGGGGGAGGGCCGGGTCCGCCCGGGCGCCGCTCGGCGCAGCCCTGCGGGGGCGGCGACGGGAGGCGGCCTTCCCGATCGCGTGCATAGTTTTGCTGGGAAGCGTAAATCTATGCCATGCTGTCGGCCTCGGGTTCTCCCGGGCTCACTCGTTACGATTCGGGGCCACGCGCGATCGGGCCGCTTGGGGTGCACACATGTCGAAGGTCTTGAACAAGCTGCCGGTCGGCGAACGGATCGGTATCGCCTTCTCCGGCGGGCTGGACACCTCGGTCGCGGTGGCGTGGATGCGGGAACGCGGCGCGATCCCCTACGCGTACACGGCCGACATCGGTCAGTACGACGAGCCGGATCTGGGCGACGTGCCGCAGCGTGGCCTTGCCTACGGCGCGGAGCAGGCGCGGCTCGTGGACTGCCGGGCCGCGCTGGTCGAGGAGGGCCTTGCCGCGCTGGCCTGCGGCGCCTTCCACATCCGTTCGGGTGCGCAGGCCTACTTCAACACCACCCCGCTCGGGCGCGCCGTGGTGGGCACGCTCCTGGTGCGGGCCATGCACGAGGACGACGTCTCCATCTGGGGCGACGGGTCCACGTACAAGGGCAACGACATCGAGCGGTTCTACCGTTACGGTCTGCTCGCCAACCCCGAGTTGCGGATCTACAAGCCCTGGCTGGACGGGGAGTTCGTGGCGGAGCTCGGCGGTCGGCAGGAGATGTCCACCTGGCTGGCGGAACGCGACCTGCCCTATCGCGACTCCGCCGAGAAGGCGTACTCCACCGACGCGAACATCTGGGGAGCCACGCACGAGGCCAAGCGTCTCGAATACCTGGACACCTCGCTCGAAATGGTGAACCCGATCATGGGTGTCGCCTACTGGGACCCCGAGGTGGAGATCGCGACCGAGGACGTCACCGTCGAGTTCGAGCACGGTCGCCCGGTGCGCATCAACGGACGCGCGTTCGCCGACGCGACGGAACTGGTGCACGAGGCCAATGCCATCGGCGGCCGGCACGGGCTCGGGATGTCGGACCAGATCGAGAACCGCATCATCGAGGCCAAGAGCCGCGGTGTGTACGAGGCTCCCGGGATGGCGCTGCTGCACGTGTGCTACGAGCGGCTGCTCAACGCCATCCACAACGAGGACACCATCTCCATGTACCACGTCGAGGGGCGCCGGCTCGGGCGACTGCTCTACGAGGGCCGTTGGTTCGACCCGCAGGCGCTCATGCTCCGGGACGGCCTGCAGCGGTGGATCGGCTACCCGATCACCGGCAGCGTCACGGTGCGGTTGCGGCGCGGCCAGGACTACTCGGTGCTCGACACGCAGGGCCCGAACCTCAGCTACCACCCGGAAAAGTTGTCCATGGAGCGCAGCCTCGACCAGCCGTTCGTCCCGGACGACCGGATCGGGCAACTCACCATGCGCAACCTGGACATCGCCGATTCGCGGAACAAGCTCGAACAGTACGCCGCGCACGGTGCGCTCAACCCGTGGAGCCGGCTCATCGGCGAGCTGACCCCGGGCGGCGCGACGGCCATCGCCGCGGGCAGCGAGGACGCCGAGGCCGTCGCGGAGGCATCCGACGCCCTCGACCACGCGGCCATGGAGTCCGGAACCGACTGAGCGATCCGCGTCGTACGGACGTGCACGAACACCGAGGCCCCGAAAGGCGGTCGGCTCCGGCCGCTGCCTTTCGGGGCCTCGGTGTGCGCGGTGTCCGGTGTGGGCCGCCGGCCGGGCGCCCGCCGGGATCGCACAGGGCTAGGCCAGCGCGTACATCCTGATCACCACGACGTCCTCGCCGTCCGGCCGGGCCAGCCCGACGAACACGGTCTCGGCGAGGCGGCGGTGGGCCGGGGCGTCGGTGCGGAAGATCGGCGACGTGCGGTAGTAGTGGCCCTTCTCGGTGACCCGGAGGTCGCCGTCGTACTGGTCGGGGCCGTCCGGAGCGGGGCGGTAGTAGCCGCGGTTGACGATGTCGACGACCGCGCCGTCGTCGGCGCGGATCAGGTAGCGGGCCTCCAGTTCGCAGACCTCGCCGCGGGTGTTGCTCCAGTCGCCGCCGCCGGGCAACACGGTGCCGTTGAACCAGGGTCCGGCGACCGTGCCGCCGACGATCGGGGTGAACTCGGTGATCTCGCCGTCGCCGTGGCCGATGTGCAGCGTCTCGGCGACGTGGGCGCGGATCTCGAAGGCGAATTCGAGGGCGGGAGTGAAGGTCATTGCGGGTCCTCGACGAGAAGGGAAGGGAGGGAGGGAAGGAAGGGGTCGGAAAATCCCGGGGGCGGAGTGTGCCGGGTGTGGTCCTGCGGTGTCACCCTGTATCGGGCCCGCGCCGGCGCGGTACCCATCCGGGTTTGGGGATCGAGTCGATCAGACGGCGGGTGTAGGCGTCCTCGGGCGCGCCGAGAACCCGCTCGACCGGACCGTGCTCGACGATCCGCCCGGCGCGCATCACCAACACCTCGTCGCTGACGTAGGGGACCGCACCGAGGTCGTGGGTGATGAACAGCAGTGCGGTGCCCGTGCTTTCGCGGATGCGGGCCAGCAGGTTGAGGATCTGCGCCTGGATCGACACGTCGAGTGCGGCGACGGCCTCGTCCAGGATCAACACGCGTGGCTCGGCCGCCAGCGCGCGGGCGATCGCCACCCGTTGACGCTGGCCGCCGGAAAGTTCCTTGGGCAGCGAGCGGGCCTGGCGATCGTCCATGCCGACCATGTCCAGGAGTTCCGCGACCCGGGCGCGCAGCGCCTCGCCCCCGAGCGGGCGATGCAGCGCGACGGCCTCGGCCACCGCATCCGCGACCGACTGGCGCCGGTCCAGTGACGAATACGGGTCCTGGAAGACCATCTGGATCTGCCCGGCCCGAGTCCGGCGGTCCGCGCCGCCCCTGCGCCCGGGCCGGCGCTCCTCTCCCGCCACCACGACGCGTCCGCCGCTCGGCGGCTCCAGCCCGGCGATCATGCGCGCGGTGGTGGTCTTGCCGGAACCCGATTCCCCCACCACCGCGAGCGATTCGCCCGCGCCCAGCGCGAAGCCGACGCCGTCGACGGCGACGAAACCGCCGTAGACCTTGCGCAGGTCGGTGACCTCAAGCATGGCGGCCGGCCTCCTCGGGTGCGGTGGTGTGCGGGAAGTGGCACGCCGCCGTACTCGGGCCGGCGGGGCGCGGCTCGGGGCGTTCGGCGCGACACCGCTGCTCGGCCCGCGGACATCGCGGGGCGAAGGCACATCCGGGCGGCACTTCGAATCCGGACAGCGGCCGTCCGCTGATCGCGCGCAGTTCGGCCCTCGGGCCGCCGACGGCGGGCCGGGAGGCGAGCAGGGCCCGGGTGTACGGGTGTGCGGTGCCCTCGTGGAGCGCCGCGGCGGGCACCTGTTCGACGGTCGATCCGGCGTACATGACGACGACGCGGTCGCATACGGCCGCCGCGAGTTCGAGGTCGTGGGTGATGAACAGCATGGCCAGGCCGCGGGCCTCGCGGGCCTCGGCGATGATCGCCATCACCTCCTCCTGGGTGGTGACGTCCAGCGCGGTGGTCGGTTCGTCGGCCAGCAGCAGTCGGGGTTCGGCGGCCAGGGCGGCGGCGATCATCACCCGTTGGAGGAGTCCGCCGGACAACTCCCACGGGCGTTGCCGCATGCGGCGCTCCGCGTCGGTGATGCCGACTTCGCGCAGGATGCCCGCGACCTTGCGCCGGGCGTCGGGCGCGGACATCCCGCATGCGGTGGTGAGGCCCTCGATGAGGAAATCGCCGACGCCGCGGGCCGGATTGATGTGGGCGCGCGGGTCCTGGAACACCATCGCGACCTCGCTTGCCCGATAGGCGCGCAGCCGGGTGCGGGTCATGTCCGGGATTGACTCGCCGGCGAAGCACAGGGTGCCGTGCACCTGCGCGCCGGGCGGCAGGAGGCGCAACACCGAACGTGCGGTGAGCGATTTCCCGGATCCCGATTCGCCGACCAGGGCGATCGCTTCGCCCTCCGCCACGGTGACGTCGGCCCGGTGCACGACGGTCCTGGGGGTGCCGTCGATCGGAAGGTCGAGGCGCAGCGCACCGATCTCCAGCAGCGGCGCGAGCGGTGGCTTCGTGGTCGGGGTCATGTGTTCTCTCCCAGCAGGCGCCGGGAGAGCCCCGATCCCAGCAGGTTGACGGCGACCACGACGACCAGCACGACCAGTCCGGTGAACAGCGACTGCTGGGGGTGGCCGGCCATGATGCCGGAGGCGCCGTTGGACACCATGAGGCCCCATTCCGGGTCGGGCGGTTGGGCGCCGAGGCCGATGAAGGAGATCGCGGCGACGTCCAGGAGCGCGTAGCCGAAGCCGATGGTGGCCTGGACCAGGACGAGCGGGGCGAGATTGGGCAGCAGGTGGCGCAGCCAGATGCGGCGGGTGGGGGCGCCCAGGAGTTGCAGGGCGGAGACGTACGGCAGTGCGCGTTCCTTCAGCGCCGCGGAGCGCACCACCCGGGTGACCAGCGGCAGGTAGGCGATGGAGAGCGCGGCGACCGGGGCGACGAGCCCGGCACCGAAGACCGCCGCGGCGAGCACCGCGAGGATCAGCCCGGGGAAGCCGAAGACCACGTCCAGGAGCCCGGAGACGATCCGGTCGACCCACCCGCCGAACCAGGCCGCGGACAGCGCGAGCAGGACTCCGACCACGGTCGAGAAGGCCACCACGAGTGCCGGTGCGACCAGGGCGGCGCGGGCTCCGCAGATGATCCGGGACAGGATGTCCCGGCCGGTGTCGTCGGTGCCGAGCAGGTGGGCGCCCGACGGCTCCGCGTTGACGTCGAACGGGTCGACGGCGTTGGGGTCGTGCGGCGCGATGAAGGGTCCGATCAGGGCGAGCAGGACGACGGCACCGACCACGCAGGCCGCGGCCGGGGTGATGCGGTCGCCGGGCCGGGGGCGTGCGGAGGGCGGGTTCTCCGGCTCGGTCCGGGGCGCGGGGTGGGAGCCGGCCGTGCGGCCGGCCGCGGTGCTGCTCATCGGCTTCCCTTCCGTGCGGACCGCGGGTCAAGGGCCGCGCCGACCAGATCGACGAGGGTGTTGACGACCACGAAGACAACGACGAACAGCAGCGACACGGCCTGCACGACCGCGAGGTCCTGCTTGGCCGCGGCGTCGATCATCAGCGCGCCCAATCCGCCGATGCCGAAGGCCTGTTCGGCGACCGCGGTGGTGGCGATCAGGCCCGCGACCCCGACGCCCGAGACGGCGAAGACCGGCCCGGACGCGTTGCGCAACACGTGCCGGCGGATGACGACGGACTCGGGCACGCCGCGGCTGCGTGCGGTCTCGACGTGCTCGGCGCGCAGTTCGGCGCGTACGGCCGCGCGGGTGACCTGGGCGACGTAGCCGATCCACGAGACGGCGAGGGCGATGGCGGGCAGGGTCAGGTGCGCCAGGGTCCCGGTGAAGCCGCTGCCGGTGCCGTAGACCGGGAACCACGGCAGTTGCACGGCGAACACCCAGATCAGCAGCACCGCCATGATGAACGTCGGCACCGCCATGGCGCTCGCGGTCGCCGTGGTGACCAGCGCCTCGGTGCGCCCGCCGCGCAGCGCGGCCAGGGTCCCGGCGGCGGTGCCGAGCACGATGACCAGGACGGCGGCGTACCCGACGAGCGCGAACGTGTCGCCCGCGCGGGAGCCGATCAGGTGGCCGACGCTGTCGCGGTAGACGAGCGACTTGCCGAAGTCGCCGTGCAGGCAACCGGAGAACCAGTGCCACCAGCCTTGCAGGAACGGGTCGTCGAGGTGGTAGTCGCGGTGGATTCGGGCGAGGACCGCCGGATCGGGCTTGCGGGCGCCGCCGACGAGCAGGGTGGCCGGGTCGCCCGGGGCGAGCATGAGGGCGCCGTGGATGGCCAGGCCGGCGATCACGACGGTGACGGCGAGCGTGGCGATGCGGCCGGCGACGAAGGACGGCGACATGGTGCTCACTCGCCGTCCGGGTCGGTGCCGGGGGCCGGCGGCAGCACGGTCAGGCGCAGCCGGGACGGGTACGCGGGCCCGGTGCGCAGGGTCTGGACGCCGGCCTTGGGCGCGGTGGTCAGCCACGGGTTCTCGGTGGTGCCGGAGTTGGGCAGGTGGTTGGGGAAGTCGCTGCCGGCGACCATCAGGGCGAGCCGGTGTCCGGGGCGCAACCGGTAGCCGGTGTGGCCGAGTTCGATCTCGTGCGCGCCGGCGGCATCCGCCTGGGCGCAGCCGCGCAGCACGAGCCGGGCGGTGCCGTCGGGGGCGAGGTCCAGGAGCCGGACGAACAGGTCGTGGGTGGGGGTGGTGCTCTCGGTGTGCAGGACGGCGTGCACCGGGCCGGCCAGGTCGAGCGGGCCGGCTGCCGCAGGGCCGGTGAAGACCAGCACGTCGTCGCGGTCGGCGGTGGCGCTTTCGTCCGGGTGGTCGTGCAGCAGCATGAAGGTGTTGGTGACGGCGGACGGTACGAGGTGGTCGGGGTCGTACCGCCAGGTCACCGATTCCGGCCCCGGTGACGGGAGTTCGCCGAGCGTGCCGCCCGGGAGCGGGCCGGTCGCGGCGTGCGGCGTGCCGAGATACCAGTCGCGGGCGACGGCCTCCGGCGGCGGCCAGGTGCTCGCGACGCGCGAGCCGGCGTGGCCGAGCTTCCAGCGCACGCGGGGCAGGGTGTCGGGGTGGGCGGTGCCCTTGAGGAAGACGTCGAAGAAGTCGAGGGCCGGCCCGGTGTACGCGTCGAGCAGCCTGGTCAGGGCGTCTTCGTCGGTCATGTGGTCGTTCGCCGGGCCGACCGGGGCGTTCTCCAGGAAGTAGTTCTCGTGGTCGATCGCGTCGGCGTCGAGGTACTGCACGGCGGCCCAGCCGGGGCGCTTGGCCAGTTCGGTGTAGTCGTGCATGTGCGCGATGCCGAGGTTGTCGAACCAGCCGACGCAGTGCAGCACCGGGACGGGGCGCGCGTCGTAGGGGTGGGGCCCGTTGTAGGCGGGCAGTTCGATGTCGCCGACGATGAGGTCGAAGCCCGCCGAGCGTTTGCCGATCGCGGCGAAGGCTTCCTCGTAGGCGGCGATCAGGGGTCGTTTGCTCAGGTCGGGTTCGAAGTCGTAGGTGTCGTTGTCGATCCAGATATGCGCCTGGTAGTCGGCGCCTTCGAGCCACACCGGCTGCCGGGCGGCGGCGTAGGCGGCCGTGCCGGGGACGATGTTCGTGGAGGTGACGCGCGGGACGATGGCGCGCAGCGCGGGGTGTTGGCTGGAGACGGCGGACCACTGGGTGAACCCGTAGTAGGAGTCGCCGAACATGCCGACGATGCCGTCGGACCAGGGTTGGCGGGTGATCCAGTCGAGCGTGTCGTAGCCGTCGTCGACCTCCCCGGTCCAGCCGAGGGTGTGGCCCTGGGAACGGAACTTGCCGCGGACGTCCTGGACGACCATGACGTAGCCGCGGGCGGTGAAGCGTTCGGCGACGTTCTCGAAGAAGACGTAGCGGCTGTTCTTGTCGTACGGCAGGCGCACGAGCACGGTCGGCGCGGGGGCGGATCCGGCGCGGTACACGTCGGTGGCCAGTCGTACGCCGTCGCGCATGCGCACCATGTGCTGCTGTGCGTGATCGGGAACGGGTTGGGCCGCGACGCGTTCGAAGGCAAGGCTCATGAGCACTCCAACGCGGGGGAAAGCACGCGAGAACACGTGGAAAACGCTGTGATATAACAGCGTTGCATCACGCGAAGTTCCACGTCAAGCCCCCACTGAGCTAGGTTGCCCTCATGCCGATCGACGTCGACGAAGTCCAGCGCCGCAAGGCCATCGCCAAGGCGACGCTCACCGTCGCCGCGCGGGACGGGGCCCGCGCGGTGACGATCCGCGCGGTCGCCAGGGAACTCGGCGGCTCCACCGCGATGGTCACCAACTACGTGCCCACCCGGATCGCCCTGATCACCAACGCCGTCGCGGCGGCCGAGTCCCGATGGAACGGCGAACTGGAGGAGCACGTCGACGGCCTCGACGGCCGGGAGCGACTGCACGCGACCGTCGCCTGGAACCTCACGACCGACCCGGACGACCTGCAACTGCGCCGCCTGTGGGTGGAGATGTTGTCGTCCGTGCAGAGCGGCGCCGAGTCCGCGGACGCCGCGCAGACCCGCGAACCCGCGGCCACCCGCCGAGAACTCCTCGACGCCGTCACCGCCGCGGGCGTCGCCGACCCCGAACTCGCCGCCGACCTGCTCTTCCTGCTGGTGCGCGGCTACTTCATCTCCACCGTCGAGGACCCCGAACCGTGGACGCCCGAGCGCGTGGCGCGGGTCGCGAACGCGATCGTGGACATGCTCACGCGCGGGCCCGCCGGCACCGACTGAGCACCCCGGAAACGGCGCGGCGCGCACGGGGCCGGTCCTGCGGAACCTGCGTGGCCTGCGTGGTCTGCGCCGGTCGACGGCTCGGCGCGGGTGAATACACCTAGACGCGGCGGGCGTTCGGGTCGTCGGTGTCGGTGTCGGTGTCGGTGTCGGTGTCGGTGGCGGGGGCCAGGCCGAGGACGCGGACCGCGTTCTCCTTGAGGATCAGCGGCCGTATCTCGTCCTTGATGTCCAGTCGCGCGAAGTCGGCGAGCCAGCGTTCGGGCGTGATGACCGGATAGTCGGAGCCGAACAGCACCTTGTGGCGCAACGTCGAGTTCGCGGCGCGCACCAGCTGCGGCGGGAAGTACTTCGGCGACCAGCCGGACAGGTCGATGTACACGTTGGCCTTGTGCGTCGCGATCGAGATCGCCTCGTCCTGCCACGGCACCGACGGATGGGCGAGGATGATCGTCAACTCGGGGAAGTCCGCCGCGACGTCGTCGATCAACATCGGGTTCGAATGCCGCAGCTTGATGCCGCGCCCGCCCGGCAGGCCCGCGCCGATGCCGGTCTGCCCGGTGTGGAAGAGGGCGGGTACGCCGGCCTCGGCGAGTGCCTCGTACAGCGGGTAGAAACGCGTGTCGTTCGGGTCGAACCCCTGGAGGCTGGGGTGGAACTTGAAGCCGCGGACGCCGTGTCGCGTGATCAGGCGGCGGGCGCGGGCGACGGCGGCCCGGCCGCCGTGCGGGTCGACCGAGCCGAACGGGACGAGGATGTCGGCATGCGCCGCGGCGGCGTCGGCGATCTCCTCGCTGGACAGCGCCGGGTGGCCGGTCGCGGCACTCGCGTCGACGGTGAAGACGACCGCGGCGGTGCGACGGGCGCGGTAGTGCGCGGCGATGCGTTCCAGGGTCGGGGTGCGGTCCTGGTCGGCCTTGAAGTAGGCGGCGGAGGCGTCGAGCAGTTCGCGGTCGAGAGCGAAACAGCCGTGGCCGTCCTGTTCGACGTGCACGTGCATGTCGACGGCGTCGATGGTGGTCGGGTCCATGGTCGTTCCCTGGGAAGCGAGGCGGGTGGGACGGGTGACGGGATGTGCCGGCGGCGCCGGACGAGGCCGGTTGCGGCCGGGCGTCAGGGCAGGTCGGCGTCGGCCTTCGCGGCGAGCAGCACGTGCAGCAGTGCGTCGCGGCGGGCCGCGAGGGCGGTGTGGTCGATCCCGGCGAGCGCCTCGTCCACGCCGGCCACGAGCTTGGCGGTCAATTCGGGGGTGAGCGACGGGTCGCCGAGGTCGCGCCACCACGCCTCGGTCGGCGGTCCGAGGTGCGCCAGGACGTGCGCGATGCCACCCGCCCCGCCGGACAGGTGCTGGTTGGCGAACGGTCCCAGGATCGCCCAGCGCAGGCCGGGCCCGTACGCGATCGCGGTGTCGATGTCGGCCACCGTCGCCACACCCCGGTCGACCAGCGAGTACGCCTCCCGCCACAGTGCCGCCTGGAGCCGGTTGGCCAGGTGGCCGGGCAACTCGCGGCGGACCCGGATCGGCTTCTTGCCGACCGCCGTGTAGAACGCGAGCGCGGTGTCGACCGCGTGCTCGGTGGTGAGCTCCCCGGGCACGACCTCGACGAGCGGGATCAGGTGCGGCGGGTTGAACGGGTGGCCCACGAGCACACGTTCCGGGTGCGCGGTGCAGTCGCGGGCGATCACCGTGGCCGCCATGCCGGACGAACTGCTGGCCAGGACGACCCCCGGACGCGCCGCCGCGTCGAGGCGGGCGAACAGCTCGCGCTTGACGTCCTCGCGTTCGGGGCCGTTCTCCTGGACGAAGTCGGCCGCGGCTGCGGCCTCGGCGGCATCCGCGGTGAACGTCAGCCGGTCGGGCCGGGCGGCGTGCGCCGGGTCGGTACCGGCCGGGGTCGGCCGGAGCGCGGCGACGTCGGCGCGCAGCCGCTCCTCGGCACCCGGGGCCGGGTCGGCGGCGATCACGTCCAGCCCGCGGGCCAGGAAGTGCGCGGCCCAACTCGCCCCGATCACGCCGGTGCCGACGATCGCGACGCGGGCGATGCCGGCGTACCGCGTCGCGGCGCCCGCGGCGGCGTCCGACTCGTGGTCGGTGTCCGTGCTCATGGGGTTCTCCGTTCTGCGGCGAGGGCGCGGAAGGCGTCGAGCGCGGTCGGGTCGGCGAGGGTGTCCGGCCCGAGGACGTCGGCGACGTCCGCGCCCAGCAGGATGCGCTTGACCGGCAGTTCGAGCTTCTTGCCGGTGCGGTTGCGTGGCACGGCCGCGACGGCGATGACGGCGTCGGGAACGTGTCGCGGCGAGAGCGCGCCGCGCAGTTCCCGGACGATGCGCTCGTGCAGTTCCGCGCCGAGTCCCTCCCCCGACGCGGGGACGACGAACAGCAGCAACTCCCCGTTGCCGCCCGCCGCGTCCTCCAGGTGCACGACGAGGCTGTCCGCGACCTCCGGGATCTCCTCGACGACCCGGTAGAACTCGGCGGTGCCCAGCCGCACGCCGCCGCGGTTGAGCGTGGCGTCCGAGCGCCCGGCGATCACGCAGCTCCCGGTCTCGGCGAAGCGCGCCCAGTCCCCGTGCCGCCACACGCCCGGGTAGGTGTCGAAGTAGGCCGCGCGGTAGCGGGAGCCGTCGGTGTCGCCCCAGAAGCCGACGGGCATCGACGGCATGGGCACGGTGATGACGAGTTCGCCGAGTTCGCCGACGACCTCCCTGCCGTCGGCGTCGAACGCGGCCGCGGCGACCCCGAGCGCCGGTCCGGAGATCTCGCCGGCCCGCACCGGCTGCCACGGACCGCCCTGGACGATGCCGCCGCACACGTCCGTGCCGCCGCTGCCGACGTTGAGCAGCACTCGGTCGCCGAACTGCTCGTGGACCCAGCGGTAGCCCTCCGGCGGCAGCGGGCTCCCGGCGGCGCCGATCTGGCGCAGCGCGGCGAGGTCGTGCGCGCGGCCCGGGTTCAGTCCGGCGCGGCGGCAGGCCATGAGGTAGCCGGGGCCGGCGCCCAGCAGCGTCGCCTCGGTCTCGGCGGCGATGCGCCATTGCGCGTCGAGGTCGGGGTACAGCGGGTTGCCGTCGAACAGCACCGGGCACGCGCCGACGAGCAGGCCGGACACCAGCGCGTTCCACATCATCCACGCGGTGGTGGTGAACCACACCATGCGGTCGCCCGGGGTCAGATCCCAGCTGAGTGCGTGGTTCTTGAGGTGTTCGAGCAGGATGCCGCCGTGGCCGTGCACGATCGCCTTGGGGCGGCCGGTGGTACCGGACGAGAAGAGTACGTACAGCGGATGGTCGAACGGCACGGGGTCGGTGTCCGCGCTGCCTGGCTCGGCGAGCAGTTCGTCCCACCCGAGGGTGTCGGGCACGGTGCCGGAGCCGTAGGGGACGCAGACCACCGTGCGCAGCGTCGGCAGTGCGGCGCGGATCTCCGCGACGGTCGCGCGGCGGTCGATGTGCTTGTCGCCGTACCGGTAGCCGGGCACGGTGAGCAGCACCGCGGGTTCGATCTGGGCGAATCGGTCGACCACGCTGCGCGCGCCGAACTCCGGTGCGCAGCTTGCCCATACGGCGCCCAGGCTCGCGGTGGCGAGGAACGCGACGACGGTCTCGGGGATGTTGGGCAGGTAGGCCGCGACCCGGTCGCCCCGGCCGACGCCCAGGCGGCGCAGTCCGGCGCGGGCGCGGCCCACCCGGTCGCGCAGCTCGGCCCGGCTCAGCTCGACGCGGTCGCGGGTCTGCGAGTACGCGATGAGCGCGGGCGTCGAGTCGTCGACGCCGGCGCCGTGCAGGGCGTGCCGGGCGTAGTTGAGGGTGGCGCCCGGGAACCAGCGGGCGCCGGGCATGCCGTGGTCGGGGAGCACGGCATGTTCGGGGCCGGCGAACCGGACCCGGAAGAAGTCCCGGACGGAGGTCCAGAATTCCTCGGGCCGGGTGATCGACCAGCGGTGCAGTTCGCGGTAGTCGGCGAAGGACTCGCCCCGGGCGGCCTCGACGTGGCGCACGAAGCGGCCCAGTTCGGTGGTGTCGAGCACATCCGCGGCGGGTGCGCGCAACAATTCGGGCGCGTCCTGCCGGGCGGCGCCGGGGGTTGCGGGGGTGGTCACGAGCGGCCGACCTTTCCGGCGCGGCCGGCGAGGAAGGCGCGCATGCGGGTCTTGGCCTCGTCGCTGCCGGAGGCGACGGCCGCCATGAGCGATTCGAGCAGGTAGCCCTCGTCGGGGCCGGCCTCCGCGATCCGAGGCAGCGCCTGGAGGACGGCGAAGTTGGTGATGGCCGCGTTGTCGGCGATGTGTCGGGCGAGTTCGAGGGCGCGGCCGAGGCCCTCGCCGGCGCCGGTCAGGTATTGCGACAGGCCGAGGGCCTGGCCGTCGGCGGCGTCGACGACGCGGCCGGTGAGCATCATGTCGGTCATGCGGTGCACGCCGATCAGCCGCGGGACGCGCACCGATGCGCCGCCGCCGACGAACAGGCCGCGTTGTCCTTCGGGCAGTGCGTAGAAGGTGCTCGGTTCGGCGACCCGGATGTGCGCGGCGCACGCCAGTTCGAGACCGCCGCCGACGACCGCGCCCTTGAGGACCGCAACGACGGGCACGTCGCCGCGTTCGATGCGCTCGAAGGCACGGTGCCACATGCGCGAGTGCCGCAGTCCGGCGAGCGTGTCGCTCTCGGTGAGTTCGGACAGGTCCAGTCCGGCGCAGAAGTGCTCGCCCTCGGCGTCCAGGACGACGGCGCGCACGTCCGGCGGGGGCGCCGCGAAGAACGCTTCCAGGCCCAGGACCGTCGCGTCGTCGAGGGCGTTGCGCTTGCCCGGGCGGGCCAGGCGCAGGACCGCGACGGGGCCATGCCGCTCGACGTGCAGGGACGACGGCAGCGCGGGCGTCGTGGTGGATGTGGCCGTGGTTGCGGTCGGTGGGCCCTCGGGGGCCGGGACGGTGTGGACGGCGGGGCGGGTCATGCGCAGGTTCCTTCCACGTCGGCGAATTCCGTGGCCGCTCGGGCGCGCAGCTCGACGCGGCGGATCTTGCCGGTGGCGTTGGCGGGGAGTGCGGTCACGAAGACGACGTACTTGGGGATCTTGAAGCGGGCCAGGTGTGCCTCCAGGTGGGAGCGCACGCCGGATTCGTCGAGGGCGATGCCCTCGCGCGGTTGGATGTAGGCGACGCCGACCTCGCCCCAGCGGGCGTCGGGGACGCCGACGACGGCGGCGTGGGCGACCGCGTCGAGCCGGAGCAGCACGGCTTCGACCTCGGCGGGGTACACGTTCTCGCCGCCGGAGATGATCAGGTCCTTGACCCGGTCGGTGACCGATGCCCAGCCGTCGGAGTCGACGCTGAGCAGGTCGCCGGTGCGAAACCATCCGTCGACGAACGCGTCGACGGAGTCGGCGGGCCGGTTCCAGTAGCCGGAGAAGACGTGCGGGCCGCGGACGAGCAACTCGCCGGGCGGGCCGGCGACGATGGTGGGGCGGTCGGCGCGGAGCATGGCGACGTCGGTGAAGAAGTGCGGGACGCCGACCGAGACGGGGCGCTCGGCGGCGCCGGAGGCGGGCGCCATGTACACGCCCGGCGCGGCCTCGGTCATGCCGTAGCCCTGATGGAGGCGCACGCCGCGGTCGAGCCACGCGCGGGCGACGCGCTCCTGGACCGGCGAGCCGCCGTAGACGACGCCGGTCAGCGATCCCAGGTCGACGTCCGCCCACCGCGGGTGTTCGCACATCATGCGCAGCATCGTGGGCACCGCAGAGAAGGCGGTGATCCGGGCCCGCTCGATGCGGTCGAGGATGGCCCCCGCGTCGAACCTGGGGACCGGTTCCACGCTGCCGCCCTTGAAGAAGGTCGGCAGGGTGACCTGGCCGAGCCCGGTGGCGTGGAACAGCGGCGAGATGCACAGCGTGCGTTCGTCCCGTCCGATGTCGAGGTGCGCGAGCTGGTTGACCGTGTTCCAGGTCAGGTTGGCGTGGCTGAGCACGGCGGCCTTGGGCCGGCCGGTCGTGCCGGAGGTGTAGAGCAGGACGGCCGGGTCGTCGAGGTCGACGGCGGGCGGTGCGTCGAGCGGGGGGCCGGCGGCGATCGCGGCGGCCAGGCCGGTCGGGCGGGCGGGGGCCGGGTCGGCCGGGTCCGCGGAGTGCGTCGGGTCGGCCGGTCGTGCCGGGTCCGCCGGCCCTGCGGGGGCTGCGGGGGCTGCCGGTCGTGCCGGGTCTGCCGGTTCTGCCGGGATGAGGATGCGCAGTGTGCCGGGCAGCGGCGCCGCGGCGGCCAGGAGTGCGTCGACGTCCGGGCTGTGGACGAGCACGGCCGCCCCCGAATCCGCCAGCATGTAGCGGATTTCCGTGCCGGAGAGCCGGAAGTTCAGCGGCACGGCGATGGCGCCGAGCAGCCACGTGGCGAAGAACGTCTCGAACGTGCTCGCGGCGTTGACGCCGAGGTAGGCCACGCGGTCCCCGGGGCGCACCCCGCGCTCGGCCAGGTGCCCCGCCAGCCGTGCCGTGCGGTCGGCGAGGGCGGCGTAGGTGAGGGTGCGGCCGGCCTCGACGAGTGCCGTGCGTTCCGGGGAGATCCGGGCGCGGCGGGCGGGCCACGTGCCGAGACCGAAGTTGGCGCGGGTGCCCTCGGCTGTGGTGTTCATGGATGGGTCCTCCACGTCGAGGCAATGACAGGAATCCTTATATCAAGATTCCGTGCAATGGTCATCGGGGCGGGACGCGCGTCCCGGCATGCGAGACTCGGGGTGCACACGGCGGAATCACGGAACGAGGAGCGAGGAGTGGGCGTATGGCGGCGGGGGCCACGGGGGACGACGCACCGGGCGTGTCCGCTCCGTTGTTGCTGTACGCGGTCAAGCAGGTCGAACTCGCGGTGCGCGCACTCCTGGACGACCTGCTGCGCCCGACGGGCATCACCGCCCTGCAGTACACCGCGCTCACCGTGCTCGACCGTCGCGACGGCCTGACCAGCGCCGAACTCGCCCGCAACTCGTTCGTGACCCCGCAGGCGATGCGGGATCTGGTCACGGCCCTGGAGAAACGCGGCCTGATCGCCCGCCGCCACGACCCCGCGCACCGACGCCGCCTGCTCATCGCCCTCACCCCGGCCGGACGCACGCTCCTGGCGCAGACCAGGGACGAGGTCGACGCACTGGAGGAGCGCATGCTCGACGGTCTCTCGGAGGCCGAGCGCCGGGCGTTCCGCGACTACCTCAACCGGGCCCGGACCGCACTCGCGGGGGGCCCGGCGCAGTAGGCGGGCGGTGGGCGGGGCCGTCCGGCGTCGGGCGGGCGGCCGGTCCGGCGGCCGGACGGGCTGCGGGCCGCCGGGGCGCGTCCGGGCGACCGGCCCGCGCGGGCCGAGTCCCGCGCAGGGCGATGGGCCGGTGGGACGGTTCGACCCCGCCCCACCGGCCGTGCGATCGCCTCCTCAGGCGGGCAGGATCGCCGGACGCACCCGCGGCGTCCGGGCCTCGATCGCGGCCGCGGCGTCGAGCAGCAGGTCCTCGCGGAACCGCCCGCCGATCAGCTGCACGCCCGAGGGCAGCCCGTCGGCGACGCCGGTCGGGACCGCGAGCGCCGGGAAGCCCAGCACCGGAACGGCCTGCAACGGCCACTGCGCGGCCACGACTTCGCGCATCCGCGCGTCGCCCACCAGGTCGGCGTCCTGCTCCAGCGGCGGCTCCGCCGACACCGGGGTGAGCAGGATGCGGTCCCCACCGAGGTACTCCTGCAACCGGGTGACGAGCGTGCCGCGGCGCGCATAACCCCGGATGTAGGTGGCCAGGTCCGGCTGTTCTCCCCAGATCGCGGCGGCGGCGCGGAACGTCGATGCCAGCGAATCCCGCACGCCCGCGTCGCCGAACCGCTCGATCTCCGGCAACATCGTGCGCAGTTCCTCGAACAGCAGCAGCGACCACAGGCGCGCGGCCTCGGCGAGCAAGGGCAGTTCGACCTCCTCGACCAGGTATCCGGCCTCGGCGAGCACCCGCGAGGCCGTGTCGATCGCCGCGTTCACGGCCGGCTGCGGCTTGGCGATGCCGACGTCGCGCACCACGGCGACCCTGACCGGACCCGCCGCTGCGCCGCTCGGCAACAGCGCCGGGATCCCGACCGGATCGCGCAGGTCCGGCGTGGCCATGACGTGCATCGCGGCTCGCAGGTCGGCGATCGTCCAGGCCATCGGGCCGTGCACGGCCATCGTCTGGAACGACATCGGGCTGTCGAACTCGACCTCGCCGGACGGCTCCCACGCGGACACCAGGCCGACCGTCGGACGAATTCCCACCGCGCCGCAGCAGTACGCCGGGTAGCGGATCGACCCGCCGATGTCGTTGCCCTGGGCGATCGGCACCATCCCGGCGGCGAGTGCGGCGGCGGCCCCGCCCGAGGACCCGCCGGGGGTGCGGCCGTGGTTCCACGGGTTCAGCGTCCGTCCGTGCAGGTCGTTCTGGGTGAACCAACGCACGGCGAACGCGGGGCTGTTGCTGCGGCCCAGGAGCACCGCGCCCGCCTCCCGCAACGCCGCCACACACGCCGCGTCGTCGGATGCGACGAGGCCGGACCACGCGGGGATGCCGTGCGAGGAGGCGTACCCGCGCTGGGAGGTGTTGATTTTGGTGGCGGTCGGGACGCCGTGCAGGGGGCCGAGCGGGCCGCCGGCCGCGACGGCGCGGTCGGCCGCGTGCGCCTGCGCCAGGACTTCGTCGGGGCGGATGTCGACGAGAGCGTTGACCACCGGGTTGACCGCTTCGATCCGGCCGAGGAACGCCTCGGCGACCTCGACGGCGGTGAACTCGCGGGCGCGGATCCCGGCGGCCAGGTCGATCGCGGGGCGATTCCACAGGGCGTCGGCGTCGGCGCCGCGGCCGGCGCCCCGGCGGGCTCGGCGGAGTCTGCGAAGTTCGTCATCGTGTGCGCGTCCAGGGGTGCGGGGATGGATGGGGTCATGACGCGGTGCCGCCGAGGTACGCCGCCCACGGCATGTTCATGTACGCGAACGACGCGGGCGCGCCGCTGATGCGCTTGTTCATGAACATGCGCTGGTGCGGGGCGACGAGGTAGATCACCGGCAGGGTCGGGGTGTAGGCGGCCTGTGCCCGGGCGAACGCCCCGGCGGCGGCCGAGGGGTCGGCGGCGGTGCGGGCCTGGTCGAGGAGGTGGGTCGCCTCCGGGTTGCGGTAGTCGGTCCAGTTGAACAGGGCACCCTCATTGACCATGTCGGCGACGTAGGAGGGGGCGTCGGGGGCCGCGACGTAACCGAAGGTGACGACGAGGTCGAGGCCGTCGCGGATCGACGGATCGTAGAACAGCGAGGACATTTCGGTCGGCTGCAACTGCCGGATCTCGATGTCGACGCCGATCTTCTTCGCCGCGGCCTGGAGGAAGGTGACGATCTGGAGGTCCCGCTGGTCACCCGCGGGTATCGCGGTCACCAGCGGGCGCTTCGGCGCGCCGACCTCGGCGACGAGTTGCCGGGCACGGTCGAGGTCCGGCCCGGCGATCGCCGGTAGGGCATCGTACGCGGCGTTCAACTGCGCCGCGGCCGGGTCGCCCGCCCAGGTCGGCGGCGGGGTGAGGGACTTGAGCAGTGTGGCGTCGCCGCCGAAGGCGTTCTTGATCAGCGCGTTGCGGTCGACGGTCAGGGACAGCGCGTCCAGCAGGCGACGGTCGGCTGCGGGCGTCCGTGGATTGCCGGGGACCAGCATCACGTTCTGCGTCGCGGGACCGAGGTGGATGCTTCCGTTGTTCGCCTTGGCGAGTGCCGCGGCGCTGCCGGGCGGGAGTTCGTACACCCCGTCGATCTCGCCGGACAGGAGGGCGCCGGTCAACGTGTTGCCGTTCGTCACGAAACGGAAGACGACCTGGGCGGCCTTGGGCCTGAGCCGCGTGTCCCAGTAGGCGTCGTTGCGCGTGATCGTGATGTTGTCGCCGGACTTCCAGGACGCGAGCCTGAACGGGCCGGAGCACATGACGCCGCCGGTGGGGGTGCCGTAGCCGGCGCCGGCCTTCGCGGCGAAGGTCTCCTGGACGACCGCGCCGAAGGGGGTCACCAGGGCCTTGAACAGGCCCTCGTCATGAGCCTTGGTGCGCAGCGTGACCTGGTGCGGGCCGGTCGCCTCGATGGCGGTGACCTGGGCGAGGGCGCTCCCGTAGATGCCCTGCGTCTTCGGGTCGGTCTGGCGTCGAAGGCTGTACACGACGTCCCGGGGGGTGAGCGGCGTGCCGTCCCAGAACGTCACCCCCGGTCGCAGGTCGAGCACGAGGTTGTGTTCGTCCGCCCAGGTGGCCTTCTCGGCCAGACCGGGGCCGATGGAGAAGTCCGGGGCCATCCGCAGCAGCGTGTCGCAGAGGTTCGCGACCACCGTCTGCGGCGAGTAGTCACCGACCTTCGCGGGATCCAGGGTGGTCGGCTCGCCCATCGGCAGCGCCCAGGTCACGCGGTCGAGGGCACCGGCGCCGGGCGGCGTGGTGCTGCTCAACGAGGCACCGGACGACGGCTTCGCGCCGCTGCCGGACCCCGCCGAACAGGCCGTGCCGGCGGCCAGCGAGGCACTCACCAGCAGGGCGAGCGCCTGTCTTCTTGCAGCCATGGCCGAAGCTCCTTGCGATGAAGAGGGTTGCCGGCACGCGCTCCGCCGGGCCCGGAGCGGCGGCACGACGCCGTAATAAACGAACGTCATATAACGTTGTTTCATCACGTAGGCTTCCACCCGATGAACACGGCCGTCAACCCCTCACCCGCCCCGATCCGCCTCCGAGCCCTTCCCCCGGCTGCCCGACGGCCCGTCCGGACAGCCTTCGCGCCCGCGCGGCGGTGGCGGCGGCGGTGAGCAAGAGTGGCTCAGCCTGCGGTCGACGGTCCGGGGGTTCGCAGGGCTGCCGCGGTGCGGGTCGCCTGTGTGGCCACACCTGCGATGCTCGATGTGATGAACGAGCCGCCGGACAGGTCGCCGACCACGTGCACGCGCGGGTCGGCGGGGAGCAGGCCGCCGGAGGGGTGGAGGGTGGCCAGACCGTTGGCCGTCAGTGATCGCACCAGGGGTCGGGCGGCGTCCGGGATCGCCTCCGCGGACGCGTTCACCGCGTTGACGACGACGTGCGCGGTGTGTCGGCCCTCGGCAGTGTGCACCCGGAACCGCCCGTTCACCGGCTCGATCGCCTCGATGCCGGAAGAGACGGCGAGCTGACCGGAGTCCAGGAGCCGCATCAGCACGGACGCGTTCACCGGGACCATCGGCGAAGCGACGCTCGTGACCGTGCGGAGGTGGCGCCGCAGCCAGGCGCGGTCGGATTCACGCAACAGGTGCCATGCGTACGGGCCGACGCTGTGCGCCGTCTCCTGCACCACCCGACGGCCCACCCGCGGGTCGTCGACTGCGGCGAGTTGGCGCCGGAGCCGTTGCACCGGATCGTCGGTGCGGGTATCGCGGAGTTGGGCCGCGAGATCGTCGAAGTTCTCGCCCGTGTCCGCCAGTTCCATGCGCAGCAGGCCGACCAGGTCGTCGAGCGCGAGCTGTCCCCGGGCGCGATGCAACGCTGCCACCCGCTCGACGGTCACGTGGTTCGGGCGTCGGCCGTTCGGGCGCTGCCACACGTACGGGAGCACCCCGCTGCGCGACAGGAGCGTGATCCGCCCCGGATACCCGTGCGCGGCGAGGGCCACGACGACGTCGACGGCGGTCAGGCCGCTGCCGACGACCGCCACATCGTCGCCGGCGGCAATGCGGTCGAGCGTGCCGGCGAGCGGATAGGGATCCGCCGTGAAGCCGGCGTGCCCGGCAAGTCCGTACGGGTCCGGGGAAGTTCCCCCACCCACGCACAGCGCCACGCGGTCGGCCGGATACTCCTGCCCGTCGTCCGTACGCAGGACCGGGCGCGGGCCGGAGCGGACGGCGATGTCCGTCACCCGCGCGGCCACGACGCGCACGGGCCGGCCCTGTTCGCCCAGCGCCGCCACGGCCTTCTCCGCGGTGTGGACCAGGTACTCGCCGTAGAGTGCGCGCGGGACCAGCGGTTGGCCGAGAAGCGGGTCCATGTGCTCGGCACCGCGTTCGCCCAGCCAGGCCGCGAAGTGGCCGAAGTCGCCGCCCCGGACCGACATGAGGGCCGGCGGCGTGTTGACCAACACCGCGTCCAGGTCCGGTCCGTACGGTCGCCCCCGCCACAGGTGCGGCGACGGCTCGAAGACCGTGATGGTGCCGGTCCCGCCCCCTGCGGCGTCGCCCTCGGTGCCGGCCAGCGCGTCCAACAGGCCGACGGCTGCCGCGCCTCCCCCGACGATCGCGATATCCATGATGTGCCTCTCCGGTGGTCGTATGCCACCGACCCTGTCCCTCCTTGCCGTGGCGTCCCATCCCCCGCTTCCGGGAGATCGGTCCGGAACGACCCCCTCGATCGAGGGGTACCGTGCCGTGGGGCCACAGGACAGGCTGGGGGACCGGAAGGTGCGGGGAGCGGGGCAGGCCGGAGCCGGAAGGTGTGCGGCGTCGGGACGGGATCGGGGGACCTGAAGGTGTGCGGCATCGGGGGCTGGACGAGGGAGCGGCAGGTGCCCGGGACCGGGGCGGGCGAGTGGCGGGCCGATCGGTGGCGGGGGCGGGCATGAACGATCGACATGCACCCGTGCTGGCCGCCGCCGAACAGGCCGCCGACGCAATGGAGTTGTTCGGCCGCGTCTCGGCCCGGCTGCGGCGGCTGGTGCCGTTCCAGTCGGCCGTGTGGACTGCCGCCGACCCGGAGACCGGCCTGATCACCGCACCGATGCTGGTGCAGAACCTGGGCTCCGGGGAGGGCTGCGCGGCCTACTGGCAAAGCGAACTGCTGGAGGAGAACGTGTTGCCGTTCCGCGAGCTGGCCCGTGCCCCCGTACCGGCGGCCGGGTTGCGCGCGGCCACCGGCGATCTGCCCGCCCGCAGCGCCCGGTTCCGGCGCCTGCTGCTGTCCCAGGGCGTGCACGACGAGCTGCGCGCGGTGCTTCGGATCGGCGACCGGCCGTGGGGCCTGGTGAGCCTGTTCCGCACCACCGAGGCGTTCCGCCCGCAGGAGACCGCGTTGCTCGCCGACCTGTCCCGTCCGCTGGCCGGGCGGCTGCGCACGCTCGCCCGGCCGTTCACGTCCGCGCGCGGCACGGACTCCCCGGCGCCCGGCCTGATCCTCTTCGACGAATCCGGCGAAGCCATGTCGGCCAACGACGAGGCACGGCACCACCTCGCGCGGCTGCCGGAGGGGCCGTCGTTCGGCACGCCGCTGGGGCTGACGCTGCCGATCTGGGTGATCGGCACGGCACTCCAGGCCCGCGCCATCGCCGACGGCCGGGATCGCGGCAGCGCCCGGGTGCGCATCCGGACCACCGAGGGCCGTTGGCTCAGCTGCCACGCCTCGTGCCTCACCGGACCCGGCGGCAGGCCCGGCCCGGTGGCCCTGGTCATCGAGCCCGCGACGCCCGCCGACCTGGCGGTGCTGGTCGCCGAGGCGTACGGCCTGACCTCACGGGAAGTCCAGATCACCCAGCTCACCGCACGCGGGCTGACCACCGCCGAGATTGCCACGGCACTGTTCATCTCGCCGCACACGGTCCGCGACCACCTCAAGACGATCTTCACCAAGGCCGAGGTATCCAGCCGGGGCGCACTGGTGGCCCGGCTGTTCACGGACCACCACTGGCCGGCCCGGACGTAGCCGAGGCGACTCCGGCGCCCCGGTCGACCACGCCTGCCCGGGCCCGGCCGCGCTAGCGAGGCGTCGTCACGTGGAACTCGTTGCCGTCGGGGTCGGCCATTGCCACCCGGTCGCCCTCGTCCGGGCCGGTGTCGATTCGAGTGGCCCCGAGCGAGAGCAGACGGTCGACCTCCGCCCGTCGATCACCGTCGACGGGTGGAGCGAGGTCGAAGCGCAGCCGGTCCCTGCCCGTTCTCGGCATCAGCGGCGGACCACCCCACGTGATCTTCGGACCACCGTGTGGCGAGCGAATCGCGGTCTCCTGGTCCTGATCCCAGACCAACGGCCGGCCCAGTGCCTCGCTCCAGAAGTACCCGACCTCCTGCGAACCGTCGCAGGCCAGCGCTCCGATGAACCCGCAGTCGGCGAGGAATTCGTTGCCCGGCGCGATGACGCAGAACTCGTTGCCTTCGGGGTCCCGCAGCCGAGTATTCGACGCGACGTTCCCGCACTCCGGCCGCCAGCCTCCCGCGCCGATCGCGCCGATCGCGCGCCCTCGTGTTCGACGTGATCATCGCCGGCCGAAGAGCCCACTTCCGTCGCACCCGCCCGTGCCCGGTTCCGTGCCCGGACGTGCGGGTGGGGAGCCCCGGGCCACGGATCCGCCGGTGCCGATCGGTAGCGCCGCCGGCCTCCCGGAACCACCGGGCGGGCCGGCATGAGGCCGCGAGGCCAGGGGTAGCCGAGGTGAATGAGAACCCAAGGGACACCCGACGCACCGGCGGCACGCATGGGGGCAGGAGCGATCGACGGTGCCCCGGACGGGCACACGGCACTGGTGGAGAGCCGGTTCGCCCGGTTCGCGACCGGCCCCGGACGGAACCTCGCGCTACCCGGTGCCGGTGCCACCGGCGCGCGGTGGCGGACCCTGGCCGCGCTCGCCGAGCAGGATCTCGCGCTCGGCCGACTGGCGGAAGGGCACGCCGACGCGCTCGCCATCATCGCCGAGGTCGACCCGGGCGTCGCGCGCGTGCCGCCCGGGTCGCGCTGGGGCGTCTGGGCGGCCGAGCCGCCGGGCAGTCGGCTGACCGCAACGCGGCGGGACGGGACCTGGATACTCGACGGCGTCCGGCGCTACTGCTCCGGCGCGCTGATGTGTACGCACGCCCTGGTCACCGCCGACACCGCGGACGGCTCCCGGCTGTTCCGGATCGACCTCGACCACGTCGGCTACCGGCCCCGGCCCGACTCCTGGCCGGCGGTGGGCATGGCGGCCAGCCAGACCCTCGACGTCGAGCTCGACGGAGTGCCGGGCCAGCCGCTCGGCTCGGTGGGCGCCTACCTGGACCGACCCGGGTTCCACCACGGCGGAGCCGGCGTCGCGGCCTGCTGGTTCGGCGGCGCCCGCGCGGTGGCCCGCCCGCTGACCGCCGCCGCCCGCGCCGGGCGCCTGGACGCGCACGGCCTGGCCCACCTGGGCACGGTCGACCTCGCACTGCACACCGCGGCGCAGGCGCTGCGCACCGCCGCGACGGAGATCGACGCGGATCCGGCGGACCGGACCGGCACCGCCGAGGTTCGTGCGCTGCGGGTACGCGCGCTGGTGGAGCGCACCTGCGCCGACGTCCTGGAACACGTCGGGCGCGCCCTGGGTGCGGAACCGCTGTGCCACGACGCCGGGCACGCCCGCGCGGTCGCCGACCTCACCGTCTACATCCGGCAGCACCACGCGGAGCGCGACCTGGCCCGACTCGGCGCCCTCGCCGCCGCACCGCCGGAACGCGAGCGAACCGAGACCGGGGGAACCGAGACCGGGGGAACCGAGACCGGAGGAACCGCGACCGGGGGAACCGAGACCGAGCGAACCGAGACCGGGGGAACCGGGACGGAACGAACGAAGGCGGCCACCCGATGACGACCGAGCCCATGACCGAGCCGATCACCGCGCCCATGACCGAGCCCACCACTGTGCCCATCACCGAGCACATCACCGACGCGGCACCGGAGCACGAGAACGCGATCCAGGCGCCCGGCACGCCCGAGCCCGCGTGGGCCCGGTGGCGCGGACTGGACCGCCTGCCCCGGGTCACCCCCCGGGTGGTCGGCGGACTCGTGGTGGTCGCGGCCCATCCCGACGACGAGATCCTGGGCGCGGGCGGGCTGCTGGCGAGTGTTCTGGACGCCGGCGAGCGGGTCCGGGTCGTCGTGCTCACCGACGGCGACGCCTCGCATCCGAACGGCCCGATCCCGCCGGCCGACCTGGTGGCCCGCCGGATCGAGGAGAGCAGGCGGGCCCTCGCCGTGTTGTCGCCGGGCGGGCCGGCCGCCGAGATCGTGCGCCTGGGTCTGCCCGACACCGCCGTCGCCGCACACGAGGCGGCCACGATCCCGGCCCTGGCCGAGTTGCTGGCCGGGTACGCACTGTGTGCCGCGCCGTGGTCCGGCGACCTGCACGCCGACCACGAGGCGGCCGGTCGCATCGCGGCCGGAGCGTGCGCGGCGGCCGGCGTCCGGCTGGTCGAGTATCCCGTGTGGATGTGGCACTGGGCCGAGCCCGCCGACCCTCGGGTGCCGTGGGAGCGGGCGGTCCGCATCGACCTGAACCCCGAACGGGTCCGCCGCAAGCAGCGCGCGATCGGGTGTTTCGAGACGCAGATCGCACCGCTGCATCCGGGGCTGGACGACCGGGTGATCCTGCCGCCGGAGGAACTCGCCCACTTCGAAAGGTCCTTCGAGGTGTTGTTCCGGTGAGCCGCATACCGCCCCCGCACCACCGGTTCGAGGACCTCTACGCACACTCCCCGGACCCCTGGCAGTTGGCCGAACGCGCCTACGATCGGCGCAAGTACGCGCTCACGCTGGCCGCCCTGCCCCGGGAGCGCTACCGCAGCGCGTTCGAACCGGCCTGCTCGGTGGGGGTGTTGACCGCCGCGCTGGCCCCGCGCTGCGACCGGCTGCTGGCCTGCGACCTGGCGTCGGTCGCGGTGGAGCAGGCGCGGGCGCGAACCCGGGGCCTGCCCGGCGTCACCGTCGAGCGGCGGACCCTGCCGCAGCAGTGGCCGACCCCCGCCGACGCACCGGACGCGGTCCCCTTCGACCTCGTCGTGCTCTCCGAGTTCCTCTACTACTTCGACCCGGCCGGCGTCGCGGACGTGCTGCACCGGGCCCGAGCCACACTCGCGCCCGGCGGCACGCTGGTCGCGGTGCACTGGCGACCGCCCGCCGACGAGCACGTACTGCCCGCCGAACGGGTACACGCCGCCGTGTGCGCGTTGCCCGGCCTGGTCCGGATCGTCGAACACCGCGAGCCCGACTTCCTGTTGGACGTGCTCGTCCGGGCGGACGCGCCCGCTGCGGAGGTGTCGCCCGCGGCCCGTGAGGGGCTGCGTTGAGCCCCCGTCGGGCGGGCCGACCGGTGCGTGCGGTGGCGGTGGTCGTACCGGCGCGCGACGAGGAGGCCGAACTGCCGGGCTGCCTGGCCGCGTTGGACGTGGCCCGGGCACGCCTGGCGGCCCGGGGGGTGGCCACGACCGTCGTGGTCACCGCCGATCGTTGTCGCGACCGCACCACCGAGATCGCGCAGGCCTTCGGCGCCCGGGTGGTCGAATCACGCGCGGGCGCCGCGGGTGCGGCCCGAGCGGCGGGATTCGCCGCCGTGTTGGCGGAGGATCGCGGCGACCCCGAGGACCTGTGGCTGGTGAGCACCGACGCGGACAGCCGAGTGCCGCCGAACTGGCTGACCCGGCAGGTCTCCTGGGCCGCCCGGGGCTGGGACGCGGTGGCCGGGACCGTTTCGGTGATCGACTGGAGCGGTCATCCACCGGGCAGCGCCGCCGCGTTCGCGACTCGGTACGACTCCTGGAGCGGTAACTCGCCGCACGTGCACGGCGCCAACCTCGGCTGTTCCGCCGGCGCGTACCTGGAGGTCGGCGGCTTCGCCCCGCTGGCGGTGGGCGAGGACCGGGCCCTGGTGGAAGCCCTGGAGGCTTCCGGCCGCCGGGTCTTGCGCACCGCGGCGTTGCGGGTGCTGACGTCGTCCCGCCTGGACTACCGGGCGCCCGCGGGCTTCGGCCACGACCTGCGCCGGCAGGCCGACGCCATCGGCGGCTGAGCCCGGCGCCCCACGCGCGAGCACCGCGGCCCGGCCCGACCCGCCTGCCCGCGCGATCGCCGCGCCCGCACCGAGGACGCACCGAAGCGAGTCCGCGCGGATCGAGGCGTAGGTGAACCCGTTCGCCCGGTGGTCGTCTCGGCGCGCCCTCGGTGGGCTCAACGGTCCTGTGCGGGGGAGCCGTGGCGTGTCGCCGGGCGGCGGCGGATGGTGTGGGTGAGCGCGAGACGGTCGGTGCGCAGGGCGGCGCGGGCGGCATTCGCGCCGCAGGCCCCGTGCACACCGCCGCCGGGGTGAGCGGAGGCGGAGGCCAGGTACAGCCGGCGGACCGGCGTCTCCGAACGGCCGAGGCCGGGGACGGGGCGGAAGACCAACTGCTGGTGAAGCGCGGCGGTTCCGCCGTTGAGGGCGCCGCCGACCAGGTTCTCGTTCGCTGCCTCCAGAGCGAGCGGGGACAGGATCCGGCGCGCGGTGATCCGTGAGCGAAACCCCGGGGCGAAGGATTCGACGCGTGCTTCGACCCGGTCCGCGTAGGCCTCCGCCTCGGCGGAGTCCCAGCGTCCGGTGAGGGTGCCGCCGAGGTCCTCGGTGACGTGCCGGGGCACGTGCGTGTACGCCCATGCGGATTCCGTCCCGGCGGGGGAACGCGTGGGGTCCGTCGTGGTCATCTGCCCCAGGAGCAGGAACGCGTGGGCGGGCAGCCTGCCCGAGCCGACCTGCACGGCGTAGTCGGAGAGTTCGGCGAGATCTGCGGCGACATGCACGGTCCCGGCGTCGGCCGCCTCGGGCGCGGTCCACGGGATCGGCCCGTTCAGGGCCCAGTCGACCTTGAACGTCCCCAGGTCCCAGGCGAATCGGCGCAGGTCCTCGCGCAACCGGGTCGGCAGGTCGTCCCAGGAGACGAGGCCGCCGTACAGCGTCGGCGCGGGCACGTCGGCCAGTACCGCTCTGCGGGCCCGCACCGCCTCGCCGTCCGCGGTGCGTACGCCCAGTGCCGTACCGCCCCGTACGACGACCGACGTCACCCGCGAGCCGCAGCGCACGATGCCGCCCTTGGAGGTGAGACGTAGGACGAGCGCGTCGGTCAGCGCGCCGGCGCCACCCATCGGGGCAGGCCAGCCGTACTGCTGGCCGAGCATGGCCAGGAGCCAGCCGAATGCCCCGCTCGGCACCGCGTCCGGCAACAGGTCCGCGTGCAGGGCGCACCCGGCCAACAACATCGTGGCGCCGACGTCGGAGAATTCCTCCTCGCCCAACCTGCGCACGGGCAGCGCCATCATCCGTGCGAAGCGCAGACCGTCCGCCAGGCCCAGTCGCATGGCGAGGGTGGCGCCCGATCGAATCGGCGGGAAGGGAGAGAGGAGCGAGTTCACCACATGCGGGTCCAACCGGTCCCACAGCGCCGACAACCGGCGCCACCCGCTCGCGTCGTCGGCGCCGAAATCCGCCGCCAGCCCCGCGGCCGTGGCATCGACGCCGCGACGCAGCGTGGCGCACCGGCCGTCCGCGAGCGGGTGGGCGAGCACCGACGGGGCACGGGACCACCGGAGTCCGTACTCGTGCAGGTTCAGTGCCGCGATCGCCGGGGAGGCCGCGGCGAGCGGATGGAAGGAGCTGAACAGGTCGTTCACGAAGTCCGGATGCACCCCGCGGTCGCTGCGCACCGCGCCGCCGGGCACCTCCCGGGCCTCCAGTACCTCGACCCGCCACCCCTGGTCCGCGAGGATGTTGGCGGCCACGAGCCCGTTCGGACCGGCCCCGACGACCACGGCGTCAGCGTCGTCGGTCATCGGTCTCCTTCGAGTCCGCAGCCGGTGTCGAGCGTCGACTCCCGCGCTCGGATTCCGCGGCTTCCTCGTCCGGGGATTCCTCCGCGACCCGGGCGAGGTTGTGCAGCATCCTTCGGTTGCGCAGGTGCAGAAGGACCTCGCCCGGCGGCCCGTGGAGACGGGCGGCCGGCCCGCGCAGCGGATGCTCGTCCACCAGGACCAGGGTGTCGGTGTCCCACGGGAGCAGCTCGATGCCGATGCGAGCCGTTCCCAGCGGCGACGCCACGGCCTCCAGTTCCAGGCGGCTGCCCGGGACACAGAGCCGAACGACGCATTCGTCCCGGAACGTGATCGGCCCGAAACCGATCGTGTACTCCAGGCGGGCCCCCTGGCGGGGCCATGCCTCGTCGGCTCGCTCGATGCTTCGGGTGCCCACGACCCACTCGGCATAGCGTCTGGCATCCGCGAGTACGTCCCATACTCGTGCGGGATCCGCGTTGATCAACTGCTGTCGTCGCGCCATGCGCGGCGACTACCCGGTCCCGGGCACCCATACGCGGACCCGTTCGTGGTCCATGGGGCCCCTCCGCCCTCCGCAGGACGGAGGCGGGGCGGGCGGGCGGGTCAGTGGCGGCCGTGGGCGCTGTCCGATGCGCCGCCGAAGAGTCGGGCGACGGCCCGGAAGGGGAGGGTCACCACCGTGGCGATGGCACCGCCCACGGACCGCAGGACATCCGCTATGGCCTTGAACATCGGTGGTACCTCCGACCTGTCTGCCGGCGGACATTCGACGACCGCCGGGCACTGCCCCGTACGGTGCGTCTGCCCGATGGAGGATCGAGAAAACCGGCCCGATTCCGCGGCCGGAGCGCACTCACACCCCTCGGTCACATGCAGGCGCTTGCGGGTGGTTCGGGTGGATGCCGACCGGTGTCGACGGGAACCGCGCAGGGTTCGAGGGCCGTCGTGGGCCGGTGCTGCGGGCAGTGCGAGGCCGGCTCTGTTACTTTCGGATGCTGCCCGACCGGCAGCAGCCGAGCGATGTCGTGATCGACAGCCGGCATCGGGCCCCGAATCAGGACAGGACGCCGGTGAAGCCCCTTCCCAACGATGTGGCCACGGCGGGCGGGCTGCTCCGGGCCAGTCGTCATGCCGTCATAGAGGATCTTCCGAGGCTGATCGCCGCACACGCCCGACCGCTGGGGCTGTCGCGTCCGCTGATCTACCTCGTGGACGTGCAGCAGCAACTGCTGCGTCTGGTTCCTGGCCGCGGTACGAACGAGGCGGTGACGGACCGAGCCCCCGAGGCGCCCGAGGCCGAACTGCGCGTGGACGCCACCCTGGCCGGCCGGGCCTTCCAGAGCGCCGAACCCGTGGAGGCCCCGGCCGGCGCGGACCAGGGTGCGCCCGAGGAGACGCGGACGAGGCGGCTGTGGCTTCCGCTGACGGACGGGGCCGAACGCCTGGGCGTGCTGGGCCTGGAGACGGACGAGGTCGACGACGCCGTCCTGGACCGGGCGCTCGACCTCGCTCTCCTGGTGGGTCTGCTCTTGGTCAGCAAACGCGCGTACAGCGACTCCTACGAGCGCCTGGTACGCACCCGCCCGATGGGGCTCGCCGCCGAGATGCAGTGGACCCTGATGCCGCCCGGCTCCTTCGCCGGCGACCAGGCCACCGTCAGCGCGGCCCTGGAGCCCGCGTACGAGATGGGCGGCGACGCGTACGAGTACGCGGTCGACGGCGACACCGCGCACCTGGCCGTCTTCGACGCGATGGGCCACGACACCTCCGCCGGCCTCACCGTCGCCCTCGCCCTGGCCGGCTGCCGCAGCAGCCGCCGCCACGGGGTGGGCCTGGTGGAGACGAGCGAGGCGATCGAGACCGCCCTCCTGGAACAGTTCGGCCGCAGTCGCTACGCCACCGCGATCATCGGCCGGCTCGACCTGCTCAGCGGCCTGTTGACCTGGGTCAACCGCGGCCACCACCCGCCGGTCCTGGTCCGCAACGGCCAGTGGGTCGCCACCCTGCAACGCCCGCCGGCGCACCCGATGGGCACGGCCATGGGCCTGCCCGTCGAGCTGTACGAGGAGCAACTCGAACCCGGCGACTGGCTCCTGCTCTACACCGACGGGGTCACCGAGGCCCGCAACCCGGAAGGCGAGGTCTTCGGACTGGACCGGTTCGTGGACTTCGTGATCCGGCACATAGCCGATGGCCTCCCCGCGCCCGAGACCCTGCGCCGACTGATCCGGGCGATCCGCGAATACCACCTCGACCGGCTCCAGGACGACGCCACCATCCTGCTCCTGCAATGGCACGGCGCCGTCCGTCCGGGGCCCGGCTGACCGGGCCGGGTGGGGCCGCTCGCTCAGGCCGCGGGTCGGGCCGTGGCGAGGAGGTGCACGAGCATCAGGCCCGACCCACGTCGGCGCGGGAGCCGCACCAGGGAGGACACGACGGCGCGCGCGGTCGAACCGATCGCGCCGGCCCGTCGCCACACCTCCGCCACCGGTAGGCCCGCTCGGGCCCGACGACGGGTCGCGAGCGACCCCTCGCGCAACCGCGACACGAGCGACCGCCGGATCGAGGAGGTCCTCGCTCCGGCGCTCGACCGCCTCGGGCGGTGCGCAACGGCGGCGGCGTCGATGTCGGCCCAGACGGTCTTTCCGCCCCGGTGGGTCCGGACGCCCCAGTCGGTGGTGATCGTGTCGAGGATGTGCAGCCCGAAACCGCCCTCGTGTTCGGGGCCGGTGTCGCGCCGGGTCGGCATCCGGGGATCGGTGTCGGTGACGGACAACCGCGCCCCGCGCCGGGTCCGACGCAGGGCCAGGGCCACATCCCCCTCGGTGTACAGCTGTGCGTTGGTCAACAGTTCGGACAGGACCAGGACGGCCGGCGCGACCCGATCCTCGTCCCAGCCCCAGTCGGCGAGCGTGCTCCGCACCGCCTTCCGGGCCCGCCCGGAAGCACCGGTCCGTCGTGGCACGCGCCACCGGACGAGGGGACGACGAAGTCGAAACATGACCCTCCTCAAGGGGCACGAGGGCGGACGGCGGACGGTACTTCGGCTCGACATCGGCGCGCGGACCGCCAGGAAACGGATTCCTCGGCCGGATTCTCGTCCGGACGGCCCACGTGTGCGCGATCCGAGCCGGCGAGCAGCCACGACTCCTCCGCGCGGTCGTGACGAGCCCGCTGGTGCGGCGCCGGCAATCCTGTCGCAGCCGGCACCGTCGTGCCCGCACACCTGCCCCCCGACGGGCGCCTCAAGCGTCACCCATTCGACTGTTCCGCACCCGTCGGTCGCGGCGGTGCGGCGGCCGGCCCGGTTCACCCGTTCGGGCGCGTGCGCGGCGTCGTCGCCGGGGCAGGGATGGGGCGTGCGTGGTTCCTCCCCCGATGGGGGCTCCGGGGGACTGCGTGTGGTGGGCGTCTCCTCCCAACCGAGGGGGAGGAGGCGCCCGCGCGCTCGGGTGCCGGGCCTCGGACCCCCGGGTTCGTGGTGGTTGCCGGCGACCCGGACGGCCCGGTCGAGGCGCGGCTGTGGCGGCCGGGTGGGCGGCCGGGCGGGGCGCTACGGCATGGACGATGGTGGGCCGGCGACGGCGGCGTGGACTCCGGGCGGACCGTCGCCGCACGGCTGCACCCGTCGCGGGTGGGGAGCCGGACCGCGGGCTTCGTCGTCGAGCGTGTCTGGTATCACCACGTCCGCGTCGTCGGAGCCGGTGTCGTCGTCGGTGCCCGACCGTTCCGAACGCCGCCCCGGATCCGCGCTCGCACGTCTTTTGGGGGGTGGAACGGCGGGAGCGAAGTTGGCGAAGGGTTCGGCGGCGGCGATCAGGTCGGCCAGAGCCGGTGAGGTCGCGGCGTCGGGATGGGCGGCGAGTGCCCGGCGGGCGGCTGTGACCGCAGCGCGCAGTTCCTCGTGTCGGGTGGTGGGCATCGGTGGGTCCTTCTCCGGGTCGGTGTCGGTCCGGGGCCGGGCCCGACCGCGGGGTGTTCGAGTCCTACCCTCCCACCGGTTTGCGGAAGCAGGAGCCGGATCGGGGCCGGCCCGGGGCCCGATCCGCCGTTCTGCGCGATTCGGAGGCGATCGAGTCGGGGCCGGGTCGGAGCCGGAACCGCCCTGCGGCGGAGCGCGGTTGGGTGGTGCCGGTCGTCCCGTGGCAGCGGGGAGCGGTCGTCGGAGCGTTCGGGGCGAACGATCCTCGCGTTGCGCGGCATGTCGCGTCACCGGGTGCCACCGGGGCCGCCGGTAGGGTGCGGAGCATGATCAACTCATCTGCGGGCCTGTCCGATGCCGAAGTTGCGATAGCCGCGGCGAGTGCCGGCGCGGACGTGGTGCGTGACCTGTACGGGCGGCGACTGGCCCGGATCGACAAGGGCGGAGGGGACTTCGCCACCGCCGCCGATGTCGAGGCGGAGAAGACGATTCTCGGCGTGATCGGCGCGGCGCGACCCGACGACGCGGTGCTCGGTGAGGAGGGCGGGCAACGGGGCACCGCCGAGGCCGCGCGCCGCTGGCTGGTGGATCCCCTGTGCGGGACGTTGAACTACGCCGTCGGCACCATGGTGGTCGCCGTCAACGTGGCGCTGCGCGAGGGCGCGGCTGCGGTGGCCGACCCGTTCGGCGGCGAGATCTTCCACACCGACGGCGCGAGCGCGTGGGTGCGACGCGAGGGCGCGGACACGCAGTTGGTGCCCTCGTCCGCCTCGCGGTTGGTGGATGTCAACCTGGATCCGCCGTTCCCGAACGCACCGGGCTTTCGAGCCGTGGACCTGCCGGCCCATCCCGGGTTCGTCGAGCGGTTCCGGCCGCGGGTGGTGTCCTCGACGCTGGCGGTGGCCTGGGTCGCGGCCGGCAAGCGCGCCGCGTACGTCACCGACGGCGGCGACCTGTCGGGGAGTGTGCACTTCGCCGCCGGGATCGCGCTGTGCCGGGCGGCCGGTTGTGTGGTCACCGGGATCGACGGCGCCCCGATCGGCGAGGCGGGTCGCGGACTGGTCGTGGCCGCCGACGCCGAAACCCACGGGCTGCTGATGTCGATGATCCACCGCCGAGGCTGAAACGCGTACGCACGCCGGTCGGGCGGCCGTCGGGCACGGACGGCGTCGCGGTGGCGGGCCGCCCGATCGCCATGCCGGGTACGGCCGGGTCGCGGGCCGCTCGCGCGGGCCGGTCTCGTCGAACTCCGACCCACGCGGGTGTGCCGGCCACCGTTGCGATCGACCGGGGCTTGCCGACATGTCGTCCGCGACGAGCCCGCTCAGTCGACGACCGGATGTCGGCCGGTGTCCGAGCCCGCGTCGAGGTCGCCCAGCAGTCGGCCCGCCTCGGCGAGCAGGGAACCCGTCAGTGCGGTGGTCAGCGGGCCCGACCGCGCCGCCTCGGGCAGGCGCTCGGTCAGGACGGTGTGGATCTCGACGGCCCGGGACAACTCGCGTCCGGCGCGGCGCAGTCGGGTGTCCGGTGAGCCCGCCGCGTCCGGTGGCACCGACGTTCCCGTCGCGGCCACGGCCCCGCCGTATTCGCGCACCGCGCGGGCCAGGGCATCCAGGAAGTCGGCATAGGGCGCCAACGTCCTTCCGTCCGGCGTCAGGTCCACGCCGCCCTCCCGCGCGGTGTCGCGAATCGTCCTGGTGATCGCGATCGTGCGGGCGACCAGGTTCTCCAGCGTGGGCACGAAGCCGTGTTCGATCTCGGGCACCGGGCCGTGGTGATGCCTGCGCGGATTCATCCGCACGCTTTCGCGCGCGTGTTCGGTGGCCGCCCGCAGATCCTCCCAACGGCGGGAGATCCGCAGTGCCCGGCGATACCGCTCGTCCGCCGCCGCGGCGTTCCACTCCACGCGCAGTCCGGCGGCCGACGCGGCCAGGATCTCGGCGATCTCGTCCGCGACGTCGAGTGCGGCACGGCGGCTGTCCCGCAGGTGTACCGGCGGCCACACCAGGAAGTTCACCGCGAGCCCGATCGTCGCGCCGAGCAGCGCCTCGCCGAGCCGGTGGCCGATCGTGGCGCCGGTGACCGGGCCGTAGGAGAGCACGAACAGCGCGCTGGTCGAGCTGTACATGCCCTGATCGCCGAACCGCCGCCAGTTGCCCAGCAACATCGTGATCGGCAATACCGCCGCCATCGCCCCGATGGTGCTGCCGCATGCCGCCCAACCGACGGCGGCGATCAGCGTTCCGAACGCCATCGACACCAGGACCTGGAGGGCCTGGGCCACCGACCGGTACACCGTGGCCTGCACGAGTACGATCGCCACCCAGGGCGCCATGATGGCCATCGGGGCCCGCAGCCACCACCCGGCCACCGCCCAACTCAGCACCGCCGCGAACGCGGCCTTGGCCGACTGCCCGACCAGATCCCGCTCGCGCCCCGGGCCCCGCCAGGCTCGGGCGGTCGACCGCCCGATCCCGCGAAGCTCGGCCCCGACCACTGTGGGCGCACCGGATATGCGCCGACCCCAAGAAACACCGGACATGATCCGAGCCTGTCCCGCGGCCGAGAGTTGACACCCGTGCCCTCCGGCGCGGCGCACAGCCCTCCCCGAAGGATGCCCGCGCGGCGTCGCGCGTATGTGCGCCGGCGCTCCGTCGATCCGCAGGTGGGGCGCGGCCGCGGCGGCGTTCACGGGTACGCGCCGCGGGCGTACCCGTCACCCGTGGCGCGATGCCTGCGCGGCGGGTGACGGGTACGGTCGGGCGGTCGGTCTCAGCCGCGTGTCCACACCTGATTCGTGCCGTAGTGGCAGGGGTGGAGGCGGATCGCCGCGCCGTCGCGGGTGTTGAAGTCCCACAGGTCGACACACATGTTGGACGCCTTCGCGTAGATGTTGTTGCCGCGGAGGGCGAATTGCTGGGCGGGGTTTCCGCTGCAATAGGCGAGTTGCACGACCGTGCCCTTGGCGGTGGAGCCCCACGCCGCGTCCATGCACAGGCCCTTGGTCCGGATCGTGCCGTCGGATCTGATGTCCCACTTCTGATTCACGTCGCCGTTGCACGACCACTGGATCAGCGGTGTGCCGTCGGAACCCGCGGACCCGCTCAGGCACTTGCCGGTGTACCCGTTCCGCAGGGGGTTGCCCGGGACGTTCGGCCGCGGCGGCTGAGCGGGCGGGGGTGCCGCGATCCTGGGCTGCTGCGCCGGCGTGGTCTCGACCGGCCCACGGGGGACGGACCGGGGCACCTGCGGTTTCGTCGCGGGCGGCCCGGCCACAGGGGGCCGCTCCGCGCTCGGCGCCTCGGGGCCGGCCGCGGCGGGTGCCTCGGGAGTGCCCGCGGGTGGCGCCCCGGCGCCCGTCGGCGACGCGGCGGACTCGCCGGGCAAGCCGGGGGATCCCGGCGCTCCGGGTGATCCGGGTGGTCCGGGTGTTCCCGGGGCCCCGGGCGATCCGGGAGCCCCGGGCGAGCCGATCGTTCCGGATCCGCCGGACTTCGCGTTCTCGGGCGCCCCCGCGGCGGCGACCACCCGGTCGCCGTCCGCCGGGTCGCCGCTCGCCCCGCTCGGGGTCAGGGCCACGGCCAGCGTCGTGACGGCGGCGATGCCCGCGGCCGAGCCGAGGGACACCCACACCCGACGCCCCGGCAGGAGACCGCGACGGGGACGGGCCGGACGGCGGGCGTACGCCTGCGCCAACGACGGCGCGGACGAACCGACGGGCGCGCCGGCTTCGTTGGGTTCGGACACGAGCTCTCCTCCATGGGCACGACAGATGACAAAGGGGGTGTGCACGGTCAGGGCGAGCCCGCCGGCCGTGGCAGGTCCATCTCGTCGAGGACGACCAACTGGCGTTCGTCGGGTGCGTCGATCTCGGCCATTCGCATGGCCTGACGTTCGGTCATCTGCTGGAACACCTGGCGCGCGGTGCGGCCGTTGCCGAACTGCGCGCCACGCGGCATCGCGATGAACAACTCGCCGAGCGCCTTGCGCGCGGGGACGCTGAGTTCGTAGCGGTGCCGACCCGCATGGTGCTCGACGATGCGCACCAGGTCGTCGGCCGAGTAGTCGTCGAACAGCAGGCTGCGGGTGAACCGCGAGGACAGACCCGGGTTCGAGGCGATGAACCGCTCCATCTCGCCGGGATACCCGGCCACGATCACGACGACCTCGTCACGGTGGTCCTCCATGAGTTTGACGAGCGTGGCGACGGCCTCGCCGCCGAAGTCGTTCGCCACGCCGGCGGGCACGAGCGCGTACGCCTCGTCGATGAACAGCACGCCGCCGCGGGCCCGATTGAACGACTCGGTCGTCTTGGGGCCGGTGTGCCCGACGTACTCGCCGACCAGGGAGCTGCGGTCGACCTCGACCAGATGGCCGCGCTCCAGGAGTCCGAGCGCCTTCAGCAACCGTCCGTACAGGCGCGCGATGGTCGTCTTGCCGGTGCCCGGGTTGCCCGCGAAGACCAGGTGACGACTCAGCGGCGGTGCGGGCAGTCCGGCCTCCTGACGCCGACGCACCGTCTGCATGAGCTTGACCATGCCTCCGACATCGCGCTTCACGCCGTCCAGTCCCACCAGTTCGGCGAGTTCGGCGAGCAGGTCGTCCAGCGTCTCGGACGGCGGCGGAGCCTCGCCCAGTTCGGCCAGATCGACCGACGCGGGCACGGCGGGAAGCGGTGCGCCACCCGCCGCGGCGACGCCCGCCCCGGCCGGGGCGGCGGGCTCGTGCGTTGCCCGGCCGGACCCCTGCGACAGCGAGGCCAGCGACGGCGCGGCCACCCGGACGGACACGCACTCCTCGAACACCGGCCGCGCGTCCTCGGCGAAGCCGACGTCCTGCGCGCAGTCGAAGACCCGGCAGCCGACGAACCGCGGTTCGGCGTCCCGGCCGATGTGCAGGGCGGGGTACGCACACCCCGACAGATCGCTGTGTTCGATCACCCCACGTGCACCCTCGCCGAACAGGATGCCGTTCTTCCCGGTCCCGTCCACCCGGATGCCGCGCACCGTCGGTTCGGCACCTCGTCCCACCACCAGCCCGCTGCCGCCGACGGCGAAGACGCCGCCGCCGTCCATGCGCAGCCGGGCACCGGAATCGACGCTGACACCCGCGCTGCCCGTCTCGGCGATCCGGGTCGCGGACAGCGTGGCGATCGCGACGGACCCGACCTCGACACCGGTCCTGCGCTGCCCGCTCACCACGCATTCGCGCAGTTCCGATTCCGCGGACGAGCGCAGCCGAACCCCCGTCTCGCCGCCCTCGACCCGGGTGGCGCGCATCGCGACACGCGCCTCGTCGACCACATGCACCCCGCACATGGTCGCCCCGGCGACCGTGGTGTCCACGATCTCCGCGTACGCGGACCCCACGACCGCGAAGCCGTGCTCGTCGCTGCCGTCGAGCCGGCAATCACCGAACCGGCCCCGCGCGTTCTCGCCGAGGTGCACCGCGGTGAATCCGGTGCCCGCCACCAGCGACGCGGTGACCGTCACCTCGGCCTCGCCGAGCGCGACGATGCCGTTGGCGGCCGGAGCGATGATCCGGCAGCCGTGCGCGAGGAGTTGCGCCGCGCCGGCGACGGCGACCGCGCTGCCGCCGGCGTCGGTGATCCGGCAGTCGGTCAGGTGCACGCGCGCCTCGTGTTCGGCCTGGACGCCGCTGCGTCCGACCTTGCGCAGCCGGCAGTCGTCGAGATGGACCTCGCCGCGTTCCTCGACCAGCACGCCGTTGCGTCCGGCGCCGTCGAGTGTGCTGTCCCGGGCCAGCAGCCGCGCGTCCGCGCACACCCGCGACGCGGAGCCCGAGGTCTCGCGTACGCGCAACCGGTCGGCGACCAGCACCGCGTGGCCGGTCAGCAACACGCCGACGCCGTCGATCGTTTCCACGACCGTGTCCTCGGCGCGGGCCCGGGCGTCGCCGTCCAGGACCAGCGCGGCGTGCCGCGCGCCGCGCAACCGGGTCCGGGAGAGCAGCAGGACACCGCCGCCGGTCGGGTCGGCGAGGTCGACGTCGAGCGGGTCGGCGAGCGTGAGCAGGGCGTTGCGCGCGTTGCCGCTCGCCTTCGCCGAGCCCAGTACGTCCACCCGGCCCCGCTCCAGTTCGCACGCGTCCAGGGTCAGGCCGGCCGCGTCCTCCACCCGCACGACCGGCTCCGCCGGGTCCGCGCCGCGCAGGACGAGCCCGCGGACCAGACAACCGGGGGCGGCGACGGTCAGGGTGGCTCCGGCCCGCGCGCGGATCACGACCGTCCCGGCTCCGTTCTCCGGCCGCAGGACCACGCGCCGCTCCAGGCGCAGGCTCTCCTCGTACTCGCCCGGGGCGATCAGGATCTCGGCGCCCGCGGGCGCGGCGGCGAGCGCGGACCCGATGTCGCGGTGGGTCCCGCGGCCCCTGGGGCCGACGCGGATCTCCGGTGTGCTCATCCGCCACCTGTTCCTGTTCCGGGCAGCAGGTTGTCGCCCGAGTGCACGTCGGGCCGGTCGCCGATCCAACGGATGGTCGCGGGACCGAGCACCGTGAGCGAGAAGAGCTTGTCGACGAGCTTGCCGATCGCCCCGATGACGAAGATGTCCATGGGACCTTGCCGGTGGATCCACCGGCTGCCGATCGTGTGCTGCACCAGGGTGCGGAGCGCGCCGACCGAGACGGTGTCGAGGAGGCCGCCGACGACGGACGCGAGGCCGGACAGCACGGCATCCTGGCCGGTGAGCTTGATGATCGCGCCGTCCGCACCGCGAACACCGAAGAGTGCGGCCTGCGATGCGCCGCTGACGAATCCGCCCACCGCGCCGGTGCCGAGCCCGAGGGCGAATTCGTACGTGCCGCCGCGCCAGCGCACCGGGCGCTCGTTGGCACCGAATTCGGTGTTCCAACTGTCGTCGTTGGGACGCCAGCTGCCCGGCATTCCGTAGTCGATGTTCGACCAGTACACCTTCCAGCCACCGCGGTTGGCGGACATGTGCGCCGCCGCGACGGTGCCCTTGGTCATCGAGCTGAGCGCGGCGCCGAAGGCGGCGCGCCCGACGTCCACGGCGCTCAAACCGCTGCCGGACATGACCCGGACGATCGACAACACGACGAGGTTCACGGTGAAGTCGAGCAGGAACTCGTGCGTCATGTCGATGCCGATGGACTGGATCGCCCGGAGCGCGAACGGTGCCGGGACCGCCTCGCCGTCCACGGACGGACCGAAGTTCCAGCGGTTCGCCTCGCGGAACGTGCGGTTCAGGCCGCGGTATTCGTTGATCCAGCCGGTGAAGTGCGTTTCGCGTCCGACGATGGTGCCCACGCCGTGGGCGTCGA
The DNA here is from genome assembly GCF_044458105.1 of Embleya sp. NPDC050493. Lineage (NCBI taxonomy): Bacteria > Bacillati > Actinomycetota > Actinomycetes > Kitasatosporales > Streptomycetaceae > Embleya > Embleya sp. NPDC050493. The sequence goes on from NZ_JBITHP010000008.1 coordinate 45,117, forward strand.
ACTCGGTGATGTACCCCGGGATCGAGCGGTCGTTGACGAGCGTGACGCCGTCGGTGTCGTAGCGCCGGCCGTGCTTGTTGAAGGCGTTCGTCTCCAGGAACGTGCCGTCCGAGAGCCGGACCTTGACCTGCGCGTGGATGCCGTGGTCGGACTCCTGCCAGATGTGCCGGTTGAACTCGGTGGTGGGGGTGGGGGTGTAGTCGCGAACCCGGAACGGGGTGTCGGTGAAGTAGTCCCGCACCATGTTGGTCGTCTTGGGGGCCGGGATCTCCTGGACGACCCGGTCGTCGAGACCGGTGATCCGGTCGGACCACCGGGCCCCCTTCGCCCAGCCGGGCAGCGCGTTGCCGTCCGCGTCGAACCAGTGCCGGATCCGGTCGTCGACGCCGGTGCCGAAGGTCAGCACGTTGTTGTTCGCGTCCATCTTGTTCCAGTGCCACACCTCGTTGCCCCGCGCGTCCACGCCACGCCACGCGTCGACGGTCAGGCCCTCGCCGAGCAGTCGGTGGTCGCGGATGAGACGGCCGTCCGCGTCGAAGTCCTGGAACGACTCGCGGTCCCACTGCCAGGCCGAGATCTGCCGCTCGAACGAGGTGATCCGCACGCCGCCGATCTCCGGGTGGGCCGCGTCGTGCCACCGGAACACGCGCGTGTTGGCCCCGATGGTGCCGACGATGTCGAGCCGGCCCGCCCCGTTGGGATCGGGGAAGGAGTCCGAGCGGCCGAGGACGACGCCGTGGTGGTCGTACATGGTCCAGTTGCCGTTGCCGGCGTCGATGGAGGTGCGGGTGTTCGGCCCGACGCCCCCGGCGCCGTCGTTGGGCCTGGGCCGATAGTCGATGAACGTGCCGTCGGCGAAGCCGGTCCGCACCACCGTCCAGTCCTTGGCGCCGGGGGTGTACCAGTCGCCGTCCTCCGGATCGGTGGTGACCCGGTCCTGCCAGGTGATCTGCTTCTCGCCCGCGCCCGGGGTGGGCACGAAGTCGGTCGGCACATGCGTGCGATGCCCCCGGAGGCCGCCGACGCTCTCGGACCACGGGAGGTAGCCGGGCCGGTGCGGCACCGGCGTTCCCGCGTTCGGGCCGGCGTGCACGGCGGGCAGTTGTACGTTGCCCACGGTGAGGGTGTCGCCGTTCGGCAGCGTGCGGGTCTCGCGGACGATGTCGCCGTTGCTCGCGACGTCGATCACCGTCTTGTTGTTGGTGGTGAACTGCACGCCGCGGCTGCCGCCCACCCCACCGCCCGCCGGCTCCTGGGTCCACGTCGCCACCCGCAGGCGGTCGTCCTTGGCCAGCCACGGGTGGCGGGTCAGGTCGGTCGCGCGGATCTCGGCGCTGAACAGGTTGCGGAAGAACACCGGCGGCCGCTGCTCGGCGAAGCGGACGACCTGGAGGAAGTCGCCGTTGTGCAGTGTCTTTCCGAAGCCGTTGACGTTGCCGTCCGGGTGTCGGGAGACGAAGTCGCGTTTGGGGACGCCGTCCGGCCCCAGCTCGATCTGGTGGAAGCGGCGGACGTCGTGCAGACCGAACTGGAAGCGGCCGAACTTCTCCTGGACGGTGATGGGTTCGCCGGTGATCGGGTGGTTCGTCCGGTCGGTCCAGCCCCGTCCGGGGCCCCAGTGCCGGGTGCCCGACGCGATCGGCCGGAAGTCGGCGTCGAACCGCACCCACGTGGTGTCGGCGAAGCCCTGGGTGGCCGGCACGTTGTCCAGCTTGGCCAGGACGTGTCCGCCGTCCGCGCTCATCTGGAAGTGCCGTACGCGGACGTCGAAACCGAACACGCTCTTGACGTCGAACCAACTGCGGGTGCTCTCGCCCCAGTGCCGGGTGCCGTGCTGGATCAGGTCGCCGTTCGGGCCGAACTCCGCCCACTTACCGCGCTGATTGAACAGGCCGAAGTCGCCCTGGGTGGCGGGGGTGTGGTGCGCGTCGAGCATGTTGCCGTCGGGCAGCGGCCTGCGCTCGAACACGGTGACCTTGAGGTGGCTGACCAGATGGACCCGGCCCACCTCCGCGCCCTGCACGTCGACCGTGCCGCCCTCGAACCACGGGCGGGTCGCCGGTCCGGGCACCGGTACGCCGTGGGCGTCCGTCTTGACCAGCGACCAGGTGGGATCGCCGCCCGCCGGGTAGCTGATCTCGAAGTGCCGGTTCGGATCGATCGCCCCCCGGCCACCGACGATGTCCACCCGCTGGAACTCCAGCCGCCCGCCCGCGTCGAAACGCCGGAACTCGTTCGTGTGCACGCCGATGCCGTCCACCCGGTATCCGCCGCCCGGCTGCGTGGTCGCCCGCAGGTTCGGGAGCGCTTCGAGATTGCCGTCCAGGACCCGGAGGTCGCCCCCGGTGGTTCGCAGGAGCTGCATCCGCGCCGGGTCGGTGAGTTGCCCGTCCGACAGCTTGATCACGTCGAACCGGTGCGCGCCGGCGCCGTCGGCCACGGTCAGCACGCTGATGTGGCCCTCGCCGTGCGCTACTTGCTGCGGGGTCGCGACGAGGTCGAGCCTGCCGGTGCGGTCGAACAGGCGGAACCCGCCGTCGGTGCCGCGCAGATGGAAGCCGCCGCCGTCGCGGGTGTGCACGGTGAGGTCGGGGACGGCGGCCAGATCGTCGTCGACCACGGTCCGTGCTCCGCCGGGGTGCACGCGGATGTTCTGCGCCAGGTGGGTGCCTGCGGCGTCGGTCAGCCGCAGCACCCGGAAGTCGAACTCGCCGGTGCCGGAGAAGACCCGGATCGAGGTGTCGTCGACGACGCGGAGCGTGCCGTCCGGGCGGCCGGCCACCTCGACCCTGATGTTGTGGCCCGCCGCGTTCTTGGCCAGCGGCAGCGGACCGGGCGCGGGCCCACCGGCCGTCGGGGCCGGGTGGCGGAAGACGAACTCGCCCGTGGGGGCTCCGTCCGGGCCGCGCAGCGCAACGGCGTCGAAGCGGTGTGCGCCCCGCAGGCCGACGACGACGTGGTCGGTGCCGTGGACGATTCGGAAGCCGTCGTCCAGCAACTCCGTCTGGCGGACGACGTGGGTGTCCGGGACGGGGACCAGGTGCGTGTCGACCAGGGTGGCGGCATGGTTGTCGAATCGCACGAACCGGCCGCCGAACGGGCCGCCGTCGGGCAGGTGGATCGCCTCGTACCGGCGCATGCCGTCGAGACCGTGCACGGCGAACGACCCGTCGGGATCGGTGAGCCGCAGTTCGCCGCCGATCCGGGTGATCGTGCGGTCGGGATCGGGCACGCCGCCCCGGGTGTGCGGGTGCGGCACCGGCGCGTTCGGGGCGTCGATCGGCGTGTGCACGAATCGCCCGAGCTCTTCGCCGTTCGCTGTCAATTGCACGACGTTGTGCGTGTGCCTGCCCGCGTCGTCGACGAGGATGGCGGCGTCGCCGTGCTTCACCAGGTATCCGCCGCCCTGCTGTGGGGTGACGCGGGCGAGCGGCACGATCGTGCCGTCGCCGCGGGTGAGGTGCGGCGGCCCACCGGCGTGGTCGGGCAGTCGGATGAACCCGCCCGGTGCGCCGCCGCCGGTGAGCGGAAGCGCGGTGTGCGAGAACACGCCCTGCGGGGTGTGCACGGCCACCACATGCGGTCGGCCGTCGATGCCGGTGACGTGGAAGGTGTTGTCGACCCTGGTGACGGTCGCGGTCGTGGACGGTGTGCCGTCGATGCCGCGCGGGTGGGGCAGCGGGTGCACACCGGCGACGGGGGTGAACACGTGCAGCCCCGTCCCGGCGCCGTCGGCGGTGGCCAGCGGGACGACGTCGTGGCCGCGTGCGCCGCCGGCGTCGACGTGGAACTGCCCGTCCGCGTGCACGACGCGGAACTCGTTGCCCAGCTGCGGGATCACCTCGGTGCCCGGGACGACCCTGCCGTCGGGGCCGGCCACGTGCGGGGTGTCGCCGTGCGGCGAGCGGATGTGGCCGCCTGGCAGGCCCAGTCCGTCGATGCGGGTCAGGGGCAGGGAGTCGTGCGAGAACCGGCCGTCCGCACCGAAGACGCGCACGACCGGTCCGGTGCCGGTCGGGACGACGTGGAGCATGCCGTTCGCGTGCGCCGGTGTGGTCACGGCGCCGAGCGTCGCGGTCGCCCGGGCGTCGACCAGGGTGCGGGGTCCGCCGCCGTTCGGGGTCAGCACGTGCAGCGGCAGCGGGTTGCCGTCGGATCCGAACAGCCGCAGGCCGGTGTGCGACAGCGCGCCGGTCGCCGGGTCGTGGAGCCGGAAGCCGTCGGCCGTGGGGATGTTGATGCCGGCCGCGTTGAACCGCACGGGCGGCCCGCCCGGGTTGCGGACGCTCCCGTCGGCATTGATGTGGGTGACGCCGAGGGGCTCGTCCGCCACGTCGACCCGGACCACGACGAGGGTGCCGTCGTCCGCGCCGCCGCTGAGAGTGAAGCGCCGCTCGATGCCGACGAGTCGGCCGCCGTCCGCGGACACCTCGAAGTCCCACCGGCGGGTCTCCACGTTCGGCACGACGTCCTGCTCGACCCGCACGATGTTGCTCCCGCCCGCACCGGTGCCGGGCGTGGTGCGCAGACCGGGCCCGTCCGCGGCTCCCACCACGCGGACGCCGTCGACGCCGCCGTCGACGAGGCGAACCTCCAGCCGTGTGTGCGGCAGCCCCGGGATCTCGACGAGGTGCGCGCCGGGGGAGGCGGTGCCGCCCGTTCCGTGGACCGGCGGCACGCCGGTGCCGTTGCCGACGGTGGTCGAGCCGGTGAGCCCGCCGGCCGGAGCCGGCGAGGTGATGGCGGTCAGCTCCACGGACTGCCCGGGAACGGGTCCGGTGACCTCCGCGTCGATGACCTGGTCGTCGAGGAGCCGGTGAGTGTTCGAGGCGTTCAGTTCGTAGTCCCAGCGGTGCACGCCGCCGCCCGGGAGGGTCTGTTCGATCCGCAACACCTGCTGCTCGCCCACGGTCAGGTGGAACGCGTCGATGTCGGTGCGGCCGCCCGCGCGGACGTCGATGTCGACGGTGTGGCCGGCCCGGGTGCTCGGCAGGACCCGAACCTCGACGCCGTTCAGCCCCGGGATGCCGCCGAACGTGTGCGCGAAGTCGTACCGCACGTTGTTCACCATGAACACGGTGATGTCGTTGCCGGCCGGGCTCGACGGCACGACGTGGGCTCCGCCGGTACGGACGCCGCCCACGGCTCCGGTGCCCGGTGGGCCGCCCACGGCGCCGGTGCCCGGTACGCCGACGACTCCGCCCTCCGGCATGCCACCCACCGTTGCGCCGCCCGGTACGCCGACCGGTGTCACGTGGCCGAGCCCGTGGCCCGACGTCAGGTTGCCGAGTGTCACCTGGCTGCCGTTGACACCGATGTGCGTCGTCCCGGCCGCACCGACGGTCGGCGCCTGGATCTGCGAGGTGATGGGGACCGAACCGACCTCCGGGACGTGGGCCAGGGTCCCGTCGGCGCCTCCCACGGTCCGCGGGCCGGCGAGGTTGGTCGGAGTCAGGCCCGGCAGGTCCGCCAACTGCGCGCCGACGGTCGGCAGTTTGAGGTCGCCGACCGCGGGCGTCGGCATCGCGCCGGCGGTGTGGCCGAGCCCGGGGGTCGGGGAACCGGACACGCCGGGGACCGGCGTGGTCGACACGGACGGCAGGTGGGCCTGCGGCAGCGCCGACACGGTCGCGTTCGGCATCGCGACGGTGCCCGTCTGGGGGACGGCCACGTGGCCCAACTGGGGGAGGGCGACGGTCCCGATGCCGTCGACGTGGGGGAGGGCGACGGTGCCGACGCCGTCGACATGCGGGAGGGCGACCGAGCCGGCCGTGGGCAGGTCGTGCACGAGAGCGCCCGAGCCCGGCAGGCCGAGTTCGACCCTGGGCAGCGCGTGGGTGACGGTGCCCAGGTTCGGGATGCTGACGTGCCCGAGCGCGCCCGGCAGTGCGGTCGGCGCGGTGGTGCCGAGCCCGGTGATCCCGGGCGGGACCGCGAGATGGCTCCCGAGATTGGCCGTGCCCAGGCCGCTGAAGGAGAACGACGGAATGTCGGCGATCTTGCCTCCGAACCCGGTGAGCGGGGCGATCGCGCCCAGCTCGCCCAGGTTGCCCGTGGTGCCCGTGAAGGTGTTCAGGCCGGGAAAGGTGCCGGCGTGGAACCCACCGCCGACGACGCCCAGGCCGGGTACGTGCACCATGGGCACGTTGCCCAATCCGCCGGTGAATCGGCCGGAGAGCGGCGGCATGTCGAAGGTGTGGCCGATCGGACCGACGTGCACCGACCCGATCCCCCCGACGCCCACATGCGGCAGCTTCACCACGTCGCCACCCGGCGCGAAGGCGGTGAATCCCGCGTTGACGCCGCCGGAGATCTTGGCGCCCGCGCCGATGAACTTGCCGTCGATGAACGCCCCGTAGCGGTACATGTTGAACATGCCGCGGTCGATGAAGCCGATCCGGAAGGCGAGCCCCAGGCCCTCGCCCATCTCGTCGGCCGCCACCGGCAGGAACAGACGCAGGCTCTTGAAGCCGCTCAGCCCATTCGCCAGACCCTTGAAGGCGTTGACGGTGGTTATCACGCTGCGCAGGCCGAAGAACGTCTTCGCGCCGGCCAGATTGATCACGGTGAGCTCCGCGGCGATCGGGAACACACGCACACCGCGTCCGAAATTGCCGCCGAACGCCACGATTTCCGGCACGCGGGTGATGGCGGGGCCCAACTTCAGTCCCTGGAGCCCGCCCCTGATCCACGACCCGGCCGCGCCCACGGCCGAGTCGATGCCCAGCCCCACCCGGCCGAACAGGCCGAACGAGTTGGGCCCGCCCAGGAACAGGTTCTTGCTGCCCGCGATGCCGCGGTTGCCGGTGACTTTGATGACCTTCCACAGGTTGCCCAGGTGCAGCCCCTTGGTGGTGGGGGCGATCACCCCCAGGACGCCCAGGATGAGCTCGGTGACACCGGCCTTGCCGTGCGCGAAGTCGATCGCGGTCTTGATCAGGAGCGCGACGCCCAGTGCGATGGTGAGCAGCGCGAGCGCACCGCCGAAGATCATCGCGGGCAGGACCAGGATCATCGCGATCCAGCCGAGCGCCTTCCAGAACTCCTCGCACTCGTCCACGGGGGAGGCGATGGACTCGGCCGCGGCGTTCAGCGCCCGGGCCGCGGTGTCCGCGGCGCCCGCCAGAATCTTCCGGGCGTCCTCGGCGGTGGCCTTGTGCGTGGCCCGGCCCGCGTCGTCGTCCTCGGACAGCGCGGCGGCCGCGGTCAACGCGGCGTCCGCGCGCCGCTGTTCCGTGCGCATCACGCCGACGTAGACGGTCAGCGCGGTGCGGACGTCCTCGTGTGCCTTCTTGAACGTGGAGATGTAGTTGCGCAGGTTGCCGTCGATGACGCCGCGCATGGCATCCGCCGTCTTGCCGATGAAGATCTGGCTCGACGTGTTCTTGATCTCGGTGAGGCCGTTGTCGATGTCCCGTGCGAGATCGACGAATTCCTTCTCCGCGGCGATCACCCGGTAGATCCGGTCGGCGTCGCCGGGGGTCGGGTCGCCGTCGAGGCCGAGCGCACTCCAGTCTCCCGGACGAGCCATCGCCGGCGCCCCTCTCGCTCGATCGTGCTCCCACGGCCCTTTTCTGTACGCGCCGTTCACGGGTCGGGTTCAATCCTTCTCGAAGGGACCCGAGGCGAACCTCCCACGGTCGCGACCGGGAATTGAACCTCCCACGGTCGCGACGCGTACAGAAGTGGAGCCGGTTCCGGGTGCGGCGCACGAAGCGGGTGAGGAACAGGAGGTCCGCATGGCCGATTTCGCGGTCGACTACACCAACCTGCACACGATCCAGAGCAAGCTGAGAGACCTTGCCCGGCAAGCCGATTCGGGCACGAGCGGGGCGTTTCGGGAACTCGGCGAGGCGGGCGCCGGAGAACGCAAGGCGTGCCTGGGCACGGCCGGCCTCTCGTACGCCTTCAACAACTTCTACCACCACTCGAAGTCGCGCACCGGCAAGGCCAAGGAGGGCCTCACCCAACTCGCCGACACCATCAAGTCGGTGTCCGACGTGTTCTTCGACGCCGACGCGCAGATCTCCGGCGCGGCCGGGCTGGTGACCACGGTCCTGGGCATCGACCAATGGCGCAACACGAAGGCGACGCACGACAAGTGGCTCGCGGACAAGGCCAAGTGGGACGCGTATCTGGCCGGCATCGGCGCCACCGACTACTTCCGCGACCACCCGGACAAGAACAGCATCCGCTCCGTGTGCCACGACCCGGAGGCGCCCGCGTGGTGTGTCTCCTGGATGGCCAGGGGCGACAAGGAAGTGCCGCCCAAACCCGGCGAGGAACCGCCCAAACCCCCGGACAAGCCGCCGACTTCGCACCACTACCAGGACAAGAACGGCAGCATCGACGTCAGCGTCGAACTGGACAAGGACAACAACGTCATCAAGGAGACCTCGAAGATCACCAACCCACAGGGGCTGACCTACGAGTCGACCGTGACGTACAAGGGCCCGCCCGAATGGGTCGATCTGCCCGACGGCGACGACAAGGACAAGGAGCCGGACAGGTTCGACGCCCGCGACTACACCATCACCACCACGTACGGCGACGGCAGCAAGGGCACGTCCGAGTACACCATCAACAAGGACGGCAGCGGCACGATGATCTCCACCGCCGGCGAGAAGACCGAGCACTACATCCGCGACGGTCCGCGCGCCAAGTGGAAGCCCGATCCCGCGTTCGCCGACGTCGACGCCGGCAAGGACCACAACCAGGACCGGGGCGGCAATCTCGGCAAGGGTCAGGGGCGCATCATCTGACGCCCGCCCCTCATCGCGCCCACCCGCTCCCCCACCCGCGCATCCGTTCCCGAGGAGACCTGCCATGCCCGCCAACATCAAGCTCACCTACGCCGAGATCACCCGGGTGTCCAACCTGCTGGACAACAGCGTCGACCACACGCTCGTGCCCCGGATGAAGGAGGCCAAGGCCGAGGTCGACAACCTGCTCACCACGGACCTCGTGCTGGTCCAGGCCAGTCCCGCGCTGCAGGCCCAGTACGAGAAGTTCAGCACCGCGCTCACCGCCGCCACCGAGAGCATCAAGGGCTACGCGACGCAGTTCCGGCAGATCATGCAGTCGGTCCAGGACATGGACAAGGACATCGCCGACAAGGTCAACTCCGCCCAGTAGCAGCCTGCCCACCACCCCCACACCGGCAGCCGACCCCATCGGAGGACCACATGGCCGACATCCACGTCGATTTCGACGAAATCGCCCGCGGCGCCACGAGAATGGGCGCCAAACTGGCCGACATCTCCAAGGAACTGGGCGAATTGGAGACCCATGTCAGCAACCTGCTCCACGACGGCCTGGTGTTCGAAAAGGCCAGCCCCGCGCTGCAGGAGGCGTACCAGACCTTCAGCACGCAGATGAAGTCCTCGGCGGCCAACATCAAGTCCTATGCCAAGAACTTCACCGACATCGCGGACTCGCTCGGCAAGTCGGACGGGGATCTGATGACCAACATCCGCACCGCCATCGAGAAGATGAAGCACGAGGCGGCGAACCACAAGTAGCCCGCCGCTCCCGCCCGTCCCGTGCGGGTGCCGCTCCCGTCCCGGTCAGCCGTCCAGGACCGTGAGCGGCACCTGCACCGCGATCGCCGCCCCCGCGCCGCCCGCGGTCCAACCCCGACCCGGGCCCAGCGGTGTGCGCACCTGCTCGGCCGACAACCTCGCGCCGATCAGATCTCCCTCGCCGAGGGTCTTCGGCCCCAACAGCAGGCCGCGCCGCGAACGGCGCGCCATGCCGACCCAGCCCAGCGAACTCATCGACTCGGCCAGGCCCGCCAACAACAGCCCCTGCCCGTGGTCGCGGCCCGACGCCGCGATCTGGCGCAGCACCGAGTCGGCCGAGCAGGCGAGCATCAGATCGGCGTCGTCCACCACGACCACCACGGGCTTGTCCCGCACCTCGGCCAACGCCTCGACCAGTGTGTCGGGCGACGGGTCGGGGTCGTCGAGCACCCGGGCCAGTCCGTGCGCGGCCAGCTTGCGCAACTGCGAGTCGCGCGGCGTCAGGACGATCAGGTGGGTACCGCCCATCAGCAGCGACACGCACATCGCGGCCAGCGCCGTGCTGCGTCCGCTGCGCGGCGGTCCCGCGACCATGAACGACCCGCCGCCGTCCGCGAAGTCGTGACCCAGCGGCTCGACCGCGTCCCCGCCCACGCCCAGCAGCGCCCAGAACGGCTTGCGCAGCGGCTGCGGCACCCCGGCGTGCGCCTCCTGGAAGCCGATCAGCGTCGGCATCTCGTTGATCCGGAACGGCCGCCGCACGGCGGGCACCCGGGCGTCCCGAATGGTCGCCCGCCGACCCAGGTCCCGCATCGCCTCGGCCTGGTCGCTCTGATCGACGATCGAGGTGTCGGCCGGCTCCACGGCGCCGGCGGCGGGGGCCTTCGAGGGGTCGGTGACCGACGGCAACAACGCGATTTGCGCCTCGATCGCCCCCGGGGCGAGCCAGCCGCGGCCCGGCGGGACGTACGACGGAAGGTTGTTGCGGGCCATGCCGATGAGCGTGTAGTCGCTCGGGTCGGACTGCCGCAGCAACAATCGCCGGTCGTTGTGGGCCGCGAGACGCCCGCCGAGCAGCAGCCGCTCGGACGTGGCGATCACATGGATCCCGGCACCCTGGCCCTCGCGAAGCAACCGCACGAAGTCGGCGTACAGCCGCCCGCCGTCGTAGTCGTCGAGCATGTTGCTCAACGCGTCCCAGCCGTCCACCATGAGCAGCAGGTGGGCGGGTCGGCGGTCCTTGGTCAGTTTGCCGCGCAGTTCGGTGACGTCCGCGCAGTCGTGGTGGGCGATGAGCCGCTGCCGGACCGTCAGTTCGCCGATCAGGCGGGTGATCAGCCGTTCCATGCGCTCCGCGTCGTGCCGCGAGACGACCGCCCCGCAATGCGGGAGCGCCTCCAGCACGCTCAGCCCGCCGCCGGCCGAGTCGATGGCGTAGATGTGCAGGTCGGAGCAGGCGATGGTGAGCGCCGCGGCGCCCGCGATGGTGCGCAGGACCTGGGTGCGGCCCGATCGGGGCGCGCCGATGACGTACAGGTGGCCGAAGGTCGCGAAGTCGATCGCGGCCAGCCGCCGGGCCTGGAGTCGGGGAAGGTCGAGCAGGGCGTAGGGGACCATCGGCAAGGTGCCGGGTGCCGGCTCGGGAATGGGCGGCAGATCGTCCAGCCGCATGCGCTCGTCCATCGGCGGCAGCCACGGGCTCGGCAACGCCCGGAAGTCGGTCAGTCGATCCGCCGCCGTGCGCAGCACGTCCACCAGGGCGCGCAGGTCCGTCGGTTGCTCCTCGAACGGGGGACTGCCGCCCTCGTGCGGATCGGCGGGCGATTCGAGACCTTCGAGACCGGCTTCCGAGAGGTCCAGCGGGCGGCCGAGCCGTTGCCAGCCGAGTCGGACTCCGCGTACCGGCCTGGACGCGGCCGCTTCGGCGACCGCGCTCGGGATCGCACCGGCGCGCTCCGCGCCGACGAACGCGGTCTGGAACGGCGTGGGCGCCCCCTCGCCCCGGCGGACCAGCGCCCGACCGGGGTTGTGCGGCGAGATCCCGGCCGCCTCGCCGCTGTTGATGATGTCCTGGCTCTCCGAGCGGTCGGTCACCCGCAGGGCGATGCGCAGGTTGGTGTTGGCCTTGATCTCGTTGCTGACCGAGCCGCCGGGGCGCTGGGTGGCCAGCAGCAGGTGCAGACCCAGCGATCGGCCGCGCTGCGCGAGGCTGATCAAACCGGGCACGAAGTCCGGCAGTTCGCGGACCAGGGTGGCGAACTCGTCGATCACCAGAATCAGTCGGGGCAGTGCGGGCAGCCGCGGATCGCGGGCGCGCTTGATCCGGTACTCGGTGTGGTCCTTGGCCTCGACCTCGTTCAACACCGTCTCGCGGCGCCGCAGTTCGGCGTCCAGCGAGGCCAGGGCGCGTTGCACGAGGTGGCCGTCGAGGTCGGTGATCATGCCCAGGGTGTGCGGCAGTTCGGCGCATTCGCGAAAGGCGCTGCCGCCCTTGTAGTCGACCAGGACGAAGGTCAGTTCGTCCGGCCGGTTGGCCGCGGCCAGCGACGCGATGATCGTCTGGAGCAACTCGGACTTGCCCGAGCCGGTGGTGCCGCCGATCAGGCCGTGCGGTCCGTCGCGGACCAGGTCCAGGCGCAGGGTGCCCTCGTAGCCGCTGCCCAGTACGAAGGAGGTGGATGCCGGACGGCGCTCCCAGGCGTGGAGCACGAGATCCGCGTCCGGCGGCTCTTGGCCGATCAGCGGCAACAGCGCGACCTCGGACGGCAGTCCCGAGTCGCTTTCCACGGTGACGTCGCGCAGCGGGGCGACCGCCCGGGCGACCTCCTCGCACCAGGCGGGGTCGACCAGATCGGCCCTGATGCCCTTGACCTCCGGCACGTGCGGCGCCTTGACGTCGAGGCGACCGCCGTTCGCGGTGACCACCGCCGTGCACTCCTCCGGCAGCAGGTGCTCGCGTTCCTCCAGGCACAGGCTGAACACGCGAACGGCCGGACCGGTCGTCAACACCTCGATCACGCCCGGCACATCGCGCAGCCGACGGGCTCCGTCCAGAATCACCAGGACGTCCGGTTCGCGTTGCAGGGTCGGGCCCAGCGCCGACTGCGCGGCGTCGAGGCGGGTCTGGACATCGGCGATCAACTCGTTGACCCGGTGCGCGGTGCTCTCCGGATCCGTGCCCAGGGCCACCACCGCCGAGCCCGCCCGACCCGGCCGCAGGTGCGGCAACCAGCGGACCCACTGCCACGCGTCCGCGTGCTCGTCCTCGGTGAGCACGACGATACGAACATCACGCGGGCTGTGCAGCACGGCGGTCTGGATCACCGCCCAACTCGCGATCCGGCGCGGCGTGGCACCGGGCGCGCTGATGCCCACCACGCCGAAGTCGGCCAGTTCGACGCCGAACGGTACGTCGGCGAGCCGCCAGTTGACCTGCCGATAGTGCGTTTCCCGGGCCTGGTCGTCGATCTGCTTGAGCGACGCGCGGGTGAGCGTGCCCAGCCGGATGGTGAGATGGTCACCGTCCCGCCGGCGGCGCTGCCACAACCCCAGGCCCGGGCCGGTCGCGGTGAGCAGGATCGCGGCCGGGTCGGGGAACGTGGTGTTGCGCAGGCCGCGTTCGTCCACGGTCGCGCGCCGCATCTCCAGTTCCAACGCCGAGCGGCGGATGCGGTAGACCCGCTTGGCCTCTTCGTACTGCTTGCGGCCGGTGCGCCGGCTCGAAACCCAGTTGCCGACCGCCATGATCGGCGTGAAGACCAGGAAGACGACGAAGAAGAGGCTCCGGAACAGGAACATCATGGCGAGGCCCATCACCAGCGGGGCCATCATCATCAGGAAGGGGAACGGGCGCCTGGTGTTGTCGGCCGGCGGACCCGCCATGCGGATCGTCTCGGCGTCCAGGTGCGGCGCGATGCGCGGCGGCCGGTTGTACTCGACTCCCAAGCCGTCCGCCGATGCGCGCACCGCCGCCTCGGGCTCGTCCGGCGGGCCCAGGCGCAGGAGATGCTCGCCGAGCGACAGGTCGGCGTACGTCGGCCAGGGCTGCGATCCGTCGTCGGGCGGCGGAAGCCGGCCGACCGGCGGCAGCGGCGGCCGAACGGGCATCCCGTCCGGCCCCGGCGGCGCGGGTTCGGTGGAATGCCCCCCGGGGCCGCCCTCCTGCGTCCCGGCCGGCTCCTCGGCGGTGAGCGGCGTGCCCGTGACCGGATCCACGGGCGGCGGCGGCGTGAGGCTGCGCAGGCCGCACCGCTCCTCGTCCACGTCGTCCGGCAGGCCGACCGTGACGGATCCGTCCGTGCCGACGGTGATCCATGTTCCCTGCGGGGGTGCCTGGCCACCGTCCAGCCGCAGCGCACACGCGCGATCCGTGCCGACCTCGTGCCGACCCGGGCCGAGTCGCCATACCCGGCCCGCTCCGGGGCCGGACACATGCCGCACGGTCACGAGCACCGGATCGGATCCGGGGGGTTGCCATGCGCGCGTCGCCGTCTCGATCGACACGGGGCCGCCGAGCCCGATCAACGCCCCCGTGCGGATGCCGCTCGCGCCCACCCGCACATCGGGGTTGAGCCGTCGAGTCCCCAGGAACAGGTCGGCGGCGCCGAGCACCGAGCCGAGATCGGCGACGGTCGCCGAATCCGGGACGTCCAGCAGGTGATCCGCGCGGCGGCCCTGCGGATCGGTGGTGGTGACGGCGAGATTCACGGGCATCCAACTCTCTCGCGGGGAGGGGAGGCAGCGAGACGACGGGGGCGAGGGCGGGGGAACGGGGTCGAAGGTTCGAGGGGGCGGTCTGGACACGCGGGCCGAGGGCCGGGGGTTGCGAGCTACGACGGCGAACCGGGAGGCGACTGCTCGGGGTCGCGGGTCGGGCGGGGCCCGGGGCCGGGCTCGTGCGGGGGTTCGGCGTCGCGGGTGGGGTGGGGTTCCTGGGTGGGTTGCGCGTCGGGGGCCGGGTGAGGGTCGCGTGTGGGTTCGGCGTCGCGGGCGGGGTGGGCGTCGTGCGCGGGTTCCGGGTCGCGCGCCGAATCGGGTGCGGTGGTCGGATCGGCGACGGGAGCCGGTCCCGATCCGCCGACCGGCTCCCGGCCCGGAGTCGGCTCCCGGCGTGCCGACACGGCGGGTACGAAACTCCCTTCGTGCTCCGAGGGCACCGCCGCACTCGACGTCCGTGGGGGGAGCCCGAGCCCGGGTTCGCCGACGGGGGGAACGGGTTCGCGGTTCGTGTCGACGGGAGGGTCCGGCTCCCGGTTCGCATCCACGGGGGGAACGGGTTCGCGGGGCGTGTCCACGGAAGGGACCGGCTCCCGGTGCGCGTCCAGGGAAGGGACCGGCTCGCGCGTCGCCTCGACGGCAGGCGCCCCGGTCGGGGTCGTCCGTGCCGACGGTCGGGACGTGTTCGCAGCGGCCGACCCGCTCGACGAGCGCGCGGGAGGTTCGGCGACCGCGGTACGAGCCGAGACCGCCGGCGCCGTCGTCCCGGCCGGCTCCGCGTTCGCCACCGGCTCCGCGGCCTCCGTACCGGTGCGCGCCGCTCGCGGCTCCGAAGCAGTGGCCGCGCGCTCCTCCTCCGCGAACCACTCGGCACGACCCGTGCCCGGTCGGGAAACCGGCGCGGGAGCGGGCGGGAGCACCGGCGGAATCGTCGGCAGCACCCGGGCGAGCGCCGCACCGAGTGCGTTGCTCGCGACCACCAAGGGAGTGCCCGGCACCGCGACTCGACCGTGCACATCGGTCAGCAACGCCCGTACGTGACCCCGTCCCGGTCCGCCGAGCAGCACCCGCAACGAGGGCGCGGCACCCTGCGGCTCGGCGAGTTCGGGCGGGAGCGGGTCGGGCAGTTCCGGGGTCACCAGGAACGTGGGCAGGCCCAGCCGAGCCGGTTCGGCGCCGGCGGTCCGGTAGGCGTCCCGTACCGGCGGTCCGGGCACGTCGCGGTGCACGCCGTCGGCGACCACGACCCGACCGCCCGGCAACCGGGCGTCCAACTGCGCGGCGACGGCCTGGAACAGGGCCGGTCCCGAACGCGGATCGCCCTGCACGCACACCATCGGCGGACCGACCACGAGGTCGAGGAACACGCAGTCCAGGTCGCGCTCACCGAGGGCGACCACAACCGGTCTGGTTCCCTCGGCGTCCGGCGTGACCGAGGGCAACTCCGCCCTGGCGGCCGTCCAGGCCCACGGATCGTCCGGGACCGCCTGCCAAAGGCCCCTGGGCGGCGGCATGTCGGCGGCGGCGAACAACACCGTCACCGTGGTGTCGCCGACGACGGCGGCGTACGGCCGGCCGGGCGCGGCGGCGAACTTCGCCGCCACCAGCGCACGTTCCGCGTCCCGCCAGGTCGCGCTCGCGCCCAATCGCTCCGCGAGCACCCGCAACGAACGCCGGTACCGCAGCCAGGCCCGCGCCGGGGCGGTGAACGCGTATGCCGTCAGGGCGACTTCCCGCCACAAACGACGCCCGGCCGCTTTCCAGCCGCCGAATCGCATCGCAATGAAGCGGATGATCAGGAAGATCACCAGGGCGGCGGCCGCGATGCCGCCCCAGCGCAGGATCGCCTCGCGATGATCTCGGATGAAGTCGAGCGGATCGGTGTTCCTCATGTGCCCGGCAACCCTCTCCGTCGAACGCCCACCAAGGCCACCCGGTCGCAGTGCCGCGCTCGCGACGCGACCGACCGGAAACGAGATTTCGGGTGCTTATCCTGCACTGCGCTCCTCCAGGGCCTGGCGCAGGGCGCGGATCGCGTAGTGGGTACGGGACTTCGCCGTTCCGACCGGTATGCCCAGGAGTTCGGCGGCCTGCTTGAGGTCGCGATCGCGCAGCACCGTCTCGGCGAGGATTTCGCGATGTGCCGCGGTCAGCGAGGGCAGTGCGTCGGCCACTGCCATCTTCCAGAGCAGGGGCTCCCATGGATCGTCGGCCGGCAGGTACTCCAGCGGTTCGGGGCTGCACTCCTGCGGCCGGGCGCGACGCGCACGACGGTCGTCCATGACGATCCGGCGCGCCACCGTCGCCAGCCACGGCATCAGATCGGACGTGTTGTCCGCGATCGTGCCCGCATGACGCCACGCCCGCAGCATCGTCTCCTGCACGACGTCCTCGGCCCAGGGCCGGTCCCCGTCGGTGAGCTTGAGACAGAAGGACAGCAATGGCATGGAATAGCGCCGGTAAACCAGTTCGGCGAGTTCCGCGAGTTTGGCCTCATATGTCGAACGTGCCTGATTACCGGTGTCGTGATCATGGGTACAGAAGGACGTCACGGCCTTGGCCCCTCACTTCCCCCGATGTGTCGGCTCGGATCGCGAACACTAACTACGCCGAGCTACAAGTCCGTTGGATCTGTGCTGAATTTGAGGATCCGAGGTCCGCCGCATGCCGGAGACGCGAGTGATCACCCGGGAAAGGGCGTCCGTTTCCGGATTCCTGTCCCGGATATCAACGAATTGACGGGCCGTCGGCGAACCGGGACGAGATCATTTACATCTTCTCGGCGGAAATTTCGGCAAAGGGCGGGAAATTGGATGAAGGGCTCGAACCTCGACGGAACCCCGGACCCGATCGAAACGGCCGGCGTACCCGCGGTGCCGCGCGAGCACGCGCTCGCCCGGGCGACGCGAGGCCGTCGCCGCGTGCGGGGGACGACCGTCGCCGCGCGCGATCATGGACCCATGAACGAGCGTGAACCCTCCCGCCGTCCCGCCGCGGCGACGCTTTCCCGGGTTTTGGACCTGATCGACCCCGGGATCCTCGACGTCGTGGTCGCGCCGCGCGGGACCGAGGTGCCGGTGCGCGGGGTCACCCTGTACGACCTCGGCGACGAGGACGCGGACGGCACGACGCTCGCCGGGATGATCCTCCTCGCGGTCGGAGTGGACCCGCGCGGGCACGGCGCGGTCGAGGCCGTACGGGCGGCCCGCCGCGCGGGGGCGAGCGCGCTGGTGATCCGGCGCGGCGCGGACCCCGTGGACGCGGCCGTGGTCGAGGCGGCCGAGCACGGTGACACCGCCGTTCTCACCCGCCATCCCGGACGCGGGTGGACCGACGTGCTGGGCCTGCTGCGCAACGCCTGCGCCCAGAGCAGCCCCTCCGAACTCGCCACGGTCGACAGCCTGCGTCCGGGCGACCTGTCGGGCCTGGCCAACACGGTCGCCGACCTGGTGGGCGGCGCGATCACGATCGAGGATCCGCAGTCACGGGTGCTGGCCTACTCCCGGATGGACCACGAGCCGGACCCCATGCGCCGGGTGACCATCCTGAACCA
The DNA here is from genome assembly GCF_044458105.1 of Embleya sp. NPDC050493. Classification (NCBI taxonomy): domain Bacteria; kingdom Bacillati; phylum Actinomycetota; class Actinomycetes; order Kitasatosporales; family Streptomycetaceae; genus Embleya; species Embleya sp. NPDC050493. The sequence continues at coordinate 62,907 of NZ_JBITHP010000008.1, forward strand.
GCAGGTGCCGCGCTGGCGCGTCGCCGAACTGCGCGAAAGCGGCTTCTTTCGCACCCTGTGGAGCACCGACGACGTGGTCCGGCTGCCCGCCGACGACCGCTACGCGGAACGGCTGGCGATCGCGGTGCGCGACGGCGGCGAGGTGCTCGGGTCGATCTGGGCCGCGGCCGACGGCCACCCACTCGCGCCGGACGCGACGGCGGCCCTGCGCACCGCCGCCCGGGCGGCCGTGCCGCACCTGGTCCACCACGAGACCCGCGGTCGGGAGGCGGCACGCCGTCGCGAGGCGGCGGTGCACACCTTGCTGACCGGCGGCGCGGGCGCGGAGCAGGCGGCCCGGACGGTGGGGGTGCGCCCGGATCGGCCGCACACCGTGACCGTGGTCGAGGCGTACGAGCACCCGGCCACGGAGTTCGCCTCCGATGCGCCCACCCCCGCGGAGCAGCGCGTGCTCGACGTGCTCGCGTTGCAGGCGGCGGCGCTTCGGCCGGGGTGTGTGACGGCACGGGCCGGTCGACGCCTGTACGTGCTGATGCCGGCGGGCGAGACGCACACCGACCCCGCGCGCGACCTGGTCGCCACCGCGCGCTCGGTTCCCGGCACGGTGGTCTTCGCCGGCGTCGGTCCCATCGCGCAGCGGCCGGCCGAGCTGCCCGGTGCGCGCGAGGACGCCGAGATCGTGGTGCGCGTGCTGCGCGAGCGGGCGGTGGCCACGGGCGTGCCCGCGTCGGCGTCGGCGCTGTCCTCCGACGTGGTCTCGGAGGCGGCCCTGGTGCGCCTGCTGGACCGCGTCGAGCCGCTGTGGCCGATGGCCGGGCCGGTGCACGCGATGATCGAGCACGACCGTGCGCACGGATCGGAGTACTCCGCCTCGGTCGGCGCCTACCTGAGCGCCTTCGGCGACACCGTGGCCGCCGCGCACGGGCTGAGCGTGCACCCGAACACCCTGCGCTACCGGCTGCGCCGGGCCAGGGAACTCTTCGGCGTGGACCTGGACGACCCGACGGGCCGGCTGCTCGCCGACATCGGGCTGCGCCTGGCGCATCGGGCGCAGGGGTGAGTCCCCGGAGAGCGGCCGTCATGACCCCCGGCGCGCCCTGGTGAGCCCTCGGATCCCCGGCGCGCCCGGGTGGGTTTCGAGGCCGGAGCCCGGGCCCGTGCACGGATGAGTCCGGGCCCGACGGCCGGATTCCAAGATCATTTTCCTGTCGAGGCAGACAATCAAAGCCTGCCCCTTTGGTCGCGCTCCACGCTGACTCCCGCTCACGCCCGGATCCAAGCTGTGCATGCGACTCGAACGAGCCGCGAATACCGGAGAGATTCGAGGTGTGGTGCGCGTGACTTCCGCAGCGGCCCTACGGCGTCGATCGGCCCGAGACGCGGCCCTGGCCCACGTCGTGGAGCAGGGGCTGCTCGGCCCCGAGCAGCCCCTGCTGGGCCTGCTGGACGTGGACGGCATCCGGGCCTCGGTCGACGCGCTGACCGCGGCCTTCGGCGAGACACCCGTACTGCACACGTTCGCCGCCAAGGCATGCGGCCTGGTCCCGGTCCTGCACCTGCTCGCCGACGCGGGAATGGGCTGCGAGGTCGCCTCGCCCGGTGAACTCGAACAGGCCCTGGCAGCCGGATTCAGCCCCGACCGGCTCGTCCTGGACAGCCCGGCCAAGACCGTCGAGGAACTTCGCCACGCCCTCGCCCACGGCATCGCCGTCAACGTCGACAACTTCCAGGAACTCGCCCGCATCGACGCGATCGTCGCCGAGCGCCCGGCCACGGGACCGATCGGTATCCGGGTCAACCCGCAGGTCGGCGCCGGCGCGATCGGCGCGATGAGCACCGCGACCAGCACGTCCAAGTTCGGCATCGCGCTGCGCGACCCGGGAGCCGTCGAGGCCGTGGTCGAGGCCTTCGCCCGCCGGCCGTGGCTCGACCGCCTGCACGCGCACGTCGGCTCCCAGGGCTGCCCGCTGCGGCTGATCGCCGCCGGCCTGCGCGCCACGTACGAACTCGCCGAGCACATCAACACCGTCCTGGGCCGCCGACAGATCACCGACCTGGACATCGGCGGCGGCCTGCCGGTGAACTTCGCCGGCGACGAGGACGACCCGACCTTCGCCGACTACGTCGCCGAACTGCGCGGCACCGTGCCCGAACTGCTGGACGGCCGCTACCGGCTGGTCACCGAGTTCGGCCGCTCGCTGCTCGCCAAGAACGGCACGATCGCCTCGCGCGTGGAGTACACCAAGACCTCCGGCGGCCGACGGATCGCGATCACCCACGCGGGTGCGCAGGTCGCCACCCGCACGGTGTTCATGCCCCAGGCGTGGCCGCTGCGCGTGGGTGCGTTCGACGCGCACGGCCGGCCCAAGAACGCAGCGGAGGAGATCCAGGACGTGGCCGGCCCATGCTGCTTCGCCGGCGACCTGACCGCCGTCGGGCGCGCCCTGCCCCTGCTCGAACCGGGCGACGTCGTCGCGCTGTACGACACCGGTGCCTACTACTTCTCGTCCCACTTCGCCTACAACTCGCTGCCACGCCCGGCCGTCTACGGCTACCGCGTCGTGCACGACACGGTGCACCTGGCCATCGTCCGTGAGGCGCAGACCATCCGCGAAGTGGTCCGGGAAAGCGGCGCGGCCCACGTGCACGCCCTGGTGGACCCGACGCCCGCGGACGCCTGGGGGAACCGGTCCCACGACGACCGTCCCGATCCCGAGGAGGTGGCGGTGTGACCCGCGTCCTGATCTCCGCCGACATGGAGGGCGCCACCGGTACCGTGCTGCCGGCCGACGTGACCGCGGGCAACCCGCGCTACGAACGCTTTCGACGCCTGCTCACCGGCGACGTGAACGCGGCCGTGGCCGGATTCCTGGACGCCGGCGCCGACGAGGTGATCGTCAACGACGCCCACTGCGGCATGGACAACGTGCTGTTGGAGGAACTCGACCCGCGGGCGCTGCTCATCGTCGGCCGCAACAAGCCCCTCGGCATGCTCCAGGGGCTCGAACTCGACGTGGACGCGCTGGCGTTCGTCGGCTACCACACCGGCGCGGGCGAGGCCGGCGTACTCGCCCACACCTACCTCTCGCACAGCATCCTCGCCGTGCGCATCGACGGACGCCCCGTCGACGAGGGAGGCTTCAACGCGCTCGTCGCCGCCGAGGCCGGCGTCCCGGTGGTCCTGGTCACCGGCGACGACGCGACCTGCGCCCAGGCGGGCCGGTACGCGCCGGGCTGCCGCACGGTCACGGTCAAGACGGCGATCTCGCGCCACGCGGCGATCTGCCGTACACCCGCCGCGACCTCGGCCGACATCCGCCGCGAGGCCGCCGCCGCGCTGGCGGGCCCGCCGGAGCGGCCCACCGTGACGCCCGCCCCGCACGTGGTCGAGGTCGACGTGGACAGCCCGTACCTCGCCGAACGCGCGAGCGCGACGGCCGGTGTCGACGTCGTCGGCGCACGCACCGTCCGCCTGGAGGCCCCCGACGCGCGCGAGGCGCTGCGCCGGTTCCGGGCCCTGACCTGGGTGATCGGCGCGGGCCGCGAGGGCGACTGGACCTGAGACGGTCCCCTCCCCGCCGCGACCTCCCGAACCGACCCGCCGGCCGGCGCCGTCCCCTCCGGCCACCCGCTGCTTCCCCCGTTCCCGCCTTGCAGGAGTCCCCATGCCGCAGCACACATCTCCGACCGAGCAACCCCGACTCAGTCGTTCGCTCCGCAACCGGCACATGGCCATGATCGCGATCGGCGGGGCGATCGGGGCCGGTCTCTTCGTCGGCAGCGGCAGCGTCATCAAGACGGCCGGCCCGGCGGCGATCGTGTCCTACTGTCTCGCCGGCGCGCTGGTGTTGTGCACGATGCGCATGCTCGGCGAAATGGTCGTCGCGAGACCGTCCTCGGGATCGTTCTCCGACTACGCGCGCAGCGCGATCGGGCCCTGGGCGGGCTTCACGATCGGCTGGCTGTACTGGTACTACTACGTGATCATCGTGGCCGTCGAGGCGGTCGCGGGCGCCGCGATCCTGCACGCCTGGCTGGATCTGCCCCTGTGGGTGTTGGCGATGGCCCTGATGGCGGTGATGACCGCGACGAACCTGCTGTCGGTGAAGTCCTTCGGCGAGTTCGAGTTCTGGTTCTCCTCCGTCAAGGTCGCCGCGATCATCGCCTTCCTGGTGGTCGGCTCTCTGCACGTGTTCGGCGCGTGGCCCGGCAGTTCGTTCGACTTCTCCAACCTCACCTCGCACGGCGGCTTCGCGCCGAACGGCTTCACCTCGATCTTTTCCGCGATCGTCGTGGTCATCTTCGCCTTCGGCGGCGCCGAGATCGTCACGATCGCCGCCGCGGAGAGCAGGGAACCCGAGCGCTCGGTGGCGCGCGCCACCACCGGCATCATCTGGCGGATCATCCTGTTCTACGTCGGCTCGATCTTCCTCGTGGTCACGATCGTCCCGTGGGACGGCGCCGAGGTGCTGGCGAGCCCGTACGTCGCCGCGTGGGACATCATCGGCCTGCCGGGTGCCGGCACCGTGATGGACGTGGTGATCCTCACCGCGGTGCTCAGCGTGCTCAACTCCTCGGTATACGTGTCCTCGCGCATGCTCTTCGCCTTGGCCGCGCACGGCGACGCGCCCAAGTGGTCGGTCAAGACCAGCAAGCGCAACGTCCCGGTCCGGGCGATCCTGGCCGGCACGGTCGTCGGCTGGGTCTCGGTCCTGCTCGCCTACCTGTCGCCGGACACCGTGTTCACCTACCTGGTCAACTCCTCCGGTGCGATCGCCATCTTCATGTACGTCATGATCGGCGCCTCGCAACTGCGCATGCGTCGCCGACTGGAGCGCGAGGCGCCGGAGCGACTGACCCTGAAGATGTGGCTGTTCCCCTACCTGACCTGGATCGTCATGGCGGGCTTCGGTGCCGTGCTCGTGGCCATGGCGGTCATCGACGACCAGCGCACCCAGCTGTTCACCAGCCTGGGCAGCCTCGCGGTCGTGCTCGTCGCGTACGGGGTACGCCGGACGTACGGCCCACGCCTCACCGGGTCGGGTGCGCATCGAGGCCCGAAGGTCGTCGCGGAACCCGTGGCCGCCTCGGGGGAGGCGCATCGGGCGTCGTCACTCGGCCAACCGCAGGACATCGACGGCGGGACGGAAACCCGGACGGAGGCCCGGGCGGATCGGGTTGCCTCGACCGAGTGACCGACGGGGGAGCGGCGCCCGGCGCCCGTGCCCGCCTGCGCGATCGCGCAGGCGGGCACGGGCGTGCGGTGGTGAAACCGGGGTTCGCCGCAGGCCGTCTCCGCGAGCCGGCTCGCGTGTTCGCCCCGCGGTGGTGGGCTCAGGAGTCCGTGAGCACCCACAACTGCCAAACGCCCGCGGGCCGGCACTCGTACCGATTGGCGCCGTTGTCCAGGTACCACTGACCACGCGCATGGCAGCCGCCCAGGTCGTCGGGCGCGAAGTCCTGCACGTGGTGCCAACCCGGGCCGACCACGGGCCGGGTGGTGGAGCCGGTCGTGGGCCCGGCCGCGACCGACGCCTGGGCAACGGCCGCCGCGGGCGCAGCCAGGAGCGCAACGGCGGTGGCCAGTACGGCGAACCTCTTCGTGACGTTCACGATGTTCCCTCCGGAACGATCGACGGGACATGTCGACCTCCCGTTTCCGCGAAGCACTGCCTTCATGCACGGGGTCACGGGTCGGCACACCGAGGGCCCCCGGACACGAGTCACGGCACCGAACGTGCGCACCGCCGATGCCGTGGGCCGACCGAGTCCGGCTCACGGCCGGGCCCGATGCCCGGGCTCAGGCGTGCTGCTTGAACTGGATGATCTGGAGGTAGTTCCCGTCAGGGTCCGCGAACGTCCCGAAGCGGCCGGAGGAGCGATCCTCGACGGGAACGAGCCAGTCCGCGCCGGCCGCTCGCAACTGGGCCTCGACGGCGTCGAAGTCGTCGACATGGAAGTTGAGGATCATTCGCCCCGGTTCACCGTTCCTCGGTTGGACGTCCTCGCGCTGCTCGATGACCAGTAGGAAGCCGCCGAGGTCGATGGGCCCTTCTCCCTGGTATCCGGGGGCGAGTGCCCTGCGGTACCAGTCGCGCAGCTCCGCGGGACGCGTGGTGCCGAGAAGGATGCTGCCGGGCTTCGGAGTTGTCATTCCGGATCTCCTGTGTCGTCGTATGGGAAGGGCTGTGGCGCCCGGCCGAGAAGTCGCTTCACCGCTTCTCGATGGAGGCGGCCCGCGCGACCGACACCGCGCGGCGGCAGGGGCAGGCAGCCCGGGGCGTGGCGTGGATGCCGAGGAGGTCGACGGCGGGATGGTGGTCGAGCCGTTCGAGCACAGCACGGTCGTCTCGGGCGCTATCCGGCTTCGGCGTCGGCCGGCTCTGCGGCCTGGGGTGAGCGCTCGGCGCGCAGCCCGATGGCGGCGTCCTGGTGGCTCGGCGCGTTCCCGCCCTCTTGCGGATTCGGTTGCCCTTCGCCCGTGATGATCAGGTTCCGCAGGCTGCCGCCGATGTAGCCGCCCCACGCGTTGGAGCACACGTCGTAGCACTCTTGGTGCGGGGCCAGGCCCACGTGGGTGAATCGAACCTCGGCGCCGCCGTCCCGCTCGTTGATCTCGAAGACGACCTCGGTGTCCTTCCATTCGGCCTGGTCTTCGATGAAGTCGAAGTAATTGTCCAGGACGCGCCAGGCGACCTTCCGGCCGGGCACGAGTTCCGTGACGCGGATCGTGCAGCGGTGAACGTCCTTGTAGCGGTAGTGGAACTCGCCGCCGACCCGGTCGGTGACGCCCTCGACCTCTTGCGACCACCAACCGCGGACGTTGGTGATGGCCTCGAACGCCGCCCAGGGAGTCCGATTCACCGAAAATGTGGTGACAAAGTCCCGTTCGGGATCAACTTGCATCATGCAAGTCACCCTAGTCCCAGGAACTTTCATGATGCAAGTGCCTTCGGTAGACTGGGGCGCATGCTGGGGAAGACGTATGACTCGCAGGTATGTTCGATTGCGCGTGCCCTGGAGGTGATCGGCGAACGCTGGAGCCCGCTCATCGTCCGTGACGCCCTGTTCGCGGGGGCGACCCGCTACAGCGACTTCCAGCGCAGTCTGGGCATTGCGACCAACATCCTCAAGGCTCGCCTCGACGGCTTCGTCGAGGCCGGGATCATGCGCCGCCACAGGTACTCCGAGCAGCCCGAACTGTACGAGTACCTGCTGACCGACAAGGGACGCGCGCTCGCGCCCGCACTGATCGCCCTCTCCGAGTGGGGCGATCGGTGGGTGGCCGAGGGGGAGCCGCCGATCCTGTACACCCACTCGGCGTGCGGCGGCGGGATCAGCGTGCAGACGGTGTGCGCGCACTGCGGTCGTGTGGACGATCCGGCCGAGATCCGAGCGACGATCGGGCCCGGTATGCCCCCCGAACGCATTCCGCGGAAGGCATGAGCTTCGGCCCGGCGGTGGACGCTACCCGGACAGCGGGGCGAAGGGGCGCATCTCGTCGCCTCCGGGTTGCACGACGCCGTAGCTGCTCTCGGGGACCTCGTTCCAGGCGCCGGGAAGGTCACCGAGGGGCTCCGAGACGATGAGGCGGGTCTCGTCGGAGACGTCGCGCAGGAATGTCACATCGGGGTGGAGCGCTCGCAGCGTGTCCACCCGGGTGCTGTAGAAGAGCGAGCGGGAGTCCTTCCGGCTGGAGTAGCGGAATGCCCACAACCGCGCTCCGTCGGTCAACGCGATCGTCATCTGCAGCGGGAACTCCACACCGTGCCGCCGACCGGTCTCCTCCACCAGGCCGGCCATCCGTGCGACGGCCCCCGGGGGGTCCTGCTCCAGGCCGAGGGTCAGCGCCAGGAAGAACATGAGTTCGGAGTCCGTCGCTCCCTCGATGTCGGGGAAGAGTCCCGGGTCGACGGCCAGGGTCAGATCTCGCTTGATGCGGTGGAAGTCGGCGATGGCGCCGTTGTGCATCCACATCCAATTCCCGTGACGGAACGGGTGACAGTTGCTCTGTTGCACCGCGGTGCCCGTCGAAGCCCGGATGTGCGCGAAGATCAGGCCGGAACGGACGTGGTCGGCGATCTCCCGGAGGTTGCGATTGCTCCAGGCCGGACCGATGTCCCGAACGAGTGCCGGGGCGTCGACGCCGGGCGTGTACCAGCCGACACCGAACCCGTCGCCGTTGGTCGTCTCGACGCCCAACCGCGAGTGCAGGCTCTGATCGATCAGGGAGTGCGCCGGTTTGTAGAGGATGGTGTCGAGCAGGACGGGTGTTCCCACGTAAGCAAGCCAACGGCACATCGGCTACCGCCTCCCGGTCTTCGGGTCCGCGCCGCGCGATATTCGGGTCTGCGCTCGGGTCCGCACCGCGCCGCGCCGCCCGAACGGGCCACGAGCACAGCGTGCGGTTCCCCGGCCTCGCGGGTCGTCCCTGCCGCGGCGATCGAGAACGCCCGGATCCTCGGGGATGCACGGACGGGGCGCTCCGCTCTCACCTCGGCCACGTACGCGCATCGGCGCCGTGTCCGTCCGTGCCGCTCACGGGCTCCACGTCCCTCCTATCGACCATAGGCATCCCTGCCGGTGGCCGCACCCGGGCGGAGGCCGATACGGAAGGGGGAGGGGCCTGGGGTCGGCGATCGTCGGCGCTGCGATCGGCGGGGCGAACGAGCCCGGCCTCGGCGCCCGTGTCCGCAGTGAGAGCTGCCGACGGGGTGTTCGACGTTCGGTGCAACCCTTCGTTTCCCCTCTCCGTATGTCTTTGAGATCACCGGGGTTGTCGAGATCGCCGGTGCACGGGAGACATGGAGGCATGCATGAGGATTCGGGACTTCCGGCGAGCATCGATCGGGAGTGGTTGGGCCCGAACGTGCCTGGCCGCAGCGGGCGTTGCCGCGCTGCTCGTGGTACCGGCGCCCGCCGATGCGGCGGAGGCGTCGGGTGGGGTGCCGGCCGGCTCGCACCGGGTCGCGTCGGTGCAGTACAACCTCGGCGACCGGGCGTTCGTACCGCCGCCGGTCGAGGCCGGCCAGTACGAGGGGGCGAACGAGCTGGCCGGGGTGGTGCATTACCCGACCGACCTGGCGCGCGGGCGCTTCCCGCTGGTGATGATCCAGCACGGCCTGTGGGACACCTGCGCCGATCGCCCGGCCTCCGTCGACCTCGTGGCGGCGCTCAAGGCCCGGGACGCCGCCATTGCCGCCGGCGACACCGTAGAGGCCGAACGGCAACAGAAGCTGGCCGACATCGCCGGCGGCAGGCTGCGCGGCTGGCCGTGTGCGCCCGGGGTCGAGCAGATCTCCAGCAAGAACGGATACGACTACCTCGCACGGGACTTGGCCGCGCAAGGCTTCGTGGTGGTGTCGATCGGTGCCAACGGCATCAACGCGACGTCGTTCGGACAGGCCCCGACGGTGTACCACGCCCGGGCCGCCCTGCTCAATCGGCATCTGGCCATGTGGCAGCAGCTGTCCGCGACCGGTGGTGGCGAACTCGCGCACCGCTTCACCGATCCGCGCGACGGTCGGCCCAGCCGGGTCGACTTCCGCGGCCGGGTGGACCTGACCAACGTCGGTACGGTGGGCCACTCGATGGGCGGCGGCGGAGCCATGCAGCAGGCCGCCGACCTCCGCCGGGGCGACTGGCCGGCGGGTGTGACCGTGAAGGGCGTGTTCGCCCTGGCGCCGACCGCCAACTGGGACGAGGAGCCGGTCACCCGCACCCCGTTCGCGGTGATGTGGGGCACGTGCGACGCGGTGAGGGGCGGCGGGTACTTCGAATGGAACAGCGGGCGCAACACCGTCCCGATCCACAAGTTCACCGTGAGCGGCGCCAACCACGCCTTCTTCAACACCCAGTGGTCGCCGAGCAGCGGCCAGGTCAGCGCGGAGGACGACGCGACACCCGGCAGCAAGCCCGGTACCTGCCTGTCCCAGGACGGCCGTAATGTCGACCAGGTCCGGCTGACCGAGCCCACCCAACGCAACCTCACGTCCGCGTACGCCTCGGCGTTCTTCCGTCGCTACCTCCGCGGTGAGACCACGTTCGACCCGATCCTGGCCGGCACGCGACGCCCGCCGGGAGTGCCGGCCGACGTGGTCGATGCCCAGGTGCGTCGGCCGGTCGCGGCCGGCTGAGCACACGGGACGGCGGCCCGACCGGGAACGGCTCGGCCGGCCCCGGCCGCTCCCGGTCCCGGCTGCGGGATGTCGGTGGTGGTCGGGGCAGTCGGGGCGGTCGGGCACCAGATAAGCGATTCCGCCGTGCGCCCGGCCCGGTCTACAGTCGATGGCGGTTGGCCACGGGATCCCGGGCGGCGCGCCGTCGGCCGTTCGGGCCGGCGGAACCGTGGTTGCCCCGGCGCGTCCGCGGGGAAACCCTGACCGGCCGCCGTGGACCCGAGAACGAAGGAAGGAGGGCGTCGCCGTGAAATGGCGAATCCGGCCGCCCGCCCGGAAGGTCCGGGAGCCCGGGCGGCGGTTCCGAAAGGAACGAGATGTCCCGCACGGACAGGACCAAGCCGCTGTGGGTGCGCCACGCGGAACACCACCCCCGGCCGGTCCACGACCACCGCTACGGCGCCTGTGACCTGCCGCCCCACCCCACGGGGGAGAACTCGGACACCCGCTGCCGATGGGAAGACCCCGGCATGCTGCTGTCCGGCCGCACGTGCTGTTCGGGGTGCACCGTACGCGCCTGCGTCAAGGAACGGCAGCAGATGGCCAGGGCGGCCAACCGCAAGGAACGCTACGCGGGCCGGCGCGAGGCCCGCCGAGGCGGGACCGACGCGGCCTTGAACCGGTAACCGCCGACGCCCGATGTCGTGGTCCGGCTTCGACCCCTCGTCCGGGGGATTCGTATGGGGTTCACTCCCCCCGGGCGGGGAACGGAAGTTGGCTCCGGCGTGGGACGACGCTCGGTGCGCGGACTCCTAGCGTTGCGGAGACGACGCGGGACGTCCGCGTCCGGACTTCGGGGGAAACGCCATGGCACGGATCTCACGTGTGCGTCGACGTCGGTTCGCGTTCCTGGCCGGGGCTTCGGCCGCGGCGCTGGTGCTGGCGGGCTGTTCGGGTGGCAAGGACGACGACGGGCCGCCCGCGGCATCCGCGAGTGCGAGCAGGCCGGCCGGAACGGCCGCGGCGGGGGCGGCCGCAACGCCGACGGGGCCGGCCACCGTCACGGCCGGCGCGCCGATGTCCGCGCGGGCGGCCGCCGTCGCCGCGTACCTGGACCAACACTGGCCGTCCGGCGCGGGAGGGGCGATCGCCACCGCGCGAGACGGCGAACTCGTCGGCTGCCGGGGCCGCGGCCGGGCGAACCGGGAATCGGGCGTCGACGCCGGCTGTGACACCGTCTTCGACATCGGTTCGATCACCAAGTCCTTCACCGCCGCGGCGATCCTGAAGTTGGAGACGACCGGTGTGCTGCGGGTGACGGATCCGATCGGCACCCACCTGGGACCGGTGCCCGACGACAAGCGCGGCATCACCGTGCACCACCTGCTCACCCACACCTCGGGCCTGCCCGAAGGACTCGGCGACGACTACGAACCGCTGAGCCGCGACGACATGCTCGCCCGGGCGCTCGCGGCGCCGTTGGAGTCGGCGCCGGGCGGCACCTTCGCGTACTCCAACGTCGGCTACTCGCTGTTGGCCGCCATCGTCGAGAAGGCATCCGGGACGACCTACTCCGAGTTCCTCACCCGGAACCTGTTCGCCCCGGCCGGGATGACCCGCACCGGCTACCGCTTGGCCGACCCGCGCCGCGACGACGTGGCCGTCGAGTACGACTCCGACGGTCGTGGGCACGGTACCCCGCCGGACCACCCCTGGGCACCGGACGGCCCGTACTGGAACCTGCGCGGCAACGGCGGCCTGCTCTCCACCGCGCGCGACATGTACCGCTGGTACCGCGCGCTGGACGGCGAATCGATCCTGCCCGCCGCCGCCAAGGCGAAGATGTTCACTCCGCATGTGCCCGAAAGCCCCGGCGGGGAACAGTTCTACGGCTACGGCTGGAGCATTCTGCCCGGCACGCCCGGCACGCCCGGCACGCCCGGCACGATCGTCACGCACGACGGCGGGAACGACTGGTCCTACGCCCGTTTCCTGATCCGCCCGGCCGACCGCGTCATGGTCTTCTGGGTCACCAACAGCGTTGCGCGGGAAGGCGATTGGAATCTCGAAGAACAAGACCGGGAACTCACCCTCGCGCTCGTCGCGGCGACCGCGACCTGACGGGGGTCGCGGGCGCCCGGGCGTCGCGGTCGTCAGCCCCGCGCCGGCGCGGCAGGCCGGCAGCGGCGCACGTAGTAGCCGCGAATCTGCACGAACATCAGCGGACCCCACAACACGAACAGGCCGCTGACCACCGTCGCGAGCCCCTCCCACCACCCGTTGGTGAAGTGGACGTTCGACGCGCCCGCGATACCGAACGTGGTGACCACCCAGTCGACCAGCAGCGCGGTGAAGACGAGCGCGCCGAGCGAAGCGGGCACGATCACCGCGAACGGCGGGATGCGCCTACCGCCCAGCACCGGAACCCGGTCGGGCACCACCTCGCCCCATCCGCGGACCAGAGCGAAGTACAGCAGCGCGACCCCCTCGGTGAGCACGCTGAGCCCGAAGACGTAGGGGATGGTGAGCCACAGCGACCACTGCGAGCCCGGCTCGTCCATCCCCATCCGGTAGCCGAAGGCGATCGGCAGACGCCACAGGCACACGGGCAGCGCAAGCAGCGGGATCAGGTGCGCGAGGTTCTCCGCCCAGCGCGGCACGGGTCGCGCGGTGCCCGGGGAAGTCGCCTGCAGGCCAGGGTTGTTGATCGTGTGGTTCATGCGGCCCAGACTCGCGGATCCGGACGGGTCGAGTCGTCGGTCCGTGGACGGTGACGACTACGCCGACAAGCCGACCCGTGATCAACCCGAAGGAGGACCCGGCGCCGCGCCCGCGAGCGCCGCGCCGGCCTCCCCACCGGAAGTGCCGCCGTTCAGGTGGCCGAGACGATCAGCTCGCGCGGTTGAGCGGGTGGAGCAGCGGCAGGATCGACCGGTGGAACTGCGCCGACGCCCGGTCGAGTTCCCGGAATCCCCGGGCGGTCGACGGTTCGTCGGCGAGTGGATCCGCTTCGCAGACGTGGCGGCGCAGATCGCGGGCGGGCCACACCCCGGCCACTTCGGACGCGATCCGGCCCGCGTGCGACTCGGCCGTGCCGTGTGGCCGATCGCTACCGTCGGCCGCGGGAACGACCCCGGGTTCGGTCTTCGGTCCGCGCTCGGCCGGCGGTGCCGGTGGTTCCGGTGCGGCCGCCGTCGGGTCGGCCGGCGAGGCGGTCGGCGTGCGCGGCGGCCTTCCGGGCGTGGCGGCGGGCGTCGGCCAGGCCGCGTTCGGCTTCCTCGGCCCGGTCGCGGGCGCGCTGTTCGTCCTCGGCGGCGGCGTGTTCGGCCTGTTCCGCCTTCGCGACCTCGCGGCGCAGCTCCGCGAGGTGTTCGTGAGCCTGCTGCTTGCGTGTCCGGGCGTCGTGGGAGTGGGCGCGGGTCTGTTCGAGATCCGCTTCCGCAGTGGCGACGGCCGCTGCGGCTTCGTCGGCGTCCCGACGGGCCGCAGCGGCCCGGTCACGGGCTTCACGACGAGCCCGCGCCTGCTCCGAGTCGGTCGATTCGGCTGGTTCGGTCGGTTGGGCCGGCGTCGGTTTCGGAGCCGATCCGGCCCGCCGTGTGCCGGAGCCGGATTCGGCGGCGGGGGCCGCCGCGCCGGTCGCGGCGGAAGGGAACGCGGGCGGGCTGAGGGGGTGGGCGAGCCGACCGGACGCCCATGTGGCCGCGGCCTCGGGGTCGGCGAGGGCGGCCTGGAGAGTGCTGCGGACCTCCTGCACGGCCTGGTCGCTCAGCGGCTGCCCGGTCTTCCCCGCCAGCGCGGCGGCCTGCCGGGCAAGGTCCGTCGTCAGCGTGCGATGCCGAGCGGACAGCGCCCGCAATCGTGTCCCGTCGAGGTCCCGGTGCGCCCGGCGCAGTTCCTCGCCGAGCCCGAGCAGGTCGCGTACGTCGTCCGGCCGAGCGCGTACCAGCGCGTTGCTCGCCCAGGCGGCGAGGGTGGGGCGGCGCAGGGCCTTGATCCGGGTGGCGAGGCTGCGGTTCCCGTCTCGGCGGGCCCGGGCGGCACGGGTGTCGCGTGCGGCGGTGAACTCGGACGGCGGCAGCGTATACAGCGCGTCGGCGATCTCGTCGAAGCCCTCCGCGTCGGCGCGGTCATCGGAGCCGGACCCGGCGCGGCGTGCCATCGTCGCCACCTCCTCCCCGCCGACCGGGCACCAGCCGGCCGCGCGCAGGACACCGCTGCCCGAAATCGTCCACCATCACGCGTCGACGCCGCGTCCCCGAGTCGATCGACCGGTACCTCACCGGGCGGCTCCACCCGGGTCCCGCGACGGAGTCGGACGAACTCACCGACAGCGAAGGCGAGCACGTCGCCCCGGCCGCACAGGGCCGGTCCGACGATCGCATCGCGGGCCGCACGACGATCGACCCGCCGACCGCAAGCGCCGACATCGACCACCCGACGATCCGGCCCCGCTTCCCGACCCCCGGAGGCAACGGACACAGTGTCGCTCCCTCGACCGATGTCCTGACTCATTGTCGGTTGTGGGAGGTCTCGATTCGGCGGGAAGCTGACGGCCCGTCGGATCCCTCCCCACCCCAGGCCCCGGGCACCGCGTACTCCTTCCGGCTCTGCGTACTTCCCGGGGCTTCGTCGTGTGCATATCCCCTTCCCCCTCTCCTCCCGGCACGGAATCGACCGCTTTCCAAGGAGCGCCACAATGAGCCGTACCCCTGCCATGGCCGCGCTGCAGCGCACGGCCGCCGACCACCGAGCCGCCGCGGTCCTGCGTATGCCGGTCGGGGAGTACCGGGGCATCCGTGACGAGGCCACCGCCGACCCCACCGGGCCGAGCCGGCGTACGTTGATCAAGCGCGCCGGAGTCGTGGGCATCGGCCTGGGCCTGGCCGGCGCCGGGTTGTCCCGGCCGGCGTTCGCCGCCGAGACCGCGCCGAGACCTCCGGTGAACCCGGGCCGGGTGGTCATCGTCGGCGCGGGCATCGCCGGGCTGACGGCGGCGCTGACCCTGGCCGACGCCGGGGTGAAGTCCACCGTGTACGAGGCGAATCCCACCCGGGTGGGCGGCCGGATGTACTCGCAGAAGACCTACTGGGGCGGCGGCCAGACCTCGGAGATCGGTGGTGAGCTGATCGACACCGGGCACAAGAAGATGCTCGAACTGTGCCGCCGATTCGGGCTGGCCACCGTGGACTTCGCCGGCTCCGGGCCGAACGGCGCCACCGAGACCCTGTGGTTCGACAACGCCTACTATCCGCGCGCGCAGGCCGACGAGGATTTCAAGGCGATGTACCAGGCGGTCCGCCGGGACTACCAGGAATGCGGCGACGTCACGTGGAATCGCACCACCGCCACCGGCACCGCGATCTCGAACATGAACCTGCGGGACTGGATCGATTCCCGGACCCCGGGCGGCTCCTCGTCCACGCTCGGCCAATTCCTCGACGTGGCCTACAACGTCGAGTACGGCGCGGAGACCGTCGAGCAGTCCGCCTACGCCGCCGTCTGCATGCTCGGCTGGCAGTCCAACCCGGGGCACTTCAACATCTGGGGCGGCTCCAACGAGCGCTACCACGTGGTCGGCGGCAACGACCAGGTCCCGCTCGCCATCGCGGCGGCGCTGCCGTCCGGCACGGTGCGGATGGGACACAGGCTGGTCGCCGTGCGGGCGAACAGCGACGGCACCCAGACCCTCACCTTCGACACCAATGGCACGACGACGACGGTGACGGCCGACCATACGATCCTGGCCGTGCCGCTGCCGATCCTGAAGGGCCTGGACCTGACCCGGGCCGGCTTCGACCCGATGATGACGAACCTGCTCCGCGACTCCCGCATGGGCCACGTCTCCAAACTCAACATGCAGTTCGCCAAGCGCACCTGGCTGGGGGTCGGCGGCAACGGCCTCGGACCCTGGCCGGGCGTGGCGGCCGGGGACTCCTTCACCGACCTGCCGTTCCAGCAGACCTGGGACACCACCAAGGGCCAGCCGGGCACCAAGGGCGTGCTGATCCAGTACGGCGGCGGTACCAAGGCCTCCGGTCTCACCCCGGCCGGCCCGTTCAATACCGCCGAGCAGGACGCCTATGTCGCGAACCTGGCGCGCACCTACCTGGGGCAGATCGACAACCTCTTCCCCGGCACGAAGGCCCAGTGGACCGGTAGGGCCCAGCTGTCGTCGTGGACCAACAACCCGTACTCGTGGGGCGCCTACTCGTACTGGCCGGTCGGCTACCTGCACCGCTACGCCGGCTACGAGGGGACCCGGCAGGGGAACGTGCACATCTCCGGCGAGCACACGTCCTACGACTTCCAGGGCTTCATGGAAGGCGGCGCGACCGAGGGCGAGCGCGCCGCGCGGGAGGTTCTGGGCTCGGCCTGACCCTGACGGCCGAAGCCGGGCGCGGCCGATCGGCCGCGCCCGGCTTCGAGCGAACACGTGTGCGACCGCCACGACCGCCGCGCCCCGTCTGGCAGGCCCGCGACCGTCAGGAGTGGGACGCCGCGATCCGGGCGGCGCTCGCGCCCGGGCGCCCGGTGTCGACGTCGGCCGGCGGCGCCGACGCCGCCTTCGCGCCGGCGGATCCGGATCTCGCCGTCCGCGTCTTGACCGGGGCCGGCTTCACCGCGGTGGATGTCGTCGACGTACACGAGCCCGTCTACTACGGCCCGGACGCCGACCACGCACACGCGTCGGTACTTCGGTTGCAGATGGCTCGGGAACTGCTCGCCGACCTGGACGCCGCGTCCGCGGCGCGCGCACGCGACCGGTTGCGCGCGACCCTCGACGCGCACGACACCGGCGACGGCGTCCGGTTCGCCTCCCGCGCCTGGCTGATCGCCGCGTGCCGGCCTTGACGTGATCAGGTGTTCGGGTCGACTTCGATAGGGTCGTCGGCGAAGGTCGACATCGCGGGGGCGCGGGTGGGCCGTCCGTCTCGACGAACGGTCGTCGTGCGGTCGTCCGATGGGGTGGGTTTTGAGCACGTCGTTTGCGGAGGTCGGTTCGATCGGCCTGCTGGTGACGGTGCTGGTCTGCGCGGTCGTCCGTCCGCGCGGATGGCCGGAGGCGGTCGTCGCGCTCCCGGCGGCCGGCCTGGTCCTCGTCGCGGGGGCGATCTCGCCGGATCACGCCCACGAGGAAGCGCTGCGGCTGGGCCCGGTGATCGGCTTCCTGGCGGGAGTACTGGTCCTGGCCCGACTGTGCGACGACGAGGGCCTGTTCCTCGCCTGCGGGGCATGGATGGCCCGGACCGCCGCGGGGCGGCCGCGACGGCTGCTGGTGCGCACCTTCGCCCTGGCGTCCGTGACCACCGCGGTGCTGAGCCTGGACGCCACCGTCGTGCTTCTCACTCCGGTCGTCTTCGCCACCACCACCCGCCTGGGTATACGGCCGAAACCACACGTGTACGCCTGCGCACACCTGTCGAACACGGCCTCGCTGCTCCTGCCCGTGTCCAATCTGACCAATCTCCTGGCGTTCACGGCCTGCGGCCTGAGTTTCACCCGCTTCGCCGCGGTGATGACCCTGCCCTGGCTCGTGGCCATCGGTATCGAGTACGCCGTCTTCCGCCGATTCTTCGCCGCCGACCTGGACGCCCGCGCCCAAGCCCGGCCCGTCCGCGCGCCCTCGAAGACGCCGGTGTTCGCCGTGGCCACCGTCGCCTCGACTCTGATCGGGTTCGTCGTCGCCTCCGCGGTCGGGATCGACCCCGCCTGGGCGGCCATGACCGGGGCACTCGTGCTCGCCGCCCACGCACTCGCCCGACGCCGCACCACCGTCCGCGCCATCGTCCGCGCCGCCTCGCTGCCCTTCCTCGCCTTCGTCCTGGCGCTGGCGATCGTGGTCCGCGCCGTGGTCGACAACGGCCTCGCCGCCGGTCTGCGCCACCTCGTACCCCACGGCACGAGCCTGCCCGCCCTGCTCGGCGTGGCCGCACTGGCGGCGGTTCTGGCGAACCTCATCAACAATTTGCCCGCCATCCTCGTTCTGCTGCCGCTCACCGCGCCCACGGGGCCGGGCGCCGTGCTCGCCGTCCTCCTCGGCGTGAACATCGGCCCCAACCTCACCTATGTCGGATCGCTGGCCACGCTGCTGTGGCGACGCGTGCTCCACACGCACGACACCGACGTGGACATCGGCGAATTCACCCGACTCGGCCTGCTCACCACGCCCGCCGCCCTGCTCCTGGCGGTGTCGGCGCTGTGGATCTCGCTACAGGCCGTCGGCGGCTGACCACACCCACGCCCATCGCCGATCGGCCCGGGCCGCACAACCCGTGTCGCAACGCGGCAACGGCTTGCCGACACCCGGGCGGACCGATGATCTCCGGCGGGCGTCGCACCCGCGGTCGCACCCAAGTTCCGCCGGACACGGCCTGGTCGGCTGTCTCGTGAACCTGCCTCGCCGTCAGGCTCGGCGGGCGTAGGACGCGAGGCGATCGGCGAGCGCGATGACGAGGTCGCGCAGTTCATCGGGGCGCTCGATGACGAACGGCCGGTCGAGTGCGGCGAGTGCCGGGGGCAACCAGTCGAGCCGCTCCGCCCGTAGTTCGACGCGCAGCCAGCGCTCGGTCGCCCGGTCCTCGCCCGCCGTGGGCGCGTGCTCCTCCAGGCTCGCGACGCCCGCGGGAAGGTGGGCGCGGATCTGCTCAACGGTCCCGTGGATCCGCAAGGTCACCTCATGCCGGTACTCGGCCGTGGCGAACCCTGACAACACGCGCTGTGCCGGATCGGGACCCACGGGCACCTCGAATGAGCCGGGCAGGGTCCGCGCGTCCGCGATGCGATCGAGCCGGAAGGTTCGGGCCTCGCCGATCTCGGGGTCCGTGCCCGTGGCGTACCACCGGCCCGAATGGGCGACGATCCCGTACGCGTGCAGCGTGCGTTCGCTGCGCCGGCCGTCGCGGTCGGTGTAAACGATCGAGACCGGTCGGCGGTGGCGTACCGCATCGGCGATGGTGAGCAGGACTCCGGCGTCCGGGGTGGCGAACTCACCGGGTTGATCCGTGAAGGCGAGAGATTCCAGGAGTGTGTCGAGTCGGCGGGCGAGGTGCTTGGGCAGCACCCGCCGGATCTTGGCCGATACCGTCTCGCTCGCCGTGCGCTCCGCCGTCAT
The DNA here is from genome assembly GCF_044458105.1 of Embleya sp. NPDC050493. Classification (NCBI taxonomy): domain Bacteria; kingdom Bacillati; phylum Actinomycetota; class Actinomycetes; order Kitasatosporales; family Streptomycetaceae; genus Embleya; species Embleya sp. NPDC050493. The sequence goes on from NZ_JBITHP010000008.1 coordinate 82,140, forward strand.
CAATCCTGCCCGGCGACCGGCGACCAAGCCGAGCAGCACGGCCAGCGCCTCGTCATCGCTGAGCATGAGCGGAGGCAAACGGTAGCCGGGGGCGAGCCGGTACCCGCCGTAGCGGCCGCGCACCGACTGCACCGGCACGTCGAGGTCGATCAGATGATCCACATACCGCCGCACGGTGCGCCCATCGACGCCGAGCCGGTCGGCGAGTTCGGCCGCCGTCCGGGTGCCGCCCGACTGCAGCAACTCCAGGAGTGTCAGCACGCGGCCGGTGGGTCGAGGCATGTGCACAGCCTACTGCGAATACAGGACCGATTCTGTCCACTATTTCTCCTAGCCTGTGACGTGCAGCGACCCCATCAGCCAAGGAGATCACCCATGGACTTCGTCTCGATCCGCATCATCACCGGCGACGTCGCGCGCCTCGTCGCGTTCTACGAGCGAGTCACAGGAGTGCGGGCGGTGTGGGCCACCGAGGACTTCGCCGAACTCGAGACCCCCAACGCCACCCTCGCGATCGCCGGCACCCGCACCGTCCCGCTGTTCGCCCCCGGCTCTGCCCGCCCGGCGGACAACCACAGCGTGATCACCGAGTTCCGCGTCGACGACGTGGACCGCGTGCACCGGAACCTGACCGGCTTCGTCACCGACTTCGTCAACGAGCCCACCACGATGCCCTGGGGCAACCGGTCGCTGCTGTTCCGCGACCCGGACGGCAACCTCGTCAACTTCTTCACCCCCGTCACCCCGGCGGCCATCGCGAAGTTCACCCGTTGACGCCGGGCACAGTCCGACGCCGTCCCCTTCTCGTCCTTGCCAACTCCGTTGGCGGTACGCCCAATGCGGCCGGTGCGACAGGAGTTGCAGCGCATGCCGCAGGAGCGTCTCCTGGATGTATAGCCAGACGCTCCGGATCGAGCGACCCACGGTCACGAGAAGCCGCGGGATTTCGGCTCTGCGGGAATTCGGCCCGGAGCCGTGGGACTGTGCGTTGTCGGCTCTGCCGGGAGATCCCGATGCGGGGCGGTTGTTGCGGTTGATGTCCCCAGGTTCCGCCGGGCCGGCGAGCCATGAGGTTGCTCCGCCGGAGGCAACTCCGCGCTTTGGGAGAGAATCTCATGGACGACCAGGACATGGCCGCGGCCGCCGAGCCGGCCGCTCTCGCACGATATATCGCGGATCTGCCAATGCCCGAGCTGATGCACGGCTCCATGGACAGCGTTCGCGAGGAGGAATTCGACGGTCACCGGATAGTCGTGAAGACCACGTACGAGATCACCGTGGACGATCGGTCGGTTGCCGCCCATCTGATGGTGTCGAACAACGGGGAGGTGCACTGTCATGCCCTGCCCGCGTATCAGTTCCTCTCCGCCGTGGACACCGTGAAGGCACTCATCCAGTACTTCCCGGACGAATTCCCGCCCGCCGGCGGAGGTCATGGCGGCCCGGTCACCGGACCCGGCGGGCACGCGGGACACGGGGGCCACGACGGCCATGCGCACGGGTCGAATCACCCGGGAGGTGGCTGAAATGGCGATCGTACGCAAAAACGTCATCACCAGCCTCGCCGACCGGGACGCGTACATCCGCGGCATCAACCTCCTCAAGCAGGAGCCGACGACACTGGGGACGAGCGCCTTCGGGATTCCCGGCCCCGACACACCGATCCACACGTACGACCTGTTCGTGATCTGGCATCACCGGGCCATGACCACTCCGGTACCGCCGACCGGGAACTGGATGGTCCGCAACGGGGCCCACCGCGGACCGGTGTTCCTGCCGTGGCACCGCGTCATGTTGGCCTATCTGGAGGCCAACATCCAGCGGGTCGTCAACGACTCCGGCTTCGCCCTCCCGTACTGGGACTGGTCCCTGGACGGGTCGCTGCCCGATCCGGCGGGCCGGCTGATCTGGACGAAGGAATGGATGGGCGGCGGGGGCGATCCGATCTCCACGGGGCCGTTCGTCTTCGATCCCGCCGACCCGAACAGTTTCCGGGTCCGCATCGAAACCGACAGCTCGCTACAACTCGTTCAGGCCAACCGGGGCCTGCGCCGGGGCCTGGGGGCGCTTCCTCCGCTGGGATCGGCGTCGTCGTCCACGCTTCCGAACGTCGGTGACGTGGGTGCCGCCTTCAACACGGTGCCGCTCTTCGGCGGCGATCCCAGCCTGGCCACATACGACTTCGCCCCCTGGGACGCGTCGTCGAACGGATTCCGCAACCGGCTGGAAGGCTTCATCGGGACCGGGCTGCACAACCAGGTGCACCGCTGGGTGGGCGGCGACATGGGCCCGGCGTCGTCCCCGAACGATCCGATCTTCTACCTCCACCACTGCAACGTGGACCGGATCTGGGAAGGTTGGATGCAGCACAACGGCCGGAACTACCTTCCGCCCATGACGGCCTCGGCCGACCTGCTGGGCCACCGGATCGACGACCCGATCGTGACCCCGCTCGGCCCGGGCGCACCGGGCGGAACACCGAGGCTGAGCCTCGACTTCACCTCCAAGTACGTCTACGACCTCATTCCGTGAGCACGGCTACGACCTCATCCCGTGCGGCGGTGAGTGTCGTCGCTCGGGGGTGCGGCGGTCAGGGGCATCGAGGGAGCCGGGCCGGGCCGTCCGCCGGCCGGAAACATTCGGTCGATGTGGTGGGTTCGGCACGATCGGGCTGCGCGAAAAAGCCGAAGTAGGGCATATGGACTCGAAATTGGGCCGGAGCGCGCATCGCGGCGTCGGGCGGGAGCGAAAAAATACCGCGTTGTAGGAAATCGTTATATGCCGGCAAGGCGGATGAATGGGATATGTACTGTGATTCGGACAATTTTGTCTTGACGCGGAACTCTCCGTGATGGGAATCTCGGCTGCCCTCATCCAGGGTCTTTTCGGTCCCGGGGGGACGAAGCGGTCTTTCGGGCGGGCGCGTCGAGGGGTCTCGGCTGTGATTCTCGTGCCGGGCGATACGAAGGATCCCTGGGCTGCAACTCACTTCTGCCCAAGAGGTATCACCATGTCTTCGCCTTCCAAGGCCGTACGGTGGGCCGCCGCGCTCGCCGTGCCGCTCGTTCTGGCCGCCGGCGCGGCGCCGGCCTTCGCCACCGGCGATACGTACACCGTAAACGTGCACCAGAAACTTCCCCTGACCGCCACCGGCAACGGGGTGGAGCGGGGCGAGTGCCCGACGATCCCCGCCGACAAGGACGGCTGGCACTTCGTTCTCCCCACGAACGGAACGGTCTTCGTCAAGCTGACCGTGACGTTCGAGCCGGGTGGTCAGCAGGTGATCACCAACTTCGGTCCCCCCACCGACAAGCACGCGTACGTGGCATCGCCGGTCGGAGCCACGTTGACTTCCGCGGTCGCCGAGGTCAAGGGCGGCAAGGTGAACTGGTTCAACCTGTCGCACGCCTGCCCGGCCAAGCCGCCGACCACTCAGCCGCCGACGACCCAGCCCCCGACCACCAAGCCCCCGACGACCACCGCGCCGCCGACCACCGCGGCTCCCTCGACCAGCAAGCCGCCGACCGACGGCACGAAGACCCCCGCGCCCGCCACCTCGTCGGCCGGTACCGGGACGCCTTCGTCGTCCGCGTCGCCGAGCGCCTCGGACACGGTCGTCCCGACCCCCTCGAAGCCCGCGTCGACCGGCGGCGGCAAGTCGCTCGCGCAGACCGGCTCGGTCGCGGTGGGCGGGCTCCTCGCCGTCGCCGCGGTCCTGGTCGGCGGCGGCATCCTGCTGCGCCGGCGTCGGGGCAACCACGCCGCCTGACGGTCCGAATCGGGCCCTACCGGGTACGGCGGGTCCTGCTGATCGACGGGCGTTGATGATGGATTGGTCCCGCCGAGCCGACATCGGCCGGCGGGACCACGACCGGGTCACCGCCCGGACGCGTGCTCTCCCGCGGCGGCCGACTCCCCGGTGGCGTCCGGGGCATCCGCGGCGTCGAGGATCCGGTGTCGAAGGTGGTCGTGGGCCCATGCGGTGAGGGTGGTCGGCGTGGTGGTGTGGATGGTGCGGCGTTGTTCGGGGACGAAGTCCTCCCGCAGACCGGTGGACATTCCGAGTACGGCCTCGACCAATCCGTCCGTCATCCCGGCCTGTCGGAGGCGGGCGCGCATGGCGTCGTCGTCGATGCGTCGCACGTCGATCCGCCGACCGGTGGCTGCGGTCAGGATTTCGGCGACCTGTCGCCAGGTGAGGTCGGCGGGTCCGTGCACCGCTTGCACGCGGCGTCCGGACCAGGCGGGTGAGAGCAGGCGGGTCGCGGCCACCTCGGCGATGTCGCGAGGTGCGACCCAGGCCATGGGCTGGTCGAGCGGAAGGATCACCTCCAGGACACCGGCTCGCAGGGCGTCGAGCTGGAGTTCCAGGTTGGTGAAGAAGTAGCCGCAGCGAAGGTGCACGACGTCGACGCCGGTGTCGTCCAACGCGGTTTCGGTGTGCGCCAGTCCGTCGATCTCGCCGGCGCCGTGCCGCTTCTCGGCGCCGACGCTGCTCTGGAAGACGACCCGGCCGATCCCGTTCTCGGTGACGGCGCGGACCACGCTCTCGGTGGCGCGGGCATAGTCGGCGAGCGGATCCTCGCCGCCGGTGGTCGGATCCACCCAGAACAGCGCATCGATACCGGCCGTGGCGGCCACCACCGCGTCGGCGTCGTATTGGTCGACCCGCACCGCGTCCACCTCCTCCCGGACGTCGCAAGCCAGCCGGTCGGGCTCGCGCAGCAGAAGGCGCGGCCGGATCCCGGCACGGATCAGCGTGGCGACGACATGGCGGCCGACGTTGCCGGTCGGGGTGGTGACGGCGATCCGCATGGTTTCCGCACCTTGCGACACGAGGCCTCCGGTCGAGACGGTCCGACCCCCGGCCGTGGTCGGCAAGGCCGGGATCGGGATGGGACTGCCCGACGTTCGGGTGGCGAAACACCCGGTCGCGGTCCGGCTCCCGAGCCGCCGGCGGAGTGCGGCGACCCGCTCGGGCGGTGCGAGGCCGCCCGAGCGACCGTACCCGAGCGCCGGGCCGCACGGTCCTGTCGCCGATCGAGGCACTCTGTCCTCAGGGCGTCGTCAGCCCCGCCTCGTCGATCGGACCGGCGACGCACAGCGCGTAACCCTGGGCAGGGAAGGGCGTGTTCTGCGCGAACACCCTGATCGTGTACGTGCCGGGCGGCGGGTTACCGATGCGGACGGACTCGACCGTGTTGGCGCGGTCGAGCGGGAGGCCGGTGAGTCGCAGCACCGCGCTGCGGTCGAAGCCGGGGACCTTGTTGTAGGTGTGCTCCTGATTGCCCACGAGCATGGTGCCGTCGGGTGTGGTCACCGCGAGGTCGAGGTTGTTCTGCACGGCGCTGCCCGGCTGGTCGGTCCAGGCCAGGACCACGCGCAGGTCGTCGGGGTGCGGGCCGGCCGGCACGGTGAGGCGGTAGGCGCGACTGCCGCGCCGGGTGCCCTCCGGGTCGGCGAACGCTTCGAGCGCGTCGGGATCGGCGTCGGACAGGTCGGCCCACACGAGCCGGCGATCCGCCGGCGCGTCGGGGGTGGGCAGGACGATGCCCAGGTCCAACCGCCCGAAGCCCTGGTCGAAGTCCGGGTAGCCGAGATCCTGCGCGCTGTTCGGTGTGCGCAGCGAAGGCAGGCGGCGGGTCGCGGCGATCAGGACGGCTTTCATGAGCGCGGCGGAGGGCGATGCGAGCAGGTGCACCTCGCGCAGGTACTGCCGGACCACGGCGGCGGCGCCGGCGACGACGGGAGCGGCCATGCTGGTGCCGCCGATGTACACGTAGCGCCCGTCGTGGTCGGGGTTTTCGCGCCAGGGCAGCCGCGGGTCCATCCGTGCGCTGCTGCTGCGGGCCGAGAGCACGAAGGTGCCCGGGGCCAGCAGATGCGGCACCACGCTGCCGTAGTCGCTGGGGCCTCGACTGCTGATCGCGGCAGGCAGGTCGGGGTCGCCGCACACGTGTTCGCCACCGGCCGGTGGCAACGGGAACTGGGGCTGACGGAAACGATCCCAGGTCAGCTCCGCGAGGCCGTCGTTGTCGCGGTCGGTGTCGCACGCGCCGACGGTGAGCACGTTCTTGGCGGTGGCGGGGGTGCCGCAGGTGTTGAACTCGTGGGTTCCCCTGGGGGCGACGCCGCTGTTGCCGGCCGCGACGATCACGAGCACGTCGGGATGCTCGGCGACGAACTTGTCCACGGCGAGCGAGTATTGGTCGTAGCTGCCGGACAGCGGGTTGCCCCAGCTGAGGTTGATGATGTGCGCTCCCGCGTCGACGGCACGGGCGAGCAGCGGGCCCAGGCTGGGGCCCACGTGGAGGCGGTTGTCCTCGTCGAAGACGCGGAAGACGGCCAGCCGGGCACCGGGGGCGACACCGGTGATTCGGCCACCGCTCGCCGCGCCGGAGCCGGCGATGATGCCGGCCACGTGGGTGCCGTGGCCGCAGAGGTCGAACGTGTCGCCGCCGACCAGGGATTCGCCCGCGGCGATGCGGTCGACCAGGTCGGGGTGGGTGCCGTCGACGCCGCTGTCGAACACGCCGACGATCTCGCCCGCCCCGGTCCAGGGCACCGGGGCCGTCGGCGCGTCGCCGTCGGCTCGGGGTCCGATGCGGTCCACGCCGACGAGCCGGCGGGCATGGTCGGCATAGAGCAGAGGCGGCCGATAGGGGGCGACCCGGCGGGTTTCCTCCCGGGCGGCAACGACGGCGAGCAGGTCGCGCCGTCGGTCCCCGGTCAGGTCGGTGCGAAAGCGCAGCATGACATCGACGGCGGCGAGCACCTCGACGCCGGGCGTGGCGTCGAGGGCGGGGCGGAGCGTGGCGAGGTCGAGGGGGTCGTGCACGAGCACGTCGAAGGTGTCGAGGTACGGGTCCGGTACGGCGGCGCCCTCGTCGCCGGCCAGTTGTGGACCGGCGGCCCGCCGGGCGTCCAGGGCGAGCGCGTCGCCGAGCGCGTACGTGACCGTGTCGGCGAGGTCCCAGGGGCGCACCGCGATCACCCACGACAGGTCGGCGACCCGGTCGCGTTGCTCGCGGGTGAGACGGAGCCGGTAGGTGCCGGCCGGTTGGAACTCGACGATGCGGGCCCCGATCTCGGCGAAGGCGGCACGGCGGTCCCGGTCCAGCGGTCCGGGTATGCGCACCAGGTAGGTGTTGTACCGCGGCTCGCCCGACGGCGCGGGAAGAGGCGCCGCGGTCTCCGGGTCGGCGGCGTGCTGTTCGCCCGCGCCCACCGCACGTTCGGTGAGGTCGGCCACGAACTCCGGGTCGGGCGCGACTCGGTCGGTGGTGCCGGCCGCGCCGGCGCCGCGCGGGGGCAACATGCTCTGCGGGCCGGCGCTGCCGGGTAGCGCGTCGGTTGCGGTGCCTTCGCTCCGGGCCGCGTGTTCGGCGGTGAGATCGGCGCGGACGTCGACGATGCAGCCGGCCGCGCGAAGTCGGCCGATCCGCTCCGCGGAGGTCTCGGCGAGGACGACCCCCCGATAGCGGTGCGTGCGCTCCTCGAGGATCGCCTCGATGCGCTCGGCCTCACGGTCGCCGTCGAAGTAGACGGCGATGCGGTACCGCGGGTCGACTGCCCCCTCGGGGTCGGTTGTCCCGGCCATCGTGGTCTCGCTTTCGGAGGGTGCCGGCGCCGGTGGCACTGCTACGGCGTCAGTCCTCCCGGTCGTCGGTGTGGGCCCAGACCTCGGCGACGGGCGCGGCCCGTTCGGTGATGCCGTCGAGCAGGCGCAGTTGGGTGCGTTTCTCCGCCGCCACCGGCGCCGATCCGTCGGCGAGCAGAGCGGGGCCGCCCCCGGGGAGCGGCGTGAGTACGTCGGTGTAGGGGCACGGGCCGATGCCCAGCAGCGGGCAGAAGGAGCACGAGCCGCGGGGACGCGTCAGATGCCCGATGCGTTCGTCGTGACCCAGCCGGCCGGAGCGGGCCTCGTGCAGGAGTTGTTCGACGAGCAGCGGCCGGGCCCGCGCGTAGTCGTCGGGATGCCCGGTGGGATGCGGGGCGAACAACACCCGGGCGTCGAGTTCCTCGCCGTCGTCGAGAGTGCCGTAGGCGAGCCGGATCTCGCTCGCCATCAGCTGCGCCATGGGGGTCTCCGGGGCGGGTAGCGGTTGCAGGCGGTCGCCGAGTTCGCCGGTGAAGGCGTTGGCGGTGCTCTGCCCGAGCACGAGGATCACGGCCGGCAGCGACTGGAACATCTGCCGCAGCAGATGGCGGCGGGTACGGAAACACTCGCCGACGATCCCGACCCGCTGCTCGTCGGTCATCGGCGGCAGGGCGGGGTTCCGCGGGTCGGGTCGGGTGGTCCACTTGGCCGACGCGCAGGCGACCATGTTGCCGTACGACAGGTCCTCGCCGACGGCGAGCGTGCCCCGGTCCAGGCCCAGTTCCGCGCCGAGGGCGTCCAGCAGCTCCTGGTAGACGAGATACATGCGCTGCGGCTGCTCGCGGACCGCGATCTCCCGGCGGCCCCGGGCGTTCTCGGGAACGGTGAGCGGGATCCCGGCCAGGGGATCGTCGTGCGGTCCGCCGCCGAAGGCGCGATACGCGTCGTCGGGCAACTCGGGCTTGAACACCCCTCGGTGGCGGAAGTAGTGCGCGTATTGGCGCACGGAGTCGAAGTCGGGAGTGAGCGAGCCGTGGCTGTCCGGCCACCAGCCCGGGAGGTTGGGATTGATGCCGACGGCGAGGATCGGGGCCTTGCGGCAACCGGACAACGGCTCCGGCAGCGGGGTCATGCGGCCGGTGTAGTGCGAGGGCCGCACGATCGAGGCGTCCGGCGGCGGCTCGTCGGCATCGTAGTCGTAGGCGTGGTAGGTACCCCACGAGCGGAAGTAGGCGCACGGATGGGCTCCGGGGCCGGCGAACTGCGAGGTGCGCAACGCATTGCACGGCATCAGCTCGAACAGCAGCTCGACCTCGATCGGGAGCCGGGTGACGGCCGGCGGGTCAGGCATCGTCGATGCCCGCCTCGGAGAGCCCCGCGAGCAGGCCCCATGTGGTGAGCGCACCGCAGACGCTGGTCCAGTAGCCGTACGCCTCGTAGTAGGACACCGCCCACATGGTCTGCGGGTTGAGGCGGAATTCGCGCGTGGGGAGTTCGCCGTTGATCTGCGGATCGGACATGTTGCGGACGACCACCCAGTCGGGCACGTGATCCGAGCCCGCGTCGGTGAGACCTGCGCAGGCCAGGCCGAGCGCGGCGTCGCCCATCTCGACCGCCGCACCCTCGTTTTCCAGGCCGTTGGTGGACGTGCCGTACTCGAAGTAGTCGGTGGTCAGGATCGGGTGGAACTCGGGCATGTCCCGCGCGTCCTGCTCGATGCGGACCGTCGGGGTGTTGTCGGGGGGCCGCACCAGCGGCCCGGCGAAGGGGAAACGGGTGGACGGCGGGCCCAGTGGCGGTTCGGTGAGCCGGGCGGCGAAGCCGCGCATGAGCCGTTGCGCGTCCTCGATCCGGCCGAGCGGGAAGGTGCGGTCGCACCGGAACGTGCGGCCGTTGAACGCCTCGTTGCGAAACTCCTTTTGACAGCGGAACTTCGCCGCGCGCGTGACCACCACGTCGCCCAGGGGGAAGTCGCCGAAGACGCTGCCCGAGGTGCCGATGGTGGCGATCACGCGCGGCCGGACCTCCTCGATGATCTGCTCGAAGAAGTCCCGGACGGGCAGGGTGGCGGTGCCTTCGCCGGTCTTGCGACCGTCCTGGTTGAGGTGGAGTTCGGACTTCACGCACAGCACGTTCAGATTGCCGAGCCTGACCGGGAAGTACGAGCCCAGGCGTGGCGGGCGGGCGGCGAGCGAGGGGGCTCCGCCCCTGATCAGCGGCCGGTAGTGCTCCTCGAAGCGGCGGGTGTACCGGTACCAGCGCAGCCGACCGAAGCCCTGGGTGAACACGTCGGCGAGGGCGTCCTGTTCGGCGACGGTCCAGGTGATCACGACGACGTCGGCGCGAGGCAGCGCGGCGTCGGGGGACGGATCGACGTCGAAGGGCTGGGGCACGGGGGCGAGTCCGTCGGGGAAGACGATCCCGAGGTCGGCGGCCAGGACGGGGCCTTCCGGCGCGGCGGCCAGGTCGGGCGAGAGTTCGAGGTCGGCCGGAGTGATCCCGGCGGACAGCAGGGCGCGGGCGATTTCGACTCGCTCGTCGAGGGTGTCCATGGTGCTGCCTTTCGCATCGTCCCGGCCGGGTTCGGCGTGGTGTGTCGATTCCTCGTCGTCGGCGGCGGGCGCCTCGGTCGGGGCCGGGAGTTGCTCGCCCACCCGGTAGGCGTTCGCGAGTCGGGTCGGGGTGGGTTTCGAGGCGCCGGCGATGGGCGTGAACGCGCGCTCGACGGCATGGGGCGCGATGTCCGTCCACGGCACGCCGACGGCCGCACGTCCATGAATCCAGTGCAGCACGAATTGACCGCTTTGCATCTCTTGCTCACGATGCGGCGGTCTTATCGGCGGAATTGGTGACGGTGTGTGGACGAGTGACCACGAATGTGTGCATGTCGGGGTCGCTCGTCGTCATGGGGCCGGACATGCCGCGACCCCCGCGGGATGCAGCGCGGGGGTCGCGGTGTGCCGGACGTGGAGGAACGTCCGAGATGGGTGTCGGCGGGGGATCAGCCGTGGTGGCCGCCGGAGTCCCCACCCTTGTGGCCCTCGTGGCCCTCGTGGTGCTCGTCGTGGTCGTCGTCGCCGTCGATGTTCAGGCAGGTGTTGCCGAACGTCGGGTTGAGGGCGGCGATGATGTCGACGGTGTTGCCGCACAGGTTGATCGGGATGTGCACCGGGATCTGGATGTTGTTGCCGGAGAGCACGCCGGGGGAGTCGACGGCGGCACCGTCGGCGTCGGCCTGGGCGCTGGCGGCTCCGGCGCCGGCCATCACCAGAGCGGCGGTGCCGGCCGCCATGATCGTGGCCTTCTTGTACGTGTTCACTGCACTCTCCGTTTTTCGCCCGTCCGCGCCGCGAGTGCGACGCACAAGACCTCCAACGACGCCACCCCCGCGAGGCAACTGGCCGGTGCACTCATTCACCCGAACGCGCGCCGACTCCGGCCGGCGCGGTCGCCTCCGCTGTCGGACGGGGGCGGGCAGGGTCGTTCGGCCCGGGCGGGGGGACCGGTCGGCCCTGCCCCGGGTCGGGGATCGGCGCGAGGGTGAGGGGGAGCGGCGCGTACGCGCCTCGGCCGAAGGGACGGGTCCATGAACGAGTTCGGCACACCGCACGAGGTCTGGGCGTTGGCCGCGGACGGCGAGACGGTTCTGCTGCGGCCGCCGGGACCCGAGGACCGGGATGGGGTACTGGCGATGCACCACACGATGTCGCCGGAGAGTCTGTACCTGCGGTTCTTCGGTGCTTCGCAGACGTCGGCGCGGGAAACCGCCGATCGGGTGACCGCACCCGACCGGGCCGGGTGCGGCGCGCTGATCGCGCTCACCCACGACGGGGGCGAGGTGGTCGGGGTCGTCGAGTACAACGGCGACCCCGACTCGGGCGAGGCCGAACTCGCTCTGGCGGTGGCCGACGCCTGGCACGGCAGGGGGATCGGCACGCTGCTGATCGAGCACGTGGTCACGATGGCCCGCGCGGACAAGGTGCACACGCTGGTCGCGGACACGTTGCCGTGGAATCGGCCGATGTTGCGGGTCCTGGAGGACATGGGGTTGCCGGTGCGCAACCGCCTCGTGGCGGGGGTGATGAACTGCGTGATCCCGCTGGACGGCGACATTCCCTCGACCGAGCGATACCTGACCGCCCTGGCGCGGCGGGAGGCCCTCGCGGACGTGGCCAGTCTGGTGCCGCTGTTCGCACCGCGATCGGTCGCGGTGGCGGGCGCGGGCCGTCGGGCGGACTCCGTCGGCCGGGCCCTGCTGCGGAACCTGAAGGCGGCGCACTTCACCGGGACCCTGGCGGTATTGCACCCCACCGCGACCGAGGTGGACGGGGTGCCCGCCTTCCCGACGCCGGACCTGCTTCCCGAGGTGCCGGACCTGGTGGTGGTGGCCGTGCCGGCGGACCGGGTTCCCGATCTGGTCGAGGACTGCGGACGCGCCGGCGTGCGCGCCCTGGTCGTGATCACCTCGGGCGGAACGCCGGAGCAGGCCGCGCGGGTGCACGACTCGGTCCGCCGGCACGGCATGCGGATGGTCGGCCCGAATTGTCTGGGCATCGCGCAGACCGATCCCGCCACGGCGCTGAACGCGACCTTCGGCTGGGTCGTGCCCGCTGCCGGCAGCGCCGGGGTGGCGGTGCAGTCCGGCGGAGTGGGGATCGCGTTGACGGAGCAGCTGAACCGACTGGGGATCGGGGTGTCGACCTTCGCGTCGCTCGGTGACAAGTACGACGTCAGCGGCAACGACATGCTCCAGTGGTGGCAGGCCGACACCCGGACCACGATGGCGATCCTGCACCTGGAGTCCTTCGGCAATCCGCGCAAGTTCTCCCGGATCGCGCGCGCCGTGGGCCGCACCAAGCCGGTGCTGACCGTGGACGCGGGGCGTTCCGCGGCCGGCCGTCGCGCCGCCGGGTCGCACACGGCCGCCGCGGTGACCCCGACCGTGGCGCGTGGGGCGTTGTTCCGCCAGGCGGGAGTGACCGCCGTGCAGACCCTCGGGGACCTGGTGGCGGTGGCCGCGTTGCTGCACTCCCAGCCATTGCCCGACGGCGCCTCGGTGGCGGTGATCGGCAACGCGGGCGGCGCCGGGGTACTGGCCGCGGACGCCTGCGTGGACGCGGGCCTGGCCGTGCCGCGCTTCGGCCCCGATGTCGAGGCCGAGCTCCGCGCGCTGCTGCCCGCCGGCGCCGCGTGCGCCAACCCGGTGGACACCACCGCCACCGTGGACGGCGAGACGCTGCGCCGGTGCGTGGACCTGGTGTTGGCGGCGGGCCACGTGGACGCCGTCGTCCTGGCCCTGGCCCCGACCGCGCTCGGCGATCCGCTCGGCGACATCCTGGAGGGTCCCGCCGTCCGTGCGCGGCCCGTGCTGGTGATCGCCCCCGAACGCGTCGCCGCCGTGGACCTGTTGCCCGCCGTGGGCGGCACGGTGCCGGTGTACGGGGACGCGCGCACGGCCGCCGTGGCGCTCGCGCACGCCTATGAACGGGCGATGTGGTCGACCCGGCCCCGCGGCACGGTGCCGGCGCTGAACGACGTCGATCGCGGCGCGGCCCGCTCGCTCGCCGCCGAGTTCCTGCTGCGCGAGCCCGACGGTGGCTGGCTGCCGCCTCGCGAGTGCGCGCGCATGCTGGGCACGTACGGCATCCGGGTGAGTCCGTGGCGGCAGGCCTTCGATGCCGAGGAGGCGGTGGCGATGGCGCGTGAACTGGCTCCGTCGGGCGTCGACGGCGCGGTCGTGCTCAAGGCGTACGGACCGCACATCGTGCACAAGAGCGACGTGGGCGGGGTCCGGTTGCGGCTGGTCGGCGACGACGCGGTGCGCGCCGCGTTCACCGATCTCGCCCACCGGATCGGGGCCCTGATGGAGAGCGTGGTCGTGCAGCCCATGGCCGCGCCGGGCGTCGAACTGATCGCCGGGGTGACCCAGGACGAGGTGCTGGGCCCGCTGGTGGTATTCGGACTCGGCGGAGTGACCACCGACGTGCTCGCCGACCACGGTACGCGGCTGACCCCGCTGACCGACCTGGATGCCCACTCGTTGTTGGCCGATTCACGCGGGGCACCGCTGCTGTACGGCCACCGGGGCGCGGCGGCCACCGACACCGCCGGGGTCGAGGACATCCTGCACCGACTGTCCAGGCTCGCGGACGACGTGCCCCAGCTCGCGGAAGCCGACCTGAATCCGCTGGTCGCCCGTCCCGACGGCGTCACCGTCGTCGACGCCCGTATCCGCTTGGCCCCGCGCCACGGACAGGACCCGTACCTGCGGCGACTGCGCTGAACCCGGAAGCCGGCGCCGTTCGGGACACCGGTGCGCCGGTCCCGGACACCATGCAGGACGCCGAGCGGGGCGTGGATCGCCACGGTCCGCCCGTCGGGTGGTTCGTCGTCCCCTGTCCGGTGTCGGGAGTTGGCGGGCCGAGGGCTCTCGCGTGGTCAGTCCAGGGGGACGTGCCATTCCAGGACGGCGCCGCCGTCCGGGGACGGTCCGAACGAGCAGGCTCCGCCGAGGGTTTCGGCCCGCTCCCGCATGTTGCCGAGTCCGCTGTCGCGGGTCGGGGCCGACGGCGGACCCACGCCGTCGTCGCGTACTCGTACCCGCACGTGCTTGTCGTCCGCCTCGACGTGTACCTCCACGCGGCTTGCGTGGGCATGACGGGCGGCGTTCGCGAGTGCTTCGCGCAACACCGCGATCACCTGGGCCGCAATCGACTCCGGCACCCGCGTGTCCAGCAGGCCGTCGACGCGCAACGTCGGGGCGAAGCCCAGCATTTCGGTGACCGCGTCCACCTCGCGCAGACAGCGCGAGCGCAGTCCCGGGCCGGCGTCGCGCCCTCGGGACTTGAGGGAGAAGATCGTCGACCGGATGACCTTGATCGTGTCGTCCAGCGCGTCCACCGCCGATTCGACCCGCTCCAGGGCCTCGGGGTGCTCGATGAAGCGCGTCGCGCTCTGGAGTGTCATGCCGGTGGCGAACAGGCGTTGGATGGCCAGGTCGTGCAGGTCCCGGGCGATCCGGTCGCGGTCCTGGAGTACGGTCAACAGCTCCGCGTCGCGGCGCCGTTCCGCGATCTCCAGGGCCAGCGCGGCGTGGTCGGCGAAGCCGGTGACCATGCGCAGCACCGCCTCCGTCAGCTGCGGACGCTCCGTCCGGTTCGCGACCTGGAGCACGCCGTGGATGCGCTCGGGGGTGCCGAGCGGCAGCAGAAACGCGGAGCCGAGTTCGGACCCCACCGCGGTCGCCACCACCGCCCCCGGGTCGTGGCTGAGATCGCTGCTGGTGATCGTCTCACCCGAGCCGAACACCTTGCCCATCAGCGTGCTTTCGCCGGACAGGACCAGTCCGCGGACGCGGTCGGCGAGGGGGCCCGCGGCGGCCTCGACGACCAGGTCGTCGGTGCCGGGCACGGGCACCGCGAGGGTGACCAGGTCGGCGTCGGTCATGTCCCGGACGGTCTCGGTGAACGTGCGCAGCACGTCGGCGGGGCTGTCGCCGGAAAGCAGGCTGCGGGTCAGGTCGGAGGTCGCGGCGAGCCAGCGTTCGCGGCGGCGGACATCGTCGTACAGGCGCGCGTTGTCGATGGCGACGCCGGCCGCCGCCGCGAGGGTGCGCAGGACCGCCTCGTCGTCCTCGTCGAAGTCCGCGCCGCCGCGCTTCTCGGTGAGGTAGAGGTTGCCGAAGACCGTGTCGCGGATCCGGATCGGCACGCCCACGAAGGTGTTCATCGGCGGGTGGCCGGGCGGGAATCCGAACGAGTCCGGGTGTTCGGAGAGGTCGTGCAGGCGCAGCGGATGCGGATCCCGGATGATCAGCCCCAGGATGCCGCGCCCGGTGGGGAAGGGCCCGATCCGCAGGATGGTTTCCGGGTCCATGCCCACCGGGAGGAAGCGGGCGAGCCGCTCGTCGCCGATCACCCCGAGGGCGCCGTACTCGGCGTCGACCAGGGTCACCGCCGATTCCACGATCCGCCGGAGCACGGTCTCCAGGTCCAGGTCGCTGCCCACCGAGAGCACGGCCTCCAGCAGCCCGCTCACCCGATCCCGAGTCGCGCGCACCACCTCCACATGGGCCTGGAGCTCGTCCAGCAACTCGTCCAAGCGCATACGCGGCAATGCCGGTCGCTCGTCCGACGCCACAGCCCCTCCCACGGTTGGTACATCCGGCGAAACTCTTCGTGAGCCCATCGTGTCAAACCACACCCGGCCCGTCCTCTCCCCCTCGAACGCACACCGTCGTCGATCGACCGTGATCCCGCCGACCGTGCCCCCAGGCCGCGCCGCCCGCTACGGTGACGGATACGGGAGCCTTCGGCGTCCGACGATGACAACAGCGACCATAGAGCCACGACTGACCTCCGGAGGAGGGCCGTGTCGACACCGCCCATTCGCGTGTTCCTGCTGGACGACCACGAAGTGGTCCGCAGGGGCCTGGCCGACCTGCTCGGCGGTGAACCCGACATCGAGATCATCGGCGAGTCGGGTTCGGCCGCCGAGGCCACCCGGCGCATCCCCGCACTGCGCCCCGACGTGGCCATCCTGGACGGGCGCCTGCCGGACGGCAGCGGCATCGACGTGTGCCGCGAGGTGCGCTCGCGCTTCCCGGAGATCAACGCGCTGATCCTGACCTCGTACGACGACGAAGACGCGCTGTTCGCGGCGATCATGGCGGGGGCGGCGGGGTACGTGCTCAAGCAGGTTCGCGGGCAGGACCTGATCGCGGCGGTACGCGCGGTCGCCGCCGGGCAGTCCCTGCTGGATCCGGCGGTGACCACGCGCGTTCTGGAACGAGTACGCAAGGGGCCCGCCGCCGAACCGGGCCCCACCGGGCTCAGCGAGCGGGAGAAACAGGTCCTGGAGCACATCGCCCAGGGTCAGACGAACCGGGAGATCGCCGAGAGCCTGGGCCTGGCGGAGAAGACCGTCAAGAACTACGTCTCCGCGGTGCTCAACAAGCTCGGCCTGGAACGCCGTGTCCAGGCGGCGGTGTACGCGACCGAGTTGCACCAGGGCAAGGAGGGGCGCCGGACCTGAGGCCGGCGGGCGGTCCGCGCGGATCCCGACGCGCACCGACACCCACCGATGCACCCCGACCGACAGCCGGTCCGGGGTGCGTCGATGTCCGGCTGTGTGTGCCCTTCGGCCGACCGACAGGGCCGTTCGGCCCGGGTGCGCACGCGTGAAGTGCGCTGTCCTGGGAAGCGTCATCGACGCATGCACCACCAGGAGGCGGTCGTCGTGTCCCTCATCGCCCACCATCGGACGGCTCCCGCGTCCGCACACCGGCGCTTCGCCGGTCGCCGCGCGAAGACGTGCCCGTCGTATCCGTGTTCGACGTACATCGCAGCGGCACCGGGATTGGTCACCACCCGCCCGGCGCCGATGCCGCGGATTCCGTGTCGGGGCGTTCGTTCGTGCCGGCCCGGTCCGGCCGATCCCGAATGGCGCGTACGCGAGAGCGACCGGCCTGCCCTACGGCCACCGTCGTGGCGAGCCGACGGGCGCCGGCGCAGGCAGGCGATCGACGCCCGAGTCGCCGCCGCCGGCGGGCCGCTGCGTGCTTCGGCCGAGACGGGGGTGCGCGATGTCCGTTGAGGCCACCCGCAGTACGAATGCCGGCGCCGGCGGACGTGTCCTGGTCGTCAACGCGGGCTCCTCCAGCCTGAAGTTGTCCGTGGTCGACCCGGACGACACGATCGTCCGCACCTCGAACGTGAGCTGCGCCGACACGATCCCGTCCGCGGCGATCGCCGAGTTCGTGCGCTCGGCGGGATCCGTCGAGGCCGTCGGGCACCGCATCGTGCACGGCGGCGCCGACTTCACCGGGCCGGCCCGACTCGATCCGCAGGTGTACGCGCGCATCGCCGCGCTGCGCCCGCTCGCGCCGCTGCACCAGGACCGGGCGATCGCCGGCATCGACGCGCTTCACGAACTGTGTCCCGAACTGCCCGCGGTCGCCTGCTTCGACACCGCCTTCCACCACACCCTCCCCGCCGAGGCGAGCACCTACGCGCTCCCCGAGGCGTGGCGCGCGGAGTGGGGCCTGCGCCGCTACGGCTTCCACGGCCTGTCGCACGCCTACGCGTCGGCGCGGGCATGTGAACTGACCGGTACGGACCCGGCATCGGCGCGCGTGGTGACCTGCCACCTCGGTGCCGGGGCCTCGTTGGCCGCGATCCGGGGCGGGAGTTGTGTCGACACCACGATGGGCTTCACCCCGACGGAGGGCCTGGTGATGGCCACCCGCGCCGGTGACCTGGACCCCGGCATGCTCGTGTGGCTGCTCCGCAACGGGGTCGAACTCGACGACCTGGAGCAGGTGTTGGAGCATGGCGCGGGGCTGAGCGCGTTGGCCGGGCACGGTGGCGACATGCGCGCGATCCGGGCCGACGCCGACGCGGGGGATCCGCGCGCGCGACTGGCGCGCGGGATCTACGCGTACCGGGTGCGTACCAGGATCGCCGCGATGGCCGCCGCGATGGGTGGCCTGGACGTCCTGGTCTTCACCGGTGGGGTGGGCGAACACGACGACACGCTGCGCACCGAGGCGGTCGCCGAACTGGGATTCCTGGGAGTGCGGTTGCATGCCGAGGCCAACGCCGCGACGCGCGCCGACGGCGAGATCGGCGAGGCGGGTGCGCGGGTGCGAACCGTGGTCGTCACCGCCGGGGAGGATGTGTGCATCGCGCGCGAAACCCGCGCGACGGTGGGGTGAACCCGCTTCGCCGCGGTGCGGGTCGCCGGAGTGGGCCGGGCCCGGGGCACCCGTCGGGTGGCAACCATCGGCGCGTGCCACCTGTCGGCGCGTGACACCGAGAACCGGGGTGCGGCCCGGTACGGCGTGGACCGCCGGAGCGAGGCCGAGTACACCGAGTACACCGAGCAGCACGCAGGCTCCGGACGCCGAGGGCGGTCCGGAGCCTGCGTGGTCACCGGCGTCGCAGCGACGGGTCGAGCAGCGCGGGCGGGGTGTCGTTCTTCTCGTGCGCGGCCAGGTCGGTGCCGGGGGCGACGATCTCGTCGATCGCGTCGAGTACGTCGGCAGGCAACACGGTGTCGGCGGCGGCGAGTTGCGAGTGCAGGTGCTCCGGCGTGCGGGGGCCGATGAGCGCGCCGGTCACGGCGGGGTGCGCGGTCACGAACCCGAGTGCGAGCTGGATCATGGTGAGGCCGGCCTCGTCGGCGACCTTGGCCAGTCGCTCGACGGCGTCGAGCCTGGCGCGGTTGGCGGGGATGGTGGTGTCGAAGCGCTGCGGCATGAACGCGGCGCGGTTGCCCGCGAGTTCCCGGCCCTCGCGGATCGCTCCGGACAGCCAGCCCGAGGCGAGCGGGCTCCACACCAGCACACCGAGTCCGTACTGTTCGGCTACCGGCAGGACGTGGGCCTCGATGCCGCGCTGCAGGATCGAGTAGCTGGGCTGCTCGGTGACGTAGCGGCTCAGGTGGTGCTCGCGGGCCGCCCACTGGGCCTGCACGATGCGGTAGGCGGGGAAGGTCGAGGAGCCGAAGTAGCGGATCTTGCCCGCGCGCTGTAGGTCGGTCAGGGCCGACAGGGTCTCCTCGTCGCCGGTACGGGGGTCCCATCGGTGGATCTGGTAGAGATCGATGTGGTCGACACCGAGCCGGCGCAGGCTGTCGTCCAGTGCGGTGACCAGCCGGCGGCGCGAGGCGCCCCGGTGGTTGCGCTCGTCGCCCATGGGCAGGCCCGCCTTCGTGGCGAGCACGAGGTCGTCGCGGCGGCCTGCGATGGCCTTGCCGACCATCTCCTCCGACTCGCCGCCGCTGTACACGTCGGCGGTGTCGATCAGATTGATCCCGGCCTCGAGGGCGGTGTCGACGATGGTGGTGACCTCGTCCTGGGTGGTGCGCCCGATCCTGCCGAAGTTCATCGCGCCGAGCGCGAGGGCGCTGACCTGCACACCGGTACGGCCCAAGGTGCGGTACTGCATGACGTGTCTCCTCGTCGCGGGTGGAACGTGCCGACGATGCGCGGCCCGGGTGTCGGGCCCGCGCTCGGCATCACGAGCAAAACGGAACCCCGTTCCGATAACGATACGGAACGCGGTTCCGCTTTGGCAAGTGCGCAAACGGCGGAGGAAGCGCGTGAACGACGGCCGGGCGGCGAGGGCCTACGGCCCGGCCCGAGCGCAACTCGGGCGCGGAGCCGAAACCTCCGCGTCGACGCGGGGAGCGGTCCTCGGCCGCGACGCACGACGACCGGCCGAAATCGTCATGCAGGTCCGCGCGTGCCGCACCGCCGGCCGTGACCCGCGTGTCCGTGATCAGTTGCCGTGCGGGTCGGGCGACCAGATCCAGTCGCGTACTTCGGGCATGTCCTCGCCGTGTTCGAGGATCCAGGCGCGGTGTCGGGTTCGGGCGTCGAGCATGCTCTGGCGCACCGTCGCGGCGCGCGTACCCAGACCGGGGACGCGGTCGATGACGTCGATCACGCGCTGGTAGCGGTCCATGTCGTTGAGCACGACCATGTCGAATGGGGTCGTCGTGGTGCCGTACTCCTTGTATCCGCGCACGTGCAGGTGGTCGTGGTTGTGCCGGCGGTAGGCGAGGCGGTGGATCAGCCACGGGTAGCCGTGGTAGGCGAAGATCACCGGGACGTCGGTGCCGAACAGCGCGTCGTACTCGGTGTCGGGCATGCCGTGCGGGTGCTCGCTCTCGGGGAGCAGCCGCATCAGGTCGACCACGTTGACCACGCGCACCCGCAACTCGGGCAGGTGTCGGCGGATCAGGTCGACCGCGGCGAGCGTCTCCAGGGTGGGGACGTCGCCGGCGCAGGCCAGCACCACCTGGGGGCGGCCGTCGTCGTTGGAGGCCCACTCCCACACGCCGGCGCCGCGGGTGCAGTGCAGGACCGCCTCGTCCATGGTGAGCCAGTCGGGGTTGGGGGTCTTGCCGGCGACGATGACGTTCACCAGGCCGCGACTGCGCAGTGCGTGATCGCCCACCGACAACAGGGTGTTGGTGTCCGGCGGCAGGTAGACGCGGACGACCTCGGGGCGTTTGTTGATGACGTGGTCGACGAAGCCGGGGTCCTGGTGCGAGAAGCCGTTCTGGTCCTGGCGCCACACGTGGGAGGTGAGCAGGTAGTTCAGCGACGCGATCGGGGGCCGCCAGTCGATCTCGCGCGAGGCGTGCAGCCACTTGGCGTGCTGGTTGAACATCGAGGACACGATGTGCGTGAACGCCTCGTAGCACGAGAAGACGCCGTGGCGCCCGGTCAGCAGGTAGCCCTCCAGCATGCCCTGGCAGGTGTGTTCGGAGAGGATTTCCACGACCCGGCCGTCCGGGGCCAGATGGGTGTCCAGATCGGTGATCGGCTCCTGCCATGCCTTGGCGGTCGCGCCGTAGACCGCGCCGAGCCGGTTCGACTCGGTCTCGTCGGGGCCGAACAGCCGGAAGTCGCGGCGGGACGCGGTGCGGGCGAAGACCTCGCGCAGGTATTCGCCGAGCGCGCGGGTGGGTTCGGAGGAGGACGCGCCGGGCTCGGTGACCTTGACCGCGAAGGAATGCGGGTCGGGCAGCGGCAGATCCCGCAGTACGGTGCCCCCGTTGGCCTCGGGAACGGCCCCCAGGCGGGTGTCGCCGGTGGGCACGTTGGCGAGCACGATCGGGGTGGGCCGGCCGCCCTGGTCGAAGAGTTCGTCCGGGCGGTAGGAGCGCATCCACGTTTCCAGCAGGGCCAGGTGTTCCGGGTTCTCGCGCACGCCGGCGAGCGGGACCTGATGCGAGCGCCAGGTGCCCTCGACCGGCACGTCGTCCACGGTGTGTGGTCCGGTCCAGCCCTTGGGGGTGCGCAGCACGATCATCGGCCACCTCGGGCGCCCCTGCGCGGTCGCCTTGAACTCGGCGATCTCCTCCAGCGATTCCTCCAGCGCGGCGGCGAACGCCGCGTGGACGCGGGCGGGTTCGTCGCCTTCGACGTGGATGGGGCGCCAGCCGTACCCGGTGAGCAGCGCGTCGAGTTCCTCGCGCGGCATGCGGGCGAGGAGAGTGGGGTTGGCGATCTTCCAGCCGTTCAGGTGCAGGATCGGCAACACCGCGCCGTCGGTGCGCGGGCTGAGGAACTTGTTGCCGTGCCAGGACGCGGCGAGCGGCCCGGTCTCGGCCTCGCCGTCGCCGATCACGCAGGCGACGACCAGGTCGGGGTTGTCGAACGCGGCGCCGAACGCGTGCGAGAGGCTGTAGCCGAGTTCGCCGCCCTCGTGGATCGAGCCGGGCACGCCGGGTGCGATGTGGCTGGGCACGCCGCCCGGATAGGAGAACTGGCGGAACAGCGCGACCATGCCCGCGGCGTCACGGGAGACGTTCGGGTAGCGCTCGCCGTAGGTGCCGTCCAGCCACGACGCGGCGAGGGCGGAGGGGCCGCCGTGACCGGGGCCGGTGACGTGCAGGGCGTGCGTACCGCGTTCGCGGATCACCCGGTTCAGGTGCGCGTAGATCAGGTTCAGGCCGGGGGAGGTGCCCCAGTGTCCGAGCAGGCGCGGTTTGATGTGCTCGGGGCGCAGCGGTTCGGTCAGGAGCGGATTGCCGCTCAGGTAGATCTGTCCCACCGCGAGATAGTTCGCCGCCCGCCACCAGGCATCCACCGTCGTCAGGTCGGGACCTTCGGGAATCGCCATCGTCATCGGTCTTCCTCTCGTGGGTCGCCGGAACTCCGCTCGTTCCCACACTCACGTCCTTCACGCGCACGGTGAAGGGCCGAACGGCCCTATGGGACCGGGCCATCGGGGGACGCCGTCGGCGGTGCGGGAACCCGACCCGCCACGGGCCGCACCCGCGCTTCGTCCGCCTCACCGGCGAAGCCATGGGCGGTTTCGTGAGTTCCGCGCGGCAGGCCTTCCGATGCGACCGGGAAGCCCTGGACTTGGCGATCGGCAGCCATCGACGCACGCTCGTGCCGCGACACGGCAAGCCCGTACCGCCACCGGAACACGTGGACGCCACCGGAACAGGCCGGCGGTGTCGGGGTCGCCGCGGCGGTACCTGCGGACCCGGGGCGGGCCGCAGCGACCGGTGGCAGGGTCGGAGGCTCGGGATCGTGGTCGCCGGATCGACGGACCGGCGAAGCCCGTCCACGCCGCTCCGGTAACATCATCCGACTCACGACGGTCACACCGAGCGCCTCCCCTCACCGGAAATCCATGCAAACCGGCGCAAAAGGTGATCATTTACTAAAATCCAACAAAGCGGCCAAGCAATTGATATCCATAACAGTGCGAACCCTTTCGCGAATAAGTCGCAGCACCACGACCGCCGTGCGGCGTCGGTCGCGGGCGATTCTGTGGGCCGCAGGAGGTGTGGCAGCCCTCGCATTTCTGGTCACCCTGGAGATCGTCGCGCGTCACCACGGCCAACCCGGGCCGATCACCAATCAGGCGCGAGAGGTGATACTCGCTCCCAGTTCGGGACCGCTGCTCTATGCCGGCCTGGCGTTGACGATGGTGGTGCTCACCTGGCGACAACGGTTCATCGCGGCCGGTGTCGCGATCGGCATCGACGTCGTTTTCTGGCCGGTGCGGTGGGTGCTCGACGCCAGGATGAACTTCGGCAACGGCGCATTGTGGGTGATCCTGGGCTGTGCGGTCATCGCCGTCACGCGCCGCACCGGCCGGGAACGCGTCCTGCTGCTGAAGGGCGCCGGGCTGGGACTGCTGCTGGTGGCAGGCCACAAGACGGGCGACACCTGGCTGCACATCACGTCGATGACCCGCCCGGACGTGCTCGACCAGTACGTGGCGACCGCCGATCACGCACTGGGTGACCCGTCGTGGCTGGCCGGCCGAGCGGTCGAGGCCACCGGCCCGATCGGCGCCCACGTCCTCGGCGGCATCTACGGCCAACTCCCGCTGGCGGCGGCCATCATCGCGCTGTACCAACTACGCCACGTGGCGGTCCAGCGCCGCTTCCCGGGCCATCACCTGGTGCGCACCTTTCTGGTCATCGGCCTGCTCGGACCGAGCATCTACATGATCTTCCCGGTGGTCGGACCGGTCTTCGCCTATGGCGCGGACGGCGGGCACTGGGCGGTGGCCAACCTGTGGCCGAACACCGCGGTGCCGATCGGCACCCCACGCCCGATCCGGTTCGACGAGATCACCCCCCGCAACTGCATGCCCAGCCTGCACACGGCGTGGGCCACCACGATCTTCGTCCACTCCCGCAGCGGCTCGTGGTTCTTCCGCTTCGCCGGAACGTTCTGGCTGATCGGCACGCTCGCGGCCACGCTGGGATTCGGCTACCACTACGGCGTGGATCTCGTGGCCGGCGTGGTGTTCGCGCTCACGATCGAGGCGGCCATGCGCGCGTTCGACCGCGGCTGGGACCGGCGCGGAGTCCTGCTGGTCACCTACGGCGCGGCGGTCTTCGCCGTGCTCCTGGTGTCGTACCGCTATCTGCCGGTGGAGATGGCCGAACATCCGTGGGTATTCGGGCCACTGCTCATTCTGGCCATGACCTCGGTCATCCACTGTTACATACGAACCACCAGACTGTGGAACCCGAACACCGCACCGGCAAAGCGCCCCGAACCCCAACTGCTCCTCCCGGCGTGACAGCCGAACGCCGGGCACCGTGCGCCCAGGACGACGAAGCCGGTGCCGCTCTCTCGAAGCGGCACCGGCTTTCGTGTCCAGGTGACGGGGACATCGGTGTGCGTTTTGCCGAGTACGCGCGGCTGCCCGTCGCGAAGGGTTCGGCCGCGGTCGACGCGCCCGAGCAACACCCTGCTCTCCTGGTGTCCTGGTGTCCTGGTGGGCGCAGTCGCCACAAACCGTCAACTGCGGTCACATCACGTAGCCGAACCGGAAGGTGAAATCGGATGCTGAACTACGGTCTCGACGTGTCCGGCCTGGAACGCGACGTTGTTCTGCCCGACTTGGTGGCCGAAGGGGATGAACTCGACGCCCTGGTGTCGGCGCGGACCGACTGGACCAGGCCCACCCCGGCGGCGGGATGGACGATCGCGCACCAGATCGCCCATCTTGCTTCCGCCGATGCGAACGTTCTCGTTGCCATACGGACCCCGGAGGCGTTCGACGACGTACTGAAGCAGGCGGAGGCCGCGGGCAGCCGACACGCCGATCTCGATGCCGCGGCGGGAGCAGCCAAACCGCGATCGGTACTGCTGGAACAATGGCGGGCCGGTCGGACCGAGGTGGCGGCGGCGCTGCGTGACGCACGTCCGGACGACGGGTTTCCCTGGTACGGCTCGCAGGTGAGCGCAACGCTCGTGGCGCCGCTTCGACTCATGGAGGTGTGGGCCCACGGGCAGGACGTTTTCGATGCACTGGGTGTCGCACGTCGTCCGACGGCTCGACTCCGGCATGTGGCCTCCTTGGGAGTGATCGGACGAGAGTTGTCGTTCCATGCCGCCCAACTGCCTCTTCCCGCAGAGCCGTTCCGCGTCGAGTTGACCGCTCCCGACGGCGGGATCTGGGCCTGGGGCCCAGAGCATGCGACGCAACGCGTACAGGGCAGCGCCCTCGACTTCTGCCTTCGCGTCACCCAACGCAGGTCCCGAGCCGAGACCGATCTCACGGCGGTCGGTGCGGACGCGGGGGCGTGGCTGGACAACGCACGCGTTTTCCTCTGAAAAGGTCGGTGGCGAACCGGCCCGAGTGCCGGGGGCCGGCGCGGGCCCGGCGCCGTGGCGGCGGGCCCCGTACGGCGGTCCGCGAACGCCTCACCCCCCGTCACTCGGCCTGATCGAGGTCGACTGCCTCAATCTGTTCAGCGAGGACGGCCGACAGCGCCTGCTCTGGTTCACCGCCGCAGTCGGCACCGACAGCGCCGACCTCCTCGACCCGCTCGCCGTCCTCGGCACCCAAGACGTCGCCCGCCCGATCCGCCGACCTTCCCCCGGCGCAGCCGCGGGCCGTGGGCCCGGACCGATCCCGGCGGGCCCGTCCACGAACTCGGCGCCTCGGACGCCCGCGTCGACCGGCAGGCGGCCGGCCGGTCCTCAGTCACCGCCCGGGTTCGCCGGCCCGTCGCGGAGTACGCCGCGCACCGTGTCGAGCGGTACGCCCGGATCGAACTCCGGCATCCACCAGGTCGCGCCGGCCGCGGCGTACGGCAGTGGGTCGGCGTCGAAGGGCAGGCCGACGGCGATCTCGTACGGTCCGCTCGCGCCCGGTCGGAGCTCGGCGAGGGTGGCGACGACCTCGGCGAGTCGGTCCGGGTGCTCTAGACCGACCGGGAAGAAGCCGTCGAGCCGGGCGGCCCGGCGGATCGGCTTGAGGTTGCCCGGGAACCCGGCGGCCCACACCGGCACACCGGGCCGCTGAATCGGCCGCGGAAGGAACGTGATGTCGTCGACCGTGTAGTGCTCACCGCGATGGCGCACCGGCTCGCCGGACCAGGCGGCGGCCAGGATCGCCAAAGACTCGTCGAGCATCCGCCCGCGCCGCCGGTCGTCGATCTGCTCGCCGGTCTTGGACAGCTCACCGCCGAACCGGTCGCTGCCGAGGCCGACGCCGAGGGTGAGGCGGCCGTTGCTGAGCCGATCCAGAGTCGCCGTCTCCCGCGCGACCTTGGCCGGCCGTCGACGGGCAAGCGGCGACACCATCGGGCCGAGCCGCAGCCGCTCGGTCGCGGTCGCGATCGCCGTCAGCGTGATCCACGGGTCGGCGACCTGTCGGACCGGCGCCTGCCAGCACAGGTGATCCCACACGAAGCAGCCGTCCCAGCCGGCTTCCTCCGCTTCGGCGGCGAGGCGCGCGACCACGCGCGGATCGGCGAGGTCGTCGAAGAGCGGCAGCCAGAGTGCGGACCGTAGCCGGTTCACCGGCGGTCTCCTTCCGTGAGCGGCGTCCGGACGGATGTGAAGTCGTGGCACACCGGGACCGGGACCGGGACCGACGCGAAGTCGTCCCACATCGGCACCGGGACCGATGCGAAGTCGTCCCACATCGGCACCGGGGTCGCCGTGAAGTCGCCCCTCACCGGCACTCGCGACGACGTGCGGTCGTCGTACCTCCGGCTCGGCAGGTCGATTCCGGTGAGTTCCTCCCGCGGCGTCACGTCGTCGGCCGGGCTTCGGAGATCGAGAGGATTGCCGGAATCGCGATGTCCCAGAGCTCCGGCGGCGGCATCTGGTGCCCCATGCCACTGAGCGGGACGAGCCGTGCTCCCGGGATTTCCCGAGCCAGTGCCTCGCCGTGCCCGTACGGGAACAGTGGGTCCGCGGTGCCGTGCAACACCAGCGTGGGCGCCGTGATCTCGCCGAGGCGGTCGCGGACGGGCTCGCCGCCGTCGAGCCGCCAGTGGTTCTGTGCCGACGCCAGGGCCGGGCTGCGGTCCCAGGCGCGGCCGACGACGCGGCGTACCCGCTCCTCGTCGACGGGGATGGTGCCCGCGAAGGTGCGCTCGCCGGCGGTGTAGTAGGCGATGACCGCCTCGCGGTCGGACCAGTCGGGCGCCTCGTCGCCACCCTCGGCGAACTGCTCCGCCAACTCCTTGCTCATCGGCGGCAGGTCGGGGTGGGCGGGCCCACCGGGCCCGCCCGGGCTGGTGGCGACGAGCGTCAGGGACGCGACCCGCTCGGGGTGGTGCACGGCCAGATGCTGGGCGATGTCGCCGCCCATGGAGACACCGACGATGTGGGCGGACGCGATGCCGAGTGCGTCGAGCAGGCCGACGGCGTCGTCGAGCAGGGCGTCGCTTCCGTAGGGCGGCTCGCCGGGCGGGAAGGTCGTGGAGCGGCCGGTGTCCCGGGTGTCGTACCGGATGACGTGCCG
Organism: Embleya sp. NPDC050493; assembly: GCF_044458105.1. NCBI lineage: Bacteria > Bacillati > Actinomycetota > Actinomycetes > Kitasatosporales > Streptomycetaceae > Embleya > Embleya sp. NPDC050493. The sequence continues at coordinate 109,494 of NZ_JBITHP010000008.1, forward strand.
CCCGCCGGCGGCGAGGCCCGCGCAGAACTCGTCGTCCCACCAGTCCATCGACGCCTCGGCGCCGCCGATGAGCAGCAGCGCGGGGGCGGCCGGGTCGCCGAAGGTCTGGGCGCAGAGCTCGACGCCGTCGACCCGGAGAAGTTGCTCGTCGTGTGCTTGCGAAGAAGTCATGTCCGGAACGCTAGAGCCCGTGACTACATCGTGAAAAGCGATGAATTCCGATCGATTCGATTGCCTGTGCCAATGGTCGTCGTTACGCTGGCATGCGTGATCGATGTCGAGTTGCGCCACCTGGCGGCGATGGTCGCCATTGCCGAGGAGGGCTCGTTCGGTCGGGCGGCCGTCCGTCTCGGGTACACCCAGTCGACGGTGAGCCAACGGATCGCCGCGTTGGAGAGGTCCGTCGGCGGTCCGGTGTTCGAACGGCCGGGCGGTCCCAAGCCGGTACGGCTGACCCCGCTCGGCTCCGTGGTCCTGGGCCAGGGCCGCGAACTGCTGGCGAAGGCGGAGGCGTTGGCCCACGCCGTGGATCGGTTCAAGGCCGGAGACGGCCGGATCGACATCGGCACGTTCCAGAGCGTGTCCACCGTGATCCTGCCGTCGGTCGTGAGCCGCCTGCGAGCCGAGCACCCCGGCTGCGACATCAGGTTGTTCGAGGAGGAGCCGGAGCAGCCGCGGATCGGTGACCTCGACCTGCTGTTCTACGACGGCCGCATCGACGGCGACGTCGAGCACCTCAAGCTGCTCGACGATCCGTACCTGCTGGTGGCAGGCGCCGGCGCCTTCCCCGACGGTCCGGTGCCGCTGGAACGACTCGACGGTGCACCGATGGTGGCCTGGCCGCTGACCTGCGACCAGCCCTCGATGGAACAGGCGATCGCCCGCAGCGGCGCCCGCCCGCAGGTGGTGTTCCGCACCGCGGTCAACGATGCCCTGTTGTCGATGGTGCGAGCGGGCATGGGATCGGCGGTGCTGCCCTGGCTGGCCATCACCGGTCCCGGCGTCCCCACCGACGACAGGTTCCGCGTGCACGAGCTACGCCCATCCCTGCCCGCACGGGAGATCCACCTGCACTGGCGGGCCGGGCGTACCCACTCGCCACTCGCCGCCCGGGCGATCGAGATCGCCGTCGAGGTCGTGGCCGAACTCGCACCGCCGCCGGTCGGTGCCTGACGCGCGGAAGGTCGCTCGCGCCGAGAGGTCACTTGCGCGGAAGCTCACTCGCGCTCACTTGCGCGAAGGTCGCTCGCGCTCACTTGCGCGGAAGGTCGCTCGCGCCGGAGGTCTTGTGCCGGGCGCCCGAGCGTCGGTGGGCGTGGATAACATCCCGGGCCATGACCATCAGATTGACCGATGCCGAGATCGATTACCTGGCTTTCCGGTTCGACGTGATGTCCCTGGGAGCGTGGGATCGGAGTGCGGTGGAGGGCGCGATCGACGGTCTGGGGTGGACGTCGCACTCCGAGGAGCGCCACGGGTCGACCTTCGCCGGACCGTTGCCGGGCGGGTGGAGTCACGCCTACCGGGGCCATGTCCTCGGATCGCCGCAGGAGGGCTGCTTCACCTCGTTGGAGTGCGACCTGGCGTGCACCGAGGATGTCGCCGTCCTGGAAGCGGTGTTCACGGCGGCGAGGAAGGCGGTCGAGGCGCGCAGGGGGCCGGCGCCGATTCGACGCGGACCCGGTCCGGTGTTGCGCTGGCGCCGGGAGGACACCCTCATGGAGGTCGAATGGAGCGGCCGGCGGGTGCTGTTGCGGCTGCTCGCGGCGAGGGTGGTCGAAAAGCACGAGTACGAGCTTGCCGGGAGAAATGAACGCGACCAGTGCGTCGCCGAACTCGGGGTGTGGCAGGCGTACATCCTCCGCCACCCGGACATGAAGGGCGCGTTCGCACCCCGCGGGCGTCGGCCCGAGACCTGGGAGGAGCTCGGCCGGTGGCTGAGCGAGACGTTGGCGGCGCTGCTGACCGACCTGGGCCGGCTGGACGAGCAACTGGACCTGGTGATCAGGCCGGCCGACGACGACCAGCGGTTCGTGCAACTCTCCTGCGACGCCGGGGAGTTGCACTTGGACGCGGGCAGCGGGAGGTTCGAGCCGGCGGGGGAGACGCCACCGGGCCGGCTGCCCGGTGCCGGGGTCGGGAGGCGCTACGAAATCCGCATCCCGAACCCCCGACCCGATGACGCCGAGCCCGCCGCCCGGGCGTTGCTGCACGCCCTGCGTGCGCAGAACGTGAACCTGGAGGATCTGGGCCACGAGGCGTGGCTGCGGAGGAGCGACTACGCGACGAACCTGCACGGACTGGGCCTCGTGGAATTCTGACCGGGGGAACGCCCCGTGCCCGGTCGATGCGGGAGCGGGACGCGGGCGGAACGGGCCGAGCCGGTGCGGTGGTCGGGCCTCAGCGGCCGGGAAGTTCGCTGACCAGGGCGGTCATTGCGGCGACCGCCTCCACGTCCGTGAGCCCCTGTCCCTCGCACAACGACCGCCACGTCGGGAAGGCCGCCGCGTGGGCCGCCAGTGCCCGGCGCAGCCGCCGCTCCCGGCGGCCCCGGTCGGCGAAGGCCGACGCCAGTACCTCGACCTGCTGCCGCTCGCCGGCCTGCCGTGCCTCGCGGATCGGCGCCGGTATCGCGTCGAGATCGCGGTGGACCAGTGCGAGCATCCGCGCGCCGGAGCGGTAGAACCGGTACAGGTCCGTCAGGCCCGTCCGCAGTCGCTCGGTGGGGGCGGGGATCAGCGCCCATTGGTCGGGGCGCGGCAGGGGCCGGCGCGCGAGCCAGTCCTGTGAGCAGGCGGCGAACAGTGCCGTGTCGTCGGGGAAGTGCCGGTAGACGGTGAGCCGGGTGACGCCCGCCCGTTCGGCGATCGCGGCGATGCTGGTCGCGGCGGGCCCGACGGTGCCGTGCAGGTGGACGGCGGCGTCGACGATCCGCTGCCGGGTCTCGCCGATCTGTTCGGCGCGGCGGGTCATGGTGTACGACCGCAATTTCGGAGAACGGTCCTGTTCACTCAACTGTTGACACCCCTCGCCCACCGGCGCAGACTCGAATTCGAGAGAACACCAGTGTATCGGTAAATCTCTGAAGGAGGCCGCACCATGAGCGGCATCACGCAGGCACCGCACCTGACCGTCGTCCGACCCGGCGAAGGCGCCGAGGCAGACCTGGGCAGCATCGGCGTGGCCTTCAAACTGTGGGGCCGGGACACCAACGGCAGCGTCTCGATCGTCGAGCACCCGTTCCCGGTCGGCGCGCTCGTCCCGCCGCACCTGCACACCCGCGAGGACGAGTACTCCATCGTGACCGAGGGCGAGATCGGCTTCCGTTCCGGCGACCGCGAGGCCGTCCTGGGCGCGGGCGGCTACATCACCAAGCCGCGCGGCGAACTGCACACCATGTGGAACGCCGGCCGGACCCCCGCCCGAATGATCGAGGTCATCAGCCCGGCCGGGTTCGAGCACTTCTTCCGCGAACTCGCCGATCTGGTCGCCGACGGCCCGCCCGCCCCCGACGCCGTCTTCGCGCTCGGCGCCGGGTACGGCCTCGAGTTCGGCCGCCCCGACTGGCTGCCGGACGTCATCGCCCGCTACGACCTCACTCCGCCACCCGGCGCGTGACCGCCGGCAGGTCGCACGACGGTGCCGAGGAACCGTGCGGCTCGCCGATCACGGGCGCGGGGCGGGGCGGCGCACGCCCGACTCGGAGGTGGCGATGCCCGCGCCCGTGGCAGCGCGTGACATGCTTCGAGACGAGGATTGCCTCCCTCGACAGGGGTCGGGATGGCATCCGTTGGCCGGGAACGAGCGGTCGTCCCCATAGGGTCGGCGGATGGCGAAGTATTTCGATGTGCACCCCGAGAACCCCCAGCAGCGCACCATCGGCAGCGTGGTCGACCTGATCCGCTCCGGATCGCTCGTCGCGTACCCGACGGATTCCTGTTTCGCATTGGGATGCGGATTGGGCAACCGTGACGGCATCGGCCGGATCCGGACGATCCGCAACCTCGACGACCGGCATCATTTCACCCTGGTGTGCGAGAGCTTCGCTCAACTGGGCCGGTTCGTGTACCTGGACAACGACGTGTTCCGTGCCATCAAGGCATCGACGCCGGGTCCCTACACCTTCATCCTCCGCGCGACGTCCGAGGTGCCGAAGCAACTGTTGCACCAGAAGAAGAAGACGGTCGGCGTCCGGATCCCCGATCACGTCGTCACCCGGGCCCTGCTCGCCGAACTCGGTGAGCCGATCCTGTCCAGCACACTGCTCCTGCCCGGCGAGGAGGAGCCGATGACCCAGGGCTGGGAGATCAAGGAACGGCTCGACCACGTGGTGGACGCCGTGGTGGACTCGGGCGACTGCGGCACCCGGCCGACCACGGTCATCGACTTCTCCGGCGACGAGGTCGAGATCGTACGCCGAGGAGCGGGCGACACCGCGCGGTTCGAGTAGCGACCGGATCTCGGGCGAAGACGCCGGCGCCCGGGTCGAGCCGACGACCCGGGCCCGAGCGTCGGCGGCGGGCCCGAACCGGCCCCACCGAACCGGCCGCACCGACCAGTCCGGTCAGCCGGCGCGGCACAACGCCGTCGAAGAGCCCGACCCGGTAGTGCGCGACCCGGGTGTCGTCCGGTTCGAGTCCTCCGGCAGGTCCACGACGAAGTGCCACTGTCCGTCCTGCAGTTCCGTGTACCGCAGGTCCGGCAACGCCGCGTACAGGGCCTTGCGCGCGGCCTGGTTCCCGACCTGGATCTGGGCGTGCAACACGCGCACGCCGGCCGTGCGGGCCGGCGACGCGACTGCCCGGACCAAACGCGTGCCGAGGCCGATTCCCTGGTACCGATCGCAGACCAGGGCGGCGATGTCGGCGTGGCGGGGATCGTTGTTCAGTCCGTACTCGGCCCAGCCCACGATGCGGCCTCCGGTCTCGGCCACGTACGCGTTCCACGTGCGCTGCGCCAGGCCTTCGATGATCCGGGCCCGGTACCAGTCGGGGATCGTGGTGCACGGCACGCCGAACCGCAGGGCGAGCGCGTGTCGTGAGATACCGGCGGCGGCCCGGTCGAGCCTGTCGATGTCGTCCGCTTGCCACGAGCGCAGGTGCACGGTGTCGGACGCGGTCACGGTGGTCACGATGATCAGCTCCGGGTGCGGCCGGTGATGCCGAGGGCGGTGGTGGCGGACCCGGCGGCGGTGGCGGCGATGAACCACCAGGCGTGTCGAAAGGCGTGCGCCGGATCGGGGGCGGTGTCGGCCGTGCCGAGGACGGCGACCAGGATGGCGACGCCGAGGACATACCCCAGTTGGCGGCTGGTGTTGACCACGGCGCTGCCGGTGGCGGCCTGGGCGCCGGGCAACCGCGCGGTGGCCTGGGAGAGCATGACGGGCAGGGCCAGGCCGATGCCCACACCGATGACGAGCCATCCCGGCAGGATCCGCGTCGCGTACCGGGTATCGGAGGACGCACCTGCGGCCAGCAGCAAGGCACCGCCGGCGAACAGCAGATTCCCCGCCGCGACCAGGGCTCCGGCCGGAACGCGCGTGGCCAGACGACGGCCGACGGCCGCGAACGGCGGCACCATCAGCGGGCCCGGTGCGATCGCCAGGCCGGCGACCAGGGTGGAGTAGCCGGCGGGACCCTGCAGCCACAGCACCACGGACGGGAAGACCGCGCCGAAGGCGGTGCAGAACAGCAATACCGTGATGTTGGCCCAGACGAAGGCCGGTGTCCGGAACAGGGCCGGATCCACGACCGGTGCCGGGTGACGCAGGATGCGCACCACGAACACCGCGATGGCGACGGCGGCGAGCGCGAAGGTGCCGACGGTGGCCGCTCCGGTCCACGCCCACTCCTGGCCCTTGACCAGGGCCAGTGAGACCGCGCCGAAGGCGACGATCAGCGCCGCCGTGCCGAGCGGGTCCGGCATGCGTACGGCCGAGGTGTCACGCAGGTCGGGGAGCACACGGTGGGCCGCCAGGAAGGCCGCCACGCCGACCGGGATGTTGATCAGGAACACCCAGCGCCAGGACAGTTCCACCAGGCCGCCGCCGACCACCGGGCCGACCGCGGCCGCGAACGAGCTGGTGGTGGCCCAGATCCGGACCGCTCCGGTCCGGCGCGCCGCCGGCAACACGGTGAGCAGCAGCCCGAGACCGGCCGGGGTGAGCACGGCCGCGCCGACCGCCTGCACCCCGCGGAAGAACACCAGCGACCACAACTCGGGTGCCAAGGCGCAGGCGGCGCTCGCCGCGGTGAACAACGCCAGTCCGGCGAGGAACGCCGGTTTGCGTCCGTACCGGTCGGCGAGGCGCCCGGCGGGGACCAGCAGCGCCGCGTAGACGATGGCATAGGCGTTGAGGACCCAGCTCAGGTCCGCGAGCGGGGCGCCGAACTCCTTCCCTATGTCGGTGAAGGCGACGTTGACCACGAACACGTCGAGCATCGCCATGAACGCCGCGGAGCACACGACGAATGTGATCGCCGACGGCCTCCCGGGGTCCTGTCGCACGCCCTCGGCGGGTGGTGCGGTCTGCGTGGTCATGGATTCCCCTCGCGATTCGTGCCGGATGTCCTGGCCGACCCGGTGTCCCGGCCGTCTCGGGTGTCCCGGCTGTGCCGGCCATCCCGGCCATCCCGGATGTCCGGTCAAGGGCAGCGCTCTTCCACCCATTGCGGGAGTGGGAGGCAGGACTCTAACTATCCTGGAGTATAGGTAGGGAGGTCTGGCTATACAAGGATCAAGTCGGAGCGGATATCATGGGGCCATGCCGGTTGTCATGGAGGGCGCGCTTGCCGACCTCGGCGCGTGGAAGACGGATCACTGCTCACTGGTCAAGGCGCTGGAGGTGGTCGGAACCCGCTCCGCGCTGCTGATCCTGCGCGAGGCCTGCTACGGCACGACGCGGTTCAGCGGCTTCGCCGGCCGAATCGGCATCACCGACCGCGCCGCCGCCCAGCAACTGCGGCGCCTGACCGAGGCCGGCCTGCTCGCCAAGCGCCCCTACCGGGAGGACGGCGGCCGCACCCGCGACGAATACGTGCTCACCGAGATGGGCCGCGACCTGTTCCCGGTGATCATGGCCCTGATGCAATGGGGCGACAAGCACCTGCAGGACGGCACGGCACCGCTGCACTACATCGACCACGAGACCGGCGTCCCGGTCCACGTCGAACTCCGCAGCGAAACCGGCGACATCCTCGAACTGGAACAGGTCGGCATCCGAAGGAACCCCGCCTGGCGGGCACCGCAGCCACCGCAGCAAACGCAGCAACCGGAACCCGCTTCCTGACCTCCCGCGATCGCGGCCGGTGTTCGCCGTCGCCCCGGGGTGTTTTCGTCGACCTGACGATCGGTTTCGACCCGGGGAACTACGACTCGGTCATGGTGGCGTCGCGCGGCGATCCGTCGCCTCGGCTTGCCGACCTTGTTGCGGCAGGGACCGGGCGGTACAAGGGCGCGTCCTCGTGATCGGTGGCTGCCGGTCCGCTCGAACGACGGGGCAACCCTTCCCGCTCACAGTGCTGTTGGGCTCCTGAGTCTCGCGCATGCCGACCGGGGGATCGACATCAGGCGCCAACGGGCTTTCGACGACGGCCACAGCCGGCGTCGCCGCGACGCGCCGAGCCCGTCGAGATACCGGTCCATCGAGCGCGGGCGGTTCGACCCGCCCAGGTCCGTCAGCACCCTCATGTCTCTCGCGTGCCCCGAACCGTGAACTCCACGCGCGCCGCACGCAGGCGGGCCGGGCAGGAGGGGCGGTCGATAGCGAAGGACACTAGCTCGGACGGATCGTGGCCTCGATGTGGGCGAGTTGAGCGGCGAGGATTTCTTCGAATGCGGCGCGGCGGTCCTCCCCGAGGGGACGGACGTCGCGGGCGAAGTGGGTCAGGGCCGGGAAGCGTTCGGGATCGGCGCCCAGTACCGCTACGCGGAACAGCTCCATGCCCTGTTCGTACTCTTCGGGGGTGACCGTGTCGATCCCGGCTTCGGCGGTGATCAACGCGGCGATGAGGACCGCGATCCGGTGGTAGCGCACCGGGATTTCCGCGTCGGGCAGTCCCGACGCGCGCAGGGCCTGGAGCACCTCTTCCATGACCAGCCGGGAACCAGTGCCGCTCGACGCGTAGCGTCGGCCTTCTACCGGGTGGCCATGGGCGGCGCCGGTGGGGAGTCCTCGCCGCAGGAGCGATGACCACCGGGGGCATGCAGCGCCGAACATGCGGGCTGCCGACGGGGCCGGTGTCCGCCCCGGTGGCCGCCCGGTGGTGCGCGCTTATCGACCGGCGGAATAGCGCACTTGGCGGTCTTGGCCGGCGCAGTATCCGGCGCCTGCCATGGCGACACCGAGGACGACAAGGGCCACGAGCGGGAGTGTCCAGCTGCCCGTGGTGTCGTGCAGGATGCCGAGGAGCAGGGGGCCCGCCGCCGCGACGAGGTAGCCGATCGACTGCGCCATGCCGGCCAGCGCGGCGGCTTCGCCGGAGCTGCCGGCGCGTTGGCTCTGGAACGTCAACGCGAGGACGAGGCACACGCCGCCGCCGAGGCCGAGCAGGGTGCATGCCAACACGGACAACGCGGGGGCGGACACCAGCACGGCGAAGCCGCCGGCCACGACGACCGAGGCCCCGGCCGCGGTCCATCGTTGGTCGTGACGGCCCCGGGTGAGCAGGGGCAGGAGACTGCCGGCTGCCAGGGCGATCAGCTGGTAGTAGAAAAGCATCCAACCGGCCGCGGTGCTGGTCGAGCCATGGTGGATCAGAATGCTGGGCAGCCACGCGACGGCGGTGTAGAAGGCCAGGGACTGTAGGCCCATGAACATGCTGACCTGCCACGCCAGTCGCGATCGCCAGGGGACGGGACTGCGGGTCACGCCGGTGGAGGCATGAGGCCTGTCGCCCCGCATCCGGGGCAGCCAGGCGAGGAACGCCGCGATGACGAAGGCGAGGCCCCAGGCGAGAGCGGTGTGCCAGGAACCCGGAAGGGTGTGGGAAAGCGGCGCGGAGATCCCGGAGGAGACCGCGGCGGTGGCACCCATGACGGTGACGTAGAGAGCGCTGATGCCCTGAATGCGGTGTGCGGGGACACTCCGCCTGATCAGAGCGGGCAGCAGCACATTGCCGAACGCGATGGCGGCGGAAAGGATCACGGTCCCGGTGAACAGGCAGATCACCGAAGGAATCGACCGGACCACGGTTCCGACGGCCAGCGCGCCGAGGGCCGCCACCAGCAGGCGTGCGCTGCCGAAGCGGTGAGAGGCCCGGGCCACCAGGGGCGACGTCGCGGCGAACGTCAGCAGCGGAAGGGTGGTCAGGAGGCCGCCCCAACTCGACGACAGGCCGCTGCCGTGCTCGATCTCCGGCAGGAGCGTACCGACGCCGGTGAGACCGGTACGCAGGTTCACCGCCACGAGGCAGATCGCGATGACGAGCCCGATCGACACGGCAGGTCGGGTGTTGTCCGCGGCCGGCACCTCGGGGGTGGGGTGCCGACGGGGTATCGAAGACGTCTGCGGATTCACTGTTCCTCCGCCGCTCGTGGTGCCAGGGCCTCCAGGTCGCGGGTGAGCCGGACGATCGCAGCCGCCGCGTCGCGGGCGCCGCTCTCGTCCCGGGCCTCGATCGCGTCGACGAGTCGCCTGTGCAGGTCGGCATGTTCCTCGGCGCCGTCGGAGTCCGGAGGCAGGCCGCCCAGGGCGGAGGTGAGAGCCGTACCGAGGTAGTCGTACACCTCGATCAGGAGGTCGTTTCCGCTCGCCCGGACGACGGCCCGGTGGAACAGTGCGTCGATACCCCTGGCCGCGGACAGGTCCCCACCGGCGCAGGCCGCGTCGGCATCGGCCAGCAGCTCTCTCAGTTGGTGCAGTTGGTCCTCGCTGCGACGCAGGGCGGCGGCGCCCGAGGCGTACTCCTCCAGGACGGTGCGCAGTTCGAGAACGTTGTCCCGCTGCGCGGAACTCGCCCGCCGCACCATGACCGACTGGAGCTCACTCGACGCGCGGACGTAGGTGCCGTCCCCGACCCGGGCCTCCAGCAGGCCCAGGTGCACGAGCGCGCCGAGTGCCTCCCGCAGCGTGCTGCGTCCGACCCCGAGTTCCTCGATCAGGACCTGCTCCGGCGGGATTCGCGTTCCCACCGGCCATCCACCTGTCTCGATGTGCGTGCGGAGGCTGTCCACGAGCTGCGCGGACAGGCTTGCCGTCCTGCGCGGTGTACTGATGCGCTTCATGGAGGCAGTCTATACAAACATCAGACATTTGAACATCACATGAGGGGGGCGTCGGTGACGGCATGGGGTGGGGCGGGCTGGGCCGGGGTGGGCGAGCGAGCGACGAGGTGGGCCGGCCGGGGTGCCGAACGGCGTCCCGGCCGGCCTGCCGAACCTGTCGCATGGCGAGGGCCGTGCGATCGGCCGGTTGTTTCAGGCGCGTTGTCCCCGACGTGCGTACGCCGTCGTCGTGACGACCCGGAATCCGGGCGGAGCGGCCGCACCCGCCGACCGCGTCGGTTCGGTCGGCGCCGCGCGGCGCGGTTGCCCGGGCGTAGGCGAGGTTCGCCACGATGGCCGGAGGCCCGGTCGGCGTTCCGGCGGCAGCCGACTCGTCTGCTCGATCCGCCGACCGGGCGCTCGGTCACGCCGGCGTGGCTTCGATGTCACGAGTTCACCGGGTCGGCAAGGTGAGGATCTCGGCTCCGTCGTCGGTGATGGCGATCGTGTGCTCGCTGTGGGCCGTGCGGCAGCCTGTTGCGCTTCGGAGCGTCCAGCCGTCGGCATCGGTGACGAGCTCGGCGGTGTCCGCCATGACCCACGGCTCCAGTGCCAGCAGAAGCCCGGGGCGCAGCTTGTACCCACGGCCGGGTCGCCCGGTGTTCGAGATGTGCGGGTCCTGGTGCATCGTCGATCCGATGCCGTGACCCCCGAACTCGGTGTTGATCGGGTAGCCCGCCGCACCGAGGACCGAGCCGATGGCATGGGAGATGTCGCCGACGCGGGCCCCGGGTCCGGCAGCGGCTATCCCTGCGCTCAACGCGCGTTCGGTCGCGCTGATCATCGCGACGCTCTCCGGGGGCTTCGAGTCGCCCACGATGAAGCTGATGGCGGAGTCCGCGGCGACTCCGCGCTTGGAGACGGCGAGGTCGAGGGTCAGCAGATCGCCGTCGGCGAGGGCGTAGTCGTACGGCAGTCCGTGCAGCACGGCGTCGTTGACGGCCGTGCAGATGTAGTGGCCGAACGGTCCGCGTCCGAAGGACGGTGCGTAGTCGACATAGCAGGACTCCGCTCCGGCCTCGACGATCATCGCCGCGGCCCACCGATCGATGTCCAGGAGGTTCGTGCCGACCGTGCTACGGCTCTTCAGGGTCTGCAGGATGCCGGCGACCAGGGCGCCCGTGTCCCTTGCTCGGGCCAGTTCGCTGGGGTTCAGGATCTCGATCATGGGGCGCCCTTCTCATGCATCCAATAACTATACCGGCCAAACTATACCGGTATTAGAATTGGGGTCATGGTCGGACTGCCGCTCACACCCCCGGCTTACGCGGGGCGGGGCGGAGTTCGAAACGGGCGCTCGACCCGGCGGGCCGGCCTCGGTCTCCTCCCTCGGGTCCGGGGACCACTTGGGTGTCGATGTGGTACCCGACGCCGGGTACCGTGGCGATGATCCAGGGTTCGCCGAGCCGTTTGCGCAGCGCCGAGACCGTGATGCGCACGGCGTTGGTGAACGGGTCTGCGTTCTCGTCCCATGCCTGCCCCAGGAGTTCTTCGGCGCTGACCACACCGCCTTCGGCGGCGACGAGGACTTCGAGCACCGCGAACTGCTTCCTGGTCAGCGCGACGTAGCGCCCGTCGCGGTAGACCTCCCGGCGGAACGGATCCAGCCGCAGACCTGCGATCTCCCGCACGGGCGGCCTGTTGTGCGCACGCCTGCGGTCGAGTGCCCTGAGCCTGAGCACGAGTTCTCGGAGCTCGAACGGTTTCGTGAGGTAGTCGTCCGCGCCGAGCTCGAACCCGGTGGCCTTGTCGTCGAGACGGTCGGCGGCGGTGAGCATGAGGATCGGCATGCCGCAGCCGGAGGCGATGATGCGCTTGGCGATCTCGTCACCGGAGGGTCCGGGAATGTCCCGGTCGAGGATGGCGATGTGGTAGGCGTTGATGCTCAGCAGTTCCAGAGCGGTGTCGCCGTCACCTGCGATGTCGGCCGCGATCGCTTCCAGGCGTAGGCCATCGCGGATGGCTTCCGCCATATAGGGTTCATCCTCCACGATCAACACACGCATGTGCCGATGCTACGAGCCGGCGCCTATCGTCGGCGTATCGAAAACCACATCCGCGCCCGGCATTACGACACCCCGCGGCCTTGACCGGTCGGCGGAACGAACCATGGGGGGCATGGCGTTCCGGCGGATACCCGGCGTCCACGCCGTCGTCGTCGGCCGCCGGGCCGGGACGTCCTGCGGTGCCTCCCGTGCCCACCGACCACCGGCAACCCGCGTCGAAGCTCCGGTGGTCGAGGGCGACTTGGCAAGGTCGCCCCGGACTGCCGGAGCCTCGACGCGCTCGCCGCCGCCTACCTCGATCGGCTCTCGGGCAGGACGCCTGCACCATCACGACGACTTCGATTCATCTCCGGCTCGACTACGCGATGGGAAAATCGAAGTAGGTGTCCGGATAAGGTTCGTCCTTCAGTGTGTAGTGCCACCACTCGCAATCGTAGGAGCTGAAACCGCAGTCCTCCATGATGGAACGAAGGTATTCGCGGTTCCTCGCTTCGATGTGCGTGATCCCTTCGGCCCCGTGATGTGAGATCGAATCCATCAGGTCGTGGTCGCCCCCCATGGGAGCAAGTTCACCGGTGGCCGAGTGATAGAGCGTCAGGTCGACGGTGCCGCCTCGACTGTGACCGGATTTGGCGGCCACGTATCCTTGTTCGAACATCTCGGCCCTGTCGATATTCGGATAATGCCGTGCCTTCGTCCGGCCGTCCTCCGGCTGTTCGGACCAGCGCAGAAAGCAATCCACGGCGCGTTGAGGACGATAGCCGTCCCAGAGCAGCAGGCCGAACCCACGGGAGGCGGCTTCTTCTCGCGCTCTTTCCAGGGCCGCGCACAATGCCCGCGTACCGACGATTCGATTTGCCAGATATCCGTCCACCGGTTTGCCGGTGAAATTGTCCCAGGTGGCGTACTTGGCATCCCAGAGTACTCCGGACACGAACTCGTCCACGAAGACGAAGTCGTCCTTCATCGGCTTTTCCTGCCCATGGCCGAGGACACCAGCCGGTCGATCACTTCGGAAAGCGGCAGCCCGGCGGCCGCCATCATTCTCGGATAGCGGCTGTACGAGGTCATGCCGGGCAGGGTGTTGACCTCGTTGAGGACCACCTCTCCATTTTCCTTGAGGAACATGTCCACTCGCGCCAGTCCACTGCATCCGAAGGCTCGATATACGGCCTTTGCCGTCTCCTGGACGAGCGAGCGCGCCTCCGTCGAAATATCGGCAGGGACGATGGGTGTCGAGTTGTCGGAACCGCCCTCGGGATCCCGCTCCTGATGGATTTTGAAGAAACCGTGGGAGAGGGCGATTCGGTCCACCTCGCCGGTGATCACATCCGGGTGGTTCCCCAATATGGCGCACCCGACCTCGCTCCCGACGACCGCCTCTTCGATCAACACCTTCGAGTCGTACCTTCTTGCGGCTTCCAACGCACTCGGGAGTTCTTCTTTCCGAGACACCTTGCCGACCCCGAAGGACGACCCCGAACGGGCCGGCTTCACAAAGACGGGGTAGTCGAGCCCGTCGGCATCGATGTCCTCGTTCGCCATGACGGTCCGGAAATTCGGCGTGGCAATTCCCGCGCTTCCGGCGACGGCGTAGGCGAGGGATTTGTCCATGCACAGAGCGGAGCTTTGGACATCGCAGCCGACGTACGGGATTCCGGAGAGCTCCAGCAGGCCCTGTATCGCACCATCCTCGCCGAGGGTGCCGTGCAGAACGGGCAACACGACGTCCAAGCCGATGGTGTCGTATCGTCCCTGCCCGCCCTGCTCCAGGACGAGCAATCCCTGGACGCCTCTGTCCGGTGACAGCACGACCGGACGGCAATTGCCTGCTTCCCAATCTTCGCCGGGGCCGTCGCAGAGCTTCCACATGCCGCTCTTCGTGATTCCGATGTAGAACGGCACGTACTTTTCGGTATCGAGGCTTCCGGCGACCCGCTGTGCGGATTTGATGGAGATGGGATGTTCTTCGGAACAGCCTCCGAATATGATTCCGACCCTCAGCTTATCCATGCTGATTCCTGCTTTCGAAGTCCAGGCAGTTGGTGATGGAATTCTCGACGGTGTCACGCAGGGCGTGGTCCGTGTAATACGCGGTGTGCGGACTGACGATTGCATTCGGTAGTCTTTGCAGTCGCATCAACGACTTGCTTTTGACGGGTTTGTTTCCGTGGTCGGCGTAGAATATTCCTTCCTCTCCTTCGAGGACATCCAAAGCCGCGCCGCCCAACCTGCCGCTTTCCAACGCGAAAACCAGGGCCTCGGTGTCGAGAAGCGAACCGCGTCCGGTATTGACAATGAGTGCGCCGTGCTTCATCTGCTCGATGCGTCGACGGTTCAGGAGATGATGTGTGTTCGCATCGAGCGGTGTATGGAGCGTTACGATGTCGCTCAGCCCCAGCAATTCGTCGAGGGAAACGTAGTCGACAGCGGGCGCGGCGGGACGATTGTCATGGGCCAGTATTCGACAGCCGAAACCCCGCAGCCTGTCCATGACGGCCGATCCGATGCGTCCCGTTCCGATCACCCCGACGGTCAGGTCGCGCAGCTCTTTCCCGCGCACGTCGTCCAACGTGTAGTCGTGGATATCTGTGCGGCGGATGATGGCTTTTGCATTCCGCACCGCCATCAGCATCAGCATGAGGGTGTAGTCGGCCACGCTGTCGGGTGAATAGGCGACGTTTTCGACGCGGATGCCGACGCTCTCCGCGTAATTCACATCGATGTGGTTGTATCCGATGCTTCTCGTGGAGAGGTAAGTTACCCCGACTCGGCGGAGTGCATGAAGAGTGGAATCCGTGACCCGATTTTTGTGACCGACGCTGATGCATCGATTGCCGGAGGCCAGATCGATATTGGCTTCGGATACCGCTGCCTCCGTGATGGTGGGCACCACGCCGAAGCGAGGCGTCATCTCTCGGAACAGCACGGCCTCGTCCGGCTCGCAGCCGTAAATCGTGATTCCCATCGATGCCGGCACCGTCGAGGAGGGCGAGGATTCCTGCGATCGGGTGCGGCGGGCGGCCGTTCGTGCCGGTTCGCTGTGCGTCATGCCCCCAGTCAAGAGAGCGTGGTGTTGCCGGCGCGTATGTGGTTTTCGATATGCCGACGCTATGTTACCGGCTGGTATTTTAGGCGGTGCGTTGTTTTGATCATCGTGGGCGGGCGATTGGTCCTCGCCGGCGACGAATACGCCGACCGGGCGGGCCCGGCCGACGTGGTGGCCGGGCCCGCCCGGCCGGCGAGGCCGCTCGGTCGATCGCCGACGCGGCGGGGGAGTGGCGGTGGCACCGGTCGACGACGACGCGGCTGTCGACCGGCTGCGCGGCCACCTCGCCGCCGGCGATGTGGTGCTCGTCAAGGTCTCCCGCGGGGCACGCTTCGACGAGGTCGCCGCGGCGTTCGCCGGCGGTCGCCGACCATGGCATTCGGGCTCAGCGGCCGCGACGCCTCATGTAGAGGTCGAAGGCCCGATAGACCACCGGTCGCAGCGGCAGGTCCCACTCGCCGACGTACCGCACCGCCTGCCCGCCGGTGCCGACCTTGAACTGGACCAACCCGACGTGCGGATCGTCCGCGTCGAGGGTGGGGGTGATGCCGCGCAGGTCGTAGACGTCGCAGCCGGCCGCCAGCGCGTCGCGGATCATCGCCCACTGGCAGGCGTTGGAGCCGCGCACCTCGCGCTTCTCGGTGGAGGAGGCGCCGTAGCAGTACCAGGCGTGGCCGCCGACGCGGACCAGGATGGTGGCGGCGACCGGATCGCCCCGATGGCGGGCCAGATAGAGCCTGATCCGCTCGGGGTCCTCGGCGCCCATCGCCGCGAACATGGTCTCGAAGTAGCGCAGCGGCCGGGGCGTGAAGCGGTCGCGCGCGGCGGTGTGGACGTAGAGGTCGTGGAACGCCTTCAGATCCGCACCGACCGTGACCTCGACGCCCTCCTTGGCCGCCTTCTTGATGTTGCGGCGCCAGAGCTGATTCATGCCTCCCAGCAGGTCTTCCTCGGTCCTGCCGGCCAGCGGAATCTCATAGGTGAACTGCGGTTGGCCGACCCCGAAGCCGTCCTCCGGGCTCTGCGGCAGCCAGCCGGCGTCCCCGAGTCGGCGGGCCACGCGGGTCCCGACCGGGTCGGACCGCGGGTCGGACATCTCGGTGAGCCGCCTGATGGCCGGGTCGGCGATACCCTCCTTGACCCGGGCCGCGCTCCAGGTGTTCGTGCGCACCGGCGGGCCGAGTCGGATCGCAAACGCGCCATGTGCCCTGAGGTAGGCCGCGAGCGGATCGAGCCACGCGTCGATTTCGCCGGTCCAGTCGATGGCCGGGCCCTGGGGCAGGTAGGCCAGCGTGAAGCGCTCGAGCCGCGGGACCGGCCGGTGCAGGACGAGCCCGGCGCCGACCAGTTGCCGGCCGTCGTACCAGCCGAGGGACTCGCTGCGCCACTCGGTCTTGACGCGACCCCATGCCGGGGTCTGCAGGAAGCTGACCGACCGCCGTGCCTGCACGAATGCCGAGTGCTCGGCGGGGCCGATCGGCCCGACGGTCAGACCCATGCCCACGACCCCGTTCCCTCGGCGGTGCGCGGTCGGGCGCACTGGTCCCCATCCGCACGACGGCGTTCTCGGCCAGGGCGCCGATGCGCCCCGAGTGCCGGTGGCATCGGGTCACTGCCCTGTTCGCGACCGACACCACGAGTACAGCGGTGCACATCGCCCTGCCCGAGGGCGCGCCCGGCGGACGAGGGGGACGAGGACGTCGGAGGCCGGACTGCTGTTCTTGCCGGTTCGCTGCGGGACATGCCCCCAGTCAAGGCAGCGTGCTGTTGCCGGCACGTATGTGGTTTTCGATATGCCGGCGATATGCTCCGGGCCGGCACGGCCGAGGTCTTGCGGTGGCCCCTCGGTGTGATGTCGGGCTGTGGCTACCGCTGTTCGCGGGGATTCTCGGGCCGGACGAGGCGGTTGCCGGACCATGCCCCGAGGTTGACGGCAGCGACGGATGCCAGGCCGGCCGCGTTCGCTTCCTCGGCGATCTCGCTCGGATCGACGTGGCCGGGCTTGCCGGTTCCCGGAGTGAGGACCCAGATCACACCCGTGTCGGACAGGGGCGCCACCACATCCGTGAGGTCGTTCGCCAGGTCGCCGTCGCCCAGCCGCCACCACAACTGGACGACGTCCACGACGTGGTCGGTTTCGTCGTCCACCATCCCGGTGCCGATCGTTTCCTCGACGTCGGCGCGGATTTCGTCATCGGTGTCGTTGTCCCAGCCCAGCTCCTGAACCACCATGGATCGAACGATGCCCATCCTCCGCGCGTAGTTCCGCGCATCCGCGGCAGCCACCATCACATCCTTCCTGCTCGAAACGTATGCCTGGGCTTGCAACGGCGGCCGGTCGGCAACTCGCAGTGCCCGTCGAGGATTCCGGCCCTTCGTCGACGCGGCGGCTTCGGTGTCGGCCCGGACGGCTCCCGAACAAGGACCGACTCCACGACGGCCACCCGAAACCGCCCGGCACCAGCGCCCTCCCTCACCAAGTCAACGCCCTTCGCGCGACCTTACGCGCGCACGCCGCCGGGGGCGCGTCGTCACCCATACCCCGACGCGCGGTCCCGGTCAGGCCGCTGCAAGCCGCGGCCTCGTACGTGACCGACGTCACATATTCGACCGGCTGTGTGCGGCCGGCCATCTTCGGGCTTCTTCGGTGTCCGATTGATGGTTGCATGACGACCAATCAGATGGTTCGCCATTGTCACTCGGCGTGTCGAAAATGTACATTCACCATTCCGCTTCAAATCGGACACTGTTGCTTCTCGTTTGACCGACTTAGGCTCGCCTGCGACGCGAAACGGCCTCGAGCCATGGGCTACGGGGATTTTTGCGAAATCGGGAACCTCCCATGCAGAGGGGAATATTCGCATGTCCATTGCCAAGTTCGCCGCACGATCCTTTCTCGCCACCGCGACCATCGCCGCGGTAGGTATCGCCGTACCGCAGGCCCAGGCCGCCCCCACGCCCGCAGTCAAGCTCTCCGACCGGGCCGACGCGGACACCCGAGCGTTTGCCGCAGCCCATCCGGGAGCCGTGCGGGCCGCGCTCGTGGTCTGCGGTGCGAATTACGTCCTCGAGAACGCCGAACGGCTCCCGAGCTCCGATAATCGCCTGGCGACGCTCTTCACCTACCGTATCCCGGGAAATATTCCCAACGACGAACCCACGTGCGCCATCCTCGACAACAACACCGCAAGCACCAAGTGGATGAAGCTCAAGTTGTGTTCGAACTGGATTGCCGACGGGTGTGCCGAGGACGTGGGTAATTTCACCTCGTACGCGGGGCCGGTATATCGCGCGCGGGGTGGTTGCGGAAAGGTCTACGCGATCATGAAGAACTCCGCCGGTTCCGGCTCGGCGCTCGTCGACGCGATCCGCAACGCGACGAACTGCGACTGAGTTCTCGGCCATCGGAGCAAAACCGGGGCGGCCCGCGCGTGGTCTCGACGCGGCTCGGGCGCGCCCCGACTCCGAGCGGTCACCCCGACAGGGGACGGATCCACCCACGTCCGCAGGCCGTTCGGATCGGCGCCCTGTCGACGTGGCCCACGTGACGACGTCGCCGGTGAGCCCGGCGCGGACGCGAGAGGAATTCATGCGCGCACCCACCGGGATCCGACGAAGCCGAAAACGAATCGATCGCCGCACCGCACTCGGGACGGCCGCCCTCCTGGCGTGCACATCCCTCGCGAGCGGCGCCTGGCACGCCGGCGCGGCCACCGCCGACCCGACCACCTCCACCGCGCCCGCGACAGCGACCGAGGCCGGCGCGTGGACGACGCTCGGTGACGCGGAGGGGTTCCACGTCCTGGTCGCGAACGCGGGCAACAGCAACGGCTGGCGTACTGCGGCGAGCCTGTCCGAACCGGGGTTCGACACGGACTCCTGGATCGGCAACGCCTGCGTGACCGGCTCCGGCAAGCGGGCGGTGGTCGCGTACGCGCCTCGCACGTTCACCAACAAGCCGAACCTGCTGGCGCGCGGGGCGTTCACCGCCGTGGTCGAGTTGGCCACCGGCAAGGTCACCAAGCTGCCGGTGCAGGCGTCGCTCGCCTACTTCTCGCCGGGCTGCGGCACCGGCGAGGAGGCAGTGCTGTCCCAGTTCACGGACGAAACCATGGCCGTGAACGCAACCCGGATCACGTCGGTCGACACGGTGACGGCGAAGCTCACCGCGCCGTTGGAACTGACCGGTCAGGTCACCTCGGCGGTGCCGTACGGCGACGAGGTCGTGGCCGCGGACGGCAATCGGTTGATCCGGATCGGCCGCAAGGGCGCGGCACTCGGGAAGCGGACCCCGATCGCCGTCACCACGAGCATTCCCTTTCAACTCAAGGCGGACCGCGACGGCGGAATCGTCTATCTGGACCGCGCGGCCGCCGCCGACAAGGCCGGGACCGCCGCCTCGGCACCGCAGGGCACCGTGATGCGCGTGGCGGCCGAGGGCGTGCGCAAGGGCACGGACCGCCCGCAGTTGGTGGCACGGGGCACGTTGTCGCGGATGGACCTCACCGCGTCCGCCGACGGCACGGTCGTCGTCACCGGCGAGACCGAAGCCGGTCCGGGGCGACTGCCGGCGTCCGTTCGCCGACCGGCGAACGCGCCGAAGGGCGCACTCGCCTCCATCGACGGCAAGGCACTCGTCACCGGCGCCGGCTGGGTCGGTGCCGGCGACCCGCGCGTCGCTCCCGACCAGGTGCCGGGCGAGCACACGGCACGCGTCGCCGTGCAGGACCTGACGTCGGGGCAGGGCGGCACCGTCGACGTGGCGCCGGGTCCACCGCCGGCGGCGGCCCAGGGGAACGATCAGTCCCCGGCCCTGCCCGCGCCGCAGACCGCCGCGCGGCTCACCGTCCCGGACCCGAACAACCCCGTGGAGGAGGAGCGGACCTGTGCGGTCCCGCGCGGCGACCCCAAGTTGCAGGCGTTCCAGCCCACTCCCCGACAGGTCGAGTGGGCGGTGGACCAGGTGGTCAGCGAGAACCTGAACAAGCACGTTACGCGCCCGGCCGACTGGAAGGGCACCGCGATCGGGGCCTACCAGCCGCAGACGCTCTTCCCCCTGGACTCGCTCGACGGCGGCGGCCGGATCCCGGCGCAGGTGATGCTCGGCATCACGGCCCAGGAGTCCAACATGTGGCAGGCCACCCGCTACGCGGTGCCGGGTGTCACGGCGAACCCGCTGATCGGCAACTACTACGGCACGGCCTACAACCCCAACGGCCAGATACCGGACCCGTGGGCGGTGAACTGGGCCACGGCCGACTGCGGCTACGGCATCACCCAGGTCACGGACGGCATGCGCAGGGGACAGCCCAAGTATTCCGAACAGATGCAGAAGGCGATCGCGGTCGACTACACCGCGAACATCGCGGCCGGGGTGAACATCCTGGTGGAGAAGTGGAACCAGACGCGCGGCGGCGGTCTCAAGATCGGCGGCGGCGACCCGAAGTACCTGGAGAGCTGGTTCTTCGCGCTGTGGGCGTACAACTCCGGTTTCCACCCGGAGTCCACCGCGGGTGCGAACCACGGCAAGTGGGGCGTCGGTTTCACCAACAACCCGGCCAACCCGCTGTGGAAGGCGAACCGCACCCCCTTCCTGGAGAACAGCTCCGGCGGCGACGACTACTCGCACGCCGCGCATCCGCAGGACTGGCCGTACCAGGAAAAGGTCCTCGGCTGGGCCGCGCATCCCATCTCGGGGCTGTTCAAGCCGGGTGACATGCAGCCCGGCTACCGTGCCGCGTGGTGGACGACGCCGGCGAACCGTACGGCGATGAAGCCGCCGGAGAGCCTGTTCTGTACCAGCGCCAACGAGTGCGACCCGGGCAAGATCGGCCCGAACGACTCCAACCAGCCGGGCCAGGGCGCGTGCACCCGCACCGACCTGTACTGCTGGTGGAACCAGCCGATCAGCGCGAACGCCTGGAAGGACTGCAGCATCGGCGTGTGCGGCAACGCCGTCCACCGGTTCAACGACACCTATCCCGAGCAGCCGGACGAGAACTCCTACCCGCCGCGGTGCACGGGCGGACTGCCCGCCGGGGCGCTCGTCGTCGACGATCTGCCCAACGGCACCCGCCCGGCCGGCTCCGATACGCGCGGCTGTGGGCCGGTGGCCTCGGCGGGCACCTTCCGGTTCACCTTCGCTCAGTCGAACGGTACGTACCCGGGCAAGATCGACACCCATCAGATCGGTGCCGGCTACGGGAACCACTTCTGGTTCACCCACACCCGAAAGATCGGCGATGCCAACGCGAATCGCCTCGACACCACCGGTACGTGGGAGCTCGGCCAACCGCTGAACACCTGGACCCGGGTGATGGTGCACATCCCCAACCACGGCGCGCAGACCCAACAGGCCAAGTACGAGGTGGACACCGGAACGGGTTCCTACACCCGGACGCGCTACCTCAATCAGAAGATCAAGGCCAACACCTGGGTCTCCCTCGGCGTCTACGAGATGACCGGTACGCCCAGGGTGAAGCTCGGCAGCCAGACCGAGGACGGCTCGGGCAGCGAGGACGTCGCTTGGGACGCGGTGGCCTTTCAACCGCTCGGCGCGAAGCCCCAGCACATCGTGGCGGTGCTCGGCGACTCGTACACCTCCGGCGAGGGTGCCGGTGACTACCTGCCCGAGTCCAACGCCGACCACGGCGAGAGCGGGTGGAACGCCTGCCGGCGCAGCAAGAACGCCTGGAGCCGAAAGGTGACGCTGCCCGGCAGTACGGCCTCGCTCGGTTCCCTGTCGGACAGTTGGAGCCCGACAGCCGAACTCGGCTTCGTCGCCTGTTCCGGGGCGAGGACCGGGAACGTCGAGGATGCGGCCTTCGACCCGAAAGAACAGGCTTTCGGCGAGGGGCAGTTCAAGGAGATGAACCAGATCCGATCCGGGGTGCTCACCCAGGATACGACCCTGGTCATGCTCACCCTCGGCGGCAACAACGGGGGTGGTTTCGCCGAGGCGATGCGGGCTTGCGCCGGGCCGGGCCAGAACTGCAATGAGGACTCGTCCTTCATGCCGACGTACAAAGGGATCATCGACAATCAGATGATCCCGAGCCTCAGAGGCATCCTGACGCAGATCAAGACCGCGGCACCCAACGCCCAGATCGTGCTCATGGGATATCCGGAACTGCTGAGCCGGACGGAGAAGTGCGCGGGGTCGTTCTATTACATGATGCCGGAGGTGCACGCGCTGGCCGAACTCGTCAACTACGCGAACGGAAAGCAGCAGGCGCTCGTCGACGACCTGAAGATCAATTCGCCGATGAAGATCGCCTACGCGAATCCGGTCGACGCGTTCGTCGGGCATTCCGGCTGCGACGACCCCGAGTGGATCAACAAGGTGGTCATCGGCCCCAACGGCGACGGCGACTTCCACCAGGGTGATCCGGTCACCAAGGACGCCAAACAATGCACCACCGACTGGCTTCCCGAAGCGTGCATCAGTCGGGAATCGTTCCACCCGAAGTCGGCCGGCACCACGGGATATGCTGCGGTGATGCGCGCGAAACTCGACGCCATCGGCTATCCCGGGACGTGATGTGAACCGTTCCGACGAACGGGACAACCGACGCTCCCCGACCGCCCGCCGCGTGATGCGGGCGGCGGGGTGCGTCGCCGTCGGTGTGGTTCTCGCCGTGGCCGTCGCGATCGGGGCGATGGTGTGGTGGCTCGAGGTGGAGCGGCCCGCCGGCCGCAAGAGGTTGCAGCGGTCCGCACAGGCGAACGAGGTCGAGAAGATCACGCGGGCGATTCGGACGGCCGCCGCGGACGGCTCGTTGACCGACGCCGAGATCACCGCGCTGGACGCGGGAGGGCAGTGGCACATCCGCCGCGACCTCGGTGATATTCGGATCACCCGATCCGTCCTGGCCGAGGGGGCGTATGCGTGCTGGGCCTTCGTCGTCGTACCGCCGCTGGGGCCGGCCGCGGCCGTGCGCAGCGAGAGAGTGGGCAACGGCCTTTGCGCCGGCGAGACTTACGACGGGCGTCCGGCCACGACGGCGGCGGGCCGAGCGATCGAAGCACCCGGCGGCACCGGGCGGAGCGGTGGAAGCACCCAGGCGGCGGTGGGCTGACGATGCCCCGATGCCCCGTGGGCAGGGCTGGGCGGTTCGATCCGATCCGCGGTCGGCCAGGGCTGTTCGGCTAGTCGGATCCGCGGTCGAGGAGGGTGGGCGGTTCGGTCCGGGTGGATGTGGTGACCATTGGCGTTCGCGGCCGGGACCTTCGGCACCGGCGGGGCGCCGTGGCAGCGACAACGCTGCACGTGCTCGGCCGGCGAAGTCCACTCGGGGCGCGCCCCTTCAGGTCGGGTCAGGCCACCAGGACAGGGACCGTCATGCTCGGGAAGAGAACGGCATCGCTCGACGCCGGAGGCAAGGAATCGGGTCCGCACGTGGCCGAAGCGGCCCACACCGCATCGCTCGACGCCAAAGGCAACACATCGGGTCCGCATGTGGTTGAAGCGGCCCACGCCGAAGCAACCTTCGGTCTGCCCACCGCCACCGCGTTGGTGGTGGGGAGCATCATCGGTACCGGCGTGTTCGCGCTACCGTCCGCGCTCGCCCCGTACGGGCCCATCTCCCTGGTGGCCTTCGCCATCGTCACCGTCGGCGCCCTGGCCCTGGCGGTCACGTTCGGCCGGCTGTCGCAGCGGGTGCCCGGCAGCGGCGGGCCCTACGTCTATGCCCGGGAGGCATTCGGGGAGTTCGCCGGCTTCCTCAATGCCTGGTCGTACTGGATCACCGCATGGGCCGGCAACGCGGCGATCGCGGTGGCCTGGGTCGGTTACGTCGAGGTCTTCGTCAACACCGGCCACAACACGTGGGGTTCGGCGACGATCGCGCTGGTGGGCCTGTGGATCCCGGCGGTGGTCAACCTGGCCGGCCTGCGCAGCATGGGCGCCTTCCAGATCGTCACCACCGTGCTCAAGTTCGTTCCGCTGATCCTGATGGGCACCGTCGGCCTGTTCTTCCTGGACACCGACAACCTCGGCACCTTCAACGCCGAGGGCGGATCACCGATGGGCGCGATCTCCGCCGCCGCGGCCATCGCGTTGTTCAGCTACATCGGGTTGGAGACCGTCTCGGTCGCCGCCGGCCGGGTCCGCGAGCCCGCCCGCAACGTGCCGCGCGCGACCGTGTACGGGACGCTGGCCTGCGCGGCGGTCTACCTGCTCGGCACCCTCGCCGTCTTCGGCGCCGTCCCGCACGCCGAACTCGTCTCCTCCACAGCCCCGTTCACCACTGCCGCCGACCACATGGCCGGCGGTTCCTGGGCCGGCAATGCGGTCGCGGTGGCCGCCATCGTCTCCGGGATCGGCGCTCTCGGCGGCTGGACGATGATCTGCGCCGAAATGCCGTACGCCGCCGCCCGCGAGGGCCTGTTCCCCAAGGCGTTCGCCCGCAAGCGCGGCGACACCCCGGTCTTCGGCATCCTGGCCGCGACGGTCCTGGCCTCGCTCATCACCGTGGCCGCCTACAGCAGCTTCGACCACGTCTTCACCACCATCGTGCTGCTCAGCGTCCTGACGGCGGCCATTCCCTACCTGTTCTCCGCCGCCGCGCAGCTGTACTGGCTGCTCACCCACGCCCGCCAGGCGAGCCGGGGCCGCTTCGTGCGCGACGTGCTGGTGGCCGGCACCGCGTTGGCGTTCTCCTACTGGTCGATCCAGGGCAGCGGCTACCAGACCGTCTACTACGGGCTGTTCGCCGTACTCCTCGGCATCCCGGTCTACATCTACCTCAAGCGCGATCGCGGCGAATACGGCGAACGGGCGGCGTCGGCGCCGGCAGCGGCCGAGGAGCCCGGTCCGTCCGCGGCCGCGCCGATGCCGCCGGGACGGGCCGCCTGACTCGTCGCCGCGGCGAAGCCGCCCATCGCTCATGGACCCGGGCGGGACCTTCGGCCCCGCCCGGGAGCCGCTCGGCCCTGGGCGCGGGCGACGGATCCCGATGGACTGGCCGCACAGCCGCCCCGGCGGACCGCACATTCTCGAAGGCGAGGCACTTCGTGATCACCATCGCGACGACTCCGGCCGGCTCCCGCCCCGGTATGGCACCCGCCGAGCGGGTCACCGTGAACGTGCGCGGCGAACTGGACATCGACAGCACGGCGACCATCGAGCCGACCCTCGCCGCCTTGGCCCGAGCCGGACTCGGTGAACTACGACTGGACCTGGGCGCGCTCGCCTTCTGCGACACCTCGGGCATCAACCTGTTCCTGCGCCTGCATCGCATCTGTGCCCGGTCGCACTCGGCACTCGTCCTGACCGGTGTGCGCGGGCAACCGGCCCGCGTCCTCCGCCTGGTGCGGCTGCACCACACGATCGACTGCCGCTTCGTGGACCCGGCTTCGGCCCGATTCGGCGCGCCGCACGGTGCCGGTGTCGCCGAACTCCCGCGTGTGTCGACGTGGACGGGGACCACCCGGCCCTGACGACCCCGGATCCTCCGGGCGTAGCCGGCAGGCTCGCACCTCCGCGGTTCTTCCCCCGAGAAGGGCGGGGAGAGGCAATTCCTGGGCGGGGGACGGCGATTCGGCGGGTACGCCTAGGCGACGGACACCATTCCGCCCGCGCCCCCGGGTGTGGTCAGGCGGCGGAGGCGGGGGCGGGAGGTCGGGCCAGAACCACGAAGCGTGGACTGCACAGTCCGGGCAGGGACAACAGCCGGAGGACGAACGGGCTCACGCAGATCAGGGACAGCGTGCCACCGCGGGCGAGGGCTCGTTCGCGTGCGCGCACCAGCAGGCCGATGCCGCAGGCCCCGATGAAGGTGACCGCGGTCAGGTCGATCAACAGGGACACTCGCCGAATCCGGGTGAGCCGATCCAGAAGGAATTCGATGTCGGGCGCGGACACGATGTCGATCTCGCCCCGCAACGCGACCACGACCGCGTCCCCGTCCCAGCGGGTCGAGAACAGTGGATGGTTCTCTGCGGGGGACATGGCAACTCCCGGCTGCGTCGATGTGCGAGGACATCGACAGAGTTCGGGTCGACACGCCGACGATATGCGCACCGAACACATTTCCCGCTTTTTATGGTGATCGCCCGTCGTTCGACCGGCGGATGGACGAGACTGGTCGGCCCATCGGGCCCGGCGCGGTCGGGTCGGCGCGGCGTCCGTGAGAGCCGAACCGAACCGTCGTGATGCCGAATCCTTCTTCGCCCGGTTTCATCTCGAACCGCGCACCGCCCGCATCTTCGCCCGCACCGTTGACCCGCACCTTCACGCACACCGAAGGGCGCCACATGCGCCACACCACCGCCCCGCGCCCTCCGGGCGGCTGCGCCGTCACGGTTACCGGGTGTCTTCGGTGAGCCACCGTCGTAGATCCGCGGCGTTGCGCAGTTCGCCCTCGACTCGCTGCCGCTCGTCCGCGGTGAGGCGAATCGCGCTCAGTTCAGTGGTCCATTCCTCGATGCCTTCGCGTTCATCCATGCCGATCGCGAGTTCGACGAGGGTCGCCAACGCCAGCGCCCGCTCGACGGCCGGTGCGGTAGCGCCGTGCTTGCGCAGGCCGGATTTGACGGCCCGGAATGCCGCACGATCGTCGTACTTGAAATCGCGGTAAATACGCGCGTTGTCAAGAACCCGGGCCAACCCTTGGAGTTTCTGCGAACCGCCGTACTCCAATTCCTTCGGCTCGTCGCACTGGATGAACGCGATCTGGTTGCCGGAGGGATCGATCAGCGTGAAACGACTCGCCCCCGCCCTGAAGCGCGTGATGCGCGGCCGACCCGTCGCCAGTACCTTGCCGTAGGTCTCGCGCATGGCCTGTGTGAAAGCGGCGTGGTAGGGCGCCACGGCGTCGACCCAGACCAGGCATCCTCCGCTGTTCTCCTCCGCGGGGTTCAGATCCTTGGGCGGCTTGCGGAAGTGCAACTCGAAGCCGCTCCATTCGAGCGAGAGATAGATGTAGGGCTTGGTCTGTTTGTAGGTGACCCTGAAACCGAGTGCCTGAAAGAATTCGGCCGTCTCCTCCACCGCCACGCAGGGCATCATCGGCACGGTTGTCTCGTTGGCCTGTATCGTCGAGGCTGTCACTGATTGGCACCTTTCCCTCGCGGGCGTCTGCCCAGGGGCTCGATTGTGACCGTCCCCGACGATTTCCGCACATGAGTCATCGCATAGCGCCCATATCGGATGCGGGAAGTCGTGCAGTGACGGAGGGCCGGCGCCGGGATGCCTCGCCATCAGGGCTGCGTGGGTGAGGAGTTCGCCCGTTGCGCCGGGCCCGGCCGGCTGCCGGCAGGAGCGTGGGGGGCGATAGCATCGCGCCTACACAACGTGAACGTGGGACGAGTGCCGCAGGCGCGATTTCTCGTTCGGTTTCAGGGCGGGGGCAGGTGCAGATGGATTCCGCGTTCGAGCGGTCGCCGGAGCAGGAGGCATTGATCGCCGAATGGGCTCCGCCGGAGGTCGACACCGGTAGGCCGCACTCGGCGCGCATCTACAACTACTTCCTGGGCGGCAAGTCCAACTTCCCGGTCGATCGGGAAGCCGCCGAAAAGACCCTGGCGGCGGTTCCCCAGGCGCGCACGGCCGCGCGGGCCAATCGGGCGTTCCTGCTGCGGGCGGTCGAGCACCTCGGCCGGCTCGGTATACGGCAGTTCCTCGACATCGGCACCGGCATCCCGGTCGAGGGGCGCAACACTCACGACGCGGCCCAGCGGATCGCGCCCGACTCACGAGTGGTCTACGTCGACAACGACCCCATCGTCCTTGCCCACGCCCGTGCGCTGCTGTCCAGCCATCCGGACGGCGCGACCGCCTACATCGACGCGGACGTGCACGACCCCGACGCCATCCTCGCCGACGCCGCGCTCACCGAGACCCTGGATCTCGAACGGCCGCTCGCCCTCCTGCTGATCGCGATCCTGCACTTCCTTCCGGACGAGGACAAGCCCACCGACATCCTGCGCCGGCTGACCGACCGGCTCCCGTCCGGCAGTTACCTGGTCATCTCGCACCTCACCGGCGACTTCGACCCGGTCTCGACGACCGGCGGGGTCGCGGCGTACCGCAACGCGGGCATCCCGATGCAGGTGCGCAGCCGCGCCGAGGTGGCCGCGCTCGTGCCCGACGGATGGGAACTGCTCGATCCCGGCGTCGATCCGGTTTCCCATTGGCGTCCGGACCCCGGGACCGAACTCCCCGATCCGGTCACCATCGGCTGCTACGGGATGCTGGCGCGCAAACGCTGAAGGGGCCCGGGGGGAGGCATCGGGCGACGGGGCGTTCGATCAGAAGCTTCCACCGCAACCGTGGCCGCCCGCGCCGTAGCTGGAGTGGTGCGACGTCCCGGTGTGGCGGGTGGCGTCCGGTCGCGTCGGGGGCGGGCGGAACAGGTCCGAGCGCGGGAAAAGGCAATCCCACCACGAGCTCAGGACCAGGTCGCACTCCTGCTCCAGCGCCGCCCGGGCGGCGCTCTCCCAGGTGACCGACACGCCCTCGTCGCGCAGTTCGCGCAGCGCGGCTTCCAGGGCGTGGGCGGTGAGCGGCTCGTCGGCCGTGCGGGCGTGCGGTCGGGCGGCCGCCGGGAGCGGATGGTCGGGCGCGACGTCGTACCGGTACACGAGCACGTCGCCGGCAGCCGGGCCGGAGTCTGCTCCCGAGCCGGAGTCTGCTCCCGCGGCGGCCGGGTCGTCGGCGGTAACGGGCGGGTCGGCCTGCTCGCCGACCAGGACCAGCCCCCACATCGGTCGTTCCGCCGACGCCCGGGCCCTGTGCCGCCGTTCCTCGTCGGCCGCACGCCGCGCGGCCTCCGTGCGCTCGTCGTTGGCACGTGTGGCGCCCACGGCTTCGGCCACCGCCTCGCGCGTGGGTCGGTACGCCGCCTCGGCCGCGGCGACAGCCGTCCGGTAGGTCTCCAGCGCCTGCTCCCACGTGCGCAACGCGGCCCGGCGCCGCCGGCGCAGTACTCGCGTGGTCGGCTTGTCGAGGTCGGCGAGTACCTGTGC
The DNA here is from genome assembly GCF_044458105.1 of Embleya sp. NPDC050493. Classification (NCBI taxonomy): domain Bacteria; kingdom Bacillati; phylum Actinomycetota; class Actinomycetes; order Kitasatosporales; family Streptomycetaceae; genus Embleya; species Embleya sp. NPDC050493. The sequence goes on from NZ_JBITHP010000008.1 coordinate 138,780, forward strand.
GCGCACGGGGATCGCCGCCACGATCGCGGCGTCGATCGCCTCCACGTACGCGTGCCCGGCGGCAAGCCATTCGGCGTGTGTCTCGGCGGACGTCCGGACCCGGTCCAGGTTGCCGGAGAGACCGATCCCGATCACCGAGAAGACCTCGGACTCCTTCCACGCCGACGGCGCGCGCCACTCGTGCGCGCTCACCCGGAGCGGCATTCCGTCGAAGAACCCCGCGTCACGGTCCAGTTGCGCGTGCAGGCCCTCGACGCGCCGGCGGTACGACTCGACCGCACGGCGTTCCTCGTACGCGAAGGCGACCACGGGTCCTCCCTCTTCGCATCGTCCGTGTCCCACGTCCACTGTCGACCTCCCCGCCCGCCGTCACAAGCCGGAAGACCCTCCGAGGAGTCGCGCGGGCGACCGAGGCCCATGAGGGGCCGCGCCTCGCGTCTCGCGGCGCGCCGCGTCGTACCTCACCGGTGCGGACGTTCCCGTCGATGGCGGTTTCACGGCCGGTCCGCCGTTCGGCGCAGCGGCCCGGGACGCCGGTGACGTTCCGCCGACGCCGGGCGCCGCCGTCGCCCGCTGTGGGTGCGTACCCTGGACTTCGCAGACGGTCGGCGCCGGCGGGGCGCGGCGAAAGGGAAACGCATGGTTCAGTCGTCGACGGACGCGCCCTCGCGGGGCCGGGGTCGGCCGGCGCGGCTCTCGCGTGGGCAGATCGTGGACGCCGCAGTGGGTCTGGTGTACCAGGACCCGAGTGAGCCGTTGACCGTCAAGCGCGTGGCGGAGGCCGCAGGGTCGGCGCCGATGGCCCTGTACCGCTATTTTCCCGATCGCGACGACCTTTTGTTCGCGGTCGCGGACCGGGTGGCGAGCGACATGGAGTTCGATCGCCCCGCCGGTTCGACGTGGCAGGAGGAACTGCGCAACTGGATGTGGATGAGCCTGGAGTATCTGCGGCCCTACACCCAGCTGCTGCCGTACATCGCGTCGACGCGGCAGCCCGCGTGGTTGCCGGCGTTCGTCCTGCTGACCGAGATCCTGGAGCCGCTGGAACTGGGAGACGAGGACCTGGCGTTGGCCGTCGCGTTGGTGAGTACGACCATCGTCGGTCAGGCCACGTTGGCGGCCCGGCGCGTTCCGGCTCCGGAAATGGTCTCGGCCATGCGGGACGCGTTGGAGGCGGCGGATCCGGCGGATCGGGCCAGGGTGGGCCCGGTGCTGGAACAACTGCCCGGGGCGTTCGAGCGTCTGTACGACCGGGTCATCGATGCCACGCTCGCCGCACTGGCGTCGATGGGCGAGGGCACCGAGCCGGCCGCCCCCGCGACGCCGCCGCGAAAGCGGGCCGTCCCGACGGCGCCGCTGTTCAGCAACCCCTCGCCCTGGTGACTCCGGGCCGGGGCGCACGGAACCGGTTGTGCGGGGTGGTGGCACGACCGGGGGAGGTGGACGTACCGAAGCGGTCCGTCCGGGGTCGGGACGCACCGCTCGGATGGCGCTCGGGTGCGGGCGCGGTGATCCGGCATGTCGCCGCGACGGCATGTCGTCGTACGGCCTGTCGTGGTACGGCCTGTCGCCGTACGGCCGATTCGGTCGAATCCTGACGCTCGACTGCCGTGCCGCCGCTCTTGCCTTTTTTGTGTAACGCGTATTTTATTTGCGGAGGTCGGGTCGCCGGCGCTCCGCAGAAGCGCCGCACGTCGCGTTGTGCCGGGTAGGCGCACGCGCGTACACCTCGGGTACGACGCGGCACCGCGTTTCTCCGGGCCACGACCGGTTGTGGTCGGCGGTCGAGGGCTTGGGCGCGTTCGCCGTTTGCCCGTCGGCCTGGCCGGTGCCGCATTCGACCCGGGTACGCGAACCGCGCCGGCCCGACGGACCACCATCGAGGAGAACGACATGCACGAGACGATCGCCGTCCACGAACTGCTGCACCGCTGGTGGTTCGCCTACGACGAGGGGGAATTCGACGCGTGGGAGGAGATGTTCACCGAGGACGTGTGGTTCACCTCGCGCACGGACACCGGTGACCACCCGTTCGAGGAGTTCATCGCGTCGGACAGCCGAGGCCGTGCCGACGTGCTCGACTGGCAGCGGCGGCACCGGCTCGCCTGCCCGTACCCGCTGCGGCACAACGGCACGAACATCCACGTGACCGGCCACACGGACACCGAGGTGTCGTTGTCGTCGTACATCCACGTGACGTCGGTGGAGAACCGCGTACCCTCACCCGTCGCCAGTGGCATCGTCCGGGCGACCGCACGGCGCGAAGGCGGCGTGTACCGGCTCGCGGAAGTCCATGTCGTGCTCGACACCATGAAGGCCGTGCCGTTCGGGGAGCGGTGACCCGGCCCGGCGGTGGCGACCTCGCCGGCCCTGCCGCGCATCTCCCACGAGCCGCGAACGAGCGGCGGGCGTCTGGGATCCTGTGATCCTGCGATCCTGTGATTCGAATAGTCGAAACCACAGCCTGCTATTTCGAACAGAACCTCTTGTGATCGCGACCGTGCGGCCATAACCTCACACCCACTCGCCTTCCCGACCCCTCAGTCGAAGGAATGCTCATGGTCGACTCCGCAACGGTCGGATCCGCCCCCGCCGGGGGCACCGACACGCATGCCCTGCCCGACGATCTGCCCGAGACCGTGTACGCGTGGCTGGAGGAACGCGGGTGGGGGGACGGCCTGCCGATCGTGGCCCCCACCGAGGAACGGGTGGCCGCGATGGTGGCCGGCTACGCCGGTGATCCCGACGAGGTCGTCGGCGTGCTGCCGCCGCGTCTGGGCGAGGCCACGCCCAGGGTGCTCGCCGTCAACGCGGTGATGGCCGGATGCACGCCCGGGATGTTGCCCCTGCTCGTCGCCGCGACCCGAGGGATGTGCGCACCCGAGTTCAATCTCCGCGGCGTGAACTCCACGACCCACCCGGTGTCGGTGATGGTCGTCGTCCACGGACACGCGGTCTCCGCCCACGGGTTCAACTCCGGTACCGGGACGCTGGGTCCGGGCAATCGCGCGAACGCCACGCTGGGACGCGCGGTGCGGCTGGCGCTGCTGCACATCGGCGGTGGGACGGCCAAGGGCACCGGGGACGCGGGCCTGGCGGACGCGGCGACGCACGGACAACCCTCGAAGTACACGTTCTGCTTCGCGGAGAACGCCGAGGCCAGCCCCTGGGCGGCCTATCCGCGTTCGCTGGGGCTGGAGAGCCGCAGCGCGGTCACCGTGGCCGGGATGGAGAATCCGCACAACATCCACGACATGGAGACCCGGGGTGAGCCGGGGCCGATCCTGGACAAGATGGCGACGGTGATGGCCACGTTCGGGACGAACAACGCGGTCGTCTCCAGTGCCGAGTACTTCATCGTCTTGGGGCCGGAGCACGCGGCCACGATCGCCGCGGCGGGGTGGGCGCGGCAGGACGTCCGGGCGTACCTGTTCGAGAAGGCGCGACGCCGGGCGGGCGACTTCCGCGAGAACTTCCGGGCCGCGTTGTGGCGTCCGTGGATGCGCGCGCTGGCCGACGACGACCTACAGCCGATGACCGACAGCGCGGACAACATCCGGATCCTGGTCGCGGGCGGCCCGGGCAAGCACTCGCTGGTGGTTCCGAGTTGGGGACTCACGCGCAGCGTCACCGTCCCCGTCGACTAGGCCGCAATGCCGGCGGTGCCGGCGGTGCCGCAGTGCCGCCGTGTTGCCCTGTTGCCTGTTGCCTGTTGCCCCACCCGAACACGTTGAGGAGAACGTCGTGACCGTCCACCTGCTCGACCCGTGCGGACGGGTCGGCGAGCCGGCCAAGCAACTCGCGCCCGGACTGGCGGTGTTGACCGGAGCGCGCATCGCCGTCCTGGACAATCTCAAGCCGCACGCGGGCTACATCCAAGGAGCCGTCGCCCGGCTGCTCGCCGAACGTACCGGCGCGGTGGTCTCGCTGGAGATCCCCAAGTTCAGCGCTGCCGCACCCGCCGAACCCGACGTGATCGAGCGGCTGCGCGCATCGGCGGATCTGATCATCACCGGCTCGGCGGACTGTGGTTCGTGCACCTCGTGGAGTTGCCACGACACCGTCGCCCTCGAACAGGCGGGCATTCCCACCCTGCTCCTGGCCACCGCCGGCTTCACCGAGATCGCCCGCCAGGTCTCCTCGCTGTACGGCATGCCCCAGGCGCGCGTCCTCACCGTGCGCGGCCCGCTCGGCGGCTCGTCCGACACCGAACTCGACGCCATGGCACTCGAAGCCCTCGAGGACGCCCTCGTCCTCGCGACGACCACCCCGTCGGCCCACGACGCCCCCTGACCCCGGCCCCGGCCTGCCCGAGCACCCCGAGCACCCGCCGGTCCGGGACGGCGACACGAACGCACGCCCGACCCGGGACCACGACACGAACGCCCGCACCACACGAAGCGGAGAAACCGACTGTGACGGACCCGACGAACCTCACCGGCCGCGCCGCCCTGGTCACGGGCGGTGGCGCCGGACTGGGACGGGCGATCGCCCTCACGCTCGCGCGGGCGGGGGCGAACGTCGCCGTCACCGACATCGTCCCCGAGGCCGCGCACGAGACCTGCGAACTCGTGCGTGCTCATGGGCAGTCGGCCTTCGCGCTGATCGGCGACATGCGCGACCCGCACCGGGTGGACGACCTCGTCGACGAGGCCACGCGAACCCTCGGTCCACTGCGCATCGCCGTCAACAACGTCGGCATGATGGGGGAGCACTCCGCCGCCCCGTTCGTCGAGTGGACACCCCGAGCCATGTCGGATGTGGTCGCCGGCAACCTGCTCACCGCGATGTACTCGTGCCGCGCCGAGGCGGCAGCCATGATCCGCGACCGCGTCGACGGCGTGATCATCAACGTCAGCTCGGGCGAAACCACCCGCCCCGCACCCCGGTTGGCCCCCTACGGGGCCGCCAAGGCAGCGGTCAACCACCTCACCCGGACCCTCGCGGTGGAACTCGCGCCGCACCGCATCCGCGTCAACGCCGTCGCCCCGGGAACCACCCTCACCCGCGAGGTGGAGGCCGCGCTCACCGCCGACTACGTCCGGGCACTGCGTGCCTCGATTCCGCTGGGCGGCGAACTGTCCGCCCCCGAGGACCTCGCCGACCTCGTCCTGTTCCTCGCCAGTGATCTCTCCGCCCACACCACCGGACAGTTCCTCCTGTCCGACAACGGCGCCTTCCTCTCCCGCAGCCGCCCCCCACTCGACACCCACTGATCCGGCTTCGCCTCGCGCCCGGACAGGGTGCGCGACATCCGGTGCGCAAACGCCGAACCCGAGACCGGGGGTGCGGCGTGCCGGCGGCGGCTTGCGGCTTGCGGCCTGCGGCCTGCGGTCTCGGTCTCGGTCTCGTCTCATCGGTCTCGTTCTCGTTCAGGCCGATGTCGATCGGAGAACCGTCCAGGACGGAACAAGCGGTCGAGGTGCCACGAGCCCGGGGTGACGGTGGTCGCGGTGCCGCGTCGCCGGGTCGTCGGGTCGTCGGGTCGGTTTCGCAGCGCGGACGGTGGGCGCCGAGAGGCTGTCCGGAATGCTCGGTCGGCCCTCGCCACGTGTCGTCCGTGTGGGTGCGGGGGAGGTGTGGTCGGCCCCGTGTCGGGCCACGATGCTGTTCATGATCGATTGGACGAGGCTGACTCCGCTCGACGCGGGCGGGGTCACCGTGGGCCGCGCCGAGGCGCATCCCGGTTTCGCGGACCCGGACTACGTCCGTCGCAGGAATCTGATCGCCGACCGGGCCCGAGGCCATCGGGTGGGCGAACCGTCGCCCCGGGTGCGCTACACCGAGGCCGAGCACGCCACCTGGCGTCGCGTGCACGGCGCGCTGTGGCGGACCCAGGACGGCCGGGTCTGTCCGGAACTGCTGCGCGCCCGCGCGGTGGCGCCGATTCCCGCCGACGGTGTCCCGCAGCACGAGGAGGTCTCCGATGGGCTCCAGGCCCTGACCGGGTTCCGGTTCACCCTGGCGGGTGGGATCGTGCCGAACAAGCGTTTCCTCGGGGCGATGGCCGAGGGCTACTTTCACGCCGTGCAGTACGTGCGGCATCCCGCGATGCCGCTGTACACGCCCGAGCCGGACGTCCTGCACGACGTGTTCGGGCACGGCATCCATCTCGCCGACCCGTTCTTCGCCGACCTGTACCGCACGGTGGGCCGGGCCGCGTCCCGCGTGGACAGCGCCGACGCGCTCGATCTGATCAGCCGCGTGTACTGGTTCACCCTCGAATACGGCGTCGTCCTCGAACGCCGCCGACAACCCGAGGCGTACGGGGCGGCTCTGTTGTCGTCCTACGGCGAACTCGCCCGCTTCACCCGCGCCGATCTGCGGCCGTTCGATCTCACCGAAATGGCCCGCATGCCGTACCAGGTCGCCGGCTACCAACCGGTCCTGTTCACCGTCGAATCCCCGACCCACCTCGCCGACCTCCTCCACGCCTTCCTCGACGACTTCGACGAGAACACCCGCCACCGCCTCCGCCTCCCCGCCCCGGCCGAACGCGGCTTCGTGTCCCACCCACCCCAGCGGTGAGGGCGCCGAATCGCGCCCCCCCGCGGGACCGGCCCGCGCGCTTTCGGCACCGACGCCACCACCGACGCCCCCGCGACGGCCACGCGACGACGGGCGGCCCTTGGTGCGGCAGGCGGAAGCAGTGCCGGGGGCGCAGCGGAGGCGAACGACGGTGCGGGCGGGCCCGTGGGTGTGTTCAGTCGAGAGTGGGCATCAGTGGTGGGCCGCCCGACTCCGCGTTCAGGGTGATCTTTCGCAGCAGGGCCACGAGTTGCTCCCGTTCCGCTTCGCACAGCGGGGCCAGGAGCGCCTGTTCGGTCGCCATCTGATCGCCGATCGTGGACGACCACGCCTCGTGGCCCTCCTCGGTCAGCGTCACGAGCAGGCTCCGGCGGTCCTCCGGGGTGTGCTCCCGGGTCACGTAGCCGGACTTCGCCATGCGGTCCAGCCGGCTCGTGAGGGTCGCCGGATGGATGTCCAGGCCCTCGGCGAGCCGTGTCGGCGTCATCCGGTACGGCTCGCCGGCGGAGCGCAGCCGCCAGAGGATCTCGTATTCCCACATCTTCAACCTGCGTCGGCCGAGCCCTGCTTCCTTGCGACGCTGGAGATGGCGCACCAGCATCTGCATCCGGGTGACGACACCCTCGACCATCGGGTCCAGATCGGGAACCTCGTGCTTCCAATGAGCGATGTGCCGGTCGACCGAGTCGGCAGACGGGCCCTGGTCGTGCGTCGTGTCCATCGCGCCAGCATACCGGCAAGTATTACCGATTCATATAATTTGAAATCGTAGTAACGTCGAGGCTTCCCTTCCGAGGAGGTATCGATGGCCCCATGGCCCACCGTGCTCGCAGGCCGCATCGACGAGCACGTCATCGACAGCGTCCTGTTGCGCGACAATCCCCTGGGCGACGCGGCGAAGAGGCCGTTGTGGGTCTACACCCCACCCGGCTACGACACCGATCCCGGGCGCCGCTATCCCGTCACCTATCTGCTGCTCGGCTACGCCGGGACCCTCCCGGTCTGGCGCAACCACACCCCTTACCGCCGGCCGGTGCCCGAACTCGTCGACGGGATCTTCGCCCGCGGCGAGGCACCGCCCATGATTCTGGTGTTCGTGGACGCGTGGACCACGTACGGCGGCAGCCAATACGTCGACTCGCCGGGGACCGGCCGCTACCACTCGTATCTCTGCGAGGAGATCGTGCCGTGGGTCGACGCCCACTACCGGTCGCTCGCCGACCGCGATCACCGGGCGCTGGCAGGCAAGTCGAGCGGCGGGCTCGGCGCGATGATCACACCGATGCTCCGTCCCGACCTGTTCGGCGCGTTCGCGACGCACTCGGGTGATTCGTTGTCGGAGGCCCAGTACATCCCTCATTTCCTCATGGCGGCACGCCACTTGCGGGCCTACGACGGCGACATCTTCCGCTGGTGGGACGACTTCCGCTCCCGAGTGGCCTTCACCCGGGACGAGGATCTTCGGCTGCTCGAACTGCTCGGCGTCTCGGCCTGCTTCTCGCCCGCTCCGGACGGCACGCCACAGTTGCCCTTCGACCCGCGCACGGGTGCGCTCCGGCCGGAGATCTGGCAGCGCTGGCTGGACCGGGATCCGGTCAGGATGGCGCCACTGCACGCCGAGGCACTGCGATCCCAGCGGGCGATCTGGATCGACGCGGGCACCCGCGACGAATGGTTCCTCGACCTGGGGGCACAGGCGTTCCGCGATGCCCTCGTCGAGGCCGGAGTGGATGAGGGCGTCGTCCGCTTCGAGTTGTTCGACGGAGGACACCACGCCGTGGAATACCGGATGCCGCCCGCACTCGCGTGGCTCGCCCATCGGATCGCGCAACCGCGGTAGTCGTCGCGGGCGTTCCACGTCCCCGGGCCACGTCGCGACGAGGGTCCGCGTCGATGTCGACGGCGCATGGCGCCGTTCGGCCTGGCGGGCCTCGTCGCAAGCGTCGACGAGTGGCGGTGACCGACGCATGCCATGACCGACGCATACGATCCATGTCCTGGCGTGTCGTGCTCGGGCCGTCGTCGCGGCTCGGTCGTCAGGGGGCCGGGACGGGGCCCGGGGTGCGGCCCCGGATGCCGGTGAAGTGAACCGTGATCGCGCGGCGGGCGCGTTCGGCGTCGCGGGCGGCGACCGCGTCGTAGACCTCGCGGTGCTGGGCGGCGACGTCCCGGGCGGACTCGCCGATCGGCGGCAGGTCGGCGGCGAGTCGATCGTAGGCGTCCCAGAACGCGGCGAGCAGGCGCAGCATCAGGTCGTTGCCCAACGGGCGATACAGCGTCTCGTGGAACTGCCGGTCGGTCAGCGGTGACACCTCGCCCTCGGCTGCCTCGGCGGCCATGCGATCGGCCATCGCGCGCAGATCCGCCAGGTCGGCGTCGTCGGCGATCTCGACGACCTGTCCGATCAGGCCCGCCTCCAGGGCCTCGCGCACCGCGACCAGTTCGGTGATGCTGCGCGCGCCCGAGGCTTGGGAGAGGCGGCCGTGGAAGGACAGTTCGTCGACGAGGGCGCCGAGGGACATGCGGCCCACGTAGGTGCCGAAGCCGTGCCGGATCTCCACGATGCCCACGGCTTGGAGCGCCTTGAGCGCCTCACGTACGGAGTTTCGGCTGACGCCGAGGAGATCCATGAGATCGGTCTCGGTGGGCATCGGATCGCCCGCGCCCAGGCCGCGCTCCAGGATCAACTCCTTGATCCGCTCCTGTACGCCGTACTTGCGCCGGTCGCTCACCGTCATCGCGTCCCCCCTCGCCGAATGTCTCCGGACGTCACCCTACTCATCGACGCGTCCACGCCCGTCGCACAGCGTGGTCGTCGCATCGGTTCGCCTCGCCCTCTTGACCGGGTCACGGATGGCCTCCTAATCTCACCCGAGTCTAGACGTAGGACGTCCCTCGTTCCACATCCGATGTCTGATGTTCAGCAATTGTCCCCGTAGGTTTTTCCTCGCAGTCCTCGCATTACCGGACAAGACAGGAGGCGTCGTGTTCGAGTCGCGTTCGCCCGCCCAGGCGCTGGGCCGCCGACAGTTCCTCGGATTCATCGGCGCGCTCGGCGCCGCCACCGCCATCGGTGGCTCCCTCGCCGCGTGCGGCCCCGCGTCGACGAACATCGGCAACGGGGACTCGGGCGGCAAGAGCAGGGGCAAGAAGACCATCAACGCCGGTCTCTCCTACACGCTGAGCACCGGCTTCGACCCGATGACCGCCTCCGGCGCGCTCCCCGTCGCGGCCAACCTGCACGTCTTCGAGGGTCTGGTCGACCTCGATCCGGTCACCCGAAGCCCGTACGCCGCGCTGGCGGCGGCGATGCCCCAGCAGGTGGACGCCACCACGTGGCGGGCCAAGGTGCGCTCGGGCGCCACCTTCCACGACGGCTCACCGGTCACCGCCGAGGACGTCGCCTTCAGTTTCCAGCGTGTCCTGGATCCGGCGAACAACTCGCTGATCAGCCAGTTCCTGCCGTTCCTGCGCGAGGTGCGGGCAATCGACGCGAACACCGTCGAGTTCGGCCTCACCTTCGCGTTCGCACTGTTCGGCGAGCGGATATCCGTGGTCAAAATCGTCCCCAAGGCCGTGGTGACCAAGGGTCAGCAGCAGTTCGACGCGCTGCCGGTGGGATCGGGTCCGTACCGGATGGTGTCCGCGACCAAGGACGACCGGATCGTCTTCGCCGAGCACGCCGCCTACAACGGCCCCAAACCGGCGCGCGCCGCGACGATGAACTGGCTCCTGCTCGCCGACGCATCCGCCCGGGTCACCGCGCTCGACTCCGACCGGGTCCAGGTGGTCGAGGACGTTCCGTACATCAACTACGCCCAGGTCAAGAAGGCGCATCGGGCCGACTCCGTGCAGAGCTTCGGCCTGCTGTTCCTGATGTTCAACCTGCGCCGCAAGCCCTTCGACGACGTGCGGGTGCGCCAGGCGCTGCACTGGGGCCTGGACAAGGAAAAGCTGATCGCCACCGGCCTGCTCGGCAACGCCGTCCCGGCGAGCAGCTTCCTCCAGGAGACCCACCCCGACTACCGCCGCGCGGCCACCGTCTACGGCTACGACCCGGCCAGGGCCAAGAGCCTGCTGGCCGAGGCGGGCGTGAGCGGGCTCGACGTCACCCTGGTGCTCACCGACACCGCATGGGTCAAGGACATCGCGCCGCTGATCAAGGAGAGCTGGGACGGGATCGGCGTGCGCACCACGCTCGACATCGGCCAGTCCGGCGGCCAGTACAAGAACAAGATCGACAACGGCGAGTACCAGGTGATGGCCGCCCCCGGCGACCCGTCGGTGTTCGGCAACGACGTCGACCTGCTGATGCGCTGGTGGTACGTGGGCCTGTGGGCCGACAAGCGCCACATGTGGTCACAGACTCCCGAGGGCAAGCAGGCCCGGACGCTCCTGGACGCCGCGGCCGCCGAGGCCGACACGGTCAAGCGCAAGGAATTGTGGGGGCAGGCGATCGACCTGGCCGCCGCACAGGTCCCGCTCTACCCGGTCTTCCACCGCAAGCTCGCCACCGCCTGGAACGACAAGGCGCTCACCGGCTTTCGGCCGCTGCCCACCACCGGCCTGTCCTTCCTGGACGCCGGCCCCGCGTAGGCCACCCCGGCCCCCCCCCCCCCCCCCGCAACCCCCGCGCCCCCCCCCCCCCCCCCGGGGGGGGGGCGCCCCCCCCCCCCCCCCCCCCCCCCCCCCCCCCGGCCCCCCCCCCCCCCCCGCGGGGGGGGGCGGCCCGCCTCCCGCCCTCCGAGAGCCCCATGACCACGATCCTGCGCATGGCCGGCAGACGGCTGCTCACGCTCCCACCCCTCCTCCTGGGGATCACGTTGTTCGTCTTCGTGGTCCTGCGTTTCTCGCCCACCGACCCCGCGTACAACGCGCTCGGCGAAGGCGCGTCCGAGGCCGCGCGCGACGCGTACTCCGCCGACCACGGGCTCGACGACCCGATCGTGGTGCGCTACCTCGCCTTCCTGGGCGACCTGCTGCACGGCGACCTCGGCGTCACCACCCCGCCCAGCAAGCCGGTCTCGGACGCGATCTTCACCGCCCTGCCACTGACCCTGCAACTGACCTTCCTGGGCATGCTGCTCGCGTCACTGGGCGCGTTGCTGCTCGGCGTGACCGCGGCGATCTTCCGCGACCGCCGGCCCGATCAGGTCATCCGCGTGTTGTCGATGGCCGGCGTGGCCACGCCCTCGTTCTGGCTCGGCATCCTGCTCATCCAGCAGTTCGCGCTGCGCCTGGGCTGGTTTCCCACCGGCGGCTACGTCAACCCGGTCGACGGCGTGGGCGCCTGGCTGCGGAGCCTGTTCCTGCCCGCCGTCGCGATCGCCGTGCCGGTCGGCGCTTCCCTGACCCGCATCGTGCGCACCTCGATGGTCGAGGAACTCGACCGCGACTACGTGCGCACCGCCGCCGGAAACGGTCTGCCGCCCCTGGTGATCGTGGGCCGCAACGTGTTGCGCAACGCCTTGGTGACCCCGCTGACCGTGCTCGGCCTGCGCGCCGGATACGCGCTCGGCGGCGCGGTGGTGATCGAGACCATCTTCGGCCTCCCGGGCCTGGGCACGCTCATCCTCAACGGCGTCACCTCCGGCGACGTGGCCGTCGTACAGGGCACCGTCCTCGTGATCGCCGTCGTGTTCGTGCTCGTCAACCTGGTCGTCGACCTCGCCTGCCTGTTCGCCAACCCCCGTACCAGGGAGGCCTGAAGATGATGCGCCCCGAACTGGTCGCCCGACTCTCGCGCCCCGGCATCCGGTGGAGCCGGCTGTCGGTGCCCGCCCGCGTGTGCGTGAGTGCGCTCGCCCTGCTGTGCCTGGCGGCGCTGCTGGGGCCGTGGATCGCCCCGCACGACCCGCTCGCCACCGGCATCCCCGCCCAAAGCCCTTCCGGCGAACACTGGTTCGGTACCGACCGGGCCGGGCGCGACGTGTTCTCCCGGCTCCTGGTCGGCGCGCGCTGGTCGCTCGCCATCGGACTGGGCGCCACCATCCTGGCGCTCGTGCTCGGAGGTCTGCTCGGCGCCCTCGCCGCCACCTCGCGGCGTCTGGTCGACGAGGGCGTCATGCGTGTGCTCGACGTGGTCATGGCCTTTCCCAACGTGGCCCTGGCCGCCGTGTTCGTCGCCGTCTTCGGCAGCTCGCTGAGCGTGCTGGTCTGCTCCATCGCGTTCCTGTACACCCCCTCGCTGGCCCGCGTCGTGCGCGCCAACGTGCTCGCGCAGTACGGCGAGGACTACGTCGCGGCCGAACGCGTGATCGGCGCCCGGCGCCCGCACATCCTCATCCGACACGTCGCGGTCAACTGCGCCGCGCCGATCCTGGTCTTCGCCACCGTCCTGGTCGCGGATGCCATCGTCTTCGAGGCGAGCCTGTCCTTCATCGGCGCGGGCGTGCCCGACCCCGACCCCTCCTGGGGGTCGGTGATCGCCTACGGCCGCACCCTCGTGCTCACCGGCGGCTGGTGGGCCACCTTCTTCCCGGGCCTGATGATCCTGCTCACCGTGCTCGCGCTGAACGTACTCGCCGAAGGCATCTCCGACGCGTGGGCCGCGCCCGCCGGACACACCGCCAAGGACCCGATCAAGGCCGAGCGCGAAGCCGCCCGCGTCGCGCCGCTCGATGCGGCCGCGCACGCCGCCCTGGACGCACGCCTGGCCGAGGCCGCCGACCGGTTGCCGATCCGCGAGGTCCCCGACGCGCCGGCGCTGCTGTCCGTGCGCGGGCTGTCCGTACGCTTTCCCGACCGGCACGGCGGCGTACGCATCGTCGACGACGTCTCCTTCGACGTACGCCCGGGGGAGACCGTGGGCCTGGTCGGGGAGAGCGGCTGCGGCAAGAGCCTGACCAGCCTGGCCGTGATGGGCCTGCTGCCCAAGGGTGCCGAGACCGCGGGAGAGGTGCACTTCGCCGGCCGCGATCTGCTCGCGATGACCCCGCGCGAACGTCGCCCGCTCCTGGGACACGAGATCGCGATGATCTACCAGGACGCGCTCAGCTCGCTCAATCCCGGCCTGCTCATCGAGACCCAGATGCGCCAGCTCACCAGGCGCGGCGGCACCCGCACGCCCGCCGAACTGCTCGAACTGGTCGGCCTGGATGCCGCCCGTACCCTGCGCAGCCACCCGCACCAGCTCTCCGGCGGTCAGCGCCAGCGCGTGCTGATCGCGATGGCCCTCTCGCGCGGCCCCCGGCTGATCCTGGCCGACGAACCCACCACCGCGCTGGACGTGACCGTGCAGGCCCAGGTCGTGGACCTGCTGACCCGGCTGCGCGACGAACTGGGCTTCGCCCTGGTCCTGATCTCGCACGACCTGGCCCTGGTGTCCTCGCTCGCCGACCGGATCGTGGTCATGTACGGCGGCCATGTGATCGAGACCGGCCGCACCGCGCAGCTCCTGCGCGCTCCCCGGCACCACTACGCCCGCGGCCTGCTGGGCTCGGTGTTGTCCCTGGAAGCCGGCGAGGAGCGCCTGCACCAGATCCCGGGTGTGGTGCCGCCGCCGGCCGACTTCGGCCCCGGCTGCCGGTTCGCCGAACGTTGTCCCGCGGCGAGCGAGCGGTGCCTCGACGTCCGACCGGCCCTGACCGGTGACGTGCGCGCGCACGCCGCCGCCTGCCACCACCCGGCCCAGACCCTGACCGGAGGCGTTCGATGAACCGGACCCGGACCGCGCCCACACCCGCTACCGGACCCGAACCCGGGAGGTCGGCCGGACCCACCGTGCTCTCGGTGCACGACGTGGACGTCACCCACACCGTGGCCGGCGCCGGACTCTTCGCCAGGGCACACCTGCACGCCCTCACCGGCGCGCGGATCGCCGTCCGCCGCGGCGAAGTGCTGGGCATCGTCGGCGAATCGGGCTGCGGCAAGTCCACCCTGGCCCGGGTACTGGTGGGACTGCAAAAGCCCACCGCGGGCGTCGTGCGCTTTCACGACCAGGACCTGTGGCAGATGCCCGCCAAGCGCCGCGAGAGAGAATTCGGCAGCGCCCTGGGCATGGTCTTCCAGGACGCCTCCACCGCCTTGAACCGACGCCTGACCGTACGCCGCGTCCTGCGCGACCCCCTCGACGTGCACGGACGCGGCACCAGGGAGGGACGCGAGGCGCGCGTGCGCGAGGTGATGGACCTGGTCGGCCTGCCGCCGAGCGCGGCCGAGGCACTGCCCGGACAGTTGTCCGGCGGACAACGCCAGCGCGTGGCGATCGCCCGCGCACTGGTCCTGGAACCCGAGGTGATCGTCGCCGACGAACCCACCTCGGCGCTCGACGTGTCCGTGCGCGCGCAGATCCTCAACCTGCTCCGCGATCTCAAGGACCGGCTCGGCCTGGGCCTGGTGTTCATCTCCCACGACATCCAGACCGTGCGTTACCTGGCGGACCGGATCGCCGTCATGTATCTGGGCCGGGTCGTCGAGGAGGGCCCGACCGCGCGGGTCACCGCCGCCCCGCGGCACCCCTACACGGTCGCCCTGTTCTCGGCCACGCCCAGCCTGCTCGACTCCGCGGAGCGGATCACCCTGACCGGACCCCTGCCCTCCGCCGTCGATCCGCCCAGCGGATGCCCGTTTCGGACCCGGTGCCACAAGGCGACGGACTCCTGCGCCGAGGAGTTGCCCGAGCCGCGCGAGGCGGAATCGGGTCACCTCTTCCGCTGTCACCACCCCATGTGACCCTCGCGGCGCCCTGTCGCGGCCCGCCGTCGTTCGTTTCCGCGGTCCTCCGTCGTCCGTGCGACCTCTCGGCCCGCTCGGTTTTCCGTCCCCCTTCCGCTTTTCCGCCACTTTCTTTCACCGCCAGGAGCTCTGAACCGCATGACCCCGTCGCCGACCGCACTTCGCGGCGTCGTACCCCCCGTCTGCACCCCGCTGACCCCCGAGTCGGAGGTCGACGCCCCCTCGCTGGAGCGACTGATCGCGCACCTGCTCGACGCCGGCGTGGACGGCCTGTTCGTCCTCGGCTCCACCAGCGAGGTCGCGTTCCTGCCGGATGCGCACCGGGCCCGGGTCCTGGAGATCGCGGTGGGTGCCGTCGCCGGCCGGGTGCCCGTGGTCGCCGGCGTGATCGACACCGCCACACTGCGGGTTGCCGAGCACATCCGCACCGCCGAGAAGTACGGCGCGGACGGAGTGGTGGCCACCGCCCCCTTCTACACCCGCACCCACCCGGCCGAGATCGACGCGCACTTTCGCATGTTGCGTGCCGTCACCGACCTGCCCGTGGTCGCCTACGACCTGCCGGTATCGGTGCACACCAAGCTCGGCGTCGCGCAACTGGCGACCATGGCCCGCGATGGGGTGATCCAGGCGGTCAAGGACTCCAGCGGCGACGAGGGCGGATTCCGCCGATTGCTCCTGGAGACCGCCGACGTCGCGGACTTCGCGGTGCTCACCGGCTCGGAGCTGACCGTGGACACCGCCTTCCGGATGGGCGCGCACGGCGTGGTCCCGGGGCTGGGCAACGTCGACCCGCACGGCTACGTCCGGCTGCGGGACCTGGCCGCGGCGGGCGAGTGGGATGCCGCCAAGGCCGAACAGGAACGTCTGATCGCGCTGTTCGGCCTGGTCGACGCCGGCGCGCCGGCGCGCATGGGGCGAGGATCGTCGGCGCTGGGTGCGTTCAAGGCCGCGCTGCACCTGCTCGGCGTGATCGACTGCCCCGCGACCGCCGCGCCGCAGATCCCGCTGAACGCGGCCGAGGTCGCCGACGTGCGTGCCCACCTGGTCCGGGCCGGCCTGCTCGCGGCATGACCATCCCGGGATGGCCCCGGATCGGGGTCGACATCGGCGGAACGAAGATCGCCGCCGGGTTGGTGTGGCGCGACGGGAGCGTCACCGGCCGCCGCGTGCGGGCGACCCCGGCCGCGGCGGGCGCGGACCGGGTGCTGGCGGCGGTGATCGACCTGGTGCGCGAACTCGCCCCGGACGCGGCCTGCGTGGGCATCGGAGCGCCCGGTGCCGTGGACACCCGAACCGGGACCGTGCGCTTCGCGACCGACCTGCTCCCCGGCTGGGCGGGCACCCCCGTGGGCGACGCGGTCGAGTCCGCGTCCGGCTTGCGGACCCTGGTGGACAACGACGTCAACGTGCTGGCCCTGGGCGAACTGCGCCGCGGTGCGGCGATCGGCAACGACGCGGTGTTGTACGTGTCGGTCGGTACCGGCGTGGGCGGCGCGCTCGCCCTCGGCGGCCGGATCGTGCGCGGCGCACGCGCAGTCGCGGGCGAACTGGGCCACCTGAGCGTGGCCGGGCCGGTACGGGCACGGCCGTGCGCATGCGGACGCACCGGGCATCTGGAGGCGGTCGCGTCCGGGCCCGCGATCGAGGCGGCGTACGGCGCGCCCGGGGTGGACCTGCGTGAGATCGCCCGCCGCGCGCACGCGGGGGAGTCCCGCGCCGGCGCGGTGATCGAGGAGGCCGCGGTCGCCCTCGGACGCACCCTCGCCGGACTCGTGAGCGCGCTGGACCCCCAGGCGCTGGTCGTGGGCGGCGGGGTGGCGGGCATCGGGCCGCGCTTCACCGATCCGCTGGCCGACGCGCTGCGCGCCGAGGTCCTGCCGCCCCTGCGCACGATCCCGGTGCTGACGGCGGCACTGGGGCTGGACGCGCCCCTGGTGGGTGCGGCCCTGCTGCCCGAGGACCTGACGATCGCCGTCGACGGGAACGACTCGACCGTTTCGGCGGGTTCGGGCCAGTCGACGGCTCTCGTGGATCCGGACGAAACCGACAACTCCTCTGCAACGAAACGGATGTGACCATGCATCACCTACTCGAGCCGTTGCGCGGCGGCCTGATCGTGTCGGTCCAGGTCCACCGCGCGGACGACCCGCTGCGCGACCCGGCGATCATGGCGGCGATCGCACGCGCCGCCGTGGAGGGCGGCGCGGCCGCGATCCGCTGCGGTGGCATCGGCGGAATCCCCGACGTCGAGGCGGTGTGTGCGGCCGTGGACGTGCCGGTGATCGGGTTGTGGAAGGACGGCGACGCGGACGTGTACATCACGCCGACCGCCGCCCACGCCGTGGCGGTGACAGCGGCGGGGGCGCGGATCGTCGCGATCGACGGCACCACCCGTGCCCGGCCCGACGGCAGTACCTTCGCCGACGCGGTGCGCGCGGTGCACGCCGTCGGGGCGCTGGTGCTCGCGGACGTGTCCACCGAGGACGAGGCGTCGGCCGCCGAGGCGGCCGGCGCGGACGCGGTGGCGACGACACTGGCCGGCTACACCGGGGGCAGGGCCCGAACGCCCGGCCCCGACCTGGCCCTGGTGGAGACGTTGGCCGCACGGATGGAGGTCCCGGTGATCGCCGAGGGGCGCTACCACCGCCCGGCCGACGCGGCGGCGGCGATCGCGGCCGGCGCGCACGCGGTGGTGGTCGGCACCGCGATCACGGTACCGGCGTGGATCACCACGAGCTTCCGCGAGGCGCTGCCGGACCGGGACCGATAGGGGATCGTTCGCGCCGAACTCCGCTTCCGAGCCGACCACTTCGAGCAGCGCGAGATCGGCCGCGCCCGAACTCGGCTCCGGGGTCGTTGACTTCGAGCAGCGCGAGACCGGCCGCACCGGTCGCTACGCATGTGGGGCCGCCGGGCCCTTGCGTTGTCGCGGCGGCGCGGGCACCCGCCGTGGTGTGTGCTCGCCCGTGCGGTCCCGTTCCGAGCCGGGCCGGCGACGGGCCGGGGACGGGACGGGACGGGACGGGACGAGGCCGAACGTGTCGTTCGGGGTGGTTAGGTTTGGCGGTATGAGTCTTTCCCTGAGCATTTTTGTCGTCGATCCCGAGGTCACGCGTGCGGTGGTGGGATCGCGGGACGTACGCGTGCGGCGGGCCATCGGCGGGCGGTTCAAGCAGGAGATGGCGCAGGACGACGACTACTTCGCGAGCGAGATCGAGGCCGGGGCGCCGACGCGGTACGAGGCGCTGACCGCAGTGGTCGACGGCGGACCGTTCAACGAGACGCACACGTTCCAGTACGGCTACGCGTACCGGATGATCTGCGCCTTTCACGGGCGGCGGCAGTGGGGCAACAGCTACTCGCCGTTCAGGTTCGCGTGGCTGGGACACGTGGACGAGGCACTCCGGTCCCTCGGGATCACAGCGGTGCAGGTCTCGGAGTTCGGCTACGGGCTGCCCGCCCCGCTGCCACGCACCGACCTGCCGGGCCACGGAGTCTGGTCCCCGGCGGACTGCGTCACCGCGCTCACGCAGTTCGAAGCGGTGACCGAGGCGCAACTGGCCGCTCTGGACGACGACGTACGCGAAGCGGTCGAGGAGTGCGCGGGCTGGCTGCGCGCGGCACGAGCGAGCGAGGGGCGAGGGGTGGTGGGCTTCATGTCCTGAGGCCGAGCCCTCGGACGCCGACCCGACCCGGCGGGCCCGACCCGACCCGGCCGACCGGGCGAGTCCGGTCCGCCGAGGGTGACGCGTCCGGCACGCGACGGGGGCGGTGCTCGGAAGTCGGAAAAGATCTTCCCGGTGTCACCGGCGCGCAGTACGGTGCAGGGCCGATGATCTCGGAGGTGAACCCCATGTGGGTCATCCGTGAATGGCGCGACGGCGACGGTCACAGAGTCAAGGTGGTACTGGACCCGCTCCGGGCCGCGCGGTCGGACGCCGAACTCCGGGAACGCCACCGCCACATCCTCGATCACGTCACCGGGCCCGAACCGGCCGTGACCGACCGCGCCGAGCCCACCGACGTCGGCGCGTTCACCCCGGCACTCCGGGCGGCCCCCCGCACCCGCCGCCACCTCGTCGGGCTCGACGACCTGGTGCCCGGCCTGCTGCACCTCGACCCGGACCTGGACCTGGACCTGGGTCTGCGGCCGTCGGCCTGAGCGGCCGAAGGTCGACTGCCCCTCGCCGTGCCGTCACCGCCATGTCGGCTCGCCTTCTTCTCGCGAACATCCGGTCGTTCGGGCGTAGGACGGGCTCCGTCGGGACAAGGATCGATCCGACCGTTGTCCCAGTGACCCTGTGGAGGTCCACTGTGCGCAAGAGGCTGATCGTCTCTGCCACTTCCGGCGCGCTCGCCCTGCTCCTGTCCGTCCCCGCTTCCGCCGCCCCGGTCGGCCCGGGAGCGCCGGGCATCGGCGACCCCTATTACCCGACCGCCGGCAACGGCGGCTATGACGTCTCGCACTACGACATCCGGCTCAAGTACCAGCCCACCACCGACGAGTTAGAGGGCACCACCACGATCCTGGCCACCGCCACCCAGGACCTCACCCGCTTCAACCTCGACTTCGTGCTCAAGGTGAAGGAGGTGCTGGTCAACGGCCGCACCGCCGAGTTCGCCGGCACCGGTGAGCACGAGCTGGAGATCACCCCGGCCCGGGAGATCACCAAGGGCAGCCGGATCACCGTCGTCGTGCGCTACGCCGACAAGCCCGGCGAGGTCGAGCGCGGCGGCCAGTCCGCCTGGCTGCGCACCCCCGACGGCGGCGTCGCCGCCAACGAGCCGGAAAGTGCGGCCTGGTGGTACCCGAGCAACGACCACCCGACCGACAAGGCCACCTTCGACGTCTCCGTACAGGTGCCCGACGGCACCCAGGTGATCAGCAACGGCACCTCGACCCAGAGCTCGCGGGCCGGCTGGACCCGCTACAACTACCGGCAGACCAAGCCGCAGGCCACCTACCTGGCCACGCTGGCGATCGGCAGGTTCGACATCCGTACCGACACCACCCCGGGCGGGCTGCCCGTCATCACCGCGTACAGCAAGGACCTGGGCGACAACGCCGGCGCGGCGCAGGCCAGTGTGGAGCGGACCGGCGAACTGGTCGACTGGCTGAGCGGCTACTTCGGCGCGTACCCGTTCGGCACGGTCGGCGGCTACGTGCCCAACGTGCCCACCGGGTACGCGCTGGAGACCCAGGGGCAGATCTTCTACAGCCCCGCGCAGTTCGCCCGAGGCTCCAACACCTCCGTCGTGGTGCACGAGTTGGCCCACCAGTGGTACGGGGACAGCGTGTCCGTGCAGCGCTGGAGCGAAATCTGGCTGAACGAGGGCTTCGCCCGGTACTCGCAGTGGCTGTGGTCCGAGCACGAGAACGAGGGCACGGCCCAGGAGCTGGCCGACTACGTCTACAACCTCTACCCGGCCGACCATGCGTTCTGGACCATCAAGCCGGGCGACCCGGGCGCGGACCATCAGTTCGCCGGTGCGGTCTACGACCGCGGCGCGGTGGCCGTGCAGGCGCTGCGCAACGCCGTCGGGGACGAGAAGTTCTTCCGGATCCTGAAGGGGTGGCCCACCGAGCGCAAGTACGGCAACGCCACCATCGAGCAGTTCCGGGCGTACGCGGAGCGGATCTCCGGCAAGCCGCTGGGCGAGCTGTTCGACACCTGGCTGTTCACGGCGGCGAAGCCCGCGGCGGGGTCGGCCGGTGTGGCCACGCCCGGCCCGGCGAAGCGGGGTCCGGCGCCGAATGGCACGGCGAACGTGTTGCCGGAGCCGAGGTCCTGGAAGAAGATCCAGGAGACCAACACGGTGCACGAGCACAAGGGTTGACGACTCGTCCGACCCGAACTCCCGAACGGCCCGGCCCTCCGCAGACGAGCGGAGGGCCGGGCCGCGACGTCGTCACGTCCCGACATCGCCCTGCGTGCGCGACGAGATGTCGCACGTGCCGGTGGGTCGGATGCGGGTCCGGTTCCGCCACGGGCGCGGCACCGGGCCACGCGCGAAACGGGCGGCCCATCGGTCGGCATGTGATCTCGAACTGCGGGCAGCAGCGGGTTACTTGCGATCGGATGTGACCGATGTGGGAGATAAAATGAGCATGAGTGTGAATACCCGGACCCGTGGTCTGGCGGTAGCCTCCGTCGCGGGACTTCTGCTGCTCGCCGGCTGTGGTGACGACTCGAAGGACGACAAGGAGACCGCCCCGGCGGGTGATACGGCCGCACCGTTGCCCGGCACGTCGAGCACCGATCCCGGGAAGAACCCGGGCTCGGGCGAGGGCGACAACACCAAGCTCGACGACGCGGCGCTGCGTACGAAGGTCCAGGAGTCGGCAGCCGCGACCAAGACGGTGCACACCGTGGGTACCGTGCGCAGCAAGAACGGCGAGACCCGGTTGGACCTGCGGGTGGACAACGCCACGAAGAACTACTCCGGGACATTGACCGCCTCGGGTCAGACCGTCGAAGTGATGCGACTGGGCCCGGACATGTACCTCAAGGCCGGCGCGGACTTCTGGACCAAGAGCGCGAAGATGACCAACCCGAACGTGGTCGCCCTGCTCCAGGACAAGCACGTCAAGCTCAAGGCCGACGACCCCAGGTTCAAGGACATCACCGCGATCGCGGACCTGGGCGACATCAGCTCGGCCGTGAGCGATTGGGGCCCCACCGTCCAACGCCGTCCGGAAGCGGACGTGAACGGCAAGCGCATGATCGTTTTTGCGGACAGTGATCCGCAGGGCGGCGAGACTCTTCTGTACGTACCGGCGAAGGGCGATCCCGCCCCGGTTCGCATGGAGAACAACAGCCCCACTGACGGCGGCACGATCGACTGGAGCGAACACAACAAGCCGGTGACCGTCACCGCTCCCGGCCCGGAAACCACGGTCAACCTGCCGACCCTGACCGGCGAGACCCCCGCCGCGGGCTGAACCCCGTCTGCGCCCGAACCGATCCTCGCGGTGGCGGAAGGCGACACACGACCCGCGATCCGCGACCGGCGTCCGCACCCGCGACCCGCCCGAGGCCGACAGGCCGAGGACGGGTCGCGTCTCGCGTCGGAACCTTGCGTACCCTGGAATCCAGGGGCCGGACCGGTGGAGTCTCCGCCGCGTGAAGGCCTGCACGAGGACCCGGATGGGCGTCGGTGTCCGTCGGTAGCATCTGCGTCCATGACGATCAGACTGACTGACGCCGAGATCAAGGATCTGGTCTCCCGGTTCCACGCCTTGGACATGGGCGAGTGGGACCGGAGCGCGGTCGAGCGCGCGACCGCCGGACTGGGGTGGGTGCTTCGTTCCGACGACGGTGGCGGGCTGAGGTTCGACGGGCCGCTGCCGGACGGGTGGAATTTCGCCAACCAAGGGCATGTCCACGGGTCGCCGCGCGAAGGCTGCTTCACCTCGCTGGAGTGCGAGCTGGCGAACACCGAGGACGAGGCCGTTCTGGGAGCGGTCTTCAAGGCGGCCAGGGAGGCGGCCGAGACCTGGAACGGGCCCGCTCCGATCCGGCGCGGGCCCGGACCGGTCCTGCGTTGGCGCCGCGCTGACACTCTCCTGGAGATCGAGTGGACGACAGACGCGGTGCAGTTGCAGCTGCTGTCGGCGGCAGTGGTCGAGAACCATGAGTACCAGCTCTCGAAGTGGAGCGAACGCGACGACTCCGTCGCGGAATTGGGGGTGTGGCAGGCTTTCGGGAACGGCCACGCGGGGATGGAAGGCGCGTTCATACCCGGTGGTCATCGGGCCCGGACCTGGGAGGAGTTCGGCGAGTGGTTGAGGCAGACGCTCGCGGAGATGGTGACGGACATGGGCCGGCTGGACGAGGAGCTGGTCCTGGTGATGCGGCCGGCCGCGGACGAGGACGACCCACGGGTGGTGCAGTTGATCTGTAACGCTCGGCTGTTGCACATGGAGGCGAGCATCGGGACGCTCGACCCGCAAACGCTCGCGGGACTGGGCTGGCAGGTCGGCCCCGAGGACGGTTTCCTGGAATCCGATGTCCCACACCCCCAGCGCCGGGACGCCGAACCCGCGGCCCGGATGGTGGTGGACACGTTGCGCGCGCACGACGTACGCCTGGATGATCTGCGCCACACGGCGTGGCTGAACAGGAGCGACTGCATGCTGAACCTGTACGGGCTGGGCCTGCCGAGAGAGTGAGCGACCCGGGCGGGGCCCGGAACGCCGACGGACGCCGCAGCTTGCCCCGAGCGGAGACACGGTGAACGCTCCCGTACGAACCCGCCTGCGCTGCCGCGCCGTCGACGTGGCGGCCGGGATCCCCGGCCCGAGCCGGGCGGCGCCGCCCTCGGGCGAGGGCGGCGGCCTGCGGCATGGCACGGTCAGCCGGGCTGACCGGTGGGCATGACGGTGACCTGCTGCAGATTGACCCGGGGCAGCAGGGGTGGCGATGAAGCCGACCGTCCGGGCGACGTCCTGGGGCGTGAGCCACTCCGCCGTCTCCTTGGAGCCGGCCGGCCACTCCGGCGCGGCACCGATGCCGCTGGAGGCGCCGGTGACGACTGCGATGCGGCCGGCCAGGGGCTTGGAGGAAGTCTGCGTGGTCATGGCGCTCACCTTTCAAGGGGCTCGTCCGCCAGGTCCTGACCGACTTCGACGCGCTGCCTCCTTCCAACTCCTCACGAACCGGACGGCACCACAGCCGGACATGCTCCCCCGACCCGAGCCCACCATCCCGCCCGCAGCATCCCGCTGACGATTTCGCTCGACTCGCCCGCGACCGTCGCGGACGCCCTGGACGGCTTCCTCGCAACCGTACGCAGCCGAGGACGCGGTGATTCCTACCGGTGAAACGCGCGTACCTCCTGTGCTGTGGGAGGGTCGGCACCCGGACGGGCGCAGGTGAGCGCGGATACCACGG
Source organism: Embleya sp. NPDC050493 (assembly GCF_044458105.1). NCBI lineage: Bacteria > Bacillati > Actinomycetota > Actinomycetes > Kitasatosporales > Streptomycetaceae > Embleya > Embleya sp. NPDC050493. The sequence continues at coordinate 162,881 of NZ_JBITHP010000008.1, forward strand.
AGGCCTCGGCGAGGATGTCCGCCAGCAGTTCGGGGCTCGCGACGCTGCCCGACTCCCGCACGCCCAGGAGGCCACGGCGGTAGAGCGCGTCGAGCAGTCCCGAGGTGTACGCGTCGCCCGCGCCGACCGTGTCGGCGACGGTGACCGCAACCGCCGGAACGGACGTCGAGCCCGCGGCACAGACGCCGTAAGCGCCTGCTGCGCCGAGCGTCACCACCACCATGGCGGGGCCCCGGGCCAGCCAGTCCTGTGCAGCATCGGCGACGTCGCGGGAGGGGTACAGCCATTCGAGATCCGCGCTGCTCACCTTGACGATGTCGGCGAGCGCGACCAGCGACTCGATCCGTATCCGGGCCGATTCGGGGTCGCCCATCAGGGACGGGCGGCAGTTCGGGTCGTACGATACGGTCATTCGCCCCCGTGCCCGTTCCAGGAGCGACCGCACCACCGACGCCCCGGGTGCGAGCGTCGCCGCGATCGAACCGGTGTGCAGACACAGGGAGCCGGTCGCGGAGGCCGTCGGGGCCGGTTCCCACGTGACGTCGAAGTCGTACGAGGCCACCCCGGAGGCGTCCACCCGGGCGCGGGCGACACTCGTCGCGCCGTCGTGCACGGAGCCCAGGGCGACCGCGACGGAGCCCGCCGCGAGATGGTCGGCGAGCAAGGCGCCGTACGGGTCGCGTCCGAACGCCGTGATCAGCCGGACCGGCGCGCCGAGCCGCCCCAGTCCCACGGCGACGTTGGCCGGGCTCCCGCCCGGATGTGCCACCGGGACACGGCCGCCCGCGTACACGAGGTCGACGAGCGCCTCGCCCACCACGGTGATCACGGGCGTACCTCTCCGGAACCGCGCGGGATGAGCCCGGTCCGTATGTGGATGATGTGCTGCACCGGTGTCTTGTCGCCTTCCAGTCGTCGGAACAGGAGTCGGGCCGCCGGCTCACCGAGCCCGAACGCGTCCTGCGTCACCATCGTCACCGCGGGCGTCGGCGTCGGCGGTCCGGTCGAGGAGTCCGCGCCGGAGCGCCTCGGCGGCCGACGGCGCGGCCGGCAATCGGGGCAGGAGCGTCGCCTGCACGGCGTGGTAGGCGTCGGGCTTGCCGGACCACACCGTGGCCGAGGGCCGGTTGCCCGGGTCGAGTTCGTGGTGCCAACTGCCGCGGGCCCGGTCCAGGAAGTAGGTCTCCGCGTGACTCCACCAGGTTCGATACCAGTCGTCGTAGCAACGGTCGCCGGTGGCATCGCGCAGGGCCGCGGCCGCCGCGACGGCCTCGGCGACCACCCAGTGCATGCGGGTGCGGACGACCGGCTTCCCGTCCCAGTCGACGGTGTAGACGAAGCCCGCGCGGCCGTCGACGTGCCAGCCCTCGCGGACCGCGGCGGCGAACAGTGCGGCGGCGTCGTCGAGGAGCCAGGTCGGGGAGCCGGGCAGCGCGGCGGCCGACTGGATTAGGAGGCGGGACCACTCGAACCAGTGACCGACGGTTGCGGCATACGGCCGGAACGGGTCGTCGGGCCGAGCCCGGTTGTACCCGTACGTCGGTCGCCACGACGGGTCGAAGTGCTCGACGAGCCGCCAGTCGTTGCCGCGGGCATGCTCGTGGACGACCTTCTCGACGATGCGCAGTGCTCGGCCACGCCACACGTCCTCGCCTGTGGCGTCGGCCGCTGCCAGGAAGCACTCCACGGCATGCATGTTGCTGTTCGCGCCGCGATACGCCTCGCAGGTCGTCCAGGTCCGGTCCCACGACTCGACGCACGCACCCTCGGTCTCGCTCCAGAACCGGCGCTCGACGATCTCCGACGCCTCGGCGAGGAGTTCCGCGGCTTCCGGGCGCCCGGCCACGGCCGCACTCGACGCGGCGAGGACGACGAAGGCGTGGTCATAGGCGCGCTTCTCGGTCGCGAGCGGACGGCCGTCGCGGTCGACGGCCGGGTACCAACCGCCGTGTTCGCCGTCGCGCAGCAGGCCGGACAGCGCGGCCACCCCGTGATCGACCAAGGGACCGGTGTCGGGCACTCCGGCCAGATGGGCGAGGGCGAACACATGCGTCATTCGGGCGGTGATCCAGGTGTGCACGGCGCCGTCCGGCGCGGGCACGCCGGCATCGTCGAGCCACCCGAACCCCCCGCCGGCCAGTCGCGCGCCCCGCGCGAACCCCACGAGGCGGCGCAACTCGGCGTCGAGTCGGCCCGGTTGGCCGGGTGTGCTCGGCGATTCAACCTTCATGTCGTGTCCGCTCTCATTCCCGTCGGCGCATCACTTCAGGTCTGTGCAAGGGCGCGTGCGTGCGGGCGCGTTCGGAGGGCCGTCGACGATCGGTCCCACACGCTTTCCGGCGCGGTGGGCGACGACCCTCGGAAACCGCCGTGAGTCGGCGGCCTTTCGCGCTTGCGGTGGATCACCGGTGGCGCGAAGCGTCCTCAGGGTTTCCTCGGCGGCGTGGTCTTCACCCGGTAGGTGATCCTGGCGTCGGGGATGCCTCCTCCGTTGCGGGCGGTGATGGTGAACTTGCCGATGCCGGGAGAGGCGGGCACGCCGGTGATGCCGCCGGTGTCCTTGTTGAGGGTGAGTCCGCGCGGAAGGCTGCCGGAGGTGACTTCGTAGCGGATGGTCTGTGGCGTGCTGGAGGTCACCTTGAACGCGTACAGGACACCGACCCGGGCATCGGGTGGCTCGGGTGTGATGAAGCCGGGCGTCGGCGCCTTGACCTGCTGTGGCTCGCCGATGGGTCGACCGGACGAGTCCACCTGTTGCAGCGACCATTCCTGATGTGGGGTCACCTCGCTCAAGTGCCAGTACGTGTTCGGGTCGCCCAACTGCCTCTTCTGGTCCGCCGTGAAGGCGCCGGCCCCGCGTGCGGACTCCCACGTCTTGACCGCTTGAAGCAGGACGGCGGTGTTGGTTCCGGACGCGAGGCTCTGCACGCTGGTCTCGAAGTTGATGCCGGCGTTCAGGGACGCTGCGCGCGCCATGGTGACTTCGATCTTCTGCAGGCTGTCACTGCCGGAGAACCCCTGCTGTCCCATCATTCCGGGCAGGTGGTTGGCGCGGTAGAACGTGTTGCTGCGGAGGATCTGGGCGTAGTCCGTCCTGCCGATCTCGCCCCAACTGGCCCGGGACTGGGCATCCCAGGTGTTGGACGAGAGGTTGCTGCATTCGGTGACGAACTCCTCGTTGTCGAGCTGCCGGTGGACGCCGTTGACCAGGCGCGCGAAGCCGTAACCGCCCCAGCCCGTGTAGCCCGCCGATTCCAACCCGTCGTAGGACGTGGCCCGGATGCCGGTGTCGTTGTACGCGCCGGCCAGCCGCGTCGCTATCTCGTCGATGATCGGGAGCCCGCCCATCGCGCCGCCGTAGCCGTTCTGGATGAGCCGGGTGGCACGGGTACCGGCCGGATAGGACTGCGCGGCCGATCCCCACTGCGCCCGCCGCAGGTTGCTCACCTGCCACTCGGTGCCACCGACCTTGGTGACGGCGCCATAGGTGATGAACTCGTCGCCGATCCGCAGCCGTTGGCCGTCGACGCCGGGTCCCAGCGGGCGGTCGGCGTCCACGTACAGCGTGGTGTCCGACGAGCCGAGTGCTCGGGTCAGTCGGACGCTTCCTCCCACCGACAGTCGCGGGTCGGCCGGGGCCTGCACGTACGGGTCGTGGGCGTCGATGAAGTCGGACAGGGTGTGCACGCCGACCTCGATGCCCTCCTGCCCCGCGGTGGCGACCAACTGGGCCGCTGCCGCGTCGGATCCGCCGAATGCGCCGTTGAATTGGTAGTGCCCGTGCGACGCCCAGGGACCGTCGCCGGCGATGGCGTAGATGTTCCTGATCCCGGCCTGCCGGGCGAACCGGGCGGCAGCGGTGACGTTGCTCGTATTGAGATCGTGGACCCAGAAGTGGGACTGCGACGTGCGCTGGGCCACCTTTTGCCACTGGCCGTCGAGGGTCGGGTATGCCTGGCCGTGCTCCTGGGCGATCCGACTCAGCACGGTGAGCGACAGATCCGGCGCACTGCCGAACAGCGCGATCTTCGACCCGACGATCCGACCTTCCGGACCGGGCAGCGGTCCGAGCGGGATCTCGTAGCCATTGGTGCGCTGCCGGACCCGTTCTCGGCTGTAATCGTAGGTGGTGGCGCGCAGCACGCTGCCCCACTTCGTCTTGGCTGCGACATTGCTCGCCAGCCACTCGTCCTTCTCGCCGGTCTGCAGGCCGTACGGATTCCAGACGAGATCCGGGCCGAACCCGTAGGCGAGGTGCTCGTTCGGCCACCCGCCCACGGTTTTGTCGTTGAGCGGGCGCATCCCCACGGCGATGGCGTCGTCGCAGACCATCCCGACCGTCTCCCCGATCGTCCGGGTGATCTTCGTCGGCAGCGGCCCCCACAACAATGTCTGTACATCCACACCCGGGGCCGCGGTCAGGCCGGTCACCTCGAGGGTGGAGTACGTCGGAAATCCGACGACCTTCACTTCGATCGTCACCCTGTCGCCGGTGAACACCAGCACTCGCCGGTCGCGCGGCGAGACCCTCACCCCGGTGGGAACCTCTTGTCGGCCATCGGCCACCACGCTGACCAGCGGCACCGAAATGCCCGCCGCCAGATGGTCGGTGCCGCTGCGCAGATCCAACAGGCTGCGCACCCGACCACCGCTGTCGACGCCCACCGACAGGAAGCCCGCAGTGATCCGATGTTGCCGGGACGCCCCTTCGGTGGACACCGCATCATCGGTGGTTGCCTGCTCCGCCTGAGCGGGGAAGGCCGTGAGTCCCATCGTCCCCACCGTCGCGAACGAAGTCAGGCCACTGGCAATCAGGAATTGGCGTCTGTCCATATTTGCCCCTCGGTAAGGAGTTCTCGACGAAGCGGGTACGTGCTGATCCGTTCGTGGTGCAGCTGCATGGGGTCGGGAGTCCCGCGTGGGGACGACGGATGGCATCCCCCGGATAGTTCGTACTCTTGAAGGAGTTCGAGCAGAGGCGCGGGCGAGAGATGTCGAGCCGACGCTCCCGCAGCTACGTGAAATGCCTGCCTTTTCCGGGAGGATGCCCGGCGCAAGTGCGATCCAGGGTGCAGCCGACCGACGAGCCAGTCAAGACTTAGTTCGGATCTATCCGGGTTCGAGCGCCGGCACTTCGCTGAGGTCGAGCCCGGCCGGCCGTCGGCAATGAGCGCCACATCCACCCGGCCGGTGGAGATGTGCGACGCCGCACGGCAGTCGGAGCGCGCTGCCGGATGCGACGACGCGGCGTTGGCGCGGGCTGACGAGGCGCTCCGTCAACCGTCGCCCCCGTGGCCGGACACGCTGCCGGAGCGGACCCTCGGGTCCATCGGGGGGTCCGCACCTGCGTGTCGGTTCCCTCGATGCCGACCCCGGCGCCGCCGGCCGAACCTCGGCTAACCCCGATGTATCGCATCTATAAGGCAGGCGAGGCGGCATAGTTGGGTCTTATCTCTTGACACTTCCGTCGGAGGACTTCGATACTCGAAGGCCTTCGGGCTCAGGGCGCATTCGGTCGGTCGCCGACGAGCGCACGAGGACTCTCGGAAGAGTCCGAACCATGGGACGGATGTGACGGACGGTTGGGATCGGGCCCCATCTCGTCATCGTAACGACACAGGCACCGACACACCACCGCCTCCGACATCGACGGGCAGGGGAAGAGACACATGACAAGCAATGCGAAACTCCTGGGGGCCGTCGCCCTCGTCGGTGCGCTCGCACTGACCGGATGCACGGCGGGCAGCACCAGCGGGAATGCGTCGTCAGGTGACAAGCGCACCCTGACCTTCCTCACCTTCGAAACACCCAACCTCGATGCGAAGTATTGGGATGCGGCGATAGCGCGTGCCTCGGCGAAGGTGCCCGGGGTCACCATCAAGAAGCTCGTGGCACCCAGCTCCGACCGCACCGGATACGCGAAGCAGTTGGACAGTACGGGCCAGTTCCCGGACATCATGATCGGCCTGAATCCCGCCGGATTCGCCCAGGCGGGCAAGTTGGCGGAATGGTCGGACACCGACCTCGCAAAGTACGCCCAGCCCCGCGCCAACACGTACGGCGGGAAGGTCTACCAACTGCCCTATGCCACCCAGACGACGCTCGTCTACTACAACAAGAGCGATTTCGCCGAGGCCGGTATCGATGCCCCGCCGCGCACCTACGCCGAGCTGCTCGACGACAGTGCCAAGTTGAAGGCGAAGGGAATCAATCCGTTCGTCGTCGGCGGTGGCGGCAAGGACTCGTGGGCCGACATGTTCCCGTTGATCTGCACCGTGGCCGGTGAGGTCTACCGGGAGACGCCGGACTGGCTTGCACAACGCACCGCGGGCAAGGTCAAGTTCACCGACAAGGCTTTCGTGACGGCCGCCCAGAAGGTCGCCGACCTGGCCGGCAAGGGCTACATCGACCGGGCGGGGCTGTCACGCTCCTACTCGGACACCGAGCAGGCCTTCCGTGACGGCAAGGGCGCGATGTACCCGATGGGCAGCTGGTTCTCCGCCTCCGCCGACGCAAAGAAGCCGAGCTTCGACACGGGTGTGTTCGCGTGGCCCACCGACCAGGGAACGCCGGCGCTTCCGAGCGCCACGGGCGGCGGGATGACGGTGAGCTCCAAGGCGCCGGACGTGGAACTCGCCAAGACCTGGGCGAAGGCCTTCATGGAAGACGAGGACAACCTCAACGCCGGCGTCAAGGCCGACGGGCTCATCATCGACATCAAGGGCTACACGGCCCCGGCCGACATGGGACCCGTCTACAAGGAGACCGTGGCGGCATATCGGCAGGCCCAGAGCGCCGGCGGCATCGTCAACTCGTTCTCCCAGGAGACCGGCGACGGCTCCTTGCCGCCGGGCGTGGCCGACAAGGCCGCGGCGGGCGTCCAGGACCTCCTCAGCGGTCGCATGACAGCCTCGCAATTCGGCACCTACATGGATGAGCAATGGGACAAGGCCACCCGGTAATGCGCATCCGTACCCTCACCCGACCGGCACGCTTTCCCGCCACGCTCGAAGATTCGGGCGTAGCGGGTGAGGGGCCGCCGACCACCGTGCCGAAGCGGTCGCCGCATCGGTCCCGAGGGGCGCGCTCGCGGGACAAACTGAGCCGCTTCACCCTCTTCGCGGCGCCGGGCCTGCTCGTCTACCTGGCCCTGGTGCTCGTGCCCATCTGCATCACGATCGGCTACAGCCTCACCAACAAGAACCCCTTCAATCCGCCGACCCGGTGGGTGGGGGCGGACAACCTGACGAGCCTTGCCTCGGACGACGAATTCCTCACGGCGCTGGGGAACACCGTCCTGGTCACGGTGATCGTGACCATCGCCACCAACGCGGGCGGGCTCGCCATCGCCCTGCTCCTGGATCGACGCGGCCGGCTGTACAACGTGCTCCGCAGCGTGTTCTTCGTCCCGGTCGTCCTCAGCGCCGTGGTGGTCAGCGTGATCTGGCAGGCGATCCTCGTCGACGACGGCCTGCTCAATTCCATGTTGCGTCGGCTGGGGACGAGTCATCCGCCGGGATGGCTCTCCGACCCGAACCTCGCCCTCTACACGGTCTCGTGGGTCATCGCCTGGCAAGGGCTCGGGTTCTGTGTGGTCATCTATCTGGCGGGGCTTCAGGGAATCCCGCAGGAGTTGCAGGAGGCGGCATCGATCGACGGCTGCGGACCGGTGCTGCGGTTTCGTCATGTGACCTGGCCGATGCTGGCGCCCGCCGTCACCATCAATACGGTCATGTCGCTGATCGGCGGGTTCAAGGCGTACGACCAGGTCCAGGTCCTCACCAACGGCGGCCCCGGCCCGGGCACCACATCCACCCTCGCCTTCGAGGTGGTACGGACCGCGTTCAACGGCAACCACATCGGCTACGCCTCTGCGATGGCCGTGGCGATGCTGGTCATGGTCGCGGTGGTGTCGGTGATCGCGCTCGGCCTGTTGCAAAAACGCGAGGTGTCTTCCTGATCATGAACAAACCCAGGGCTTGGCTCCGTCCGGCTGCCGCGCTGCTCGCTGGCATCCTGTTCTTCCTGCCCATCTACCTCGTGCTGGTCAACGTCTTCAAGGACGGTTCGGACATCGTGTCGAACCCGGTGGGCCTCCCCGCCCCGCCGACCCTGGACAACATCCGGAGCGTGCTGTCCCGACCGGACCACCTCTTCTGGTACGGGTTGATGAACAGCACGGAGGTCACCGTGATCTCCATCCTCATCGTCACCGCGATCTCCGCCATGCTCGGCCACTACCTGGCCCGGTCGACCGGCGTCCTGGCCAAGGTCGCCATGGTTGCGCTGCTGTGCGGCCTCATGGTGCCGCCGGCGGTCATCCTCACCCCGATCACCGAAGTGCTCAGGACGCTCGGCCTCATGAGCACCGTGCCCGGGCTGATCCTGGCGTACGTCGGCTACTACATGCCGTTCGGAGTCTTCGTCTTCGCCGGATTCGCCAAGACGATCCCCCGTGAAATCGAGGAGGCGGCGGCCATCGACGGGGCCGGTGCCTTCCGTGCCTTCTGGCAGGTGGTCTTTCCGCTGATGCGACCGGCATCGTCCAGCGTGTTGATCTTCCTCGGCGTCTGGATCTGGAACGACTTCCTCAACCCGCTGATCATCCTGGGCCCGGCCGCCGGGACCACGGTGACCGTCGGCATCTATCGCTCCATCGGCGAACACCAGGCGGACTACGGCTCGGTCTTCGCCCTCATGTTCCTGGCGACGCTGCCCATCCTGGTGTTCTTCCTGGCCTTCCAGAAACAGTTCGTCAAGGGCCTCACCGGCGGAGCAACGAAGGGCTGACCGGTGGAGCGGCACAACGGGCGGGGGCTTCCACGGCCCCCGCCCCGTTGTGCCGTCTCACCATCGCGCACGGTCACGCGGTGGGTGACGGTCGCGCCGCCGGCGACCGGGCAGAGCCTGTGCCGTGCCGGCCTGCCGCAGCCCGATCTCCAAGCACCCGGCCCGGCCGCGGGGACGACGGTTCCGAGAAGTGCGGCCGAGGCCCTCGAGCGAGAGGCAGATCCGAACTCATGCGCAGCACAGAACTCGGGCGCTCGGCCCCGGCGATCGGCGAACTGTCGCTGGGCGCCGCTCCGCTGGGGAACCTGTTCCACGCGATCGGCGACGAGGACGCGGCCGCCACCGTCGAAGCCGCCTGGGCCTGTGGGATTCGCAGCTTCGACACCGCCCCGCACTACGGTCTGGGCCTGTCGGAGCGCCGCCTCGGAGCGGCCCTGCGCACCCGGCCGCGTGACCGCTACACGCTCTCCACCAAGGTCGGTCGTCTGCTGCGCCCACTCACCGGACCGCACGCCGACGACCGGGCGAACGGCTTCGCCGTCCCGGCCACCCACCAACGGGTATGGGACTTCACCGCTCGCGGCATGCGCGTCGGCATAGAGGAGAGCCTCACCCGGCTCGGCCTCGAACGGGTGGACATCGTCTATCTGCACGACCCCGACGACCATGAGCGGGAGGCCCTCGACCACGCCTACCCCGAACTGGAGCGGATGCGCGCGGAGGGCACCGTGGGCGCGATCGGCGTCGGCACGAACCAGGTCGAGATGCCTGCGCGGTTCATCCGTGACACCGACGTGGATGTGGTCCTGTTGGCCGGCCGCTACTCCCTGCTCGATCAGAGCGGGCTGGCCACGCTCCTGCCGCAGGCCGAGCGCCGGGGGGTGTCCGTCGTGGTGGGCGGCGTGTTCAACTCGGGCCTGCTGGCCGATCCCAAGCCGGGCGCGACCTTCGATTACGCCCCCGCCTCCGCACGCATGTTGGAACAGGCCCTGGCGCTGAGGAGTGTGTGCGAGGAATTCGCGGTCCCGCTGCGCGCGGCGGCACTGCAGTTCCCGCTCGGCCATCCGGCGGTCGCCGGTGTCGTGGTCGGGGCGCGCACCGCTGCCGAAGTGGTGGACGCCGCCGCGATGACGAAGCATCGCATCCCCCCGGACATGTGGCTCGCGCTGCGTTCTCGGGGCCTGCTGCCCCGGAACGCGCCGGTACCCGACCGGTGTCGGGACGAAGGCCGCCCCTGACCCGGATCGTCGTGTCCGTGCCGGCTGTGGCCGGAGACCCTCGGCCCGCCGCGGCTGATCTCCGCCGCGCGGCAGACGGATGACGACGGGGAGGGCGGACGCACCTGCGCCCGCCCTCCCCGTCGTCATCTGCCGCGATCACGGGCTCGTCACCAGCCCGGTTGGTCGAAGCCGATGCCGGGGGCTGTGGGGGCGTGGACGAGCCCGTCGGCGTCGACCGCCGGCTCGCGCTGCACGGGGTTGGTGTACACCAGGGACTCGTAGTAGGTGGTGTTGGATATCGCCATGCACAGGTGGGCATTGACCACTCCGGTGCCGTGCACCTCGGCCCGCAGCTGATAGCTGTCGGCCAGATGAGCGATGCGCATTGCCCCGGTGATCCCGCCCTTGTACTGCGCACTCGTCCTGACCCGCCCGGCCGCGCCTGCCGCGATGAAGTCGCCGACGTTCATGTGCGCGCCGTCGGAGGTCTCGGCGACCAGCAGCGGGACCTCGACTCGTTCGGCCAGCCGACGGTAGGCGGTCACGCTGAACTCGCGCATGGGCTCCTCGTACCAGAGGTAGCCGGCCTCGGACAGCACGTGACCGAGGTGGATCGAGTCGGCGAGGTCGAATCCGGCGGAGCCGTCGTACATGAGTGGGACGTCGTCGCCGACGTGCGCGCGCAGCTTCCGGCACAGGTCCGCGTCCGCCTTCGGGTCGCCCCAGGCGTGGAGTTTGATGCCGACGTAGCCCAGTTCCAGGCACTGGGTGGCGACGTCGAGATACTCCTCGACGCTGCCGAAGGTGACCGTGCTCGCGTAGGCGGGAATGGCCTCGCGGTAGCTGCCCAGCAGCCGGTGGACCGGTTGCCCGGTCGCCTTGCCGGCCAGGTCCCACAACGCCACGTCGACCAGGCCGAGGGCATAGATCGGAAGCTCCTCGATCCGGTCCAGTTCCCACAGCCGGTGCCACAGCAGCTCGCGCATCATTGGATCGCGACCGATGAGGTCCTCGCGGATGCGGCGGGCGACCAGGTCGGCGACGATCACTCCGCGCCTGGTGTGAGCCTCGCCGACCGGGCCCTCGTCCGTGTGCACGCGCAGGATTCCGCCCACCACCGCCGGCTCCGAACCCGGAAGCCCGGCACGCCAGCGAAACGGCGGCTGAGCGGGCAGATCGACCAATTCCACGGTCACATCGATGATTTGCATGGATGTCCTTCACGGCTAGAGGCCCGGGATCCGGAGTGGATGTCGTCGCCGGGCCGGAGTCCAGCCCCGACGGCATCGTCGAGGATGCGTAGGGCAGCGACGTCGTATGCGGGCGCGGAGACGTGCTCCGAGGGGGCAACGGCACTCCCTCACGTGCCCCTGAGGCTGCCCGTCGTCACGCGACCCTGGCGGCCATCATATATCTCCGATATATGATGTGATGCTGGATCAGTAAATCACATCAAAAATCTCGACGCCAGGTTCGACAAGCGCGGTCTCTTCCCCGTCCGGGTGGGGTTCTTCCGGCGCGACGTCTGCGCGGGGAGGGGTTCGAGGCGGCCGGTACCGGCCCCCTCCCAGCTGTGGCGGGTCTTGGGGAACGGTGGCACGGTTCGGTTTCCCGGATCCGGTAAGTATCCGGTATGTATGCGATCCATCTCGCACCATGCCGTGTGCTCACGACCGTTGGATCGGCCCTGCCCCGCTACGCCCGCACGACTCACCCGGGATCGCTCCGCGGGCGGCGGGCCGAACGGGGCGGTGGTGCTGCGCTGTCGGCCGAACGCCCGGCACGCGGCTGCTCACCGGCTGCCTGCTGCTCGACCACTTCCGGTGGGCCGAATGCCCGGCGCGCGCCTGCTCAGGGGCGGCCGTCGTCGCTCGGTACGACGCGGCGCCAGATCTCCTGCTGGAATTGCCGGGCGGTCATGTCGATGTGTTCGGCCATCAGTGTTTCGGCGCGGCCGGTTTCGCCGCCGGCGATGGCCTCCGCGATGGCCTCGTGCTGCGACGCGGCCACCTGCAGGGACCCGCCGGCGACACCGGCCAGTCCGATGGCCATGACCTGCTGCTGCAGACGTCGCATCGCGTCGACGGTGGAGGCGAAGAACATATTGGCGGCAGCGGCCGCGATGCCGGTGTGAAAAGCGTCGTCGGCGCGGGTGAAAGCATCGATGTCGCCCTGCTGCGCCGCATGGGCGGACTGCCGTGCGGCTTCGCGTATCGCCTTGACCTGTGCGGGAGTGGCTCGCTGCGCGGCCAGACTCGCGGCGGTGGTCTCCAGATGGCGGCGGAACTCGAAGAGTTCGTCGACCTGCCGAAGGTCCGCAGGCAGGAAGTTGGCGAGCGACTGTTGCCAGGAGGACTGCTCGGGCTCGGCCACGTAGATGCCGCGGCCCTTTTGCACGGACAGCCGGCCGAGGGCCGAGAGGATCTTCACCGCCTCCCGCACCACGGTCCGGCTCATCTGTACCTCGTCGGCAAGGTCCTTCTCCGTGGGCAGCCGGTCACCGGGCTGAAGCCCCGCCTGGACGACGTATTCGAGGACCCGTTCGGCGGCGACCTCGTATCCGGGGCGGTAAGCCCGCACCGTGCCCGTCGACTGCGTGGGCGCGGAGATCTTCTCTGAATGGGTCAACGACTCTCTCTCGCTTCCCTCATGAGGCCGCCGGTCTGCCGACCACACCTCGATGGCGACCTATGTTTCGGATATATCATACGCTTCGTAGTCAGTGAATCACATTCAGATCCATGGTGCCAGAATCCGGCAGCCCGAAGACCCTGCTCGTCCCGGTCGCATCGCACCCCCTGACCGGTGACTACGCGGTATTGCTCTCGTGCGGCCGTGACACAGCCTCGGACGTCCATCTCGACCCCGTGCAACCCGCACGGGGAGCCCGGGGAAGCCGGCGCGCTTCCACCTCAAGGGGCGATATGTATCTGACTTATCGCTCTTCCAGCGTAGCGCGGATGGGATGTCCCCATGTACATTCGGCAGGGCAGCAGGGGATTTGCCAGTCCGGCTCGACCACGAGATCCGCGACGGATACCGACAACCAAGCCTTGCAGCGCGTGGCGAGCGACCGCCATCGCCTCCATTCCGCACCGCCCCTACCGCCGACGGCCCCTCTTGCCGGGTTCCGAGGCAACCCTTCTCCGGTTGTTCGACGCCGACCGCCGGGTCGCCCATGGCCTCCACGTCGGTGAGCGTCGCGGCATGCCGCCCGAGCGGCACCTTCTCCAGGGCATCACCTTGGCCGGGGGCACCCACGACTCCCCGAAATCCTTCGAAAGGACAGCGCGTTGGACGACATCAGGCTCGGCGTCATCGGGTTGGGCGCTCGCAGTGATCTGGTCGAGTCGGCTCATCGGCCCGGCTCGGGCTCCGAGGTGGTTGCGGTGTGCGACCGTGATCCGCGGATGCTCGCGGTTGCCGAGAAACGCTTCGGCGCAGGGGTGAAAACCGCCCCGGATCATCACGAGCTGCTCGATGCCGGACTGGACGGCGTGTTCATATTGACGCCCGATCACACGCACGAGCGGATCGGTCTGGACTTCCTCGCGGCCGGTGTCCCGGTGTTCGTGGACAAGCCGATGGCGATCACCACCGAGGGCTGTGATCGGCTGCTCGCGGCGGCCCGAGAGCACCGGACGCCGTTGTACGTCGGCCACAACATGCGGCACATGCCGGTCGTGGTGGCCATCCGTGAGCTGATCACCGGCGGGGCCATCGGCGAGGTCAAGGCCGTCTGGTGCCGCCACTTCGTCGGCAACGGTGGGGACTGGTACTTCAAGGACTGGCACGCCGATCGACGCAATACCACCGGCCTGCTGCTTCAGAAGGGAGCCCACGACCTCGACGTCATCCATTGGCTGGCCGGCGGCTACACCCGGCGGGTGAACGCGATGGGCGCACTGACGGTCTACGGCGACATCACCTCGCGCCGCGAGCGCCGCGGGGAGCGGATGACCGAGTGGCTTTCGATGGACAACTGGCCGCCGCTGAGCCAGACCGTCAACCCGGTGGTGGACGTGGAAGACCTGAGCATGATGCAGATGCAGTTGGACAACGGCGTTTTCGCCAGTTACCAGCAGTGCCACTACACCCCGGACACCTGGCGCAACTACACCGTGATCGGCACCGAGGGGCGACTGGAGAACTTCGGCGACACCGAGGGCGCGGAGGTCCGGGTATGGAACCGCCGTTCCGAATACCGCGCCCTGGCGGACCTGGTGGTGCGTGTCCACACCCCGCCCGGCACGCACGGCGGCGCCGATCCGGTGCTGGTCGAGGAGTTCCTGGAGTTCGTGCGGAAGGGCGGGGCCACCGTTACCTCGCCGGTGGCCGCCCGCGAGGCGGTGGCCGCCGGCTACGCGGCCACCATGTCACTACGGGACGGAGGCAGGGCCATCGGCATCGATCCCGTGGATCCGACGGTGACCGCGTACTTCGCAAACGGTCAGGTCTGAGCCTGCCGCCGGGGCAAGGGTGACCCTGCCTTCGGTGCGTGCTCGGCGCACCGGCAGGTAAGCCGCGCACATATCGCCGTGCCCGGCTCCTTCCGCCCGGCGGGGCGGGGGCGGCCGGGCGTGGGTGCGACCCCCTGCCCTCAGGCGGGTTGCGTCTCGTCGCGGATGCGTCGGGTGGTTTTGACGATGTCCTCGACGCAGGTGTGGGCGGCGGTGTCCACGAGCAGCGCACGACCCAGGCGCAGGGCCCTGCGCTCCGCGTCGGCGCGGCGCCCGGCGTCCTCGATGTCGGTGAAGTCGACCGGACGGGCGAACCCGACGACGCGACGGATCGTCTCGGCGCCGCAGAAGCCCACGGTGTCCCGGAAGACCCGGTCGAGGTAGGCGGACCGTTCCGCGTACAGCACGTCGTCCTCGTCGTCGGCGCAGGCCGGGAAGAGGGTCGCCGGATACGCGTCGCCGTGCGCGGATGTGCGCCACAGTTCGAGGAAGCGTCGGACGAAGGTGTGCCAGAGTTCCGCGACCGTCTCCAGGAGCCGGCGTTGTTGTGGCGTCTCCTCGGTGCCCGCTCCGGCGTGGCCGCCGGCGTGCCGTCCGTCCTGGGCGAGGTAGTTGACGAGCAGGTGCGCGAGCAGGCTGCCGATGTCGAAGCCCATCGGGCCGAAGCAGGCGAACTCCTGGTCGATGACGCGGGTGCTGCCCGGGCCGACCATGATCGATCCGGTGTGCAGATCGCCGTGCAAAAGCGCTTCCCGGCGGGTGAGGTAGCGGTTCTTCAGCCGCGCGGCGGCGATCACGAGCGCCGTGTCGGAGCGGAGCCGGCGCACGTCCGGGTCGAGTTCGGGACTCGTCCACCGGTTGCGGTGGAAGGGCCGGTAGATCTCGGTGAAGATCATCTCCTCCATGATGCGGCACATCTCGATGTTCGCCTCGAACTCGCCGACGAGGCGCCGCTTGTCGGCGGCGGGCAGGGCCAGATCGGAGGTGCCGAACAGGGTGCGGGCGAGGTAGTCGCCCATGTCGGCGCCGAAGCCGGCGCGGCTGCCGCCCGCATTGAGCAGGTGGCGCACGACGCAGTGGTCCTCGAGGAACTCGACTGCCAGCAGGTGCAGTTCGGGCGCGTAGTGCAGCGGCGCGGGCAGGTACGCCGGTGCGCACCGGGCGTGTTCGCGGAGGGCCCGGAATTCGAAGCCGGACCGGGTGGGGGACAGCGGCCAGGACTCGCCGACCGCGCGGACGTACGGCGGCGCCTGCTTGACGCACAGCGCGCCGGCGGGACCACGCACGGCGAAGACGTAGTTGACGTTGCCGTCGCCGATCTCGCGCACGTCCCAGGCGGCGGGCCCGCCTCCGAGCCGGGCGGCCAGTTCGGGCACGGTCGCCACGTACCGGGTGATCGAGCGCTCGTCGAGGATGCGGTGGTCGGGGCGATCGGGAGTGGGCACGAAGTTCCTCCGTGGCGCGGGTGGTTCGGGACGGCGAGGGAATCCGGGGGCGGTAGCGGGACCGAGGCGGCGGGAGTTCGGCACGACACCCGGGTGGTCGGCGTGCCGCGGCTACGTTTCGGGCGGCCGGCGCCACGGCGGCGGGGTCAGGCCGAAGTGCTCGCGCAGTACGGTCTCGGCACAGTCGATCGTGCCTTCGATCGACCCCGGATCGGTCGTCCAGCAGTCACCGACGATGTGGATCGCCTCCCCGGGGACGGGCCGGCGCATGCGTGGCCCGACGATCCGGGAGTCGTGTCCCGGGCGCCACACGTGCCAGGCTCCGCCGTGCGGTGGCCGGTTCCAGTCCTGCCGACAGGCGGCCAGCGGGGTGGGCAGGTCGGATAGGCCGTGCATGTCGCCCAGCAGTCGGTGGGCGCGTTCGACCACGGCCGCGTCGGCGCCCGTGGGGTCGGTGTCGCGGGCCGGCCGGCCGGGCTCCGGGTCCGCCGCGCACCAGGCGCGCGCGGAGTGTCCGTTGGGGTAGGCGGCGAGGAGCAGCGCGGGGCCGTCGGTGTCGCCGTCGTCGGGCCGGGGGCAGGTCCCGCCGTACCAGACCTGCCGCAGCGGGCCGTCCGTGGTGCCTCGGCCGGCGGTGATGCCCAGCCGTCGCCACCACGCGTTCGGATACAGGAGGAAGAGTTTGTGCGCGGGTACCGATTCGACCGCGTCCAGGTCGCGGAGCACCGTGGGAGTGAACGGCAGTGCGGTTGCGTCGAGTTCACGTAGCGGGCCCTGAGGGAGGGCGAGGATCACGGCGCGTGCGTGGACCCGGACGTGGACGCCCGTGGCGCGGCCCCGATCGTCGTCGAGGGCGAAGGTCAGCCGGTAGCGCGGCCCGGCGGTGCGCGTGCGCCGATCCCGGTCGGGCGCGCGGTCCACGCGCAGGAGGCGGTGCCCGAGGTGGGTGTGTCCGCCGGCGGCCGTGAAGCGGGTGTGCAGGGTGCGCGGGAGGCCCTGCATGCCGCTGCGCAGGGTCAGGTATTCGGCGGCGGGCGGGGTGCGGAAGACGACGTCGAGGTGCTCGGCCGCGTTCTGCCGGCCGGAGCCGGAGCCGGAGCGGAAGCCGGAGCCGGAGCCGGCGGCGACGTCGGAGCGGGTCCCCGGCCCGGAGTCCGAGCCGGACCCGATGTCGTAGCCGCCTGCGTCGTGGACGAGGGCCGTCGCCTCCGGGCCGAGCACCGTCAGCAGGACGTCGGCCCAGGCGAGCTGCCGCAACGGGGACGACCCGAGGGCACCCCGGTCGCGCAGGGTCGCGAACAGTGCGGCGGTCCGCGCGGCCTCGTCGAAGGCGCCCCGCCGGCGGGCCTCGTGGTGGTCCCGCCGCAGTGCGCCGAAGCCGGGAAGCACGGCTTCGGCCGCGTCCAGGAGCAGGTCGTCGGGCCCCCGGCCGCGCCGGTGATCACCGAGGCGGTAGGGCACGGCGGTGCCGTCGGCGAGGTCGCGTCCGCGCAGCCGAACCCCGCGCACGTGCACCGGGTTCTCCGGTCGGCCGAACGCGAACGGGGCCAAGTCCGGGGTCAGGCCCAGATGTTCGAGGAGATCCAATACCTCGGTGAGGCCGCGATGCAGCCGCATGGCGCCCAACTCCGCGTACAGGTCCGGGGATCGGGACATCCGCACCGACCACACTCGGCCACCGATCCGGTGCGTGCGCTCGAAGAGCGCCACCCTGCCGGCAGCGGCGCCGGGCCGGTCCCGGCCGAGGCGATAGGCCGCGTAACAGCCACCCACGCCGGCTCCGACCACGGCCGCATCGAGCATGTGTCGTCGCCTCCTTGTGCGTCGGTCCACGATCGCGGGGCCGCGACCGGGCGTTCTCTCGGTGGGATAGGCGGATGAATACGACCTTGGACGGATGAATACGACCTTCGGCGAATGTCTTGTATTCGGGTAATCGGATCAGCACACTGAGTAAATTCTGCCGTCCCCCGGAAAGCGGGGGCCCTGCGTGGCCGAGGGGAATCGATGATCTTTCGCAAGGACGTCCTCGCCGAAACTACCGCAGCCTATGGGCACTTGTCGGGATACTTCCAGGACATTCGGTCGTTCTTCGAAGTCCTCAACGTGCGGTTCGCGCTGCCCGAATACGGGGTGCGGCTGCGCCCGGTGGCCGGAAACGAACTGTTCTCCAATGCCAACAGCTACCTGTTGTCCGACGACAGCTCGTACCCCTACTACCTGTGGCTGCCGAGTTGGCTGGGGCGGTTCTACGTCGACGCGGATCGGGTGCCCGAGGGCGGGCCGGTCGACGAACTCGGCACCGCACGGGCCCGCTTGATCGCATTCGTGTGGCCCTGGCTGGGCTTCAACGACGCCTATGTCCAGGACGCGGAAAGCCCTGAGTGTTGGTTCGGCGTCGCCGACCCCAGGCCGCAGGATTTGGGGGAGTGTGTGCGTACGACCGCGCAGAATCTGTTCAACCACTTCCGCCTGGAACACACCCTCGACGGCGAGGCCGAGGGGTGGCTGACCGGCCGTTTCGATCCCCATCCCGAGGTCGGTTGCAACCTCACCGGCCGCTGGTATCTGCGCCGGGTACCGCTGGCGGAACTCACCAGCTACTACGAGGTGGAGAAGAACGTGATCCGGCCGCTGGGGGAGAAGTTCAGCGAACTCTCCGCCGTGCTCGACGACTCGGCACACGAGGACGGCGACGCGGCCGACGGCCGGCGGAGTGCGAACGGCCACCGCCAGGGGGCGGCGACGCCCGGGGCGCGCTCCTGATCCGCGCGGCGACGCGGAAGAAGCGACGCCGTGCACAGGGGCGCTGCCGGGGGCGGGGAGGACGCGGCGGGCGGGGAGGACGTCGGCGCGGGGTCAGGTTCCGACATCGGCGACGTGTGTGTGATCGGGGCCGGGTTCAGCGGCCTGGCCGTCGGCCGGGCGCTGCGTGGGCGCGGTATCCCGTTCACCCTCGTCGATCGGGGTGAGGGGGTGGGTGGTGTGTGGCACGTTCCGGCGGGGGAGCGGGCCGGGCCGACGCCCGGATACCGGTCGCTGCACCTGAACACGTCGCGGGACGCCACCGGCTTCGCCGGATTCCCGATGCCGAGGTCGTTTCCGCGATTCCCGCGACACACCGAGGTGGCCGCGTACTTGGACGACTTCGCGCGGGCCCACGATTTCCGGCGCAACATCGAATTGCGGACCGAGGTCCTCGCCGTTCGACCCTGTGCGGGCGGCTCGCGCACGGGCGCCGCCCCCGGCCCGGTGCGGGTTCCGGCCGGCGGTCGCCGCGACGGGCGGGAGGGGAGCACGCGCGGGGAGCGTGCGAGGGAGGGGAACGCGTGGGAGGTGATCAGCCGGAACCATCTCGGCGTCGTTGCGTGTCGACGGTTTCGCCACCTCGTGGTGGCGGCCGGGAACCACTGGACGCCCCGGCTGCCCGAGCCGGGGATCGCCGGCAGCGAGACGTTCTCCGGCGAGACCGTGCATGCCGTGGACTACGCGGACGCGGGCAGGTTCGCCGGCCGACGCGTGGTGGTGTTGGGCGCCGGGAACTCCGCGTGCGACATCGCGGTGAACCTGTCCCACACGGCGGCGCTGACGATCCTGGCGATGCGGCGCGGGATCCATGTCGCGCCGAAGACGATCATGGGTGTGCCGGTCGACGAGATCGCCGGGAGCGCGTGGTGGACGCGGTTGCCGCTGCGCGTCCAGCAGGGCCTGGCCGACCTGACGCTGCGGATCGTCCGGGGGCCGCTCGCCGCGTACGGCCTTCCCGAGCCGGACCATCGCGTCTTCGCCGGGCCCCTGACGATCTCGGAGGACCTGCTGCCGCGCCTGAGCCACGGCGCGATCGTGGTGAAGCCCATGATCGAGAGATTCACCGCCGACACCGCGCACTTCGCGGACGGCACGCACGTGCGCGTCGACGCGGTGGTGTACTGCACGGGCTATCGGATGTCGCTCCCGTTCGTGCCGCGTGACGCGCTGTTCTCGGACGCGGGGCAGGTGGCGCTCTACCACCGTGTGGTGTCGCCGTCCTACGCCGGCCTGTACTTCGCCGGCCTGGTCCGGGGCGTGATCCGGCCGGTTCGGGCGCTGACCCGGCTGTTCGAGGCCCAGGCCGAGTGGATCGCCGACCTCGTCGACGGCACGGCCGTGCTGCCCGCCGCGGGGGAGATGGCCGCCGAGATCGCCGCACACCTCGCCGTGACCCGCCGCCACGGCACGGCGGCCGAGGACTCGGTGCGCGTCGACGTGGCGGACCACCTCCGCGCGCTTCGCCGGGAACGCGGGGCCGGGAGCAAACGCACGCCGATCCGCCCAGGGCGACCGACCGACACCGGGCCGAGTCGCGCGCCGGTGTGACGCGCGGCCGGTCGGGTGTCGATGCCCCCCGCGTTCCTCTCGGTGATCGCGGCCCCGATCGTGGGGCGCGGGTTCGAGGCGCAGCATGGAAGGCAGGTGCCCGACCGGCGCGTGGACCGAGAGGGTTCCGTGGAAGTAGGGAGCTTCGAGGATGGACGCACACGAGCCGCCCCGGGGGGACGAGGGACGGGACCGGGCGGTGCCGTCGCCGCCGGGTGGATTGCTCGACCTGCTCAACGTGGCCGCGATCGTGTTGGACGGCGAGGGCAGGATCGTGTTCTGGAGCCCGCAGGCCGGGGAGGTGTTCGGCTATACGGCCCAGGAGGCCCTGGGGCGGTACGCGGCCCACGTGCTGGTCCACAAGGAGCACGCGGACCTGGTGGTCAAGCTGTTCGCCGAGGTGATGAGCACCGGCGCGAGTTGGGCCGGCGCGTTCCCCATCCGGCACAAGGACGGCAGTACGCGCCTGGTCGAGTTCCGCAACATGCGGCTGCTGGACGATGTCGGTGACGTCTACGCGCTGGGTATCGCCGCCGATCAGACGATGTTGCGGCGGGTGGAGACCGATCTCGCGCTGACCGAGCGGCTGGTGTCGCAGGCTCCCATCGGCATCGCCCTGCTGGACAACGACCTGCGCTACCTGCTGGTCAACCCGGCCCTGGAACGCATCAACGGCATCGCGGCGGCGGACCACATCGGCCGCCGTCCCGGCGACATCCTGCCCGGGCTCGACATCGACACCGTCGAGTCCGCGCTGCTCCAGGTACGGCTCACGGGCACGCCTTTGATCGACCAGCACATCGTCGGCCGTACCGCGGCGGATCCGGAGCACGATCACGCGTGGTCGGTGTCCTACTACCGACTCGAAGGTGCCAGGGGTCGGGTGATCGGTGTGGCCGTCTCGGTCGTCGACGTCAGCGAACGCCACCGGGCGACGACCGAGGCGGACCGGGCCCGGCGCCGGCTGGCGGTGATCGCCGATGCCTCCGTCCGGGTCGGCACCACGTTGGAGGTGGACCGGACCGCCCAGGAACTGGCCGACGTCGCCGTGCCCGGCCTGGCCGACGTGGCCGCGGTCGACCTGCTCGACGCCGTCCTGGCCTTCCGCCGCACCACCGCCTCGCCCGATCGGGGCCCGGAGCTGTTTCGGGCGCTCGCCGTGGCGGCCGCGTACCCCACGCCCGCCACCGCCGCCGTCAAGGCCGGGGACCTCGCCGCCTACGGCGCGGACCGGCTGATCACCCGGTGCGTCCACACCGGGCAACCCGTCGTCCTCGCCCACGTCGGCGCCGAGGACCTGCGGCGGATCGCCCCCGACGCCGACGGCGCGACCGCGTTCGCCCTCGCCGGCGTGCACTCCTACCTGGCCGTGCCCCTGATCGCCCACAACGAGGTCCTCGGCGCCTTCGACCTGCTGCGCGCGCGCAACCCGTTGCCGTTCGACGAGGACGACGTGCTCCTGGCCGGGGAACTGGCGGCCCGCGCCGCCGTGGCCATCGACAACGCCCGCTGGCACCAGAGCGTCCGCAACGCCGCCGAGACCCTGCAACGCAGCCTCCTGCCGGGCCGCCCGCCCCGGCTCACCGGCCTGGACGTCGCCTCCCGCTACCAACCCGCGCAGGCAACCAGCGAAGTCGGCGGCGACTGGTACGACATCATCCCCCTGACCGGCGACAAGACCGCCCTGGTGGTCGGCGACGTCATGGGCAACGGCATCGACGCCGCCGCCACGATGGGCCGGCTGCGCACCGCCACATGCGCCTTCGCCGACCTCGACCTCGCCCCCGACGAGATCCTGCGCCACCTCGACAAGATCACGCAGGGACTCGAGCACTACATCGCGACCTGCATCTACGTGGTCTTCGACCCTCACGACCACCGCTGCCGCATAGCGAACGCCGGACACCTGCCGCCCGTCCTCGCCGCGACCGGACACACACCCGAACTGCTCGACCTGCCCACCGGGGTGCCCCTGGGCGTCGGCGGCGTCACCTTCCACACCACCGCCTTCGACCTGCATCCGGGCGACCGGCTCGTCCTCTACACCGACGGCCTCGTCGAAACCCGCCACCACTCCATCGACGACCGCCTGAACACACTGCTGCACACCCTGGACGGACCCCGCAAGCCACTGGAAGACACCTGCAACTGGCTCCTGCACTCCCTGCGACACCCCGACGACCACGACGACGTCGCCCTTCTCATCGCCGAAGCCACCTCCACGACCACCGGCCCGCACACCCCGTGACACGAGGGATCGGCGCGACGGCCACGGATACCGAGGGGGCGGGCCGAAGTCGCCGATGCCGCCGTTCGGGTCGGGGGTGCGCAGGTGCCGGAGGCGTCATGCCTGCGGTTCGGACCGAGGGGTGAGCAGGACGATCGGGATCGTGCGGTCGGTCTTTCGCGCATAGTCGTCGTAGAGGGGGAAGATCTGCGCCATCCGGGTCCACAGGTGCTCGCGCTCGGCCGGGGACGCGACCCGGGCTCGGGCGGTGAATCGGTGGGTGCCGGCCTGTACCCCGACGCTCGGGTCGGCGAGGAGATTCCCGAACCATGCCGGGTTTTCGTCGGCACCGCCCTTGGAGGCGACGACGACGAAGTCCTCGCCCGACCTGCCGTAGATCAGGCAGTTGCGGCGCGGCAGGCCGGTCCTGCGTCCGGTCGTGGCGAGCACGAGCACGTGCACGCCGTTGTTCTCGTGTCCCTCGGTGCCGCCCGAGGCCAGGTAGGCGCGGGTCTGCTCGGCGACCCAGTCCCACTGCGAGTCGGTGGCGCGGTCGAGGTCTTCGGCGACGGCCATGTCGGCGGTTCCTTCCGGGTGTGTGACGTGTGGGGTGTGCGCGGTGGTCCGGGGTGGTGTCGAGGCGAGGGGGTCGGGGAGACCCGAGCGCGATCGCCTCGAGGTCGTCGTCGGCGGCGACGCCGGACGTGGGCCGGCCGTTCGATCGCCATGCCGGCCTCCTCGATGCGGGTGCGGCCACCGTGGCCGCGTCCTGCCCTGGGAACGGAGCCGGCCGGCCGTTCTCGACATCCTCCGCCGATATTTTTCGAGAATCTTCGGACCGAAGCCGTCGAGTGTCGGCGTCGATGCCAAGGTGGTCGAGATCGCGGCGAAGGGAGCGCATCAATCGCCCGGTTGCCCTGGCCGGCCGGCTCCACCCGCAGCACCGGCAGGCACTCGCCGCGTCGGTGCCCGCGCTCCTCGAACCGGCCCACCACCCCACCAGCCCACAACCCCAGAGAAGCGACGACACCGCCTTCGCTACCCGGTAAGGAACCACGCCATGACCACGACGCACGGCTTCCCCCTGGAGCCCGCCCCGATCCACGTGTCCGACAAGGTCCTCGACGACCTGCGCGCCCGTCTCGCCTCGACCCGTCCGCCGCTGGACGAGGGGAACGAGGACTGGTCCTACGGCGTCCCGGACAGCTACCTCCGTGAGCTGGTCGCCTACTGGCGGCACGGCTACGACTGGCGCAAGGCCGAGGCCGCCATCAACGCCCACGAGCACTACCGGGCGGACGTCGCCGGTGTCCCGGTGCACTTCATGCGCAAGCCCGGCTGCGGCCCTCGTCCGATCCCGTTGATCCTCACCCACGGCTGGCCGTGGACGTTCTGGCACTGGTCGAAGGTGATCGACCCGCTCGCCGACCCGGCCGCGTTCGGCGGTGACCCCGCCGACGCGTTCGACGTCATCGTGCCGTCCCTGCCCGGCTTCGGTTTCCCCGGCCCGCTCACCGGCTTCGCGGACGTCAACTTCTGGAAGGTCGCCGACCTCTGGCACACCCTGATGACCGAGACCCTGGGATACCGCAAGTACGCCGCCGGGGGCTGCGACATCGGCGGGATCGTCTCCAGCCAGCTCGGCCACAAGTACGCCGACGAGCTGTACGGCATCCACATCGGCTCCGGGCTGCCGCTGGACTTCTTCACCGGCCACCGCGCCTGGGACTTCGCCCGGAACCGGCCGCTCACCGACGACCAGCCCGCCGACGTCCGCGCCCGCATCGTCGAGCTGGACCACCGCTGGGCGCCCCACCTCGCCGTGCACATGCTCGACGGCGCGACCCTGGCCCACGGGCTGAGCGATTCCCCCGCCGGACTGCTCGCCTGGCTGCTGGAGCGGTGGAACGCCTGGAGCGACAACGGCGGCGACGTCGAGTCCGTCTTCACCAGGGACGACCTGCTCACCCACGCCACGATCTACTGGGTGAACAACTCCATCGCCACCTCGATGCGTTACTACGCCAACGCCAACCGTTACCCCTGGACCCCCGCCCACGACCGTACCCCGGTCGTGCAGGCCCCGGTCGGGCTCACCTTCGTCACGTACGAGAACCCGCCCGGCATCCACACCGCCGACGAGCGCGTCCGGGCATTCGAGACCGGCCCGCAAGCCGATTGGTTCAACCATGTCAACGTCAACGCCCACGACCACGGCGGCCACTTCATCCCCTGGGAGAACCCCGACGCCTGGGTGAGCGACCTGCGCCGCACCTTCCACGGCCGCAGGCCCTGAACGAGCCCGCGTGGTCAAAACGGTGCGATGCCGGTGCCGGTGATGTGGGCGTGGTGGTCCAGGATGCGGTCGACGGTGAATGAGGCGGCGCGTTGGCCGACGCGCAGGAGGCGGGTCGTGGCGGAGGCGACGCGGTTCATGTCGACGGTGGGATCGTCGGTCCACACGCGTCCGTGCCAGCTTCCGGCGGTCTCCAGGCGCAGGTGGGCCTCGACGGGGATGCTCGTGCCGTCGGCGGCGACGATCGCGGGCCCGTCGTAGTGGTCCCGGGCGCGGGAGGCCCCGGTCATGTCCGGTGTCCGCTGATCCGGGTGACGTGCTCCCCGCTCGCGACGACGACGAATCGATGCCCGAGCGCGGTGGGCTCGGTGTCGAGGTGCAGAACACCCTCGGTGCCGGTCTCCAGGACGGGCCCGCCGTCGATGATGGCGCTCCAGGTGCGGGGGAGGGTGTCGCCGTCGATGGGCCAGTCGAACAGATCGGCCGTGACCTCGACGTCCCCCAGACCGGGGACCGTGACGTGGCCGTGTGCCGACATGATCTCCATCCTCCGAGTGTGCGTCGGCCGGCCCGGTCTCGCCGGCGCCGGAACCGGATACGGGGGCGGCTCGCGCGCCTCGGCGGCGAGGACGGCCGGGGCCGGCGAGGCGCGCCGGGGCGGCGTTCTTCGAGGGTGCCGCCGTCCTCGGCGTCGCCGCTCCCCGCTTCCTCGCCGGCGGCGAGCACAGCCCGCCGGGCACGAGTCCGCGCGGCCCGACCCGAACGGCTTCGGCGTTCAGAGCGGTAGCCGGGCGAGGACGGCCGAGGCGACCGCCGCGTCCAGGGCTCCGACGCCGGTGAGGTCGGCGATCGTGATTGCGTCGTCCGGACGGTCGACGGGTTCCTCGAGCAACAGGCCGGCCGCGATGTCGGCGTCCCGGTCGGCGGCCCCGGCGCGGACCGCGTGGCCGAAGTCGCCGTGGTCGAGACATTGGTCGTGGTCGTCGGTGGCGATGAGCCCCGCGCGGTGAAAGAGCGCCGGCGGCAGCTCGTTCTTGTGCGGCATGTCCGTGCCGATGCCGGTCACGTGCGCGCCTTCGCGTACGTGCGCGGCATCCAGGACGGGTGCGGTTGCCGGGGTCGTGGTGACGATCATGTCGGCGGCGGCCGCCTCGCGTGCCGAGGCGGGCCGGGCGGGCAGGCCGTTCGCGTTGAGCTCGTCGCACAGGGCGGTGGCCTTGTGCGGGTTGCGGCCGTGCACCAACACCGTTCCGACCGGGCGGAGTTCGGCCAGCCAGGTGACCTGGAGGCGGGCCTGTTCGCCGGTGCCGAAGACGGCCAGTGTGCCGGCGTCGGCCCGGGCCATGGCGTGGGTGATCAGCGCGCCCGCGGCGGCGGTGCGCCAGGCCGTCAGCAGTCCGCGGTCGTCCAGGAGCGCGCGCACCCGTCCGGTGTGGGCGTCGAGCACGCAGACCAGACCGTGGTTCGACGGGAGACCGAGGTCGGGGTTGCCGTAGAAGCCGGTCGCGATCTTGACGGTGAAGTCGGGGGCGCCGAGGATCCGACCGGCCTTGACGTGGCAGTCCCCGTCGGCTTCCGGGAAGTCCATGTGCAGTGGCGGCGGCACGCTGGTGCGGCCCTGGGCGTGCGCGATCAGCGCCTCCCGGACGGTGTCCAGGACCAGCTGCCTGGTGGCGGCCTTCTCGATGGCGGCCGTGTCGAAGACGGGGAGGGTCATCGGCGCGCTCGCATCCACCGGGCGAAGGCGGCCAGTCCTTCCTCCGGGGCGCGGCGGCCGATGCCGATGCGGAACCGGTCGGCGGGGGTGGCGGTGAGTTCGGAGCGGTAGATGCTCGCGGGCAGCAGCAGGACGCCGGCCTCCTCCACCAGGCGGGTGCAGAATTCCTCCACCCCGTCCGCGCCCAGGTATCGGGGGTAGGCGACGCATCCGCCGTCCGGCGCCCGCCACTCGAAGTCGTCCGCGAACTCGGCGAAGAACGCCTCGAAAGCCGGCAGATTGGCTGCGATCAGGGCCCGGTTGCGATCCAGGATCGTCTCGCGGGCCTTCAGCGCGATGCGGGCCAGCACCTCGCCGGGCGCGGAGTTGCAGATGGTGGTGTAGTGCTTGGCCCGCTCCAGGCGCGAGCGCAGCGCGCGGTCGCGGCAGGTGATCCAGCCGATCCGCAGCCCGGGCAACCCCAGGGACTTCGAGGTCACGTTCAAGGACAGTGCCCGCTCGGACAGGTCGGCGGCCTGCGGCAGGGTACGGGCGGGGTCGCGTTCGAGGCCGCGGTAGACCTCGTCGCTGAACAGGCGGACGCCGCGCTCGTCGCACAGGCGGACCAGCGCGGCGAAGTCGGCGGCGTCGACGACCTTGCCGGTGGGGTTGTTGGGGAAGTTCACCGAGACGACCCGGGTGTTCGGCCGGAGGGCCGCCGCCACCTCGTCCAGGTCCAGAGCCCAGTCCCGGTCCGCGTCGAGAGCCACGCCGGTGACCTCGCACAGCGCCAGCGGCACGGTCTCGGCGGCCTGGTAGTTCGGGGTCACCACGACGGCGTGGTCACCCGCGTCGAGCAGCACGTTCATCGCCAGGTAGAGGGCTTCCTCGGCGCCCGCGAAGCAGATGACGTCGTCCGCGTCGACGTGCTCGTGCGTCCGGGCGATCACCTCGCGCAGGGCCGGGTCGCCGAAGGTCTCCGTGTAGCCCAGGGACAGGTTGTCGAAGGCGTCGCGGTCCTCGTCGTCGGCCAGCGCGAGCAACTCGCCGAGTGTCATCGTCTGGGCGTCGGAGGCGGTCAGGTGGTGGCGGGCGGTGAACTCCCAGCGGGAGAAGTACGTTTCCAGGCGGAAGTCGGGCAGCCGGGTCATGTGCGTCAGTCCTTCGTGCTCTGGGCTCGGAGCTCGGCCAGCAGGCCGTAGACGGTGGAGCGGGACACCCGCAGTGTCTCGGCGACGACCGGGGTGGCCCGGCGCACCGCGAACACCCGGGCCTCGTCCAGCCGGCCGAGGACCACCAGGCGGTCCTGGCGGGTCATCCGGTCGACGGGGCGACCCGTTTCGCGAACGTGGCTGCCGACGATGTGCCGGATGCGCTCGGACCAGTCCTGCTCGAACAGGGGCTCGGGACGCCCTACGGTCGGGGCGCCGAAGGCGGACAGGACCGCGGCGGCCCGCTCCAGCGGCGTGCGGTCGAGATTGATGCACAGCACCGCGGACGCCCGGTCCCGCTCGTCCCGCAGGATTGCGCTGACCGAGGACAGCCGGCGGCCGTCCGCGAGCAGTTTCTCGTACGGCCCGTACACGTCCCGCGTCGCCGGGTCCAGCTCGTCCAACTCGCCGAGCAGCGAGGGATCGCCGGCGCGGCGGGAGGTCATCGGATTCCAGATCTCCAGGACCCGGTCGGTCTCCGGGTCGTGCAGGACGACCTCGGCGTACGGGCCGAGCAGCAGCGCGACGGCCCGGCACACGGGTGCCCAGGTTCGCACCCGAGGGTCTCGGCTCTCTTCCACATCCATGACTTGGACTGTACGTCCAATCTGGATACGGAGTCCAGACCCGGGGTGCAAGCGGGACCCGCAGCCTCCGTGCCGTCCGCCCGCCGTCACGCCCAGATATTCATCGGAACGAAGCCCGTGCTGCGGCCCTCGGGATCCAGCAAGTGGCCCATGCGCTTGGCATTGGCAAGTGTCAACCACCGGTCCTCGACGGTGAGTTCGGGGAATCGCTCGGCGAGGTGCGCCTCCAGGCGGCGGGTGTCGGGAATCGAGCGCACCCAGGCGGTGATCAGCAGGCTGTGCCGTGCCGCGATCGCGGCGCACATCCGGACCTCCGCCACCGCGGCGATCGACGCGCCCACGCGGGCCAGATCCGCACTGGGGACGTTCGCCAGATAGTGCACGAACACCGGGAACCCCGAGACGCTGTGCGCGATTTCGCAGCGTGGCACGACGCTGCCCTCGCGAAGCATGCGGGTCACCCGGCGGCGTACGGTCGACTCGCTCATGCCCGTGACCTCGGCCAGTTCGCCGTAACCGAGGCGGCCGTCCGCGCCGAGCGCGACGAGCAGCGGGCGGTCCTCGGGGGCGACGGTCCCGATACCCGCCGGCGGCGTGTCGTCGCCCGGGCGAAGCAGGCTGCGCTGGTGGAGGTCGAGCGAGCGCAGGTCCCAGCGGCTGCCTTCGGTGAACAGGTGGGTGGCGATCATGCTGCGGATGGCGGTGACGCCTTCCTGTGCGCCGATGACCTCGATCGCCAGTCTGGACAGCGCGGTGAGGTCGGCGACCATCACGGTCAGCAGGAGGTCGGTCCCGCCGGACACATGCTCGATGCCCGTGATGCGCGGGTCGAGCCGCAGACGCTCGGTGACCGCGCGCACCTTCGCGGGATGGCAGTCGACCTCGACGTACGCCGAGCAGTTGACCTGCAGGACGAACGGCCCGCCGTAGGCGGTCACCCACGCCAGGCCGCGTGAGCGCAGGCGTTCCCAGCGGCGCGCGACGGTGACGGCGCTCATGCCCAGGGCCTGGCCGACCAGCGTCCACGATGCGCGCGGTGCCGCCTGCAGGGCGTTGACCAGTGCCAAGTCGGTCTCGTCCAGAAGGGTGGGCGGCAGCTCGGCGGTTGGCGCAAGATCGGCGGAATACTTCACCACGAGCCTCCGAGTGACTCTTATCCACAAATTTCCCGGGATCCTATCCGGAAGTTTCATGCTCCAGGGGTTCGCGAAATACGACGACCCCGGGAGCGACCCATGCGCGTCGCAGTGCTTCTGCTGATGGTGCCCGTGACGGCACTGTTGGCGACGGTGTGGCTACCGTTCGTCAACGCTCCGCATATCTGGCTCGGCATGCCGTCGATAATGACCTGGAGCGTGGGCTGGGTGATCGCCCTGACTCCCGCGCTCGGGTACGTCGAGTACCAGCGCACGCGCCGCCGGAACGGGGGCGAGCGATGAGCACGACCCTGGCCGTGTCCGTCGTGGGCATGCTGCTGATCGCCGGGCTCGGCGTGCTCGGCCGCCGCAAGCCGGCCGCCAACCTCGAAGAATGGACGGTCGGCGGGCGCCGCTTCGGTGCGGTGACGACCTGGTTCCTCCAGGCGGGCGAGGTCTACACGACCTTCACCTTCCTCGGCCTCGCCGGCCTGGCATACGCGTCGGGCGTCGGCGTCGTCTACGCGCTGCCGTACCTTCCACTCGCGTACGTCGGCATGTACGTCGTCGCACCGCTGGTGTGGCGGGTCGGCAAGGAGCGCGGCTACCTCACCCAAGGCGATTTCTTCGCCGACCGCTACGGCAGCCGCGCCCTGGGCACGCTGACCGCCGTGCTCGGCGTGGTCTTCCTGCTGCCCTACCTCCAACTCCAGATCACCGGCCTCGGCCTGGTCGTCGAGTTGGCCACCGGCAACAGCGGCTCCGGGACGGCGAGCATGATCGCGGCGTCCGTGCTGATCACCGGCTTCGTACTGTGGTCGGGCATCGGCGGCGTGGCGCGTGCGGCGTACCTGAAGGACGCGCTCATGGTCCTGGTACTCATCGTGCTGGCCATCGCCATTCCCGCGCACTACGTGGGCGGCATCGGCGAGGTCACGCATCGGCTCGCCGACACGCACGCGGCCAAACTCACCGTGCACGACGGGCCGTTCGACCGCACCTGGTTCTTCACCAGCATGGTGACCAGCCTGGTCAGCGTGATGTTCATGACCATGCCGCACGGCTGGCCCGCGGTCCTGTCCGCCAAGGACGAGAAGGCCCTGCGGCAGAACAGCATCTGGATCCCGTTCTACAGCGCCAGCCAGGCGATCCCGATGCTGATCGGGTTCACCGGCATCGTGGTCGCGGGCGCGGCATCCGGCGGCCCCAGCGGCGTACTGCTGCACCTGACCAACGGCGCCATGCCGGACTGGCTCGTCGGCGTCGTGGTCACCGCAGCGGCCGCGTGCGCCGTGGTGCCGTCCGCGGCGATCGTGCTCGGCATGTCGTCGCTGGTCGCCCGGAACATCGTCCGTACCCGCACCGAACGCTCGGGTCTCCTGGTCAACCACACCACCGTCGTCGGCGCCGTCGGTGTGGCGCTGGTCCTGGCCATCAAGCGGCCGGACGCGCTGACGAACCTGCTGCTGCTCACGTACTCCGGCCTCGCGCAGATGGCGCCCGGACTGCTGTTCGCGCTGAACGGCCGCCGCCCGCTCGTCGGCGCGTGGTCGGTGGCGGCCGGGATCCTCTCGGGCGAGGCGGTGGTCATCTGGCTGACGTTCGGCGACAACGGCCACGCCGTGGACACCAACCACGTCAGCGCCGGGCTGATCGGCCTGGGCGTCAATCTCGCCGTCGGCCTCCTCGTCGAAAGCGCTCGGCGCCTGGCCACAGGCACACGGCCGACGCTCGAAGCGCTGCCGCGCCCGACGGAGAAGACGGCCGCGTGAGACCGGCACTGGTCGAGGCCGGATCCGAGGCCGGATCCGAGGCCGGATCCGAGGCCGGAGCCGAGACCGAGATCCAGACCCGGACCGGGCGACACCACACGGAACACACCGACGAATGGCACACACAATGACGACCCGAGGCATCCACGGCAGCACGGCACCCGCTCCGGCGCACGCCCTGTCCCACCCGGACGAACCCACCGCGAGGATCTTCCGGTCCCGCCGCATCATCACCCTCGCCGACCCGGGCGGCGTCACGACCGCCGAACCGGAAGCCATCGCCACCTTCGGGGATCGCATCGTCGCCGTCGGAGACATCGCCGACCTGCGGCGGCGCCTCCCCGGAGCCGAGCTGGTCGACCTCGGCGACGCCGTCGTGGTCCCGGGCCTCAATGACGCGCATTGCCACCCCGCCGGGTTGGCGGACACCCGCATGCGGGTGCCGCTGACGCCGCAGGCGCTGCGGGCCGCCGGCGGATCGGGCCACCCGCTCGCGGAGCGCGTCCGGGCGACCCCGCCCGGAGGCTGGGTGGTGGCCGAGGGGTACGACCCCGACGCCGACTCGCAAGGCCGCCTCGACCGGGCGGCCCTCGACGCGATATCCACCGAACACCCGGTTCTGGTGGTGCACTTCTCGTGCCACATGGCCGTCGCCAACTCGCGCGCCCTGGAACTCGCCGGCTACCGCGACACCGACCCCGATCCCGACGGTGGCACGCTCGGCCGCGAGGCGGACGGTCGGCTCGACGGGTGGATGTACGAGGGCGCGTGGTTCGACCAGTGGTTCCGCCCGAGCGGCGCCCCCGAACTGCTGGGCGAATTCACCCTCGACGACCTGGTTGCGTCGCTCGCCGAAGTGGTCCGTGAGTTCCACGCGGCGGGCATCACCTCCTGGTGCGACGCGTTGGTCTCGCCGCGCGAACTGCGGCTGTACCAGGAGGCCGCGCACCGCGGGGTGCTCACCGCCCGCGTCGGCATGCTCGTCTGGCACCGCTACTTCGCGGACCTGGCGCGGACCGGACTGCGCACCGGTTTCGGCGACGAGCACCTGCGGCTGGTGGGCGTCAAGCTGATGATCGACGGCGCGCTCGCGGGCGGCACCTGCCTGTGCCGCGTTCCCTACCCCAGCCAGACCGGCAGCGACAACGGCATCCAGCTCATGACCGACCGGGAGTTCGCCGACACGGTCCTCGCCGTCCACCGGACCGGCAGCCGTGTCGCCGTGCACGCGAACGGGGACCTGGCCGTCGGCAAGGTTCTGGACGCCATCGAAGCCGCCCGCGCCGAAGTCCCGGCGTACGCGCGGATCAACCACCGCATCGAGCACTGCAGCCTCGTCGACGACAGCCTGGTGGAGCGCATCGTCGCGGCCGGGATCACCCCCGTGCCGTTCGGCTCGTTCGTCCACGACCACGGCGGCAAGTTGCGCGGCTATTACGGCGACGAACGCGCCGCCGCGGCCTGCGGCCACCGCCGCTTCCTCGACGCGGGCATCACCGTGGGCGGCTCCTCCGACCACCCGGCCGGCCCCCTCCCGCCACTGCTGGCGATCCGCACCATGGTCACCCGGCAGACCCGCGACGGCGAAGTCCTCGGCCCGGACCAGCGCATCGGCGCCCGCGAAGCCCTGGCCGTCTACACGACCGGCTCCGCTCACGCCACGGGCGAAGGCCACCTGAAGGGCCGCCTCGCCCCGGGGATGCTCGCGGACTTCACCGTCCTGGGCGAGGACCTGCTGTCCGTCACACCCGAACGGATCGCGGACATCCCGATCCTGTCGACGTGGGTGGGCGCCCGGCGGGTGTGGGGCGCGTAGGCACGCACTTCGGGATGGTGCGGGAACGGGGGCGGCCGGCGCGTGATCCCGGCGGGGTGTGGAGGCTCGACGGGATCGGGCGCCGGCCGCCGACCGCGGTCACCAGCGGGGCAACGGGGGCGGATTCCAGGCCGTGGAAACGTCCCCGTCATCGAGCAACCAGCCGGCGCCCAGCCAGGCCATGGCAATCGACATCAGGCCGAAGGCCGCCACCCACACGGGCCACGGTATTCCGGTCGAGGTCGCCAGTGTCGCCGCGTCGGACGAGGAGTTGCCCCTCAGATGGCGTCGTAGCAGTTCGACAACGTGCCGCACGGCGGCGATCAGCAGGAACCAGACGACCACGTACGCGGCGAAGGCCTGTACTTCCACCCGGCCCCGCCACGACACCGCGACCAGGACACCGGACGCGAGGAGGATGATCACCACGCCGAACACGTTGCGAATCGTCGTCAACAGCAGGAGCATCAGAGCGGTCACGGCCCACAGCGACGCCGTCACGTGCCCCGCGCGCAGAAGAGCCGCACCACCGACGCCCGCCAAGGAGGGCGCCGGATAGCCGGCCGCAGCGATCAGGAGTCGGCGAAGGCGGCCCTTGCCTCGATGAGACGTGGTTCCCGAGTTGTCGACCTCCAGGCGGACGGCGACGACGCGATGCCCGCACAGGAGCGCGGCCAGGACGTGGCCCGCCTCGTGTGCCATCACCGAGTAGCAGCGCACGGTGGACCATGCCAACCGATGCACCACACAGGTCAGGGCCACGCCCCCGGCGACGAGGACCAGCCCCGGAGGCGGGTGCGGCTGCGTGGCGAAGGCGTGCTCCCACAGGAGCCGCGAGAACGACGAGGTCATGCAACTCCGATGCTCTGACCCGCCCTCGGACGCGAAGCAGCGGACCGCCGGCGGACAGGGCCGCGCGGGTGCGTCGGGGCAAAGGTCGTGGGACGGTTCACCGACGACACACAGTCGGTGACCGTCCCGGGTAGGTCAAGCCGTCCGGCGCATCGGGGCCCGACCCCGCGTTTTCCGGATCACCCACCTCGACTACGGCAGGACCGGGCACCGAGGCTCTCTTTCGGCGCCCGGTCGCCGGGTTCCCGCAAAGACTCCGTGTGGTTCCGGAAAGTGCTCGGACTCGGCACCGCGACCCTCGACCCGCGGTCCTGAACACCTGGGCGAAGTCGGCGCCGCGACAGGCACGACGACACTCTCTCGACGCCTCCACGGCACGAAGGATCGACGAGGAACTCGCGAACTGCCGATAGCACGGTCAACGGCCCGTGAGTCCTGTCGTCGGCAGCCGGACAAGCAACGCGCCGGCGGCCGGTGAGCCCGGCTCCGCGGCACATCGTCGACCGTCGCTGGGCGTGAGTCGGGGCCGTTCCGAGCAGGGGGCGACGTCGTCGGCGGTCGGAGGGGGATCCCCAGGACACAGGGCCCGACGCCACGGCAGCCTGACGACCCGTCACGTCGATGGGCAAACGCTCCGGTCGGCTACGAAAGAACTCGGAAAGGACCCATTCCTCATGCGTCTTCGCGCTCGCCTCGCCGCTGCCGTCATACCCCTCCTCGTGGCGACCGCCGCGTGCGGCGGGTCGGAGGACGGGAAGGACGACGCGAAGGCGCCGAGCGTCGGCGGCACCGCGGACGCGACCACCGGTACCTCGGGCGGCGGCCCCGTGGGCAGCGGTGCCATCGACACCGGCACCAAGGGTTACAAGCTCGTCGTCCCGGAGTCGGTCGACGCCTACACCAAGTCGAGCCCGGGCAGCACGCCCGGCACGCAGGAGGCCGAGAGCCTCGGGGTGGGCGGCGCCCGGACGGTGTCCGGCGTCTACAACGCGCCCGCCGCCGATCCCGACGACCCGGCGCTGTTCGGCGGTACGCGGCTGACCTTCGAGGGCTTCTCCGGCGAGATCGCCGACCCCGCCAAGGCACTCGACACATACCTGGCCAACGTCGGCAACAAGGGCCTGAAGGGCACCGGGAAGGCGCAGGGAATGGAGATACAGCCCGTCGCAAGCGCCAGGACCGTCAAGCCCGCCGGCTTCGAGGGTGCGCTGATGAAGTGCCAGGACATGCAGGTCACCCGCAACAAGGGCGACGGAGCCCCGAAGAGCGTCGCGGATTTCCGGTTCCCGGTCTGCGCCTGGGCCGACTACTCCACCCTCGGCGGCGCCAACGTCGTCGGCCTGGCACAAATGACGAAGGGCGGCGAGGGCGCCTCGCAGGACGAGGTCGCCGCGTTGATCGCCAAGCTCTACAACACGGCCCGCCAAAAGGCCTGACCCGGCGGGGGAACAGCCCGACCCAGGCAAACCCACCCGCCCCCGCCACAGCGCCGGGAGCAGGGCGCCGGGCCGGTCCGGTGGGACTGTCTCGAAGGCGACAACCGGCATTTTTTGGCCGGGTCGAAAAGGCCGAGCGTTCCTCGGCGTGCGCGGGTGCGCCCCGTCGCCGGTTTTCCCGGGACCGGGCGCGCACCCGTTGTTCGGCCCCGGTGCCGCATAGGGGCCGGGACTGGTGTCGGGAACTACCTCGGGTCGGGTGCCGTACCGGATACGGCGATTCCTGCCTGGTGGAAGTCGTCCACGGCCGCGGCTGTCGTGTCCGGGGCGACCCCGACCGCGTAGTCCAGGCGCACCCGTGTGCGGAAGCCGGCCTTCACGGCGTCCAGCGCCGTGGCCCGCACGCAGTGGTCCGTGGCGATGCCCACCACGTCGACGTCCTCCACTCCGCGATCACGCAGCCAGTCCGCCAGGGAAGTGCCCTCGGCGTCGGCTCCCTCGAAGCCGCTCTTCGAGGCACTGTGGGCGCCCTTGAAGAAGACGGCGTCGACCTTGCCACCGGCGACGGTCGGGGCGAAACCGGGGTGGAATTCGCTGCCCTCGCCTCCCGCCACGCAGTGGACGGGAAAGCTGTTCTCGAAGTCGGGGGTCGCGGAGAAGTGACCTCCCGGGTCGATGTGGTGGTCCCGGGTGGCAACGATGTACCGGTAGTCGGCACCCGCGCTCCGCTCGACCAGATCGGCGATCGCCGCCGCGATCCGCGCACCGCCTGCGACGGGAACACTGCCCCCCTCGCAGAAGTCGTTCTGCACATCCACCACGATCAACCCTCGGCTCATCACGAACACCCTCCGGCACGACGGAACAATGCCCGCGTTCTACCGGCCGCCGCACACCCGC
Organism: Embleya sp. NPDC050493; assembly: GCF_044458105.1. Taxonomy (NCBI): domain Bacteria; kingdom Bacillati; phylum Actinomycetota; class Actinomycetes; order Kitasatosporales; family Streptomycetaceae; genus Embleya; species Embleya sp. NPDC050493. The sequence goes on from NZ_JBITHP010000008.1 coordinate 199,081, forward strand.
CGACGATGTGACGGGCCGAACTCACCCGCACGGCCGCAGATATTCACCACGACGATGCACGTCCGTCGAGCCGAGGTCGCGCGGTAGGACGCGGCGCAGGCGTCCGGGGCGCGGGCACCCGGCGCGCAGGGCGCGGTGGGCGAGTCGCACGGCCGGCGGGAGGGTGCGCTCGTCTTCCGCCGCCCGCCGGTACGGGCCGGCGGGACCCGGGGATGTCGGACCGTCGGGCCGGCCGGCGGGCTTGTGATACGTGAGGTTCCCGTGACGTGGGGGTTGTCTTGATCTCTTCTGGTGACGGTGATTCGGATTCGCTTACGGTGCCGGAAGCCGTCAACGAAAACCCGTGGGAGACAAGCTCCGTACGCCCGGCGTCTGCCGGGGGAGACGAACGTGGTGTGGTCGGGCCCGGTTCGCGCCGGACGGGCAGGACCGCATCGCGTATCCGAAACGACTCGACCGTTGTGGTCGGTGGACGCCCACGCGTCGTACCGGCCCGGGTGAGGATGCCGAGCCGGCGTGTTCGACCGGCCCGGCTCCCGCTGTCGTCGACGCGAACGGTGTACCCACGGTCACCGCGACGGCCCGCATCGAAAACCGATCCATCACCAAGAGGCGGAAATGAGCAAAGCCAGCACGTTCGTCACCACGGCCGCGATTTGCGCGACTTCCTTCGCGGCCCTGGTGTTTTCCGGCGCATCGGCCTCCGCAGGCGAGTCCACTCCGACCGGCGGCGGCACTTCGCTCGCCGGCACCGGCCCGATCGTCCACTGGGTCAGCGGCAAGTGCATGGACGTCGCCGGAGCCGGCGACGCCGACGGTACCCCGGTACGGATCAACGACTGCCACCCCGGCTCCGACACACAGAAGTGGACCATTGCCGACGGCACCATCGCGGCCCAGGGCAAATGCCTCGACGGCGGCGACCTGCGCCCCGGCACCGGACTCGCCGTCCGGGACTGCGACGGCGGCACCAACCAGCAGTGGCGTCGCGCCAACTTCGACCGCCTGTACAACCCTTCCTCCAACCTCTGTATCAACCTCCCCGCCGGCAACGCGACCAACGGCACCCGACTCGACATCGAACCCTGCGTTCGCACGGGCAACATGGTCTGGACCGTGCCTGCCGGGTCCTTTTGAGCCGGGGACGGAGTAGAACGTTCGGCTCTGTTTCACATCCTGTGACAACGGAGCGTGATACCGACCAGGTGAACTCCGGTCTCGGAGACGCCTGAAGCTGGCCCCGCCACACATCTGCGCCGCATGACGCGTTCGGTTCGCATGCCGACGTCTTCGATGCGGTGGCTGTGGCGGGGCCGGCACCGGATCGGGTCGAGCGGACGATGCATGCCGAGCGCAGGCGGCCGAGGGTGACGCGGCCGAGCACGAGACGGTCGGGTGAGCCGATCGCGTGGACGACGTGCACGTCGCGCGGCGGATCCATGCCGCGGAGCCGGTTTGGGTACGCCCCGGCGGGCGTACGCAACCCTCATGCAACCCGAGGCGTGGCTGCGGCGTGACGTGTGTGGATGCTCGCGTCGAGAACCCGGCGAGGGCAGCCGACACGTCAACTGCCCACGGCGTTGCGACGATCGCTGGGTCGGCCACCCGGTCGGCTCACCGAGCGAGCGCCATCGCCGGAAGCCGCGGCAGCCGATCCGGCGCGCACTCGCCCGCCGACGCCGACACGAGCGTCGATGATCGGTGGTCGTGCGCTTCGGGACACCGATATGAAGGAGTAGCTTCTTGACCACTCACCTTCGGCGGGTCACGCGCCCACGGACGTTACTGGCGCTGATGGCGGCCCTGTGCGGGCTCGTCGCCACCACCGTGCTCGGTTCGACTCCCGCGGCGGCGGCCGATCAGCGGCAGGCGATCTACGACATCGCCCATCGGGTCGACACGCTGGACGGCGTGGACGCCGCGATCAACCACGGTGCCAACGCCATCGAGGTCGACGTCTGTGCCTGGTGGAATCCGAACGAGTGGCGTGCCTGGCACGACTGTTCCTCGGCCGGTGAGAACCGGCTGGGCCCCAGCTTCGACGCCATGATCGACCGCATCCTGTCCAACGCCAGGGCGGGCCGCCGGCTGGCGCTGGTCTGGCTGGACATCAAGGACCCGAACTACTGCGGGGAAGCGCCGAACCGCACGTGCAGCGTCGCCGGACTGCGGGACAAGGCACAGCGCCTGACGGGGGCCGGGATCCAGGTGCTCTACGGCTTCTACGAGTACCACGGCGGCAACACCCCGGACGTCGGGGGCAGGGGTTGGAAGAGCCTGGAGGGCAGGCTCGGCCCGCTGGAGGGCATCACCACGACCGGGACTCGCGACCAGGTCGTGAACGCGTTCGACCGATCCGGGTCCGGATTCCCGACGGGCCGGCGGGTGATGGACTACGGCGACAGCGACATCACCAACGGGTTCGGCAACTGCACCGAGGCCACCTGGAACACGTGCGCCGAACTCAAGAAGGGCGCCCGGGACCGCGCCGCCGGACGACTCGCGGCCACACTGTCCTGGACAACCACCTACAACGATCCGTGGTACGTCGACAAACTCCTGGGTGACGCACGTGTGGACGGCATCATCGCCGGCTACGGGGCCTACACGGGAGTGCGCGACTACGACAACAACTGGCAATGCGGCAACGCCGTCAAGATGATCCGTGACTGGGTGAACGCACACAGCGGCACCCACCGCATGGCCAACAGCAGCGACCGCATGTTCAGGTAGCACCACGCGGCCCCCGGGGCCGGGACGAATACCGTTCCGCGCCCCGTGGGTTGCCCCGGGCCGTCGGCCGCCGTCCCGGCCGACGGCCCCTTTCGGGGGGCGCCATGTGTGAATGGTGCGTGTGGCCGGAACGGGCAGTCGCTCGGGCCGGCTCTTCCGCGCGCGTGTGGCGGGACCTCAGGCGCGGCGCGGAGCGCGTGGGTCGGCGGAGTCCGCGTCCTGGGGGTCGACGCCGGTTGTCGCCGTGGCGTCCTCGCCTCCACTGGGACGACGGGAAGGTCCCTTGGGGCCCCGGTCGTGCGTGCCCTTCCCGCCGGACCCCCGGCCCTGTTCCTCGCCTCGGCGCCCCGTGCTTTCCACCGTGTCGCCGGGGACCTCCTCGGTCTCCTCCTTCGACTCGATCCGTCCGGGTCCCGCCGGAGGGGCGAATTCGTCCGGATGGAACGATCGGTGCGCGCTGTCGTTGTCGCCTTGGCGCGTGGCGTTCACGGAGGGGGACCAACCGCGGTTGTCGGCGTCGACACGACCTGCGGCACTTTCGTTGCGGGGCTTTTCGGTACGGTTTTCGTGCGCTGTCATGGTGTACCACCGGCATCGTCCCCGAGACCCCGCCCAAGCGGACGAGGGCGCAACAAGTCTAACCGCCGCACCGTCCGAGCGACGGGTTCGGTGCGCGCTGCGGCGAGCCACGGTGACCTGCCGATCGGCCTCCGAAGCCTTCGGCTGTGTCGGCGGTTGCGGTGGCACCCGGTGCCGGCCTCTTCGCTCGGCATATCGACCCCTGCCGGGCCTTGCCCGCGTCAGGCGGCAGACGAGGGGCATCGCCACGGTGGTGCCGGGCGCGAAACGCGCCGACGCCGCGGCCGAGGGTGTTCGAGCCGAAGCGGGACGCGTTCGCTTCCCGGGCGGCCCACCCCGGCGGGCACGGATCCTGCCCGCCGGGGGGACCGCCTCGGACCGTCGGGATCAGGTGTGTGCCGGCAGCGGGCCGGCGGCGCGGTCTTCCGTGCTTGCGGCTGTCCTGTCGCTGCTCCCGGACCCGTCGACGGCGTCGGAGCCTTCGGCGCCTGCCCCGGCGCTCGCCCCGGCGCCGAGATGCTCGGGACGCGCCGTATTCATCAGCGCGGCAACGATCAGCGCGCCCACCACGATGATCCCCGCGGCCCACGCCCCCGCCTCCGCGAAGCCTTCCACCAGTGCCTGCTTCGCGGTCGCCGGGCTGTTGTCGTGCGAGGCCAGGTAGTCCACGGTCGCGCTCGTGGCGATGGTGTTGAGCAGCGCGGTACCGAGCGAACCACCGATCTGCTGCGCGGTGTTGACGGTGGCCGAGGCCACGCCCAGGTCACCGTGGTCGACGCCGTGGGTGGCGTAGTTGATGGCGACCGGCATGACCATGCCCGCTCCGAAGCCGAGCAGGAGTTGCGAGATCAGCACACCGCCGGCGTACGAGGTGTCCGGGTCCACGGTGATCATCCACAACATGCCGACGGCGTTGACGAGCATGCCGGGCACGATCAGCGCCCGCGGCGCGAACCTGGGCATCAGCCGGGTGCTGAGCCCGGCCGCCGACACCAGGACCGCGATGGCCATGGGCAGGAAGGCCGCCCCCGTCTTGGTCGGCGAGTACCCCTTGACCACCTGCATGTAGTAGGTCATGAACAGGAATGCGCCGAACATTCCGATGACGGCCAGACCCACCGCCAGGTACGCGCCGCCGCGGGTGCGGTCGGCGACCACGCGCAGCGGCAGCAGCGGCTGCGTCACCCGGCTCTCGACGAATACGAACACCGCGAGCAGCACCGCGCCGGCGCCCAGCAGGCCGAGTACCGTCGCCGAGCCCCAACCGTCCGCCTCGGCCCGGGTGGTGGCGTACACGATCGCGACCAGCCCGCCGGTCACCAGCAGCACACCCGGGATGTCCATGCGCGCCTTGCCCTCGCGCCGCGACTCGGCCAGCATCATGTACCCGCCGATCGCCGCGACCAGGGCGATCGGGATGTTGACGTACAGGCACCAGCGCCAGTCCAGGTAGTCGGTCAGCGCCCCGCCGGCCAGCAGCCCGATCGTGCCGCCCGCGGCGCTGATTCCGCCCCAGATCCCGAACGCCTTGGTACGGTCCTTCGGTTGGGTGAACGTCACCGTCAGCAGCGACAACGCGGACGGCTGGAGCAGCGCACCGAACGCCCCCTGCACCGCGCGGGCGAGCAACAACATCTCGAAGTTTCCCGCCGCACCGCCGAGCGCCGACGCGGCGGTGAAACCGAGCAACGCGATCAGGAAGGTCCGCTTGCGCCCGACGTAGTCGGCGATCCGGCCGCCGAGCAGCAGCAGGCTGCCGAACGCCAGCGTGTACGCGGTGATGATCCACTGCCGGTCGGCATCGGAGACCCCGAGGTCTCCCTGGATGGACGGCAGCGCGATGTTCACGACGGTGGCGTCCAGTACGAGCATGAGCTGGGCCAACCCGATGAAGAACAGCGCGACCCAGCGGCGCGACGTGCCCGCCGGGGCCTGCGCCTTCGTGGTTGCCATGACGTGGTCCTCACTCGTGGTGGTACGTGCCGCGCCGACTGTTCGCGCGACGTCCTGACGTTCACGAGACGTGGGCGATTCGACCCCCGTGACAGCGGCGTGATGTGCCGTACGTCACCCGGCCGTGGGTGTCACAGACCGGTGGGCACCGTCGTCTTGTGCGTACGGGTACGGGTACCGGCCATGGGAACGAACGGGTAGGAGAAGCCAGGCATGAGCGCAGGCAGCGAGGAACCGGAGGCGGGCGCGGAGGGTACGACGGAGCCGCCCCACGTCGGCGAGGGGCACACGGACTCGGCAGCGGCCACCGAGGCGTTCGTAACCCACCGCAACCTCCTTTTCACCGTCGCGTACGAGATGCTCGGCTCGGCCGTGGACGCGGAGGACGTTCTACAGGAGGCCTGGCTGCGGTGGGCGGGGGTCGACCCGGCCGTGGTGCGCGAGCCACGCGCGTTCCTGGTGCGGATCGTGACCCGGCTGGCGCTGGACCGGCTGCGTGCGCTCGACCGCCGCAAGGAAACCTACGTCGGCCCCTGGCTCCCCGAGCCGCTGCTGACCACGCCCGACGTGGCCGAGGACATCGAACTGGCCGACAGCCTCTCCATGGCGATGCTGCTGGTGATGGAGACGCTCGCGCCGACCGAGCGAGCGGTGTTCGTCCTGCGGGAGGTGTTCGACGTCGCCTACGACGAAATCGCCGAGGCGGTCGGCAAGAGCCCCGCCGCAGTCCGCCAGATCGCCCACCGGGCCCGGGCGCACGTCGCGGCCCGCCGTCCGCGCGACGCCATCTCCGCGGCCGAGACCCGAGCCGCACTCCAGGCCTTCCAACGAGCGGTCGAGACCGGCGACCTGCAAAGCCTCGTCGACATCCTCGCGCCGAACGTCGTGGCCCTCAGCGACGGCGGCGGAATCAGGCACGCCGCGGTGCACCCGATCGTGGGAGCCGACGAAGTGGCCCGCTACCTGGCCTTCGGCCTGACCAGATTCACCGCCGGCATGTCGATCGAGCCGGTCCAGATCAACGGCCGGCCCGGACTCGTCATGCGCCGCGCCGGAGAGATCCACGGCGTCATGGCAATGCGCGTCGAGGCCGGCCTCATCACCGGCCTGTACACGGTGCGCAACCCCGAGAAGCTGTCACGCCTGGAGCAGGAGACCGTGCTGAGCCGCTGAGGCGGCAACGATCCTTGGCCGGTCCGGGGAACGCGCGGGCTCGCGCTCGCGGAGCCGCCGTCCGGTCCTCACGAGGTTGTGGGGACCGGACGGCGGGTGCGGGTGACGATGCTGGTGCGATCACGGTATGCGGACCGCTGCCGGCTCTCCGCCGCGAGCCGGTGCGGCGATGTGCGCTGCGGATCGCACCGCGGTCAGGCCGCGGGGACGGCTGTGGGTGCCGGGCAGTCTCGACGGCGCGTCGGCCTCTACCAGGTGCTCCCGCCTGCGGGAACCTCGCCGCTGGCGACCATCCACTCGTGCCACTTGAGGTGGACGTCGGTGAAACTTTCGCCGTTGCTGCGGGAGACGTACACGTCGGCGGTGGAGCCGCGGGTGAAGGCGGCGATGCCCGGTCGCGGGAACCGCTCGGTTTCCCGTGACCGGACGGGCCGGTCTCAGGCGTCGGCGAGCCCCTTGCGCAAGGCTGCGCACACCTCGTCGAGTGCCTGGGAGCAGGCCGGGACGGCGGCGAAGTACGACAGGAAGCCGTGCACCATGCCGGGGTAGGGGCGGAAGTCCACGTCGACGCCGGCGTTTTCCAGTGCGGTGGCGTAGGCGGCGAAGTCGTCGCGTCCGTGGTCGTAGCCGGGGGCGACGATGATTGCCGGGGGCAGGCCGGACAGGTCGCTCGCGTGCACGGGTGAGAGGTACGGGTCGCGCGGGTCGTGTCCGGCCGCGTAGGCGGCCCACATCGAACGTCCGGTCCGCGCGCTCACCATGGGCGCGTGTGCCAACTCGGTCCAACCGGCGCGCTGGGACACCGCGTCGAGGCCGGGGTAGGCCAGCATCTGGTAGCGGAACGTCGGTCCGCCGCGGTCGCGGGCCAGCAGACAGGTGACGGTGGCCAGGTTCGCGCCGGCGCTGTCCCCGCCGACGGCCACGCGCGCCGGATCGGCGCCGATGTCGGCCGCGTGCTCGACGACCCACGACGCGGCCGCGTAGAAGTCCTCCAGCCCGGCGGGGTACGGGTTTTCCGGCGCCAGACGGTAGTCGACGGAGACGACGAGCACCTCCGCGCGCCCGGCGATCTCCCGACACAGCGCGTCGTGGGTGTCGATGTCGCAGATGGACCACCCCCCGCCGTGGCCGAACACGAGCACGGGCAACGACGGCGCGGGAGAAGGGGCGTACACGCGCACGGGGATCGCCCCGTCCGGGCCGGGCAGGGTGCGGTCCTCGACCCGATGGACCTCGGACCTCGGTTGGCGGGCGGATGCGACCCGCGCGTGTTCGCGGATCGCCCGGACGTTGTCCGCGGTGACGGGCGGCATGGGCGGAACGTCGACCATGATGGCCGCCAACTCCGGCGGAAGCAGGGGATATTCGTTCGGATCGAAAGTCATGACCCACCTCGGGAACAGCGAGCGGAGGCGTGCCACCGCTTGTGGCAGGCGACGGCACGGCCGGTGAACAGTGATCGGTCGATGCGCAAGACGGCGGCCGGCGTCGTCACGGGGGCGCACGCCGCGAGTCGGCGACGCCGGCGGGACGGTGTCCCGGCTCGGGGTCGGCCGGGCCGGGCCAGGGCCGGGGCCGGAGCGCGGTCAGGTCAGGAGGTATTCGTCCTCCTGCGGCGCGCGGGTCATCCACCAGTAGTCGACCAGGCGCCAGGGGTTGGAGACGATCACGCGTCCGGAACTGTTGCGGTAGTAGCCGCGGACGGTGGGGTGGCTCCAGACCAGGCCGTCCAGGGCTCGGTCCACGGTCTCGTTGTAGGTGTCGTGGGCCTGTTCGGTGGGCTCGATGGCGGTTGCGCCGCGGGCGTGCATGAGTCCCAGGCAGCCGAGGATGTAGTTGACCTGTGTCTCGGTGATGATGTTGACGCCGGCGCCGTGGTTGGCACCGGAGTTGGGGCCGCCGATGACGAAGAAGTTCGGGAACCCCGGCACGGTGACCCCGCGCAGGGCGCGCGGGTCCTCCTCGCCCCAGACGTCGCGCAGGGTGATGCCGCCGCGTCCGGTGATGTCGATGCCGTCGAGCATGGGCAGGAGGTGGTATCCGGTGGCCAGGACGACGACGTCGACGTCGACGGACTCGCCGCCGGCGGTGGCCAGGCCCTCGGCGGTGGCGTGGGTGATCGCCGAGGTCTCCAGGCGGACGTGGTCGCGGCGCAGCATGCGGTACCAGTCGCAGTCGCGCAGGATGCGCTTGCCGAACGGCGGGTAGGTCGGGACGGCCTTCTCGAGCAGGTCGGGGCGTCCGTCGAGTTCCTCGCGGGCGTAGGCGAGGAGCCATTGGCGGGCGTCCTCGTTGGCCTTGGAGACCGATTCGGTCATGGTCCAGTGCGGGTCCACGACGACGCGGGGGTAGTTGCCGTCGGCGGTGATCCAGTAGGTGAGGGTGCGGAACCACTCGGCGTGGAACGGCACGTGCCGCATGGCCCAGCGGGCGCCGGCGGGGACGACGAGGCTGTCGGCCCGGCGCGGCATGATCCACGAGGGTTGGCGCTGGAACACGGTCAGTTCCCGGACCCGGTCGACGATCGCGGGGCCGACCTGCATGGCGCCGGCGCCGGTGCCGATCAGGGCGACGCGCTTGCCGGTGAGGTCGACGTCGGGGTCCCAGGCGGCGATGTGCACGACCGGTCCGGTGAACCTGTCCAGGCCGGGGAAGGTGGGGTGCATCGGGGCCTGGAAGAAGCCGATGGCACTGATGACGGCGTCGGCCGTTTCGGTGTGTTCGACACCGTCCGGTCCCCGGCTGGTGACGGTCCAGCGGCGGGTGGTCTCGTCGTAGTGGGCGCCGGTGACCTCGGTGTCGAAGGTGGTGTTCTCGCGCAGGCCGTGGGCGTCCGCGCAGGTGCGCAGGTAGTCCCACACCACCCGGCCGTTCGAGTAGTACTCCGGCCAGTCGGGGTTGATCTCGAAGGAGAAGGAGTAGAAGTGGCTGGGCGTGTCCACCCCGACCCCGGGGTAGCGGTTGGCCAGCCACGTTCCGCCGACGTCCGCGTTGCGGTCGTAGACGCGGTAGCCGTAACCGGCCTCGGCGAGCTTGATGGCCGCGCACATGCCGCTGAGCCCCGCGCCGATGATCACCACGTGGAAGCCGTTCGGCGGGGTCGCGCGGACCTCGGCGGGTACGGCCTCGCGGGCGCTGAAACCGCCCTGCTCGCGCAGCAGCGGCAGGAACTCCGGGTCGACCGTCTCGCCGACACAGACGGAGGCCATGCGCTGGAACAGCGGGTCGGGCAGGGGCTGGTCGGCGTCCGGTGACGCGGGACGGGTCAGCGCCTCGGCGAGCAGGTCACGGGCCCGGGCGGCGAGGTCCGTCTTCTCGGCCTCGCCCGTCGTCGGGGCGGCGGCGGGGGCGAGTTCCTCCAGGAGTTGCTCGTCGCGGGTGAGGTGGATCAACGACATCAGCACGATGCGTGGGTCGGCGTGCTCCAAGTGCCGCCGGATCTCGGCCCGATCGGACCCGGGCAGGGGTAGATCCGCGGCACGGGGGCGCGGGTACGCGCCTGCTGCGGTGGGTGTGGGCATGGGGCCTCCGGGATCGTGGCGTCTCGATGTGGCCTGCCGGAACTGGGGCTGTACCCCGGCGGCTGGGCAAAGAGGCTTCTCAGTAGACATCGTGTCCAGTGAGCACATGATGCCCACCCCGGTGGCGACTGTCCAGGGCCGTCACCGTTCCCCGGGTCGTCGAGGGCTCGAATTCGTGTACGTGCCTATCGCAATTCTCCGAACGGCATGCGTGCAAGGGCTGCGGGCACGAGGGCGTGTGCGCGTTCCGACCGCGGCGAACGGGGAGGACCCCGGAGTCGCATGCCGAAGCGTGGGTCGCGCCGGGTAGGGGGCCGGGACGGGCGCGCGGTCGGGGAGGCGTCAGACGGTGCCGGGTATGGCCCAGTCGGTGGTGGGAGCGATCGCGTAAGTCGCGATGAGGGCGCGGATGAATGCCTTGTCGTGCATGGGATCCGAGGGTTCGGCGACCTCGACTCCCCGGGCGCGCAGGTCCGCCGACAGGCGCTCGAAGACGATGTCGTGGGTGAGGTCGTCGCTGTGGTCCATGCTCTTCTGCAACTCCTCCCGGTCCGCGTAGACCTCGGCGTTCCAGTGGACCAGCAACCGCATCTCCTCGGGCCGGTAGCGGCGGATCACCTCGTTGTCGGTGGTGATCGCCCAGTCGTCGCGCGAGGCGTCCCAGCCCAGGAGCGAGCGGCTTTTCAGGCCGGGGGTTTCGCGCTCGTCGAGGCGGCCCACCGGATCGCCGCGGTGGAACATCATCTCGTTCTGCACCAGAACGCCCTTGTTCCACAACGGGTGTTCCAGACGCCTGGGCTCGCCGTGCGGCCCGTCCGGCCAGTAGGTGAATGTGCCGTTCTCGCCGAGGTACCACCACGTGATCACCTGGGCCATCTTGACCAGGTGATCGGTGAACAGACCCGAGCGGCCCATGACGTTCATCAGCCAGGTGGGCGAGTTCTCGTAGCGGATGCCGCGGAACGTGACCGCGTCCAGGTGGGAGGTGAGCCCGCTCCGGTGCGGGCCGCACAGGTTGAACAGCATCATCGTCGGCCGGGCGAACCGCCCACCCCAGTAGTCACGTGCCAGCTCCAGGAAACGGGAGTTGTAGAAGCAGTCCTCCAATTCGGGATACAGCACGGCGGAGTTCCGGGCGAAGAAGCCGCGAAAGTGAGCGCCGGCGACGTCGTCGAGGGTGAGGTCCAGGACCTGGTCGTTGTCCGGTCCGCTGGAGGTGGCCACCAGTTCTTCGATCGAGTCGAAGGTCTGGGCGACGATCGTCGGCCACGGGCCGCGCTGCTTGAGGACGTCGAGGATCCGGGCGTGCTGGTCGTCGGTGTACAGGCCCTCCAGCACTCTGGGCGGTGCGACGGGGCGCAGGATGTCGTTGAGCTGGGCGAGGGTCTGGCTCATGGTCTTGTTTCCTTTCCGGACGGTCCGACTTTCGGCCGCGGTCGGCCACGTGCGTAGCCCATACGCAAAATTGTTCGGGCCGGTGATCGGACTCCGAGGCGGTGGGTCGGCCTCGAAGGCGGAGGATCGCGGAGGTGGGCGGCACCTCGACCGTGGCAGGACCCCGACGGCGTGGAAGCCTCGCCACGAGTGAAGGCGTCCACCGGGACAGGGATTCGGGAGCCGGCGAGTCTGCGGGAGCGGCCCGCCGCGGGCGGTGGTTCCCGGCACAGCAGGAGGACGGGAGGACGAGGTCGACGGGAGCGACAGGGGGACCGAACTCGTGCGGGCGAAGCCGACGGTTTCCGGGCCATTGATTTTGTGTTGCCGTTACGTGAAAGCTTGCCATCCGTCGGCGCGACTTTCCACCCCGGACTCGTCCTCCCTCGCCCTCGGGCAGTTGCTCACCGTCGAGGAGAGCGTCGGCACCTTCCGCGCTCAGTCGCGAGGAAGGAGTGGTCCCAAGGGCCCGAGGTCGATGTTCAGGTCTTCGGGAGAGAGGTCGAAGTACTCGCGCAGTTCCGCCATACGCTCCTCGAGGGCCATCAGGGTGAGACCCATCCGCTCGATCTGATCGTCGGTCAACCCACCGTGGTCGATGCGTCGGATGGCTTGCTTCTCCATGAGCTGGCGCAGGAGTTCGACGATGGTCAAGACCAGGCTCACCAATCCCCGTTCCACCGTCTCGGGGTCGGTGGCGATGCGGCGGCCGAAGGCGGGGGAGGGCGGGGCGTCGGGAATGCGATCGGTGACGCCACGGCGAGGGGTTCGCCCGTCCCGGTTCGATGCGGTGCCGCGCCGACGTGTCCGAGCGGAGCCGCGCTCGGTGGATGCCTGCCGGGTGATCCGATGGCGTCGGGGCGCGGTCACGGTCGTTCCCCCGACTCGCCCTCGCTCTCGGCCACCGTGCTGACGGAGGCGACCAGTGCGCGCAACGAGATACGGACCAGGTCGACGTCGGCGATGCACAGCGTGATCTCGCCACTGATGACGACGCCTCCCGCCAACAAGCGGTCCAAGAGGTCGACCAGTGCGATCTGGCGACCGTCCTGAGCAGGCGGCCGTCGAGCGGGCAGGGGTTGGTTGATCACGGTTCCGGTTCCTCCGGCGAGTCGGCGACGAATGAGTAGGCCGGCCAGGGACCGCTGAGTTCGAGGCGAATACCGGGGAAGCTTCCGTCCAGGTTCGCCACGGCGGAGGCGAATTCCCCGGCTCGGGCATCGTCCGCCAAATAGGAGGCGTTGAGCACCATCCAGCCCTGGTACCGGGCGAGGCCGGCGTCCTGCGGCGGGTGCAGTACGGCGCGCACGGCGCAGCCCGTGAGGGTGGCATGGATGCGGTCGGCGTAGGCGGCCGCCCGGTCGCCCGCGTTCTCGCGTTGTCTCTGCCGGGCGCGTTTGCGCAGAAGGTAGCTCGTGCCGGGACTGTCCGACTCGGGCGCTCGGCCGCCGGACAAGGCCGTGTCCGCCTCCGGAGATCGCTCGTCGGACCCGGCGGCGAGCACCTCGGGATCCGCGTAGGCCTTGACCCCCCATTCCGCCCGGTCGGACAACCGGGACAGCGCCGCGGTGAAAGCGCTCTCGCGCCGGCGGAGCATCTCCCGCACGCGCTCGTCGTCCCGGTAGATCGTGGCGAAGCGCAGCGGGAGCACGGTGCCGGTGAGCGCCGCGGCCTCGACGACGCGGTGGTGCGCCCGAACCGACGACTCCAGCCAGGAAAGATCGCCCAGGCGCTCCTGCAGGCTGTCCTCGGAGAATTCTCCGGCGGGCACGGAACCCACGATGGCGGCCAGGCTGCCACTGCGGACCACGTGCGGAACCTCTCCGGCGACTCCCGGCACGTCGGCGGAGACGGCAGCGGTCGAGTCGGGAAGGATGGCGTACACCCAGTCGACGCAAACGTTGTTCATGATCGCCGCCTCGTCCCGCGAGAGGTGCCGCGTGATGTTTCGCGAGAGGTTCCGCGTGGCGTTTCGCGTGGCGTCTCGGGTGAGACCGAACCGCCGTGTTCGCCTTCGTTCGACTCGTTCGCCTCCGACGCGATTTGCCGGGGTGTGGCGGCGGCATCGCGTCCCGACTCGACGCGTTCGGCTTCGAGGTCGCCCAGTCGCTTGCGGAGCCGCTCGTTCTCCGCGAGGAGGTCTCGCTTCCCCGAGGACAGGGTGGGGTCGTGTTCCCACCAGTCGATGCCCATTTCCCGGGCTCGGTCGACGGAGGCGACGATGAGCCGGATCCTGATCGTCAAGAGTTCGATGTCCAGGAGATCGACGCGGATGTCACCGGCGATCACTATCCCCTTGTCCAGGACTCGTTCCAGGATGTCCGCGAGGTTCGCCGGTTCGCCCCGGGCGGATTCCCTCGCGCGCGAAACCGGTCGCCGCTCGGGGAAGAGACCGCGCTCCATCGGGCCTTCGGTCATTTCACGTCTCCTCCGCTCGGCCGCGGTAGTAGCGCCTGTCGCGGCGGTAGGACGTCATCTCGCCTTCGTCGTCGACCTCGACCACGTAGAGCGCCAGGATGTCGGTGGAGTCGGGGATGCGCTGCGCCTCCAAGACCTCGATACCGATCCGCCAGCCGGCGTCGACCCGCTCCGCCGAGACGATTCCCTCGGGCTCGCGGCCGGTGAGGGCCCGGAGTTGATCGGCCGCAGCGGCAGCAGCCTGCAAGGGTTTGACAGGCGCGGACTCCGGCGGGCGACGGCGTTTGCGTCGGTCACCCTCGTGTCCCTCACGCGGCCTGCGAGGTGATGCCCGCCGAGGGCGTGCCTCGTCTCGATCGTCGGCCTCCGCGGCATCGTCGGCCTGCGCGGCGTGATCCGCATCCTCGGCCCGGGTGTCGTGCTTACCGGCAGCCCGCCGCTTGAGGCGACGTTCGGGCGATTCCCGCTCCTCGTCGGCCGGGCTTCGTCGAGCGACCGAACGCCGTGGCGCCGGCGCGGTTTCGTCCGTCGAACGAGCGACCCGTTTCCCGGAGGTCGCCCGCTTCGGTGCGGGCTTGTCACGCGCGGGTCGGCGACGCTCGGACTCCGCGTCGCCGGGTTCGCGGTCCGCGCTGCGCACGGCTCACACCTCCAAGCCGCCGATCGCACGCCGCGACTCCAACAGCCGACCCACGAGTTCCTGCTCCATGGCATCGGCCTGTTCGTCGGTGATCACACCCTCGGAACGGTCGTGGTCGACCTCCTCGAGGCGGCGACGGATCGCCTGAGGACTGGCCCATTCGTCGTACGCCTCGTCGTAGATCTGTTCGGCGAGCCACACCACGCCGTGCACGGGCGCGAGGGGAAGGGTGAGCAATCCGGTGATCAAACCCATTACGATCGTCCCCAATCGAGGTTGTCCATCACCTCGGCCACGAAGTCGTACGGTGCCAGCGGCCCCAGCAGGCGCAGGCGTACCCGACCGTGCAGGTCGCGCGCCAGATGCTCGGCCGCCTTCTCGAAATCCTGCTGCCGCTCGCGGGCAACCAGGAAGGACGCGTCCGCCACCATGTCACCGGCACCCACCTCGACCGAACCCAGCGCCTCGGCCACGGGTATCAACCGTTCCAGGATCAGGTTGCCGTCGGCTTCGCGTTTGCCCGCGATGCCGTCGGCGACGAGTTCGCCGAGCCGAATCCGCCGGTGATAGGCGGTTTCCTCGGACAGGCCCGCCAGTTCCTCGCGAAGTCGGACGATGTCCGGACGCTCCTCCAGGAGTTCACGCAGGATGGCCTCCTCCTCGTATCGAGCCCGGAGAGTGAACTGCGCCTTCCCTTCGAGTTCCGCGAGCCCGGCGGAGAACTCCTTGTGGTGTCCGACGAGGAGTTCCTCGACCACAGCGCGCACATCCCGTACGACGGTGCCGAACCGGAAGGGGAGCACCGTCGTCGAAGCGGCCAGGCCGTCCAGGACGCGCGCATGTGTCCGCAGGTCCTCCGGCGTCCCCAGCGGCTGTTCCACGGACACCTCGCCGACCACGGCCGCGACGGCATCGTGCTCCACCAGGGTGATTGCGGTCGCGGGGTGGCCCACACCCACGGCGTCCGGAGGCAACGTGGCGCCCGCGGGCACGAGCCCGTACACGTAACACGCGGAACCGGCGTCCTCGAACGACGCGTCGGGTGACGGGAACGCGGAGCCCGGGAAGGTCGTCATCACTCCTCCCCCCTATGCCTGGACGAGCGGCGTCGCCGAGGGCGCTCCTCCGGTTCCGCTTCGGGCTCGTCCTCGTCCTCGCCGTGGAAGGCCTCGGTCAGGGTGTCCTTCGCCCCTTCCAACGCGCCGCGTGTCTTGTGTTTCGCGCCGCCCTCCGTCAGGCCGTGCATCAGGTCCGGCAGCCCCTGAGGTTCCTTCCGGCTGAGGTCGAGCCGGTTCACGGCTTCGGCGAAGCGCAGGTACGTGTCGACGCTGGCGATCACGATCCTGGCGTCGATGGTGAGCAACTCGATGCCCACCAGCGAGACGCGCACATAGATGTCGATGACCAAGCCCTTGTCGAGGATCAGGTCGATCACGTCGACCAGACCGCTCGACGACGGGCGATCGAGGTAATGCCCCTGCCTGCTTGCCATGGTCATGGGATGTCACCGAGCCCGTGCCGGCGCGCGTCTGCGGGAGCGCCTCGCCGGCGTCTCGTCCTCGTCCTCGTCTTCGTCCTCCTCGTACTCCTCGTCTTCGTCCTCGTCCTCCTGTTCGTACTCGTCCTCGTCCTCGTCCTCGTCGGTGTCGTACTCGTCGTCGTAGTCCTCGGCCTCTTCGTCTCCCTCTTCGTCTTCGTCGGCCTCTTCTTCGTCCTCGTCCTCCTCGTCGACCGCTTCGTCTTCGTCCTCTTCGGGTTCCTCGTCCTCATACTCGTCGTCTGTGTCCTCGGGTTCCTGCGATCCCTCTTCGTCCCACTCCTCGTCGTCGCCTCCGCTTTCGTCGCGTTCGCCCTCGTCGCCTTCGCCCTCGTCGCGTTCGCGTTCCTCCTCGTCGAGGGCGTCCTCGTGGCTCTTGACGACTTCGCCGTCTCGAATCTCGCCGCGCCACCCCTCGACCTCGTCGGGCTGAAGGATGGTCTGTGTCATGACGTGACGCCGGAAATGCTTCAACTCCAGGCGCACTCGCCGGCCCTGGGCGCGCCACAGGTTTCCGGTCCGTTCGAAAAATCCCTGGGGGTGGTACTGGAGCACGACGAGGATCCTGGTCAGGGTGGGCGTGATCTCGTGGAAGGTGACGGCGCCGTCCACATGACCCTTCTCACCGGAGGACTCCCACACGATCAACTCGTCGGGGACCTGCTCGATGATCGTCGCCTGCCAACTGCGGTGGGACCAGAAGACCTGGGCCTTCCACTTCAGCTTCTCGTCTTCCTCCTGTTCGACGGCTTCCACCTTCTTCATGAAGCTGGGAAAGTCACCGAACTGCGTCCATTGGTCATATGCCACGCGCAGTGGCACACCGACGTCCACGTCCTCGACGATGTTCGTCAGCTTGAGCTGCCTCTTGCCGCCTCCGCCGCCACCCCCGCCGGTCAGGGCGCCCTTGACCTTCTCCTTGACGCCGGTCAGCCCCGCGCCGACAGCCGCCTTGAGCGGCGACTTGCCCTCGGCCAGGTCTTTCGCGCCTTCGAGTCCGGCCTGGGCGCCGTCACTTCCGTTGTTGTCCACGAAATCGGTGAGTCGCGAGGTCGCTTCGCCGACCTTGTCGGTGGCCATCGACAAGGCGCGCTCGCCGAACGCGGACAGCAGGTTCTGTGCTTCCGACATCAGGCGGTCGGTGGGCAGTTCCTGTGCCAGGCGGCCAAGACCGCCCGTTGTCTCGCTTTTCGTCCCGTCCGTCATGACGACCGCCCCCGCCCGCGCGTCGCGGAGCCACGCCCGCTCGCGGTCTTCTTGGCCGGCTTGGCTGCCGCGGTTTTCGTCGCCCGCTTGGCCGGCGTGGCCTTCTTGGCAGCGGCCTTACGAGGGGCCTTCTTCCCCGCCGATTCGCCGCGCGAGCTCGCCTTCGGAGCTGCGGACCGGCCTCGGGTCGTCGAAGAAGCCGCTGTGGTCTTCTTCCTCGCCGCTTGTTTGGCACCGGCCGCCGGTGCTCGTTTCTCGGCGGTGGACGAGGCCCGCTTGGCCCGCTTGGCCGGTGGCGGCTCGTCCGCGGTCGACGACCGCGAGCCACGTTTGCGTGCCGAGGGCTTCGCCGGCTTCTGCGGCTCTTCCTCCTCCTCTTCCTCTTCGCCCTCTTCCTCTTCGCCCTCTTCGGCTTCCTCGTCCTCTTCGGGTTCCTCGGCTTCCTCGTCCTCTTCGGGTTCCTCGGGTTCCTCGGCTTCGTCCTCGTCGCGACCCTTCTTCGGCCCCGCGCGCAGCGACTCGGCGTGCTGATGCAGCTTGCCGGTGAGCGATTCCAACCGGTTACCGGCCGCCGCCAGCGCGGCCTTCTTACCGGCTTCGGTCAATTCGCCCCGCAGGCTGCCGACCAGTTCCTCCACCTGGGGACTGGATTTCAGCAGGCCGGCCACGGCTTGGCCCGGATTGCTCCCGAGGCGCTTTCCTGCCGCCATGCCGGCAACAGCCATAGCGAGTTTCCCCTTGTGAAAGCGGCCGAGCGCATAACCGGCGCCCAGCGCGAGGGCGAGCTTGGCGTTGTTCATCATCGTTTCCAATCCGGGAACGATCGGCGGACCACCGGTCTCCGCCCCGCCGCCATCGGCGATCCACGCCGCTACCCATCCGCGGGGTCGTCGGCTGACTTTCGTCCCCCGCCGACCCATGCCCCGGTGCGCACTGCGCCGCTCCCGGCGTCGGCCCCCACCTGCCGCCCCTTGGGGCTCGGGATTGTCTTGTACTCGTTCGAGGCGTGCAACTCCATCGTCGCACCAGAAGATCGTCGGCGCACAAGGGGAGCGTCGGCGCACCAGGGCTCACAAGGAGGGATCGCATGCACGGGTTTTGCGCTGCGGCAACGCGTCGCAGGGAGCGCTGTGGCTGCGGGCGTGCAGGCGACTACTCCACGGCGCCACCCGGCACGGGCGGCTGCCGGTGGTTCTCCTAGGGGAGACGCATCAGCCGCCAGGCGAGAGCGAACAGGCGCCGAGCGAGTCTCACCACCGGGAGTCCGAGTGGAAGCAGGATGATCGTCACGCACAGCAGTGCGCCGACGAGCATGACCACGGCTGCGAGAAGCCCCACCACCGTGCCGAGCACGGCCGTAAGGATCCCGAGCACCGCGTCGAGCAATCCCTTGAGTATGCGCATGATGACCTTCTCGACTACATTGTCCGCCTTTTCGGTCCGGTGCGCACGGGTGGTGCGGCCGACCTCGCCGGCTGTGCGATCTCGGACGCCGGATGCACCGATCGGCCTTCCTGCTCGGGATTTCGCACGGATGGTCGGTGTGAACGGTCGCCTGGTCGGTGCGAACGGTCGCCGCGGATCGAGAGGACCCATGCGTCGTCGTGCCCTCCGCTCCCGGCGCGTCCGACCCGCCCTACACCCAGCCGCGCCGCACCGCCTGCACTCCGGCCTGGAACCGGTTCTCCGCGCCCAACTCGTCGAGGAGCACCCGCATTCGTCGCCGCAGGCTCCGGGTGCTGGTGCCCAACTGCCGGGCGATCGTCTCGTCCTTGAGCCCGGACAGCAGCAGGTTGAGGATTCGCCGGTCCTCCGCGTCGAGTGGGTCGCACTCCTCGGGGCCGGTGGCGGTGAGTGGGACGGCCTGGGTCCAGAGCTGTTCGAACAGGGTGACCAGGGCGTCGACGAGGGTGGTGCCCCGGATGACGACGCTGCGGGTGATGGGCGAGTCGAGGTGCAGGGGCAGCAGAGCGATCCGGCGATCGGCGACGGACATCTTCAGCGGGATGCCGGCGAGGACCCGGGCCTCTTCGCCGGCCTGCGACAGGCCGGTCACGTCGTCGAGGTTGCCGGGTATCTCGAAGGACTCGGGGGCGTAGATCGTGCGGTACCGGACCCCACGGCCCAGGAGGGTGTGCTGGAGCGGGTTGCCGTGGGCGAGGACGTACGGCGGCCGGTCCAGGCTCATGATCTCCTCGGTGGCCTCGTGCTGGAGCCGGGCGAACCACCGGCCGAGCTCGTCGGCGCTGGTCAGCAATTCGACGCCCTCGCCGGGGCGGGCGGCCTCGCCGAGCGCGCGGTAGACGGCCTCGAGCTCGGCGGCCGTCTCGGTGACCCTGCCGAGGTCGGCGTGGGCGTTGCGGACCAGGGCGGCGAGGGCGGCGGTGGGGCTGACGGCCGCCCACCGGGTGGGGCGGCCCGAGAGTCGGCTGACCAGGCCGTGGCCGCGCAGCCGGGCAAGGGCCGAATGCAGCCGCTCGGCGCCCGAGCCGGTGCGCTCCGCCAAGTCGCGCACGGTGACCGGCGGTCCGGCCAGAACGGTGCGGTAGACCCGCTCGTCGAAGGGTGCGACCCCGACGGCGCCGAACACGAGCTCGTCGTTTTCCATGGCGAGCGAGCATGGCCGATTCCGGCGCCGGCCGCAATCGGACACCGGGCACACCTGGCCGACCGTCGGGAGCCGCGACTACAAAGAGCACACCACCGGCCCCATGGGAGACGGCATGTTCAACGCACAGCATTCACGGTCGGGTTCGGCGAAGCCGGCCCGGCGCCGACTACTCCTGATCGCCGCGGTGGCCTTCGGCACCGTGTTCGGCGCGTTCGGCGCGGCGCCCGCCGAAGCGCAACCAGTGGCACCCGACGACCCGCCGACGTCCCTGGCCACCCGGGACAACGAGTGGCGGCAGGTCGGCCCGAACGGCAGCGGCGGCAAACTGGCCTTCACCCCCGCCCGGCCCGAACGGGCCTACGTGCAGACCCCGATCGGCAACGTCGTCTTCCGATCCGACGACCGGGGCACCACCTGGCAGCAGAGCAACGAACTGCCCGTGAACGCCACGGACGCCGGCGGCATCGCGGCCGGCCCGCTCCGACCCGACATGGTGTTCGTCGGCGGCGTGGAGAAGGACAACTGGCACGGATACGTGCTGCGCAGCACCGACGCCGGCAAGACGTTCACCCAAGTGCTGGACACCCCGAGCCGGGTCACCGGCGTCGTGTTCGACCCGACCGGCGCGCGGCTGTACGTCACGGCCTCCGACGGTGTGCACGTCACCACCGATCACGGCAACACCTGGCGGCTGCTGTCCGGTTCCCCCGCCGACGCCCGAAACCCGAAGTTCACCGGCGGCGACCTGTACTTCACGTCCGGCGCCGACGTCTGGGTGCTCCGTCAGGGCGCGCGGACCCCGGTGAAGCTGCCTCGTCCCGGCTCGACCGGCGCGGGTGTCGATCAGCTCACCGGCACCGGTCGCACCCTGGTCGCCAGGGGTGACCTGCAGGTCGCGCAGGTCTCCACCGACCGGGGCGCGCACTGGCGGGCGCTGCGCGGGCCGTGGGGCACCGACGTGGTCGTCCTGGCCGCGATCGTGGACGGTTCGGGCCGGCTGCACATCCAGGTCAACCAGTCCACCGGCGAGATGCAGCAATGGGGCAGCCGCGACGACGGCCGCACCTGGCACGCCGAGGCGGGCCTGGCCCGCATCGACCTGTACGAGACCACCGGCACCTTCCCCGGACGGCCCGGCACGGACGTGATCTCGGCCGGTGCGGGCATCTACACCACCGACGACCACCAGACCTTCCGCCGGATCGGGGTGCCCGGCTCCGAAGTGTTGTCGCTGACCGTCGCCCAGGGCCGGTCCGGCCCGGCGATCGTCGCGGGCACCATGACCGGCAGCTACCAGTCGTCCGCACCACTGAAGAGCCGGCTGCCGCGCGGGTACCAGGAATGGGGCTTCTCCGGCACCGCGCCGCACACCATCGGCAACCGGATCGACGGCCTGGCCACCGATCCGTCGAACCCTTCGACGGTGTACCGGGTACGCAACACCTGCACCTTCGATCAACCCTGCTTCTACCTGGAGAAGTCGACCGACGCGGGCGTGCGGTGGACCATCGTCCAGACCGCCGTGCCGGGCAAGGCACTGGGCATCACGGTCAGCCCCGCCGACCCGAAGCGGCTGTACATCGCCACCCACTCGCCGTCTGCCGTGTACACCAGCAACGACGGCGGCGAGTCCCTCACCCAGAACGGGCACGACGACCTCAAGGGCTTCACCAGTGTCGCCGTCGACCGGGCCGATCCCGACAGTGCCTGGCTCGGCGGCCCGGACGGGCTGTTCCGCACCACCGACGGCGGCGTCACCCTGAACAAGGTCCTCGACGGCTGGGTGAGCGCGATCGCGCTGAACCCGCGCACCCCGGGCCACGCGGTCGTCGCCGCCCAGGACGCGCTCTACGTGACCACCGACGACGGCAAGCACCTGACGAAGGTGGCCGGCGACCTGACCGGCTCGCTGAGTTCGCTGGCGTTCACTCCGGACGGCTCGACGGTGTTCGCGGGCTCGCACTACTACCTCACCCCGGCGCTCGGGGTGCTGCGCAGCACCGACGGCGGCCGGACCTGGGGCTCGATCACCCGGAACCTGCCGGAGCCGTCGGTGTCCTCGCTGACCGTGTCGCCGGACGGCCGCTGGCTGTTCGCGGGGACGACGTACGGGAGCGTGCACCGACTGGCGGTGTGACCACACACCAGGCGTACCGCCCCTGCCCGAGCACGCCGCCCCCGTCCGAATACTCGGACGGGGGCGGCGTCGTGTCGTGTGGGGGCGACCGTGGTCCGGCACGGCCGCGCTCGCGCGTCCCGATCGCCTCCGAGACACGGTCCGGGTCGGTGTGGGCCGTGGGCCCGGGGCGTCCATGAGCACCGACCGCGTCGGAGCGTGAGCTTCGCCGAGCCAACGACCCCGAGCCCGTCGCCGAGGCATGCGACCTCCTCGCGACACGTGACGCGAAGACGCGGCCCGACGGTCGGCGGGGGTGGACCGACGTCGGGCCGCGCGGGTACCGGCCACGGGGGAAGCCGGCACATCCGTACGACTACCCGGTCACGTAGGGCGATACTCCAACAACGTTGAGTATTCGCGCTGTTCGCGTATCGACGGCCTCGAACGGGCACCCCGGGAGCGGATCGTGTGGACGAACTCGCGGGCCGAGATGGCGCTATCGTCGCAGATGGGAGTAATGCCGAGACGCGGGGCTCCCGATGGCGGGGTTCGAGTGCCTGTGCGGTCATGGGCGTTCTTGGCACAGCGGGCCGCCTGATTGCCGGGGCGGGTGCAAGAAATGCGCATGCGCGGCGTACGTGTTCGGAGGTGGCGATGACCGCGCTGACGAATCTTCTCCACCTCGTCGGCGCCTTCGCCGCGATCGGGCTCATATCCCTCCTGCCGATGCTCATTGTCGAAACGCCCAAGGAATGGTGCCGCACGTGCAAGCGCCGGCGGTCCGATCACCGGGACGGCACCGGGTCGTGCAGCGGGGACGAGTTCCCCAGGGCGAGTTCATTGCGAGCGGCACCTGTGACTGCTCGACGTAGGTGTCGAACAAGGAGCTTCGATGAAGGAGTGCCCAGGGGTTGCCTTCGAGAAGGAAGGTCGGGCCCCGGATGGTCTCCTTCAGCGGGGCGGGTCGACCCGGCGGCCCAGGAGGGCGGCGAGCCGATCGAGAGGCGGGGCGTCGTCGGGGGACGGTTGTGGCGGCGCGAACGGTGCGCGGCCGGGCGGGAGGTCGGCGAGCCTGTCGCGGGTGAACGCCAGTTCCCGCTCGACGATGTCGTCGGGGAACCGGAGTTGACGCCCGGTCGCCCGGGCGAGGTCCCACCCGTGGACGAGTTCCTCGACGGTGCGCAGGTGTACGGCGGCGATGCCGGGGACCACCCCGGCGGGGACGTGCACGAGCCGTGTCGGCACGTCCGGCTGCCCGAACGCGGAGAGGAGGCGCTCGGCGGCGTCCCGATAGGCGGTCGCGGGTGGGTCGCCGAGCGTGTTCCGGGCCGCCGTGGGGTCCAGGGCGTCGGGTGCGGCGCCCGACTCGCCGCGCAGAACGGCGGTGAACAAGTGGCTGCCGAGGACCAGGTGATCGACCAGCGCGCGTACGTCCCACTCCGGGCACGGGGTGGGCGCGCCCCATTGGTCTTCCCGGACGTCGGCGACCAGGTCGCCGACGACTTCGAGAACCACCGCGAGGCCGGCGAGGTCGGTGAGATCGGTGCGGTCGTCGAGGTTCGCCGCATCCGTCGGCGCGGGTTCGGGTGTGTGGATCACTGTTCTTCTCCTCGTGTGCTCGGTGTTTCGTGTCGTCGGTCGTCGAGGCCGGCCACGAAGGCCCGCGCCTCCAGGAGGTAGGCAGTGCAGGCGTCGGCGCCGGCGGGCGTCACGCGAACCCACTGCCTCATCGGCCGCCCCCGGCGGGGTTCACAGGGCCGGCCCGCGCCCGTGGCGATGAGTTCGGACACGCGTGGGGCAGGCAGTTTGACGGTGAGATCGTCGCCGGTGACGAACGCGTAGAACCGGCCGGCGGTCCGCAGGCCCGCCGAGTGCAGCATGCGGCCCCGCCGGTCACCTCGATGCCGTTCGAGCACCCTTCGACTCGCGCGTTCGAAAACGTCCATGTCCATGGCCGATCGTCGCTCCTCTCGTGCGTGCCGCGGTCGTTCTCTTGTCGAGACACCACCGGCATCGCAAACGGAACGGTCCCGGTCGGACGAATCCCGGTGAGTACGGCCGGCATGCGAGGATGCCGCGGTGAGTCAGGACACGTTGGACCGCGCGCGGACCGGGGACGAGCAGGCGTTCCGCGAGCTCACCGAGCCGTATCGGCACGAGCTCCAGGTGCACTGCTACCGGATCCTGGGGTCGCTCGCCGATGCCGAGGACATGCTGCAGGAGACCCTGCTCGCGGCCTGGCGCGGCCTGGACGGTTTCGCCGGCCGGGCATCGCTCCGGACGTGGCTGTATCGCATCGCCACCAACCGCTGCCTCAACGCCCTCCGCGACGCCGGGCGGCGCCGACCGCCCGAGCCGACGCCGCCGTTCGATCCGCCCGAGCCCACCCGCCGCAGCGACGTGACCTGGCTGCAACCCTGTCCGGACACGCTCCTGGAACGCATCCCCGACGAGGCGCCGGGTCCCGAGGCCCGCTACGACTCCAGGGAAGCGGTCGAACTGGCCTTCGTCGCAGGGCTACAGCACCTTCCACCCCGCCAAGCCGCCATCCTGGTACTGCGTGACGTCCTGGGCTACCCCGCCGACGAGGTCGCGAACATGCTCGGGACCGGCACGACCGCCGTCAAGGGCGCCTTGCAGCGTGCTCGTGCCCAACTGCGCCGACACGCCGTCGACCCCGAGCGCATGGCGCTTCCGGGCGCGCCGGGCGAGCGCGAGTTGTCCCGACGCTTCGCCGACGCGTTCACGACCGGCGACATCGACGGCCTCGTGACGCTGTTGACCGACGACGCGTGGTTGGCCATGCCGCCGGCGCCACACGAGTACCACGGCCCGGCGGCGATCGCAGCCTTCCTGGGCACGTTCCACACCTGGCGCGGACGCCGTCGCCTGCGGCTGATCCCGACCCGCGCCAACACCCAACCGGCCCTGGGTTGCTATCTCACCGAACCCGACGAGTCGACCACGCACCCGGCCGGGCTGATCGTTCTCACCGTGGGCGACGAGCGCATCCACGCCGTCACGTGGTTCCTCGGCGACGACCTGCCACACCGGTTCCGACTCCCGGCAACCATCGGCTGATCCGCCGCCCGTGCGCCGGCTCTCGCGACGAGGGACCTCACCCGAACCGCCGCGGGACGGTCGCATCGGTGATGACGTCGTCCCGCGCCGCCGGCATCGCCTTGCTCGGGATGATCGACAGGGTCCCGTCCCCTTCGCAGGGCAGGTATGTGCCCGCCGGAACCGTCCTCCTCCACGGACGACCTGGTGGAGCCCGCGCACGTCCGGTCGTCCGAAATTCGGATGCCCGTCCGTGCGGGACCCGGTAGGAATACGCCCGTGTCGATTGATGTGCAACTCGCCGACCTGGACCGCGAGAACTGGGAGGAGGTGATCGATCTGGCCGTATCCCGAGAACAACGCGACTTCATCGCACCGAACCTGTACTCGGTCGCGGAGAGTCGTTTTCTCCCGGGCTTCGTGACCAGGGCGGTGCTGCACGAGGGGCGCACGGTGGGCTTCGCGATGTACGGGCCCGACCCCGACGACGGGGAAATCTGGCTCTACCGCCTGATGATCGACGAGAATCACCAGGCGCGGGGCCTGGGCCGCGCCGCTCTTCGGGAGATCATCACGCACGTAGGGGAGGCGTTCGGCGCACCCGTACTTCGGCTCGGTGTGCGCGCGGACAACGTCGCGGCCAGGGCGCTGTACATCTCCGCCGGGTTCGTCCCCACCGGGCAGACCTTCGGTGACGAGGAGATCCTGGAGCTTCGCTCACCCCGGTGAGGCGGGAGCCCGACGGGAGCGCCGGTGTCGCGGAGCCCCGGTACCGTGCCCGAGGGCCGATCCCGGGGGCCGGTCGGGGCGAGGTCACAACAATCGGTCGACCAGCCCGTCGATGTACTCCGGGGTGAGCGGGCCCACGCCGAACAGGACGCGGATGTACATCGGAGCCAGGATGTGGTCCAGCACGGCGAACGCGTCGGGTGCGGGCTCGCCGCGTTCGCGGGCGCGATCGAGCATGGATTGCAGCTGCCGGGTGCGTTCGGCGCGCAGGTCGTCACGCGCCTGCAGGCCCTGCCCGCCGTTGGCTGACAGGGCGACGGCCAGGTGCAGCAGCGCCGGGCCGTCGGGTCCGGTGATCTCGCGGGCCACGTTGGCCGCGTAGGTGCGCAGGTCGCCGTCCAGGCTCCCGGTGTCGGGCATCGGCGACCGCGCGTTGAGGCGGGTGAGCGCCACGTCGGTGAGCAGGGTTTCCAGGTTTCCCCACCGGCGGTAGATGCTGCTGTCGGCCACGCCCGCGCGGGCTGCGACCTCGCCGACGGTGAAGTTGCCGTAGCCGCGCTCGCTGATCAGGTCGGTGACGGCCCGGTGTACCTCCGCGCCGACGCGGGCGCTGCGCCCGCCGGGCCGTCGGGCTCGCTGTCGCTCGTTCATTCCCCCACCTTAATGCAGTCGGGACTTGCGTTTGTGTGGCAACCCTCTTTACAGTCTCCTAACGCAGCCACCGACTGCGTTAGAGCGCCCGGAGGCCGACCGCGTCGGCCGTGGAGAGGCGCAACCGACGATGGAGAGGAATCCCCATGGCTGCATCGCCTGTGGCCGTAGGCAATCGGCCGAACCGGGCCGTGCTGCTCACGGTGACCTGCCTGGGCCAGTTCATGGTCCTGCTCGACAACACGATTGTTGGAGCGGCGCTGCCCGACATGCAGCACCGGCTGCACACTCAACTGACCGGTCTGCAATGGATCGTCGACGCGTACGTACTGCTGGTCGCCATGCTGCTGCTGTCCGGCGGTGTCTTCGCCGACCGGTTCGGCCGCAAGCGGGTGTACTTGACCGGCGTGGCGGTGTTCACCGCCGCGTCGGTGGTGTGCAGCCTCGCGCCCTCGGTCGGCTGGCTGGTCGCCGGTCGAGTGCTGCAGGGCATCGGGGCCGCGGCGCTGAGCCCTGCCTCGCTGGCCCTGCTCGCCGCCGCCTATCCCGTGCCGCAGGAACGCATGAAGGCGATCGGGCTGTGGGCCGGGTTCAGCGGAATCGGTCTGGCCGCGGGCCCCGTGGCCGGCGGCGTGCTGACGGAGGCCTTCGGCTGGCCCGCCATCTTCCTGGTCAATCTGCCCATCGGCGTGGTTCTGCTGCTGGTCGGTCTGCGCAGCCTGGAAGAGGCCCGCAATCCGAACGCCCCCGCGATCGACGTCCCGGGGACGGTGTTGTCCGTGCTGGGAGTGGGGGTGCTGACCTACGGGCTGATCGAGGGTGGTGCCCGCGGCTGGACGTCGCCGGTGATCCTGGGCAGCTTCACCGTGGCGGTGATCCTCCTCGCCGCCTTCGTCGCCGTCGAAGCGCGTCGTTCCGCTCCGATGTTGCCGCTGCGGCTGTTCCGGCAGCGGCTGTTCACCGTGTCCAACACCGCCATGGTCGTGGTGGGGTTCGCGCTCATGGGTTCGTCGTTCTTCTTCTCCCAGTTCTTCGTGTACGTCCAGGGCAGCTCGATCCTGCGCGCCGGCCTGCAGACCCTGCCGGTATCCCTCGCCATGGTGATCGTCAGCCCGTACGCGGGCCGGCTCGCCGCCCGGTACGGCTTCCGGATCGTGGTCACCGTCGGCCTGACCCTGGCCGGCCTGGGACTGCTGGCGCTCGGCATGGTGCACGCCGACACCGGCTACGGGAACGTGTGGTGGCGGCTGGGAGTCGTCGGCATCGGTTTCGCCCTGACCATGTCCCCCCTGACGGGAGCCGCCATCCAGGCAGTCGACCCGCAGGAAGGCGGCCTCGCATCAGGTATCGGCAGCACCACCCGGCAGATCGGCGCGGTGCTCGGCGTGGCGGTGCTCGGGGCCATCGTCCGCACCCGGCAATCCGGCGGTGCCTCCTTCGAGACCGGCCTCAACAGCGCCTTCCTCGCCGCCGGCGCCGTCACTTTGGTCACCGCCGTGTTCACCGGCCTGTGGTTGGCGAGGTCCGAGCCCGCGGCAGCCTCCGCGGCGCCGCAACGTTCCACCGTTCCGGATGCGGTCACCACCTCGAACAAGGCATCCGTGAACAGCCGTTGACGGCGACACCGCCCTCGGCCCGGAGGCGTCCCGCCGGATGATCCCAGGCGGGACGCCTCCGGGCCGACAGGCTCGTCCGCACGCGCCACCTCGAAGCCGCCCCGGGGCGGCACGCGGTCAGCGGCGGCCGGTGGCCAGGACGACGAGGAACTGACCGCCGCCCGCCTCGATGTCGGCGGTCACCGGCAGCCCAGGTACCAGCCGGGAGAACCGGTCCACCAACCAATCCGCCGCCGCCTGGGCGTCCTTCCTGGTCGGACAACGGCCCACCATCTCGCGGCCGCCCTTGCGCTCCAGCCTCCCGGCCACGGTGATCAGCGGCGCGGGTTCGACCACGTACAGGTGGTCCGGCCAGGCGATGACCACCTTGACCGCGCCCTTGCGGGTGTTGCACCCGCGGTGCGCGAGCCGCTCGGCGACCTTGGCCTTCCGGTCGGTGGTCCGGCTGTCGACACTGGGCCCCCGCGGGTCGTTCACCGACTCGTCGGGGTCGACCGGTTCGTCGCACACCCAGCATCGCCAGCCGTCGCGCTCGGCCACATCATCAAGGAGACTCATCCGGGCAAACTAGCCTGCCCGGCCGCCGCCCCGGTGCAGCAGGGCCGTTGCCGGGACATCCGACGGCTCACGGTCGAACCTCGGCCGGTGGCGGCCGGGGCGCGCCATGACCGGCTTGCGCTCGGTGTTCTGCCCGGACGCGCAAAACGCCGAGCCGGGACGGCCCGACTCGTCTCGAACTGCCTCCCCGTCCGGCGGAGTGCGGTGAGCCCGGGTATGGCGCAGGCTTGAGGCAGGGCGTCGGGTGGTGCCTCGGGGGCGGTGGGTACCCGGGCGCTCACGGGCCGACGCGGGACCGGGAGACGGGGCGGGGAAACGCCGACCGGGCCGCGCCCCGTCGAGGCGGGACACGTCTTCGACGAGATGCCGACCTACGCGAACCACGTCGGCCTGTTCGCCGAGCGGATCGGCCCGTCGGGTGAGCAACCGGGCAACTTCCCCCGGGTGTTCACCCATCTCGCGTCGATCGCCGCGGCCGGCGCCCTCGACGAGAGGCTCGACGAGGCGGAAGGGAGTGGTACCGGTGGCTGAAGTCGATGCCTCGGGACGCACCGCCGGTGCCATGCGTGGCGTGCTGGCCCCGCTCGCGCTGGCGCAGTTCATCTGCAGCTTCGCCGGTTCGAACATGAATGTGATGATCAACGACATCAGCGAGGACCTGGACACGACCGTGCAGGGAGTGCAGCTCGCGATCACGATCTTCCTCCTGGTCATGGCGGCGCTGATGATCCCCGGCGGCAAGCTGACCGACCGCTACGGCCGCAAGCGGTGCTTCCTGGCCGGTCTCGCCATCTACGGCGTCGGCGCCCTGCTGAGCGCGGCCGCCCCGGGCCTGGGCGTCCTCATCCTCGGCAACTCGATCCTGGAAGGTGTCGGCACGGCGCTGCTCATCCCGCCCGTCTACATCCTCACGACGCTCCTCTACACGGAAACGACCTCACGCGCCCGCGCGTTCGGGACCGTGATGGCGCTGGGAGGCATCGGCGCCGCCGCGGGGCCGCTGATCGGGGGACTCATCACCTCCGCCATCAGCTGGCGGGCCGCCTTCGTGTTCCAGGCCCTGGTGATCGCGTTGATCCTCTTCCTGAGTCGCCGGATCAAGGACCCCCTGCCACCGGATCCCACGCGCCCCTTCGACACCACCGGGGCGGTCCTCTCGGGCGTCGGTCTCATCCTCGTCGTCACGGGGATCCTCGCGGCCGACAACAACATCTGGCTGATGATCGGCCTGATCGTCCTCGGTGCACTCGTGCTGCTGTGGTTCCTCCGATCGGCACGTGCCAAGGAACGGGCAGGCCAGGAGCCGCTTCTGTCGACGAGCCTGTTCCGCAGCCGCACCTCCAATCTCGGTCTCGTCACGCAGAACATCCAGTGGCTCGTGCTCATGGGGACGTCGTTCGTCGTCGCGACCTATCTCCAGGTCGTCCGCGGATACGACGCGATCCAGACCGGCGTGATCTTCACGGCCGCGACGCTCGGCCTGCTCGTGTCGTCACTGGCCGCCGCACGGCTGGCGAAGCGACGGACACAGCGCACCCTCGTCGTGACGGGCTTCGTCGTGGCGATCGCCGGGATCGGCGTCCTGCTTGCCCTGGCGAGCGGCTCTCCGAGTGCCTGGGCCTTCGCCCCCGGACTGCTGCTGATCGGCCTGGGACTCGGCCTGGGGCTGACCCCGTCGGTCAACGTCGTGCAGTCGAGCTTCCCCGACGAGCAGCAGGGCGAGATCTCCGGCCTGTCGCGCTGCGTGTCCAACCTCGGTTCCTCGCTCGGCACCGCGGTCGCCGGCACCATCCTCGTCGCCGGGCTCTCTGCCCACGCCTACGGCGCCGCGATGATCGCACTGGCGGTTCTCGGGCTCGTCGGCCTCGCCGCCGCGATGTTCCTCCCCCGGGGCACGGCGCCAAGCACCAGCCCTGCTCCGTCGCACGCACCTCCGTGAGCCGTCTGCCATCCGACGCCGCACGGCATGCCCCGGGTCGGCCTCGGCCTGCCGCCGGGCCGGAACTCCGGTCGGGCCTCCGAGTTCGATCGGCCGCGCCCCGACGAGGCGGCGGGGCGGCGGGCGGCGAGTCAGATCGTGGGTACCACGAGGGGTGTCCCGGTCACCGGGTCGGGAACGACGATGCTGGGCAGGCCGAAGACGTCCTCCATCAGGGTGGCGTCCACGATGTCCTCGGGCGATCCGTCGGCGTGGACTCGGCCGTCCTTCATCGCCACGATGTGATCCGCGAACCGACACGCCTGGTTGATGTCGTGGAGCACCGCGACGATGGTCCGCCCGTCGTCGCGCAGCGCGGCGAGCAGGCGGAGCAACTGGTACTGGTGGGCCAGGTCGAGGAAGGTCGTCGGCTCGTCCAGGAGCACGTACGGGGTCTGTTGCGCGAGCACCATGGCGATCCACACGCGCTGGCGCTGTCCGCCGGAGAGCCGGGCGACCTGCCGATCCGCGAGGTCGACCACTCCCGCAGCGGCCATCGCCTCGTCGACCGCCCGGACGTCGGCCGCGGTGCGCACCGAGAGCAGCGAGCGGTGCGGGAAGCGCCCGCGGTCCACGAGTTGACGTACCAGGATGTTTTCCGGTGCCGCCAAGTCCTGGGGCAGGAAAGCCATTTCCTGCGCGATGTCCTTGGGGCGGTACCCGTGGACGTCGCGACCGTCGAGCAGTACCGTCCCCGCGGACGGCCGCAACAGGCGTACGAACGCCCGCAACAGGGTCGACTTCCCCGACGCGTTGGCACCGATGATCGCGGTGAAGGCGCCGTCCGGTATGTCGAGGCTGAGGTTCGCCGACACCGTGCGATCGCCGTACGTGAGGGTGATGTCCTGCGCGGTCAGGCGTGCGGTCACGGTCGTTCGACTTCCTTGAGGAGCAACAGCAGGAGGTACGTGCCGCCGATGGCCGTGGTCACCACGCCGACCGGAAGCGTCACGGGGGCGAGCACGCTCTGTGCGACCAGATCGGCGCTCGTCAGCAGTACGGCGCCGGTGAGCGCCGCCGGGACGAAGTGGATGCCCGGGGACCGGGTGACCGCGCGGCCGAGGTGCGGAGCGGCGAGCGCGACGAAGGCGATCGGCCCGGTGATCGCGGTGACCGTGGCCGTGCAGCCGGCGCCGGCCACCACCGCCGACACGCGGTATCGGTTCAGGCGTACGCCCGACGTCACCGCGATCGCGTCGCCGAGTGCGGCCTGCTGGGTCGCCCGGGCGTTCGGCACGAGCAGCACCGCCAGTATCGCGGCGGCGACGAACGCCACGTTCAGGTCGGACCAGCCCACGCCGTTGAGCGAACCGACGTTCCACATCTCGGCGGCGATCGCCACGTCCAGTTCGGCACGCAGGATGATCCACGAATTGACCGCGGTGAGCATGGCGTTCACGGCGATGCCGATGACGATGAGCCGGTGGCCGCCGAAGCCGGATCGGGTGGAGAGAGTGAGGACCACTCCGGCGGTCAGCAGACCTCCCACGACCGACCCGAGGGCCGTCGGCGTGGTCGATCCGCCGACCACGACCATCACGATCAGCGCTCCGGTGTACGAACCGACGTCGAGGCCGATCACGTCCGGGCTGCCCAGTTCGTTGCGGGTCAGGTTCTGGAACACCGCGCCGGCGCAGCCCAGCAGCGCACCGAACAGGCATGCCGCGACCACGCGCGGCAGGCGCCACTCGCGGACGACGACGGAGAGATCGCCGTGCCCGGCGAGGCCGTCGGCAACCTCCAGCGGGCTGCTCCAGGTGTCGCCCCGGCACAGCCCGGTCCCCGCGCACACCAGGAGCAGCACCAGCAGCACGGCGTTGCCCACCACCGCACGCGGCTCCAGGCCGAGGGCGCGACGGGCGCGGGCGAACGCACTCGCACGGGAGGGCGGATCCGTCTTCGAGGCCGACCCGAGGGTGTCGGTCGGCGGGAGGGTGCCCGTGGGCCCGGTCACAGGGTGGTCCCTTCATAGCGGCGCACGGCCCAGATGAGCACCGGCGCGCCGAAGAAGGCGGTGACGACGGCCACCGGGACCTCGCCGGTGGGCAGCAGCAGTCGACCCGTGATGTCGGAGGCCAGCAGCAGGATCGGCCCCAGGAGTGCGCTGTAGATCAGGAGCCACGGCACCGAACCGCCCGCCGCGCGACGCACGATGTGGGGAACCATCAGGCCCAGGAAGGCGATCGGCCCCGCGACGGCGGTCGCGGTGCCGGCCAGCAGGGTCACGACGGACAACACCGCGACGCGCGTTCGGACCACGTGGGCGCCGAGGCCGTGGGCGACGTCCTCCCCCAGGGAGAGTGTGTTCAGCGCGCCGGTGAGCGTCGACGCGCCGACCAGGGCGAAGAGGATCAGGAGTACCGGCAGCAGCAGGTGGGTCTGTTCCCGGCCCGCGAGGGAACCGACGCTCCAGAACCGGTAGTGGTCGAAGGCGTCCGGGTCCAGGATGCGCAGGGACATCGACACACCCGAGAGCACCGAGGCGAGCGCGACACCGGCCAACACCAGGCGCAGCGGCGCGGTACGACCGACCGCGTACACCAGGATGCCGGCGACCAGCGCGCCGGTGAGGGCGAGGGCCACCTGCGCGCCCTGACCTCCCGCGAGCCCTGTCGTGGCCCCGACGGTGACGGCGAAGCCGGCACCCGACGTGATCCCCAGGAGGCCCGGTTCGGCCAGGGGATTGCGGGTCAAAGTCTGGGTCAGGGCACCGGCTGTCGCCAGGGCCGCGCCCACGCAGATTCCCAGGATCGTGCGTGGTACCCGGATTTCACGGATCGTCAGGTCGGTATCGGCGCCGGAGGGATCGGTCAGTGCCCGCCAGACGTCGGCCGGCGGAATCGCCCTCGCCCCGAGGGCGAGGCTCAGGCCGCCGACCAGGACGAGCAGGGCGACCGCCCCGACGAGCAGGATGACCTTGGGCGCGTCAGTCCTCGAGACCGGCGACACCGCGCCTCCAGTAGCCGGTGAACAGGGAATCGAGGCGGCCTTTGGCCCACGCACGAAGCGGCTTGATGTCGTCGGTCTCGCCGGCGGCGAACAGGAAGCTCCGGCCGGCGGGAAGCGGCAGGGCGCGCACGGTCTCGGCGAGCCGGGACGCGCCGTCCCCTCGCGCCAGCCAGGTCACCCGTACGCCGGCGCGCTCGGCCAGCGGGTAGTGGTGCTCGTCGATGTGCTCCGTTTCGACGACGAGGTGCGCCGAGACGTCCTGCGGCGACTCCTCCAGCCACCGCGCCGCGGCCGGCAGCGCGGTGGTGTCGACCGCGAAGACGTAGTGGTCGTAGGTCTGCGGGAACGCCTTCGCCCCGGGCGGCCCGGCGATGGCCACGTCCGCGCCGGGCGCGGCGGCGACCGCCCAGTCCGAGGCCACGCCACCCGGGTGGATGACGAAGTCGATGTCGAGTTCGCCCGCCCGGGCGTCGTAGCGTCGTGCCGTGTACCTGCGGCTGGTCACCATCGGACGCGGCCAGGTCAGCGACTGCTCGTCGTCGGGCACGGGGAGGCGGAGGGTGCCGTCGGCGTCCGGGAAGACGATCTTGAAGTGGTCGTCGAACTGGTGGCTGTGGAAGCCGTCCAGACCCCGGCCGCCGACCGTCAGGCGCAACACCGACGGGGTCACGTACCGCTTGCGCAGCAGGGTGACGGTACGGATGCGGATCGGGTAGCCGATCCTGGCGATTCCTTCGCCGCCCGCGTGGTGGGCCGCGACGCGGGCGGCGGGGTTGTCTCGGGAGATGTGCACGGCGTTTCCGATCACTTGGCCAGGAGGGGGGCGAGCGCCTGGTCGACGACGTCGAGCGTCCGTTGCGCCTGGGCGTACGTCGCCGCCGCCGTGTAGCGGATCGGGAAGGCCTTGCCGGCCTTGACCGCGGGCAGGTTCTTCCACAGCGGCGAGTCGAGGACGTACCGCACGCTCGCGCTCGGGGTGCCGTCGTCCTGGACGGTGTAGGTGATCGCGTCGGCCTCGCCCAGGCTCGCCGGCAACTCTTCGATGGAGGGCGTCTCCGAGACGTCGGAGGAGCCGCCGCTCTTCTTCTTGACCTCGCCGTAGTAGTGGATGCCCATGTCCTGCGCGATGTTCGTGCCCCACGACCCGCCGAATTCGCGCTGGAAGGTGCCCTGGGAGTTCTCGGTGTAGGCGCCGAGGTGGCCGAAATCGAGGCCGCCGACGGCACCGGCGTACTTGGCCTTCAGCTCGTCGGCCCGCTTCCGGTACGCCTTGCGGGTCTCCTCGGTGTGGCCGGCGCGACCGGCGGCGTCGGCCTGGCGGGCCGACAACTCGCGCCACGCGGACGGCAGGCTCGGGCCGATGGCGACCACGGGCGCGATCGATGCGAGTCGCTTGAGGTCCATCTCGCCGAGAACGGGCTTGGGCACGCCGATGATGATGAGGTCGGGCTTGGCGGCGGCGATGGCCTCGTAGTTGGTCTCCTTGGTGGTCGCGCCGCCGATCTTGTGCAGTTTGTCGTAGGTGGCGCGCTCGGGACCGGTCATCAGTCCCAGGCCGCGCGGCCAGGTGGATATGCCGACCAGGGGAGCGTTCGCCTCGATCAGCACCGGTACCGCGTAGCCGGTCGCGATCACGCGCTTGGGGTTGACCGGGACGGTGATCTGTCCGTTGTCGCCGGTGATCACCCGCGTGGCGCCGCTCTTTCCGCCCTTGCCGCCGTCGGAATCGGAGCCGCAGCCCGCCAGGAGGGCGGTCGCGGTCACGGTGGCCAGCCCGGCGCAGGCGAGGCGGATCAGCGGATGAACGGACATGGGAATTCCTTCGGGTCGAACAGGTCCATGCGCCCCCAATCGGTCGGCGCGGGGAACTTAGGCTAGCCTCACCTGAGTCTCGTTGGTTGTGCGGAAAGGTCATCCGATGTCGATCAGAGGACAGGATGTGCGCGAGGACCCGATCGCCTGCGACTCGTTCGGATATGGGCTCGGGCAGCCCGCGGGCATCCTTCTTCTCCACTACCGCACGGCCGGTCCGCTGGGATTCGGCGCCGTCCGACAGGACCTGCTCCACCAGCTCTACTGGTCGCCCGACGGAATGCTCTCGGCCGTGCACGGCGGCCGGTCCTGCTTCACGGCGCCCGGCGAGGGCTTCTGGGTCGAGCAGGCGGTGAGCCACGAGGTGCGCGCCGCCGATCGGCAGACCGTCTTCCGGATCTGCCTGCGCGAAGTGCCGGAGTCCCTGGCCGGGTTGCGCTCCGGCCATGTGACGATCGGCCCGGAGGCGAAGCGCCTCGTCCAGGAGATCGCCACCCCCGGATACGACGAACGCCGAGCGCTGGAGGCCCGCGCGGGCATCATGCGCGACCTGGCCCCGCTTCCCGCGGACATCGCCGACCAGTGCGCGGACGGCCAGGGCTTCGCCCGCGCGGTCGCCCGGGCGATGTCCCACAACCCCGCGGATCCGACCCGCCTCGACGAATGGGCGGCGCGTCTGCACATCAGCCCCAAGACCCTCCAGCGGGACTTCCTACGCGAGTTCGGCATGTCCTTCAGCCGCCGCCGCACGCTGCTGCGGCTCGGCGTCGCCCGCGCCCTGCTCGCCGGCGAACCGGTCTCCGTGGTGGCCCGCCGGGTCGGCTACGCCAGCGTTTCCGCCTTCGTCCTCGCGTTCGCCAAGGAGTACGGCTGCCCACCCGGCCGGTACGCCCGCACCCGCCTGGTCGCAACCTGAACGTTCGGTCCTGCGCGCGGCGTTGCTCGACCGGCGGAGTCGTGCGTTCGGGTGTCAGCCCCGCAGGTCGGCGACGGCTTTTTCGATGCGTCGCCGGCGTGTCTCGGGTTTCTTCGCGCTCTCGATGGCGCGCACGTGCTCGCGTTTGCGACCGTGCGGAAGGTTGTCGTACGCGGTGCGGGCGAGGGGGTCGTCGTCCAGAGCGCGGGCGAAGTCCGCAGGCTCGACGACGACCCGCGGTTCGGTGTCCAGTTCCACCTCCACCTCGACCTCTTCGCCGATCGTGACACCTGCGGCCTGCCGGTTGGCGTTGGCGAGGCCGAGCAGGTGGCGGCCGCGCATGATCGCGACGCGACTCTTCCAGGAATGCCCGTTGACGGTGATCGTCACCGGCGGCCGCGCGCCCCCGCCGAGCGCGTCCACCACCTCGGGCGGGACTTCCAGCCCCCGCATGGGCTCGGGCGGCTCGACGACGGCGTGAAACTTCACGATTGCTCCTTGCTTGCTGTTCTCGGTCGCCGGCGGACGCGCCGCGGCCATTTGCGGAGGGCCGGGCCGTATCCGGCGGATCCTGGTGGGGTCGCGTCGCCCGACCTCCGCGCTTCGGGCCCCTCGCCGCGTGCGTCCTGCCGCACCGGAGAAACCGTCGGATGGAACCTCTGCGCGGCCGCTTCTCCGGCACGCCGAGCAGCCGGCTCCGGACGACGCGACTCGATCACCGAGGTCTCCCGAGGTCTCCCGAGGTCTCCCGAGGTCCCCGAGCCCCGAGGTCTCCCGAGGCCCACCAGGATCCACCGGACAGCGGTCTAGCCGTTGCCCTGGGCAGTGTGGCCGACGCGCCAGATGTAGCCGTCCAGATCGGCGAAGGTGCCGCCGTAGCCGCCCCACGGCAGGGCGTCGGCGGGCTTGAGGACGGTGGCGCCGGCCTTCGCGGCCTGCGCCATCATCTCGTCCACTCGCGCCTCACTGCCGAGTTCGGAGGTGAGGACCAGGCCGCTGAAGCCGTTGCCTTCCGGGTTCGTGCCCACCAGTTCGGCCAGACCTTCGCGGCCGTAAAGACCGATGGGCGAGGCGCCGTCGGACTCGAAGAACACCGAGATGCCGTAGTCGTTCTTGATCTTCCAGCCGAGCCCGTCGGTGTAGAACCGCTTGGCGGCCTCCATGTCCCGGACGCCGAGCAGGGTCGGGATCTCGTGCGATGTCATGGCGCATCTCCTTGTGTTCGCGGTGTATGTGCTGCCTGAACCGGAAGCCGAACCGCCGGATGTCACATCGGACTGGGTTCGCCGGTCAATTGGTATGACAGGCGCCGACGGAAGAATGTGACCGATGACTGAGCAGGATTGGCTGAGCGCACGGTTCGCCGAGCACCAGGACCGCTTGCGGGCGGTGGCCTACCGGATGCTCGGCTCACCGGCCGAGGCCGAGGACGCGGTCCAGGAGGCCTGGCTGCGTGTCGGCCGTGCCGACACGGACCAGGTGGAGAACCCGGCCGGGTGGCTGACCACCATCGTTGCCCGGGTCTGCCTGAACATGCTCGAGGCGCGCCGGGCCCGGCGCGAGGACTCGGCCGGGGCCCTGCCGCCCGAGCCGGACGCACCGCACCGGAGCTCGCATCCGAACATTCCGGCCACCCCCGAGGACGAGGCACTGATGGCGGATTCGGTCGGCGTCGCGCTCACGGTGGTGCTGGACACGCTCACTCCCGCCGAGCGGCTGGCATTCGTCCTGCACGACGTCTTCGCCGTGTCGTTCACCGAGATCGGCGCCATCATCGACCGTTCCCCGGCTGCGACCCGGCAACTCGCCAGCCGCGCCCGGCGGCGGGTCCAAGGAACGGCAGACGCCTCCGATGCCGCGAGATCCCCCAAGCGCGAAATGGTCGCCGCCTTCCTCACCGCGGCCCGGGACGGAGACTTCACGGGCCTGCTGGAGTTGCTCGATCCGGACGCCGTGGCCCTCGAGATCCGCGGCGCCCACGCGGTGGCGGCCTTCTTCGCCGGACGGGCTCAGGCCGCCCGCATCGCCCTGGTCGACGGCGTCCCGGCGGCCGTGTGGTGGCACCGAGGCCGACCTGAGGCCGTCTTCACGTTCACCATCAACGGCGCGAAGATCACCCGCATCGCCGTCGACACCGACCCGGACCGGCTCCGCGGCCTCGACATCGTCCTCCTTCCCACCGGCGACAAGGAGCGGCGTTGACCGGCACGAAACTCGAACTCTCGTCCTGCGCCCTCGTCGTCCACGACGTCGACGAGGCGCTGCACTTCTACCGGGACGTACTCGGCTTCGAGGCACGCGACAACGTCGGGCCCGAGGGGATGCGGCGAGTGAGCGTCGGCCCGCCGTCACAACCGGACATGCGGATCCTCCTCGAGGCACCCGGCACGGACCCGTGCGTCCCGCCGACCGACCGACAGGCGATCGAGCAGCTCGTGGCCACGGGCCTCCTGAGCCGTCTCGTCTTCACGACCGACGACTGCGACGCCACCTTCCACCGCATCGAGGCCGCGGGCGTCGAAGTCATGCAGGAACCGATCAACCAGCCCGACGGCGCCCGCGACTGCGCCTTCCTCGATCCCTCCGGCAACATCCTGCGATTCACCCAGCCGACGTACGCGGCACCCGTTCCGGGAGGCACGGGTCCGGCTCGGTGCGAGTGAGCCGGCCGGGGTGCCGCTTCCGATCTCGTGCCGGGGTTCTTGCACCGGGGGCGGGGTTCTTGTGCCGGCGTTCGTGTGCCGGGGTTCTCGTGTCGGCGTTCTCGTGCCTGCGTTCCTGTGCCGGGGGCGACCCGGTGTGATCGGCGTCCGTTTCGGGGCAGCGGATCGGAGGCATCGCGCGATATGAAGTGGGAGCGGGGAGGGCGGAGCACGCACGAGTCGAGATTCGCCGCTGTCAGGCGCCAGGAGTTCGGCCCGTGTAGAAACCGAAGGTTGCCTCGGCGGTGCGGGCCGCGACTTCTCGGTCGGCGCCTGCCGCGATGTAGGCGTCGGCCCAGCGATCGGCGGCCGCACGTGCGAACGCCTTGCCTTCGTCGGAGAGAGCCCATTCCTCGGCTTCTTCGGGCGCGATCCTGTCGTCCTGTACGCCGAGGTGCAGGGCGAGACCCAGGAGGCCCTGATCCCATCCCACGCCGGTGGCGCCCGGCCCGAAGGTGTCCCACATCTCGGCGGGCATGTCGGCGACTCGGGAAGTGTGCTCGAGCTCGAACCGCGTGCGTTCCGGCCCCAACGAAGTGAGCCGAACGCGGACCCATGAGACACCGCCCGCGAACTCCCACATCACCCGGTAGCCGGCGGTTCCGTCGGACGGCGGCGTGCAGGAGAGGATCTCACCGCTCGCATTGCCTGTGAGTCGGTACCGACCGCCGATGCGGAGGTCTCCCGATACGGGCAGGAACCAGCGCGCGATGCGCTCGGGGCTCGTCGTGGCGTCCCACACATCGTCGATGCCGGCCGGATACTCCTGGGCGATCGTCTGGATGCGCGCTGGTTCCCCATCGACCTCGCCGGTGTGCAGCGCGCGCGCCACGGCGTCGATCTGCGAAGGTACGTCGACCATGCTCACTCCTCGCCTTGCGGTGTGGGACCGTCGGAACCGACGGTTTCGCCGGAACTCGCCTGCTCGGCGGCCGACCTGCGCGCACGTTCACCACGCGCGAGTTCCGTACCGAGAGCGGCCAACGGGCCGCGCCAGAAGCGCTCGAACGGACTCAGCCATTCGCTCACCTGCCGGAGCCCCTCCGGGGCGACGGCGTACAGCCTTCGGGTGCCTTCGGGACGGACGGTCGCGAAACCCTGCTCTCGCAGCACCCGCAGATGTTGCGAGACGGCGGGCTGGCTGATGCCGAACTCCTCGCCGATGGCGGCTGATATGTGACCCGCCGGCTCTTCCCCGTCCACGAGAAGCTCAAGGATCCGTCGACGAACCGGATCGCTCAGGACCTCGAACGCGTGCATGGCATCCATATTTGCGTCTACACTTATATAAGTCAAGCATGAAGCACTGGGAGGGGGCGGCCGGATCCGGGCGCCCCGCAGGCCCCCGCATCGGTATGGCCGGTGCGCCCGCCGACCGCGCCCGTCGACATGCGCTGGAACGCGCGTGGTGAACAAGGAGACCGAGATGGCCGAGACGACACCGGCCGAGGTGATGACCGAGTTGGCCGCGCTCGACGAGCCGAAGCTACGCGAGGTCAACCGGAGGCACGGTGACGATCACGGCGTGAACCTCGGCAAGCTGCGCGCGCTCGCGAAGAAGTTGAAGACTCGGCACGAACTCGCCCTTCGGCTCTGGGAGACGGACGATTCCGCGGCAAGGCTCCTGGCGATCCTGATCTGCCGCCCGAAGGCGTTCGGGGCAGACGAACTGGACACCATGCTGCGTCAGGCGCGAACCCCCAAGGTGTGCGACTGGCTCATCGATTACGTGGTGAAGAAGAACCCGCATTCCGAAGAACTGCGCTCGGCCTGGTTCGCCGATCCGGATCCCGAGGTGGCGAGTGCCGGATGGGCCCTGACCACCGAGCGCGTGGTGAAGAAGCCCGAGGGGCTCGACCTCGCCGCGCTGCTCGACGTCATCGAGGCACGGATGAAGCACGCTCCGGATCGTCTCCAATGGGCGATGAACGAATGCCTGGGCCACATCGGGATCGAACACGCCGAGCATCGCGCCCGAGCCATCGACATCGGCGAGCGTCTGGAAGTTCTCAAGGACTACCCGACGCCGCCGAACTGCACCTCCCCGTTCGCACCCACCTGGATCACCGAGATGGTGCGCCGAAAGCACGACAGGTAGCCCGAAGAGCGCCTCGCCGGTCCAGGCCGGTTCGCCGGTCCCCGTCGGGTCGGTTGCGTCCGGAGCGCGGCTCGTGGGGACGGTGGCCGTCGTTCCGTTCGTGGCGCCACCGGGGCGGGTGGTGGGGTGCGTCGGGTCGGTGGCTCGTGTCGCGCCGAAGAGCGGTCAGGGCGGTCCGGATTTCGGGGGAGTGACGTCCCGGCCCAGGGCGTCGATGGCTGCGGTGTGCAGGTCCTCGAGGCGCGCCAGGTGGGCGCGGCGGGGCTCACCGGTGAAGGTGGCCAGGCATCGTCACGTACCCCCCGGCAGGTGCATGGCCGCGGCAGGCGCCGGCTGGGTTCACCACAGTTGTTCGGCCACCGCAGTTGTTCGGCCATCGCTCTGCCGGGTCTGCGGGCGCGGTTCCGGCTCGGGCCGTGACCGGCGCCGACGAGTAAGAAATGCTCGTCGGGGCGGGGCCGATCGCGGAGTCGTCAGAGCTTGCGGGCCACGCCGCCGTACAACCAGACCAGGTCGGGATCGTACTCGCCCGCCTCCCGGGAATCGGGGCGCCACCGCGGCAGGTTCACCAGGCCGGGGGCGAGTAACTCGAAGCCCGCGAACAACTGCTCGACCTCCGCGTGCGAGCGCAGTACGACCGGCGCGGTGGCCCGGTCGTACACCTGCGCACCGCTGTTCGCGCGGGCGGGGTCGAAGTCGGCGGAGGCGTGCGAGAGCACCAGGTAGCTACCGGTGGGCAGCGCGTCGCGCAGTTCGGCGACGATCGCCGCCGGGTCGTCGCTGTCGCGGACGAAGTGCAGGATCGCCAACAACATCAAGGCGATCGGTTCGTCGAAGTCCAACACCTCGCGTACTTCGGGGATCCGGGCGAGGGCGCCCCCGTCGCGCAGGTCGCCCTGGATGTAGGTGAGCCGTCCGCGCT
Source organism: Embleya sp. NPDC050493 (assembly GCF_044458105.1). Taxonomy (NCBI): domain Bacteria; kingdom Bacillati; phylum Actinomycetota; class Actinomycetes; order Kitasatosporales; family Streptomycetaceae; genus Embleya; species Embleya sp. NPDC050493. The sequence continues at coordinate 240,996 of NZ_JBITHP010000008.1, forward strand.
CGTCGCCGGTCATCAGGGCGCGCGCGTGGACCAGCACGATCGGGTCGTTGTCGAGGTAGGCGACCCGGGCATCGGGTCGGACGGCCTGGGCGATCTCGTGCGTGTTGCCCGCCGCGGGGATGCCGGTGCCGATGTCGAGGAACTGTCGTACCCCCGACTCGGCGAGCAGCCGCACGGAGCGGCGCAGGAACGCCCGGTTGCCTCGAGCGGAGTCGGCGGCGCCGGGTGCGGCGGCCATCACCTGTTCGGCGGCGATGCGATCCGCGGCGAAGTTGTCCTTGCCGCCGAGGTAGTAGTCGTACATGCGGGCCGGGTGCGGCGTGGAGGTATCGATCTCGGGAGGAAGCACCGCCCCGATCTCGTCGCCGTGCGGAAGCCGCCAGATGTTCCCCCGGACCGACACTGCGTCCCCTTCCGCTCGGATGCGCCGTCCCCGCAGCCAACCTACCCGGCCCGCACCGAGCCTGACACGTCGTCAGTTCGAGTGTGTAGGTGCGGAGTTGCCTCGGGTCGGGGCCGCTCCACTTGTTCCCGCCGCGGGGTGATCGGTCTGCGGTGCTCCGACTTCTGCGACCTTGTATCCGTACAGTGATTTCTCTGCGACACTGAGTGTTGTCGGTTGGGGGGAGGGCGTATGCGTTTCGAGGCAATCGTCGCGAACGGTGACAAGGACCCGGACAAGAAGGATCACCCCGGGCAACCGTGGACGCCGCCGCAGGATCCGCCGTCGCCGGACGGCACGACGCCCGACGGGCCGGGCAAGCACAAGAAGTGACGCTCACCGGACGGCATTCGCGGCCCGGCCGGGCGCGCCTGCAGCGCGCGCTTCTCGACTCCGGTGTGATGCCGGCGGCCTGGTTGCCGGCCTTCGAGGCGGTGGATCGCGCGTGGTTCCTGCCGACCGTGATGTGGCCGTTCGACATGGCCGCCTCGAGCAGCGTCACCCGCGACCGCGCCGCCGACCCCGACGCCTGGTTCGCCGCGGCGGACGCGAACGTACCCGTCACCACCCAATGGGACGACGGGCGGCACACCGGCCCGGAACCCGGTCGCGTGTCGACATCCTCCGCCTCGATGCCCAGCGTGGTGATGGCCATGCTCGACGACCTCGATGTCCGTCCGGGCCACCGGGTGTTGGAGATCGGCACCGGTACGGGATGGAACGCCGCGCTGCTGGCCCACCGCCTCGGTTCCGATCGCGTGATCACCGTCGAGGTCGACCCGACGGTGGCCGCCACCGCGGAGAAGGCCCTGCACGCGCACGGCCTACACCCCACCGTGGTCACCGGCGACGGACTTCTCGGATATCCCCCGGCCGCGCCGTACGACCGGATCCTCGCCACGGCGGGGCTGCGCGAGATTCCCTACGCGTGGGTGGAACAGACCGTCCCGGGCGGGGTGATCGTCGCCCCGTGGGGAACGCGTCTGACGAACGCCGATCACGTCGTGCGCCTGGTGGTGGCCGACGACGGGCGGAGTGCGTCGGGCCGGTTCACCACGCCGGTGGAGTTCATGAAGGTCCGTTCCCAGCGCCCCGATCGCCTGGATCAGGCGGCGTATCTGCCCGACGGCTTCCCGGGCGATGCCGCCGTGTCGGTGACGACGTTGACCGTCCGCGCCGCGGGTTTCGAGGATGCGATTCGCCATCCGTTCATGGCCGTGGCCGCCCTGTCGGTCGGCGACTGCGTGCTGTTGGTGGACCGCAGGGGCGCCGCCGTCAGCGTCTGGCTGTACGGGCTCTCGGATCGCTCCTGGGCTGCGGCGTTGCTGGACGACGCGACACCGGAGAGCGTTGTGTATCAGAGCGGTTCCAGACGTCTGTGGGAGGAACTCGAGGCGGCCTACCGTTGGTGGACCGGGGCAGGTGGCCCGACCGCCGATCGCTTCGGCCTCACGATCGACCGCCGGGGCGAATACACCTGGCTCGACGTTCCGACGAACCGCCTCGGCGGATAGGAACCCGTGAGTTCTCCCTCACGGTGGACCCGGGCGCCACGCTGTCGTCGGCGCCCAACGAGGTCCGCTCAGGCGGTCGTCGGCCTGGAACGGGCCCGCGCTTTCGACGACTTCGTCGCCGACCCCGGTGGCCGATACCCCGGGGATCGTAGAGATCTCCGTGCCGGGTGTGGGCACGGCCGCGCGGTCCCGACCATCACCGAGCCGCCGTTCGGCACCGAGCGCGCGTGCGGGCGTACGTGTGCGTACGTGCGTGCGCGCCTGTCCGCGTCGGTGCGCCGGGCCGGCGCCGGCAACGGTCCCGGACTCAGGGCGTGCCGCGCGCCGGGCGCTCGGGACGCGGCGTTGCCGGCAGGGGTGGGGTGAGGAGCGGCTCGAGCAGCTGAGCGAGCTGCTCGCGCTGTTTCGGATCGAGGCGATCGGTTGCCGGTGCGAGGGTGTCCCGGAATTCCTCGTACAGGCGCTGGGTGAGGTCGCGTCCGGCGTCGGTGATCACGACGACGACGGCGCGCTTGTCGTCGGGGCCGGTATCGCGGGTGAGCAACCCGCGCCGTTCGGCGCGCGCGACGAGGCCGGACAGGGTCGACTTGTCCAGGCCCAGGAAGGCCGCGAGGTCGCTCATACGGGGGCGTCGGTCGCGCACGATGCCGAGTACGCGCAGCTGGGTGAGGGACAGGTCGTGCTCGGCGCCGATGCGGGTGAGAACACCCATGACCTGGAAGGCGCTGCGGACCAGGCCGTCGACCAGGGCGTCCGTGGAGTCGTCGGGATCCATGAGCGTCACCCTACTTGACATTGTTTGCATTACCAACAACTCTGGCAATGATTGGTAATACAAACCAACCTGCGGGAGTTCCTCATGCATGCTGCGGTCATCACGGCGTACGACGCGCCGCCCGTCTACGGCGAGCACCCCGAGCCGGTGGCCCGGGGCGAGCACGAGCTGGTGGTCGACGTCCTCGCGGCGGGCCTGCACCACCTGACCCGGGCCAAGGCGAACGGCACCCATTACTCCGCCACCGGCGTCTTCCCGCTGGTGCCCGGCGTCGACGGCGTCGTGCGCGACTCATCGGGCCGCCTGCGTTACGCGGTACTGGACGACACGAACCTCGGCACCTTCGCCGAGCGCACCGTGATCGACGCTCGCCGAAGCGTCGTCCTGCCCGACGACGTGGATCCGGTCCGGATTGCCGCCGCGATGAACCCGGGCATGTCCTCCTGGGTCGCCCTGCGTCGCCGCATCACCTTCCGCGAGGGGCAGCGCGTTCTCATCCTCGGTGCCACCGGCAGCGCCGGACGCATGGCCGTCCAGATCGCCAAGCGGTTCGGCGCCGCCCAGGTCTTCGCCGTCGGCCGCGACGCCACCGGCCTCGCGGCGCTGCCCGACCTCGGCGCGGACCGGGCGCTCACCTTCGACGAAATCGCCGCCGCAGCCGACGTCGACGTCGTCCTCGACTTCGTGTGGGGGGCTCCCGCCGCCGGCGCCATGCTTGCGATGCTTACCGCCCGTGCCGACCGCTCTGTTCCGCTGACCTGGGTCCAGATCGGCTCCATGGCGGGCGAGTCCGCCCCGATCCCTTCCGCGGCGCTGCGTGCGGCCCGGCTGAAGATCGTGGGCAGCGGCATCGGCTCGGTCTCCGCCCGTGACTTCATCGCCGAACTGCCCGAGCTGGCGAAAGCGGTGACCGAGGGCGCCATCGACGTGCGGGCCCGTGCCGTGCCGCCGGCCCGGATCGCGCAGGCATGGTCCGAGAAGACCAGCGAGCGCTTGGTCTTCGTGCCCTGAACCCTCGGCCCACCTCACGTGTTCCGGCTGCCTGCCGCCGCTCCACGCGGCGGGCGGCCGGGACATCCCGACGGGCCCAAGGACGCCAGGGGTTCGTCGTCCTGCTCCGCCGTCGGGTGGTCGAACGTTCACTTGCGGGGGTCATGCCGCTCCACCGCCCCGGGTTCGGGAACAGGCGGCCGATCAGGTTCTGCGCGAGATGATCATGATGTATTCGCAGGGAGCGTTCGTTCGGTTGGCGAAGCCGTGGTCCGCGTCGGCTTGGAAGAACAGGGAGTCGCCCGAGTTCAGGGTCTCGCTGATCCCGCCGACCGCGACGGTGAGGGCGCCTTCGAGCACCACGAGTTGTCAACCGCTCACCCGGCAGAATGCCTCCCATTTCGCCCTCGCCGACTCTCGGATCGGCATAACCTGAACAAGTCGCCATCGGTTGGTGTCGCTTGCGTTGTCATACGAGGCGCAGTCCGGCCTCGGCCTACGGGGGAGGGCTCATGCACAACGGACTCAACTGGTCGCTGTTACTCGACGGACCGAAGCTGCCCGGAGATCCGATCGCGGCGTTACAGGGCAACCGTCCCGAAGCGGAACGGGCGGAAGCATTGCAGCAGCTGGCCGACGCAGCCGCGCCGGGCGATTCGTCGGCCGTGAATCAATACGCGGCCGCGCTCTTGGCTTTCGGACGCAAAGACGACGCGGAGCGCGTGTGGCGCACATTGATCGAGCGCCGACCCGACTTTGCGTATGCGTATTTGAATCTCGCCACCAGTCATCTGATGGCAGGCCGTGCCGAGGAGTGCGCCCGCACACTGGAGGCGTGCCGCGGCCGGACCGGCATCGACACCCAGGAACGGCAACTGGTCGAGCGGCGGATCGCCGAACTGGAAGATGCTCGACAGGACACGGCCAGGCAGGTGCGATATCTGGAACTACGGGTTGCCGCGATCCGGGAGCGGTTCGAACGGGGTCTGGCGTCCGCGGAAGAACTCAAGGAGTTGGCACGCCTGCTCAGCAGCCTGGTGCAGGTTCCCGGCAGCGGTGTCACCAGCAGGGACTTCCTCGCGGCGGCACGACAAGTGCGCCGTGCGGCCGCCGACGACCCGGACGCGCTCGAGATCCTGGCGGCTGCGCTGATCGCCGCCGAAGGTTTCTCGCCCGAGTTCAACGATGTCCTCCTGGAACTGGAGAGGGTGGCCCCCCATTCGACACTGCTGGCCACCGTCCGGGAGTGGCACACCGATCCCATGCAAGCGCAGCACGCGGAGTCACGGGCGCAGCGGCTGCGTGAGGTCGGACGGCGGGCGTTCGCCGGTGACCGGAATGCCGTGGAGGAACTTCGTCTGGAAGTACAAAGATCTCCCACCAATCACGACTACCGTTTCGATCTTGTCTCCGCCGTCTACCACATGGGCGATTACGCCGAGGCACGCAGATTGACCGACGAGTGGGCCACAGATCCATCGGCAGATCACCTCGTCCACTTCCACGTGGCCCAGTTCTACTGGATCCTGGGCGCGCAGGAACTCAGCCGGCACCACTTCGGGCGCGCCTATGCCACTGCCGCCGACGAGACGGACCGCGAAGACGTGCGGCTCGCCATGCGCACGGTCGGCGCCGGCGATCCGGCGGACCTCGACCGTGGATGAGATGCCGAGGTCCGAGAGTGGCGGGGACCGGGGCGAGCGCGACTTGGCCCGGGCCCTGTTGTCCGCGATGTCGGTCCGGCACGCGGAAGGCCTGCTGACCAGGGCCGCCGGACGTTTCGACCCCGATGTGCTGCTGCGTGAACTGGACAGTCTGTGCGTCGGGTTGAAGGCCGCGGGCCGCCCGGAGGAAGCCGCCCTCGCAGAATTCCACAAAGGTACGGTCGAGGGCCTGCACGCCGCCCTGACGTACGCCTTTGAGCGGATCACCACCATGGCGCGGCGGGGCGACGGACCCCGGCCGTCGGGATACCGGGAGCCAAGCGCTGACCCCCGCGAGCAACTGGAGCGGGAGTCCAGGGAGTTGAGCGAACTCGGCGCACTGGACGCCGCGCTCGCGGTGCTGCGACGGGCCGACGCTATGCCGCCATCCGGTCCGGATGCCGTACCGAGGATCGCGGCACTGCGGATGCACCTGGCCGGCGCCCTTCGGTCGGCGGGGCGGGCCCAGGAAGCATTGGCGCTGCTCGACAAGGTCGCTTTCGGTCCGGGGACCGCGATCGCGTCCGGGGACGACGCGCTCGTCATGCAACTGCAGACCAACCGCCACTTCCTGCGTGGTCTGCTGTGCGACGACAACGCTGCGTACGAGCAAGCCAGATTCTCCTTCGGGCAGGCGATCGAGGCGGCGCGGGCGTGCGGCGACTCGGAGGCCGAATACCAGGCACGCACCGCTCTCGCCGCCTCGTACCAGAAGGCGGGCCTGATTCGGCAAAGTGTGCGCGAGGCCCGCCGGGCACTGTCCCATGTCGAGGTGAACGGAGGTCGGTTGGTCGGTGCGCTGAACAACCTCGGCCATGCCTACGGGGGAGCGGGCGAACCGAAGGCCGCACGAAGTTGCTACGAGCGGGCGCTGCGACTTCTCGAAGAGGAGGGCAGCGAAGGGCTGAGCGCGGTTCACGCCCTGATCGGCATCGGAGACCTGGCCTGCGACGCGGGAAACGAGCACGAGGCCGCCGAGGCATACTTCCAAGCGCTGGTGAAGTCCATGAGCGCCGTGACGTATGTCATGGAGGAGGGCATGTCCCTGGTGGTGACCCGCGCCGAGCGCATGGGCGCGGCCGGGGACCTACTGCTGACCACCGCCGACGCCTTTCGGGACACCCGCCCCGACCTTTTCGCCTCCGGGACCTCACGGCTGCTGTTCGGGCTGGCGCACGCGTCTCGGCACGAGCAAGCCGGACGGCACGCGGACGCAGTCGCGATACTGCGCGAACTCACCGCCCAGGGCTCGCAGCAGTCACCATCCGTGCAGATGGGGCTTCTGGCGACGGAGCGCCTGGCCCGCACTCTGATGCGGTGGACCGAGCACGCCACGGCCCGCCAGGACGCCTTCGATGGACTATGGGAGGCCCGCGAGCGGCTGGTACGGGTGCCGTCGGAACGTCGGAGCACACAGGATTGGCCCGCTCGGGTGGCGCTGCACCGAGGTGTCTACGAATCACTTCTCGACCTGCTTCTCGACCACGGAGACGAACTCCGCCTTCCCGCCGGCACTGCCGAGTCCCCACTGGAACTGGCTTTCGACGTGCACGAGGAATACAAGACTTGGACGGGGGGCACCGGCCGCGAGTCGCCCGTCCCAGCGAGGTTTCATGCGCTGCGCGGATATCTCCGCAACCACCCGGACGCCGCCGAGTGCGCCTTCGTGTCGTACTTCTGCGGCCACCAGGTCGTCACGATCTTCACGTACGTACCGGCGACGGACCGACTCACCGCCGTACGGACCCCATTGACCGAGCAGACACTGCGCCGGGCAGCGGAGCGGCTGCGCCGTGCCTTCGACGGCGATCCGGAGGCGTTCCCGCCGCAGGCGCCGCTGCCGGCCCGTCGGCCGTGGAAACGCAGTCTGGCCTTTTTCGAGGAATTGGCCGAGGGTCTCCTTGCCTTCCTGCCACATGTGGCAGGCAGGCAACTGCTGTGTGTTGCCGCCTGCGGCCCATTGCACAATCTGCCGCTTCACGCGCTGCCGCTACCCGGCGAGGACCGACCGCTGGCGGAGCGACACGCCGTCGTCCAGGTCACCAGCGCCACGATACTGCTCAGACTCGCCGATCTGCCGCCGGCGAAGGGCAGCTCCACGGTGTACGTCGCGGGGACGGCGGACCGTGACGATCCCGAGCCCGGCCGGCTGGAGCACGACGCCGAACTGGTCACGAGCTGCGGCCGGTCTGTCGTCGGCGACACGGGAATCCGGGCGACACCGGACGTGGTGGCCATCGGGCTCCGAGGCGCCTCGATCGCACATCTGGCCGGGCACGGCTGGTTCGACCCGACCGAGCCACTGGACTCGGGACTACTCTTCTCGTACGACGGGCAGCGCCCGGCTCGGCACCCGCACACCGTCGACGTGCAGACCAGGCTGGACCACGTGCTGACGGCCCGCCGGCTGGCGCGGGAGGGCCTGCGGCTCGACCTGCTGACGCTGCGGGCATGTTCGACCGCGCGTTGGGACGCACAGAGCACGGGCTATCTGGAGGGCGTCGTCCAAGCACTCCTGCACTCCGGAGTGCGCACGGTCGTCGCCACGTTGTGGGACGTCGACGACACGAGCTCGCGCCGACTCTTCGCGGACTTCTACCGCCTTCTGCTCTGCGACGACCCGGCCACGCCGGGGCAGCCGCCATGGCGGGCGTTGTGGCAGGCCCAGCGCGCCATGATGCGGCAGCCCGGCGGCCACTGGGAGACCCACCCCTATCACTGGGCCGCACTGGCTCTATTCGGTGTCTGGAGGCACACGTGACCGCAGCTGTGATTGCCGAACTCGATGAGCGCTCGCTGATCCTGGCCCTACAGGAGGTGACCGAGGATCTCACCGCCGATGTGGCACCCGAGGCCCGACCCATGGACAGGGACGAGGCCGAGGCCCTGTTGGCCGCCCTGCTGGAGGCCGGCGGGCACAACGGCACGGAGGCCGCGGACCTGAACGGGGTCGACCAGTACGCGGCCGCACGCAGGCTCCTCGTCCTCCTGGTGGAGGACCCCGCGACCGCCGACGTGGTGCGGGCCGTGGTGGCGGAGCCGCCGTCGGATACCCGGCTTGGTACCGACCTGGCCGTGCCCGCGGTGGTGGTTCTGGCCGGAGTGGTGGGGTGGCTGCAGACGAAGATCGATGTGCGGATCAAACGCAAGGACGGGAAGTCGGAGTTCGAGTTCCGGGCAACGAAGGCGGCCGCGCGCGCCGGCCTTCTGAAGGAACTGGCCGCTACGGTGGTCCGGTTGTGGAACGGGCCGCCTCAGCAGTGACGTTCCGGTCCTTCGTACCGGATCGACGTTGTGGGCGCCCCGGCTCTCTGCTACGCCCGCTACGCCGAGGCCGGGGAGTCGGTCGCCCGGGCCGCGACTCGCCGTGCGGTCAGGGCGTGACGATGGTGAAGCTCGGGTCGGGTCGGTCCAGTACGTCCAGCAGGCGCGCGAACGTCGGCCGACGTCGTCTTCGCGGTGGTGTGGTCGGGGTCGGCGAATACCATCCCGCCCGAATCCGACCGGCCGGCCGCATGGTTGCGGCTTCTTCCTCCGGTCGCTCACCGGGGTCCGTCGGCGTAACGGATGCGGGCGGTGACGGCTTTGCCGTCATGGTGGTCCACGACGAGCAGATGGGTGCTGAGGGATCGCACGAGTTCCAGGCCGTGCCCACTGGGTCGGTACGCGTCGCCTGCTCGTCGCACGGGGTGTTCGGGGCTGGTGTCGTGGACCGTCACGCGCACCTCGCCGTCGACGTCCTCGATTTCCAGGACGCACGGACCGGGGGCGTGCCGTACCGCGTTGGTGACGAGTTCGCTGACGATCAATTCCACCGTGCCGGCCGATGCGCGGATCGCGCCCGCCCGCGGATCCATGAACGCGCGCACCGCCCGACGCGCGCGGGCGGCGGTCCCGGGGCCGCCGTCCAAGGCGATCCGGCCGCTGGACGTGGTCGGAGTCGACGGCGGGGCCATGGGTACCTCGGGCACCGATATGCCGTGGTCTGACTCCATCACCCTCCCCGCACCGGAACGGGACGGCTCCGCCGTCGGGAAGCGCCGGCGCCGTCGTGTTCGTCTTTTGTACCCCGTTCGCGGGTCTGGCGGGGCCGAAGTGGGTGGCGCGATGTCGCCCTCGCCCGTCTGCGACCGGGCCCTTCCACCGGCAGCGCCGGCTTTTCTCGTTCACTCGGCCACCCGTCTCCGCGGTCCATCCGAAATGCCGATTGACGCCGGTGACCGTGGGATGTGCATGAGCGAGGCGGGGGAGGGCAGCCGATCCTTGCCGGCGCGGCGCCCGGGTATGCGCGGGGCCCGCGGATGTCCCGACGAACGCGAAGGCCATTAACGTGGGTGAAGGCACGGGACCGACCTCTCGGCTCAGGCACGTCGATCCGACCGATCCCGGCCTGACTCGGCGCCGTCGCGGACGTGGTTTCACCTACTACGACGCCGACGGCCGTGCCGTGACCGATCCCGTCGTCCGGGACCGCATCCGCGCCCTGGTCCTGCCGCCGGCCTGGACCGGATCGCGCCCGACGTGGGGGCGCCCGTGGGGACCGCGCGGAAGGGGATGGACAAGTCCCGTCGATCCCTATTCCTCATCCCACTCGTCCGGGAGGGTGTGCACGGCCGCCTCCTCGGCGGAAGCCGCGCCGCCGTCGATTCCGACGTCGTGAGCCGAACCGGTGGGTTCGTCGTCCTGGAGGAGGCGGCCGGTTCGGCGCTCTCCGGCAGCGCCGTCGTCCCGCGCCTCTCCGGCGGCGTCCGGCAAGTCGCCGATGCCGTCACCGGCCTCCGGTTCGACATCCGGCCGTTCGCGGGCCAAACGCCGCTCCAACGGCTCGCCCGTCGACTGCTCTTCTGCCGTCGTACCGAATTCTTCGGCCCCGAAGGGGCGTTCCGGCGGCGAATAGCTCGTGTCCATGATGTCGTCGAGGTCCGGTTCGTCGAGCGCGTTCGCCAAGTCGAGCTCGTCGTCGGGTCCGTTGTCGATGTCGGCGTTGTCCGGCTGGTAGACGTCGTCGCCGCGCGCTTCGTCCGACATATGCCATGCTCCTGTCCACGTGCTGTAGTCCGGCCGAGCGATTCCGGGTGCCAGAGGCTGCGGAGCGCTCGCAGAGGAACTTGCCGAGTCTCGGAAATTCACGTGCCGCCCGGCCCGGAACGGACACGTCGAAGCCGAGCCGGCCTCGGGGGTGTTGACGACCGAGTCGTGCCCGGGCCGCCGGCGAGCCCGAAGGGAGGGCTCACCGACAGCCGGGACGCTCCTGCGACGTCGCGGTTTCAGGCGTTCGGCTCAGCGATTCACCGTCGCGCGCTTGTTCGGCACGCAATGTGTCATCGACAGGCCCTCGATGTCGCGCGGACCGTTGCGACCGAGCTTCTCGAGGCGGTTGCGATCCTCTTCGGTCAAGTCCTGACTCGCCAGCGGTTCCAGGGAGGTGACATCGTCCGCGCCGATGCCCAACGCCTCGCCGACACGTCGACCCAGTTCGTCCTCCACCAGCAGGAAGTGCCAGACCATCCGCTCCTGGACGTCGCGTTCACACTGGGCGAGCTGCGTGGACAGGTTGAGCACGAGGTCGTCACGCTCCCACTGCTCCAGCATCAGGAAACGTTGTCCCGCCTGCTTGTAGTCGTTGGTGCGGGGGATCCGCCGGCGCGTCACCCTCCCCGTGATCGTCGGCCCCTGCTCGTCCGTCGTGGGGTACTCGGCTTCGCGTAGACCACCGTGGATGGACGGCTCGAAGTTGATGTGTGGGTTCTCCTGACCACCATCCACGTGGTACGTCATCATCCCGTCGCGCTGATTCGTGCGTACCGCGGCGTTCTTCGCCTGGTTGACGGGCAGTTGGAGGTAGTTCGGGCCGACCCGGTGGCGCTGGGTGTCGCTGTACGAGAAGGTGCGTCCCACCAACATCTTGTCGTCGGAGAAGTCGAGGCCGTCGACGAGGACGCCGGTGCCGAAGGAGATCTGCTCGTTCTCGGCGAAGACGTTCCGCACGTTGCGATCGAGCACCATGCGGCCGACCGGCCGGGGCGGGAAGTCCTCTTCCGGCCAGACCTTCGTGTCGTCGAGCGGATCGAAGTCGAGCTCCGGGTGCTCGTCGTCGGACATCATCTGTACGAGCAGTTCCCACTCGGGGTGGTCACCGCGCTCGATCGCGTCCCGAAGGTCCTTGGTGGCGTGTCCCAGTTCCTCGGCCTGTACGTTCGCGGCATCGGCCCCGGTCATACTGCTGACGCCGACCTTGGGCATCCAGTGGTACTTCACCAGAACCGTTTCGCCCGCCGTGTTCACCCATTTGTAGGTGTTCACGCCGAACCCCTGCATGTGCCGGTAGTCCGCCGGGATTCCGCGGGGGCTGAAGAGGTTGACGAGCATGTGCATGCTCTCGGGTGTCTGCGACATGAAGTCGAAGATGCGGTTCGGTTCCTGGCGGAAAGTCACCGGGTCCGGCTTGAGTGCGTGAATGACGTCAGGGAACTTGATCGCGTCACGGATGAAGAACACCGCGAGGTTGTTGCCGACGAGGTCCCAGTTGCCGTCCTCGGTGTAGAACTTCACCGCGAACCCGCGCGGGTCGCGCGCCGCCTCCGAGGAGTCCCGCCCACCGATGACCGTCGAGAAGCGCACCGCCACGTCGGTGCGCTTGCCGCGTTCCTGGAACAGCTTTGCGCGGGTGAAACGCGAGATCGGCTCGTCACCCCACGCGCCGTAGGCCTCGAAATAGCCGTACGCGGTGGTGCCCCGCGCGTGCACGACCCGCTCGGGGATACGCTCGCGATCGAAGTGGCTGATTTTCTCCAGGAACTGGTAATTCTCCAGTGTCGCCGGCCCGCGCGCTCCGACGGTCCGCTGATTCTGGTTGTCGTATACCGGGTGCCCTTGCCGGTTGGTCAGTACCTCGCGAGGGTCGTCGCCCGTGGACCCCTTGCTCGAGACGTCTGTCATGGTGTCGCCGATCCCCTTCGTGCAGTGTGGACGTTCGCAGTGGGTTCGATCCGCGGAAGGTCGACTGCCGGCCAAGACACGCCCGCACCCATCGTTCGCTCGCGCTACCCGGGAAATGGGTCCTCCAATCACGCCTCGACATCGCCGCCGGTGATCGGCGTGTGGATCGCCGGTGAGGGTCGTAGAGGTGGGCGCCCACGGACGCCGACGCAACGTTCGGCCCGCGTGCGCCCGCCGGTGGGCGCCGTTCGTGGCGTCCGCATCACGTCGGCCGCAGGCGCAGGATCGGTACGCCCTCGGGTCGGGCGACCCGATCCGGAATGTCGACGTGGTCCACGACGAGCAGGCCCGGTCGACCCCACCGGTCGACGATCGGCTGGTCCGGCCGTAGGAAGCGAACGCGTACCGGTGAGCGTGCCTGGGCGCGCATGGCCCGGCGGGTGGCGGCATCCGGGGTGCGGGCGATCGACTTTCGGCCCGCCGCGGTGTCGTCGTCATCGGGGACGGACGCGCCCGACGCGGCTGTGACCGCGTCGGTGTCCGTGGCCCGATCCGCGTCCGGAAGAGGTGCGCCCGTGAACCAGATCGTCGGCCCGGGCCGGGACAGGCCGGCGAGTAGCGCGAGGTCGCGCCCCTGTGCACCGGAGGCGTCCGCCTCGAAGTCGTGGCCTGCGGCGATCGCCTGGAACGCCTCTCGTTCCGGTGTGGTTGCCCGGTCCCGGCCCAGGGCGTGCAGGGCGGGGGTGAACTCGTGCGCGCGTGCGGTCCCGACCGACATCGGCCACCGGGGGTAACGCGGGAGGGGCCAGACGTACGGGAGGTCGGCGGGCGGATCCGGTTCGTATCGTCCCCGGTAGTACTCCTCGTCCTTGGCCACCAGCACGGAGCGGTGGCTCGCGTGGAGGGCCTCCTCGCCCAGCCACGGCGGAAGCAGGCCGTCGCGATACAGATCGGGTCGGTACGGGACGCGTCCACCGGTGAATTCGAGCAGTTGTGCGGACACCGTGTCCCGGAACCCGCGACGGGTCCATTCGGCGCACATCGCCAGCCCGTAGCAGACCAGCGCCGGAACGAATCCCCGCCACATCGCGACCGCCGGATGGTGCTTCCAGCCATAGGTCGGCCACACCAGCGCCCGCAGGATCTGGAAGGTCTCCACCCGCTGCTTGCCGAGCCTGCGGTCGTCGAGTGACCGCGCCGTCGCCTCGAAGCCGGGGACCGGCAGAAACGTCTGCACACGTGCCTCCTTCGCGGGAACCGAGGGTGTGTACCCGCTCCGGCACGGCGAAGCCGGGTCCGGCGCGAACTCCGGTCGACGGTCGGCGAGGTCGGGCGAACCGGAGGCGAGGTCCTCCGGGGCCGTTCCCCCCGGCCGGGAACCGTTCGCGCGAACGGCCTCCCGCCTTTGCGCCGGGTATCGATATCGGGACAAAACGTTCAAAGGACGGCTTCGACTTGGCAGAATCGGCCATACAGTGCCATGCAGACCTGGTTGGGTCCCTCATAGGCGCGCGGAGGCAGGGCCCGCAGGGCCTCGACGATCTCTCGTTCGGCCCGGTTGTGTGCGGCGTGCTCGGCCAGTTGCCCGGGACGGGCCGGATACGAGGCGCCCCTCAAAGCGCACAACACCGCCCCGACCGGAGGCGCTGCCCCTGCGAGGCCTCGAACCTGTACCGACCCATGCGATCGTCGCGCGGACTTGGGCGCGCGGGCTTGTCCGGTCATGATCATCCGACCTCTCGTACCGGCAGATCCGACGATGACCTCTTTTTTTCCCTACCGCCTCCCGGCCGAATCCCACGCGCAGGCGAGCGCCGCATCCGGTGCCGGAAACCGGGTGAGTACCGGTGTCGCCGTGACGGGTGTGGCCGCCGGTTTGCCCTCGGAGGCGCCTTCGCCCTGTCCGGGGGCGGCCGCGGGCACGGGGGTTCAGGTCGGGGCGAGCATGCCCGCGCGCAGGGCGGCGAAGGCCTGGGTGAGCAAACGGGATACGTGCATCTGGGAGAGGCCGAGGGCCTTGCCGATCTCGGCTTGGGTGAGGTCGTCCCAGAAGCGGAGTTTGAGGATGCGCCGGTCGCGTTCGTCCAACGCCGCGATCAGGGGACGCAGTGACTGGAGGTTGTCGACGAGGTCCAGGGCGGGGTCGGACTCCCCGCGCAGGTCGTATCCGGATCCCGGGCGGTCGTCGGGGTTGCCGCCGGGCGGGGGCGCGTCCAGGGAGTCGGCGCGCAGGGCCGCCCCCAGATCCAGGCCCATGCGTACCTCGGTGGTGTCCATGTCGAGGTGGGCGGCGAGTTCGGTGTGGTCGGGTTCGCGCCCGAGTCGGACGGAGAGGTCGTCGCGGGCGCGCACGAGGCGCAGGTACAACTCCTGTTCGCCGCGGCGGGCGTGGACGGCCCAGGTGTGGTCGCGGAAGTAGCGCTTCAACTCGCCGGAGATGGTGGGCATCGCGTAGGCGAGGAACCCGGCGCCGTGGCCGGGGCGGTAGCCGTCGACGGCCTTGATCAGGCCGATCGCGGCGACCTGGCGCAGGTCTTCGCGCAGGTCGGCGCGGTGGGTGTAGCGGTTGCAGGCGTGGGTGACGAGATTGAGGTTGTTCTCGATGATCTCGTTGCGCAGTCGCGCGTGCGCGAACGTGCCCGCTTGCAGGGTGGCGAGGCGGGTGAGGTCTCGGTCGGTGGCCGCGCGCAGGCGGGTGACGTCGGGCTCGGTGTCGGTGCGAGGACCGGTCATGGCTGGGCTGGCCTCCGGGAGTTGTGTGCGCCGGGTGCCGGGGTGCGGACGGGGTCGGACACTGGGGTGGCCCGGGGCGGGGCCACCCTCGATGCCTTCCACGGCCCGGCCCGCCCACACCACCCGTGCCGGGGTGGGCGCTCGCCGGTCACACGAGGGTCGGCGGGGACGCGGCCCTTTACACGGCAGCCCTCGGACGCCGCCGTGTCGCGTTCCCGCCGGCCTCGTGGTCACAGGGACGATGTCAGGGAAACACACATGGATCGGTACTTCTCGGTGGCACGGCCGAGAGGGTGGGCGTCGCATCGAAGGACGCGCGGGGTCGGTCGCCGACGTCCGTCACAAGACGCATCCGAACCGTTGCCCACCTTGGTCGGCGTCGGCCGGGTCACTCGGGGGAGAAGGCGAGATGGCCGGCCGTGCCGCCGCGCCATTCGATCATGAAGAGCGTCGTGTCGTCGCTGGTGCGTCCACCGCGTTGTTGTTTCAGGACGGCGGAGAGCCGGAGTGCGCCGGCGCGCAATCCGCCTTCGACGTCCGCGCACCGGTTGACGCAGTCGATGAGCCGTTCCTCGCCGAACGGCTCTCCCTCGGCGTCTCTTTCCTCGACCACGCCGTCGGTGTAGCACAGCACCCGATCGCCGCGTCGGAGCCGGATCTCGCTCACCACAGGCGGCTCGCCGCCGAGGCCGACCGGCAGGGTGGTCGGGCCCTCCAAACGCTCGATCACCCGGTTTCCACGCATCAACAGGGGAGGGGGATGGCCGGCGTTGACCCAGCGCAGCAAGCCGGTGGTGACATCCAGGGTCACCATCTGCGCGGTGACGAAGTGGTCGATCCCGAACTGTTCGGTGATGGCCCGGTCCATGAACGCGTACATCCGATCCAGCCCGATGTCGGCGCGGCGGGCGTGCCGGTAGGCGCCGATGGCGACCGTTGCCATGGTGGCGGCGTCCAGACCGTGGCCCATCGCGTCGATCACGGCCGCGTGCAGGATGTTGTCGTCGAGGGCGTAGTCGAAGCTGTCGCCGGCGATTCCGTACGCGGGCTCGACGGCCGCGCCCACCGCGACCTGGGGCACGGACATCGTCAGCGGCGGCAACAGGGACCACTGCATCTCCGCGGCCACACTCATCGCCTCGCGGCGCCGGGCCTGGAAGAACAGATCGGTGTAGGCATGCTTGGTGACCAGCATGTCGGCGACCAGACCGGCGAGCCGCCGCAGCAGCCGCCGGTCGTCTTCGTCGACGGTGTCCAGGGTCAGCGCCATCACTCCCACCTCGTCGCTGCCGTCGAGGAGCGGAAGGTACATCCGTACGCCGTCGCTCTGCTCGACCTCCAGCGCCGAGGCACGCAGGAAGGCCGTACCGGCAGGCGAGTCACCGATCTCCTCCGGATCGCCCATCAGCAGTCCGCGGCCCGGCAGCGGCACCAGCAGCTCCCGGGCGTAATCCTGCAACAGGATCGAGACGTCGCGGCCACCGACACCGGCGACCTCCTCCGCGATCAAAGGAGCGATCAACTGCGGCGGCATCTCGTGCGCCCGGTCGAGCAGCTTGCCCAGCAGCCGTTCCCCGAATCCTTCCGAGCGGTCCACCCCGCCCTTCCCGGGCCGCTGGTCACCTTCCGGCACGGTCGCCCCCTCCGTCGTCTTCGCCCACGCGCGTTCCTCGCGCAATCTTCGCCGCCTCCACCCGGCCCGACCCGCCTACGGGCTACCGCTTCCCGGCGGACCACTCCAACGGAGTAACGGGTGTCTGCCGGGCCATGGCGATCGAGCAGGCCGCGGCTCGACCCGACGAGGAACGCCGCGCGAGGTGCCGCCGCCCGTGGGCGTGAGCCGCCGGGGCGGGTGTCGTGGCGGCGCGGGGCGCGGTACGGCCGGCGTGGGGCGCGGTACGGCCGGCGTCCGTATGCGACACGTGTCAATACACGTTGAGTTGACCAAAAAGCAGCCTATATCAAGCAATTGAGCCAAACATGTGCAGTCCGGTACCGCGCGGGAACCCGCATGGGTACGTTCGTGCTCGGCCCGGGAGCGCAACGGCTTTGCCCGGGCCCGGCAAGGCTCTTCACTGGAGGGCGGGCGCGTCCCGTCGGGCTTCGCATGTGGAACGATCGCAGCCCGCGAGAGGGGACACGGCCGCCGGGGACATGAGAGGAAGCCTCATGACGGACATCGATCTCGGACAGGCATCGGACTGGGACGAGGGCGACACCCACGCCCGGATCAAACTGCGGGAGAACCAGGTCTACCCGGGTACGGACAAGAAGGACGTGCTCATCAGCTCGCCGGTGAGCATCGAACTGTCGGTGAACACGAACTACTCCTCCTCCCAGGAGGCGGACAAGATCTACTTCACCACCCACCACGGTTCCGCGAAGAAGATCATCGCGGTCCTCGACTCCGAGGGAAACCTGCACATCCGCGGCAAGGTGTTCACGGACCAGACGGACCTGTCGTACTAGGAAACGACACGTCCGCCCCGAGCCGGCAACACCGAGCGCGACGGCCGGAGCGACCCACCGGGTCGGTCGTCGTCACGCGGCGACCTCGCCGGCGATGAGGCCCGGAAGGGCATGAACCAAGCGAGGGTGTTCCAACGCACCCGAAGGCGCGTGGGGGTGGCGGCAGCAACGCTCGCCGCCACCCCCACCGTCCGCCCTCGTCCCTTCGTGTGTGACGAAGTCGCCTGCGAAAGGCGGGTGTTCGCAGAGTGGATCGATTCCTTGACGGGACGTCCGGTCGGTCCACGGCGAACCCACCCGGGGCGGCAGGGATCGTGTCCCGGGCGAGACAACGAACCGACTCACGAAGGGTCGTCACCTGAAACCCGTCGCCCGCCCCGGAACCGGATGTCCGGTCGACGTGCACGTCCTGCTGCACCGCGGACCGAGACTGCTGCTGCTGCGCCGAAGCCGAAACTCGCCCTACGCACCCGGCCTGCTGTGCCTCCCCTCCGGCAAGGTCGAACCCGGCGAGGACGTCGTCACCGCAGCCGTGCGCGAAGTCGCCGAGGAAACCGGCGTCGTCCTGCACCCCTCCATGCTCCGCTGCGACCTCGTGCTGCAACACCGGCCACCTCGCGGACCGTTGCGGATCGGTTGGTTCTTCACCGCGGAGGGATGGCCCGGCGCACGCCATCCCGACGCACCGGACACCGTACGCAACGCCGAACCGCACAAGCACGACGAACTCGTCTGGGCCGACCCCGACGACCCACCCCACGACCTCGTCGCCTACACCCGGGCCGCCCTGGACGCCATCCGTGCCGGCACCCCCTACGCCCTCCACCTGCAACAACCCCACGACACCGTCCACGACGACGGCCACGCCGCACAACGCCTTGCCGCGATCCGCGCAGCCGACCACGGCAACGAACCGCTGCGCCGTGAACTCGGCCTTCGGGCCGCGCCGAGGATGGGCAGGCCGTGGGTCTGGCACCCGGACGAGCCCGTGCCCGGATCGCTGCGCGTCGCCCAGGCGGCGGGTTGGCTGTTCGCCGACGACGGGCGCATTCTCCTGGTCGCGGACCAGGGCATGCTCGCGCTGCCCGGGGGCGGCACCGAGGACGAGGACACCGACGCGCTGGGGACGTTGACCCGCGAGGCGTACGAGGAGGCCGGCGCCGAGCTGGGCGCGAGCACCTATCTCGGCTATCTCCACGACCACGACGCGCTCATCCACGGCGGCACGCCGGTTGCCCGGGCACGGTACGCGGCCCGACTCGCCCGGCTCGGCCCGGCCCGTGCGGATCCGGCGACCGGCCGGGAATGGCGCCGGTTCCTGGTCGACCCGGCCACCGCCGTCGACCTCCTGGGTTGGGGCCGGGACGGCCTGCGCGAGGCCCGGTCGGCGCAACACCGCGCACACGAGGTCCTCGGCGTACCCATCGCGGGGGACCGGTCGGTCGTCGAGGTTCCGCGCCACCGGGCATCGTCGTGGCCGAAGAAGACCAACGGCTGAGTCGCGCCCTCGTCAGCGCGTGGGCCTCCGGCGATCACCCACGCGAACAATTGGCCCGAGAGCGGGAAGGGTGCGAAGCGACAACGTGATCGGGGTGCCCAGGGCGCGCGGTGGCGGTACCGGTGGCGCGGTGGCGAGCCCGGTGTGGGCGTGAGTGTTCCGGGCGGTCGCGCCACCCGGAACACTCACGTGGCCGGAGCGGTGGTGGGCTCGCTCACCCGGTGAGTCGGGCACCATGCCGGCTCGCCGGTCTCGCGTCCCGGGTCGGGACCGGATCAATACGCGAGCGAGACCTGTGGACCCGTCAGAACGCAATAGACGTAGTGCCCCGGCATGCCGGAGACCGCCGAGAAGTCGACCCGCAGGCTCCAATTGGTCGGCCCGGGAATCGTCGGTGTCGGGCCTGTCGCGAACGGGGTGCTGAGGATCGCCCCAGGGGAGATCGTGCCGGAGGTCTTGGGCAGCGGCCCCATCTCGACGGGTGAATCGGTGTTCAAACCCCCTGCGAATACCACCGGCCCGCCCGCCGAGTCCAGCCTCGCGGTGGTGTAGAGCTGGTTCTGAACGTGGACGGGGACGTTCCAAGTGGTCTGGATCCGGAGTTTGTGGGTCGCGGAGGTCGTCAGGACGCCGGTGATACCGGGATACGAGACGCCCAAGGTCGTGTCGAGGCAGGTGTAGGTCGTGGACACGGGTCCGCCCGCAGAGGCGGTGCCTGCGAAGGCGAGAACAGCGGTGGTCGCCGCCGCCGCGCCGAGCGCGCCGATGGCTCGAAGTCTGGTCGCGAACAAAACGTACCTCCCGCGGGTCGGTGGGGTGCCCCGTGTGTGGGTCATAGCCGAGGTGGATGGGGATACCCCCGACACGGGGTTGATCGTGAATATCGGTCGACGCGTCGCGGTACTGCTCGCCATGACATCGGACAGGTTTCGCCATTGAAGGTTCGATGCCCCGAATAGCGGTTACGCGTTCCGCTGTCGCCGGAGCCAGAGTGAACCAAGTCTCTCGGTGATAGTCAATGCCGATCCGATGTTTCTGTTTTTCCGATCGAACGATGCCGATATCACCGGGCGCCGGCGATCTTCGAACTCCCGACAATCGAAGTCAAGAATTCGATCATGGCAGATCGCGGTGACACGTGTCGGCTATTCGGCGGCCGGACAATGCGCAGCCCCGGCAACCCAGCGATTATGTGGCCTGTTTTCGCCGGAAGGTCGTACACGGAGTCCTGAAGCGCCAGGCATCGCGCACGCCCACTCTGCTGCCTACACGTGGTGTCGCGTCCGCGCCGCTCATTCAGCCGCTCATTCAGGGGTCCACCGCACCGGGCCCGCGCGCAGTAGTGGCGTCCGTGTCCAGGAACGGGACGCGAGACCGTACAGCACAGGGCGTCGATCACCGTCGACGGTGCGGACGAATCCCGGCGCGACGGGTGGCCCGGGCGGGGGCGCGGCCGGGACCGTCGTGTCCCGCACCAGGTGTGCGGTGCGACGCCGGGACTTCCGGAGGGCGTGGTAGGCGGTCAGCACGGCCTGCAACCGCTCACGGGCCTCGGGCCGATCCGGTCGGGAGTCGGGATGCAACGCCCGGACCAGTGCCCTGAACGCGGCCGTGATCTCGACGTCCGACGCGGTCCGCGAAACCCCGAGTACGACATAGGGATCCTGCTGTTCCACTGCCACCGTTCTCATCTCCCGATCGACGAGAAAAGTACGTGCTCACCAACAAGATATGCGGCCTTCACGGCCCACTCAATCCCAGTCGTGCTCTGCCCAGCGGGGGGATCCGGCGACGCCAGGGGTCGGTCGCGCCCCCGGTGTTTCGCGAGGTCCGAAGGGTCTTCGGGGCGGCCCGAACGGGAAGGCCAACCGAGTGAGACGAGTGGGGAGGTCGGATGAGGAACCGCATCTGCACGGTGGGGCATTCGACGCGTGACTTCGGCGAGGTGCTGGACATGTTGCGCAATTACGAGATCACCTGCCTGGTCGACGTGCGCTCGTTCCCCTCCTCGAAAAGATTCCCGCAATGGAGCCGAGAGGCGATCGTCAAGGCTCTTCCTCCCGATATCGGATACCGGTGGATTCCGAAGCTGGGCGGCCGGCGGCACACCCCCAAGGGCGTCCCGAGCGTGAACGGTGCCTGGCGCGTCAAGGCCTTCCGTGACTACGCCGACTACATGGCGGGCGACGACTTCAGGGAAGGGCTCAACGAACTACTCGACCTCGCCGGACACGAACGGCCGGCGATGATGTGCAGCGAGGCCGTGCCGTGGCGCTGCCATCGCAGACTGATCACCGATGCACTGCTTGTCGAGGGCGTGCAGGTGGTGGACATCATGTCGCCCACGACGGCGAGGCCGGCCGTACTGAACCAGCACGCCGTCGTCCGGGACGGACACCTGACCTACCCGCCACAGTCCTGAGACCGGCACGCGCCCGGAGAGCGCGGCCGGGACGGGAGAGGGGTGCCGCGGTTGCGTGGCCACGACCTGGACGACCGTCACCGACCTGGCGGCCGCACCCACGGAGCGAACCGCCGGCCGGGGGGCGCATCCTCCCGCCAGTACCTCGAGACGGTCTCGTGCGCCGCGGTGATCTCGTTCGGCCGGATGGTTCGTTCGGGTTTCTCCGTCTCAGTTCAGTTGCTGGGCCAGTCCGACGATGATGCCCTCCGGGCCGCGGAGATAGCAGAGCAGATAGCTGTCCTCGAACCGGGCGAGCTCACCGACGAGTTCGGCGCCGTGCGGGCGCAGGCGGGCGACGGTGTCCTCGATGTCGTCCACGGCGAACATGACGCGGTGCGTGCCCAGGATGTTGTGCGGCTGGTTGCGCGGCCCCGCGCTGATCGCCGCGGGGCTGCGGTACTTCGCGAGTTCGAGCCGGCTGTGGCCGTCCGGGGTCCGGACCATTGCGATGTCACAGTGGACGCCGTCGAGTCCGGTGCACTGGTCGGCGACCGGGCCCTGGACCTCGGCCCTGCCCTCCAGCTCCATACCGAGTTCCACGAAGAACGCGATGGCGGCATCCAAGTCCTCGACGACGATGCCGACGTTGTCCATCCGCTGAATCCCCACGTCCGTTTCTCCTTCTTCCTCGTGCGGCCGGTGGTGGCCGCTGATGTCCCTGGGACGGAGCCGGTGGCACGTTCTCGACATCCGCAGACCGCCGACTTCGAAAAATTTTGATCGTGCCTCGGCATCGCTGCAGCAGGCCCCCGAGCCAGGTGCCGCCACCGAGTCACGGATGCCGGTCCAGTGGTCCCCAGGGGCCCTGTTGGGCGTCGACCAGTTCGCGCGCCTCGCGCAGGGCCGATCGGCTGATCCAGCCGACGGCCCGCTCCGCGATCACCAGGGGTTCGTTGTCGGGGCCGCGTCCGACGCAGCGCCCGCGCAGCAGCCACGGGCGCACCCCGGGGCCGCGCCGTTTGGGGAGGTGGGCGTAGTCGTACAGGCGCCGGGCCACCCACAGGCGGACGGGGCGTCGGCCCCACCACGGTTCGACGTCCAGTGCGGACGCCGACAGCCCCGGTAGCGGTACACCGGTCAACTCGTCGCGGCTGTGGCCGCCGGCATCCACCTCCGGCCCGCGCGACCAGCGCACGTACAGGTCGCGATGACGCTCGACCAGCGCGGCGATCTCGTCCACTCCCATGAACTCCGCCAGATCCCGGTCCGCGTCCCGCGCTCCCATGAGTGGACTCTCCTTCCGGCCCGGTCCGGCCCGTCGACCGGAACCCGAACCATCCATCAGGACGAGTTCAAACGGCTTGAATGGCGTTGCGACCGCGACCGGGAACGCGGCCGGCCGTGGATCCTTGCTGCTCCGAGTGGGTGGGAGCCGCTCCGCGTGGTGTGCGCGGTCAGCGTTGGTACAGGCCGACGATGGTGCCGCTCGCCAGTTGCCGTTCGTCGACGGCCTGGTGGATGTCGTCGGCCGACGGATCCTCGGGCAGGAATACCGGCTCGGGAAGGGCGTACAACCGGAAGCAGTAGCGGTGTTCGGGGTCGCCGATCGGGGGTTGTGGGCCACCCCAGCCGGCGTCGCCGTAGCCGTTCTTGTGCGGTGTGCCACCGGACGGTGTCTCGCCGGCGTCCACGGAGCCGTCCGTGGGTGCGATCCCGGTGACGAGCCAGTGGACGAACGTCCCGCCGGGGGCGTCCGGGTCCTCGCACAGGAGCACCAACTCCGCGGTGCCGTCCGGTACTCCCGACCAGGTCAGCGGCGGCGACACGTTCTCGCCGTCCTTCGCGTACCTGCGGGCGATGCGGGTGTGGTCCGTGAAAGCGGCGCTTCCGAGCGCGATACCAGCCATGGGCGGTGCGGTACCCGCTTTCCGGCGTGACAACGGTCGACTGGCCCGTTCGGGCGCACACCCCGGGGCCGACGTTCGGGACCGCCAGGCTCGTTTCCACACGGGGATGTGCGGTCGGCGCCCACACGGTGTCCGAGCGGAGCAGACAACCGGCCGTCGGGCGCGGCCCGTCGACGCGCATATCGTCATCCCTTCGATGACATCCTGCTTGTCATCGTTTGGATGACGTGTTACAAAGGTGTCGTACGAAACGGATCGGCGGTTCCCGCCGGACCCGTGGAGGTGTTCCGAGATGTTGATGCGTACCGATCCCTTCCGTGAACTCGATCGGCTCGCCCAGCAGTTGACCGGGATGTCCGGTACCTGGTCCACGCCCTCGGCGATGCCGATGGATGCCTATCGCGAGGGCGGGGAGTACGTGATCGCCCTCGATCTGCCCGGCGTCGCGAAGGACGCGATCGATATCGACGTGGAGCGGAACATGCTCACCGTCAGGGCCGAGCGCCGACCGGTGGCCAAGGCGGACGACGCGCAGATGGAGCTGTCCGAGCGGCCCCTGGGCGTCTTCTCCCGCCAACTGGTCCTGGCCGACACCCTGGACACCGAGCGCATCACGGCCGACTACGAGGCCGGGGTGCTGACGCTGCGCATCCCGATCGCCGAGCGCGCGAAGCCTCGCAGGATCGCCATCGGCGGGGAATCCGAGCGTCGTCGGCTCGAGGGCTGAGGAGTCGGCTCCCCGGCCGCGCGAACGGCGGGGGACGGTATCCACCGCCCCTCGGGTTCCGTCCCCCGCTTGATCATGCCCCGTTCTTCGTGCCACGACATGGAAGGACCGAAGTGGCCATGCGATGGGATGCGTTCATCGACCGGGTACAGGAACGCGGCGAGTACGCCACACCGCGCGAAGCCGAGCGAGCCGCGCGGACCGTGCTGGCGTTGCTCGGCGCGCACCTGGTGGGCGGGGTGCGGGCCGAGTTGGCCGCCCGGCTCCCGGAAACCTTCGCCCTGGTTCTTCTCAACCCGCTGCAGGCCGCGGAACCACTCCCGCCGGAGCGCTTCGTACGGGCCACCGCGGCCTGGATCGAGGGAGCCACCGAACGCACCGCGGCCTGGGACGTCAGTGCCGTCCTGAGCGTGGCCGCCGACGCCGCGGGCGAGGAGCTCACCCGCCGGATCCTGCTTCAACTCCCGCCGGGCTACGACCTGCTCTTCGGCCGCCCCGAACACACCTGAGCGGCCCGGGGCAGGGCTTCGACTCGGGAGGAGAATCGGCCACGCGGCTGCCGCGCGATGGGGACGACCGGCGAGGAGACGCATTCCCGGGCGGGGAGCGAGGCGTGGCCGCAAGGAGGAAGGAGGACTGCCGCGAGAAGGAGTAGGGCGGCGTGCCGGGGACATGCGCATGGTCATGAGGATGCCGTGCGGGTTGGGTGGTGCCGATCGCGTCTGGACCCGGCGGGTGGCGTCGCGGGTGCCTGCGAAGGTGGGCCGGATTCTGTCCGGGGTGGAGGAGGCGGCGGAGAGTTCGAAGTTGTGGTGCGCCGCCGCGGTGGTGATGGCGGCGGTGGGCGGGTCGCGCGGGCGTGTCTCGGCGGCGGCGGGGTTGTCCGCGCTGGTGGTGGCGCAGGTGCTGGCGAACGGCGTGGCCAAGCGTGTGGTCGACCGTCCGCGCCCTCCGAAGGAGTTGATTCCCCACGACGAGGTCGAGGACCGTCCCGATTCCTCCTCGTTCCCCTCGGGGCATACGGCCGCCGCCGTCGCGTTCACCGCCGCCGTCGCCCCGTCATGGCCGCGCGCGGCCGCCGTGTGCGCGCTGCCGGCCGCCATGGTCGCCGCCGAACGAGTGCAATCCGGCGCCCACTATCCCAGCGACGTCGCCGCCGGTGCCGCCATCGGCCTCGCCGGCGCCTGGCTCGTCCGCCACACCCCGCGCATGCTGCTGCGCCGATGGGTTCCGGGGACGGCGTGGTGGGGGTGAGCGCTGAACGCCCGCGGTACGGATCGACCGGGCCGTGGACGTGGGGACGTGTGGACGGGGGCCGGGACTCCGCCCCCCGATCCGTGGCTCGGCGATGAGACGGCCGCCGGTGAGTGACCGGCGGGTTGCGGGGTAGCTGCCGTGCTTGAACGGCATCGACTCCGCGAAACGTAACGCGGAGGCGCCCATTGGGGGTACGACCGGTACTCACCTGGGCCGCCGGGCCGGCGCGGTGATCCGAGGACGAGGCCGTTGGTCGCCATCGCGCTGAAAATTTCCACCAGGCACGAGGAAGAAGGTGAGGATGCCATGAGTACCGTTGGACAGCCGGGCCGCAGCGGCACCGACGAGTCGGTGGGCAGTCTCGTGTCACGAGCGTCGCAGCAAATCTCCGAGTTGGTCCGCGAAGAGATGCAGCTGGCCCGGGCGGAGATGACCCAGAAGGGCAAACGCTTCGGAGTGGGCGGCGGCCTGTTCGGCGGCGCCGGTTTGGTCGGCATCCTGGCCGCGCAGGCCCTCGTCGTCACCGTGATCGCAGCCCTTGCCCTGCTCCTGCCGGTGTGGGCTTCGGCCCTGATCACCGCCGCCCTCTTGGCGGCCGTCGCCGCGGCAATGGCCGCCGCCGGGAAGAAGCAGATCGCCAAGGCCGGCACTCCCGTACCCGAACGGACCATCGACAGCGTCAAGGCCGATGTCGCCGAGATCAAGGAGAAGGCACACCGATGACTCACCAGCCCCAGGACGAGAACTCCGCGCCCACACCCGAACGACTGCGCGAGCAGGTCGAGCACACCCGCGAGGAACTCGGCCGGACGGTGGAGGCGCTGGCAGCCAAGACCGACGTCAAGGCCCAGGCCAAGACGAAGGCGGCCGATATCAAGGAACAAACCGCCGAGAAGGCCACACACGTCACCGACCGGCTCCGGGAGAAGGCGGCGCAGGCCACCGAACTGGTCAAGGACAAGACCCCCGATCCGGTCCTCGACAAGGCGGCGCACGCGGCCACCCACGTTCGCAGCAGTGTGGCCCGCGCCGGACACGTCGCCGCCGAGAAGACTCCCGACCCGGTCCGGGAGAAGGCCGAAACGGCCGCGACCATGGCAAAGGCCAACCGCACCGCTCTGATCGCGGCAGCGGCCGTGTCCGTCGCCTTCGTGCTGCTGCGCCGCAGCCGGAGGCGCCGGTAAGGCACTCGAAGTCGCTTACGGGCGGATCGGGCTCGGCGCTCGGCGCTCGATGTCGACAACGGGTCGGGTCACGGCTTCGCGGAGCAGGTCCCGCAGTTTCAGTGCTGTCGGCAGGGGCGCGGTGGGCAGCGCCACGTGTACGGTCCGGCGCAGGGCCGGGTCGGTGAGGCGGCGCAGGACGAGTTCGTCGGGGACGGCCCGGGCGGCCAGCGAGGGGACCAGTGCCACCCCCAGCCCGGCGGCCGCGTAACCGAACTTCCCGGCCCACTCCGCGACCCGGATGATCTTCCTGGGGCTGAAGCCCGCCCGGCCGCAGGCGTCGGCGAGCATCGTGGGACGGTCTCCGTAGGCGTTCTGGAGCCATGCCGCGTCGTGCAGTTCACGCAGATCGACCGTCTCGGCTCCGGCCAGGCGGTGCCCGCGCGGGAGGGCGACGAACAGCTCGTCCTCGCACAGCACTGTCGTGGTGACGCCGTCGGCCGACGGCAGACCGGACGGGTAGTCGCTGACGACGGCGAGGTCCAGAGTCCCGTCCGCGAGGCGTTCGATCAGTGTGTCGGTCGGCCCTTCGACGGCGACGATCTCGACACTCGGCTCGGCGTCCTGTAGTGCCCGCAGGGCGGTGGGGACGAGCGAGATGTTGGCGGTGGCGAACGCGCCCACGTGCAGCAGGCCGCCGTGTCCGGCGTGCAGCGCGGCCAGTTCCCGCTCCGCCCGCGACAGGCGGTCGAGCACCTCGACGGCGTGGCGGTGCAGTGTACGGCCGGCGGGGTTGAGCCGGACGCCCCGAGGGAGTCGTTCGAACAGCGGTCCACCGGCCCGCTGTTCCAGGGTGGCGATCCGGCGGGACACCGCGGACTGCGTGTAGTTGAGCCGGGCTGCCGCCTTCGTGAACGACCCGCTCTCGGCCACGGTCACGAGCAACCGCAGCGCGTCGATCTCGAACATGTCCGTCCCGCCCGGGTGATCGTCTTCAGGGTCGTCGCCATCTTCCTCGATACATTCCCGGGACGCATGGGTTCCATGAGATCCGGTCGCTGGTGGTATGCCCGGCCTCGCCCTAACGTCGTTCGGGCGGCGGCGCTCGGAGGGGACGGGCGCCACCGCTTCCGCGGTTGCCCACGAGTTCCGGGAAGTCTGAGGCGAAATGTCATGCGTCAGGGCATGGACAGGCTCAATGTTGTTCAGGCGTACGAGAGTTGTGCCCTCGTGAAGGAGGAACGCAGCCTTTCGCGGGGTGTGCGGCGGCTCGTGGTGGGGCCGCCGGGGCCGCATATCGGCCGGTCGCCTGTCGCGGCCGTGGCGATCACGCGGGTGGGGTGGCGTGTTCGCGCACTGGTGATCGCGCTGGTGTTCGTGAGCGTGGCCGGATGTGGAGGTGAGGACGACGAACGCAATCGCGTGACCGACCAATACGCCCGCCAGTCGCGTGCGGCGCTGACCGGGTCCGGCATCCAGCCCACCACCGATCGGTGTGCTCGCATGTGGGGTGCGATACCGAGCACGTCGCACCTGAGCGAGGCGCGATTCCTGCGCACCTGCGTGAACGGGTAGGGCGCACCCGATGGCGGTTGCGTGATGGTGTGGCCGTTCAGTCGACGAGGTGATCGGGCGCGGTCATCGTGTGTCGCATTCGCTCGAGGTACCGGCGCACCGTTGCCACTTCCTCGGCGCTGAATTCCTCCCGCAGGATTCGGGTGGCCTCGTCGATGAGCGGGCCGAACGCGGTGCGTCCCAGGCGCATCGCCTGCGGGGACACCCGAAGCAGTACGCGCCGGCGATCCTCGGGGTCCCGTTCACGGGTGACGTGGCCGAGCCGTTCCAGTCGGTCGATGGCCGATGTGGTTCCCGCCGAGTTCAGGCCGGTCCGCGCCCCGACCCAGCCGGGTGTGGCCCGCACGCCGGCGCGCTCGGCGTCGAGCAGGCAGATGAGCGTCCGCAGATCGGTCGGGTGCATGCCGTTGCGTTCGGCGAATTCCATCTGCCGACGCCCGTATTCGACGGTGACCGCCCGCAACAGGTGGAACACCTCGACGCCGGGGTCGTTCCCCTCGGTTTCGTCCGACTCCCGCATCGGTCCTCCACATCCGTCCACCGGGCAACCCCCGGCGGACATATCTCGTTCGGCGAGACTATCGTTCATCGAGAGAAATCTGAAACGGAGAGACGAGGAGGAGCCCTGATGGACGGTCGGAAACTGTTTCGGCAGGCCTATGACGAAGCACTCTCCACCTGGCCGGCGGCCACCGAGCACCTCACCGTCCCGACGCCCCAAGGTCCCACCCGGGTGTACGCCCTCGGGCCCCGGGACGCTCCGCCGCTGCTCCTGCTTCCCGGCGGCGGCGCCACATCCCTGGTGTGGCGAGACCGTGCCACGGAATGGGCCCGAGAGCACCGGGTCTACGCCGTCGACCTGCTGGGGCAGCCGGGGCGCAGCCGGGTGACGGGCCGCCCCCCACGTACGACGCAGGACCTGTGCCGTTGGCTCGACGCGGTACTCGACGGGCTCGGCGTGGCGCGGTCCGCCCTGGGGGGTCACTCCTACGGTGGGTGGATCGCCCTGCACTACGCCCTGTGGGCGCCGGAGCGTGTGGAGCGACTCGTCCTCGTCGACCCCACCCTGTGCTTCGCGCGTTTTCGGCTCGGCTACCTTCTGCGCGCCCTGCCCGGCCTCGTCCGCCCGACCCCTGCCCGTCGTCGTGCCTTCACCGAGTGGGAGACACGGCGGGCCGGAGCCGAGAACGTCTGGCGCACCCTCGACGCGCTTGCGGCGGCCGTCCCCACCGAACGCCCGGTCATCGGGCCCCGCCCGGCGGCGAAGGCGCTGCGTTCGCTGCGCGTTCCCGTCCTGGTCCTGCTTGCCGAGGCAGGACGCGCGCAGGCCGCGGACGAGGCACTGCGCAACGTGCGTCTGCTGATCCCGCACGCCCGCGCCTCGCTCCTTCCGGGCACCACCCACCACGGCCTGCCACAGGACGTACCGCAGGGCACGGACCAACTGGTGCGCGAGTTCCTGGCCGGCGATCCGACCGTGGATGCCTGACGCTGCGGTGCAATCCGGCGGCGGAGGAGCCGGGTCGGGAGCAACCGCGCGGCCGGGTGGAGGTGTTCCGGGACGAGGAGGAACGCCACACCGTGTCGTCAGCCGGGGCTTCCGGGGCTGCGGTGGCCGTAGCGGGTGAGGTCGGCGGAGCGTTGGCCGGGGGGTTGGAGGTCGGCGTAGGGGTGTTGGAGTGCTCCGGTGCCGTGGACGAGGATGCGCCGTGGTTGGGCGGGGGTGGGGTGTGCGGTGGGGGCGCCGAGGAGGTCGAGGGCGGCCTGGGGGCCGTGGTCGCGGCGGAGGGTGGCGATCTCGTCCAGGTCCCAGGCCATGCTGCCGACGACGGTGCGCCGCCGTCCGCGGACCTGGATCTTGCCCCGTACCAGGAGCAGTCCGGAGTGGAAGACGGTGTGCGCGCAGGCGGGGTGGGAGTCCTCGAAGAAGGCGAGGTCGACGAGGCCGGAGCCGTCCTCCAGGGTGACGAAGATGACGCGTTTGCCGGAGGCGATGGGCGGGGTCTGGGTGGAGGCGCGGACGCCGGCGACCAGGACCTGTCGGCCGGCCGGCTGTTCGGCGAGGTGGGCGGCGTCGACGGCGCCGATCTCGCGGAGCAGTCGGTGGTGGTGTTCCATCAGGTGCCGGGAGAGGTCGATGCCCAGGACGTGGAGTTCCGCGCCGACGGCTTCCCGCATGGTCATCTCCGGTAGGCCGCTGGGGGCGGTGGCGTCGAGTCGGCTGTCGGCGAGGGGCAGTTGGCCGTCGCCGACCCTGCGGGTGCGGCGGTGGAGTTCGGGCAGTTGCAGGAGCAGGTCCCGGCGGGTGAGGCGTCCGTCGTGGAGGCCGTCGAGGGCGCCGATGCGGGCGAGGTGTTCGGCGGTGGGCAGGGCGGGGCGGGCGCGTTGCCACAGGTCGGACAGGGAGGTGTAGGGGCGGCCGGCGTCGATGCGGGCGCATTCCTCGTCGGTGATGCCGCGCACCGCGGACAGCGCCAACCGCACCCCCCACGTGCCGTCGCCGGTCTGCTCGATGGTGTGGCCGGGGCGGGAGTGGTTGACGTCGACGGGCAGGATCGGGACCCGGTGGCGGCGGGCGTCGGCGACGATCACCCGACGCGGCCACATCCCCGGATCGTGCTCGAGGAGCCCGGCGTACAGCGCGGCGGGGTGGTGGGCCTTGAGCCACGCGCTCTGCAACGCGGGCACCGCGAACGCGACCGCGTGCGCGCGGCAGAAGCCGTACGCACCGAAGCTCTCGACGATGCGCCACACCTCCTCGCGCACTTCGGGGGTGTAGCCGCGGGCGGCGGCGTGCGCGTGGAACCAGGTCCGGAGCGAGGGCAGGCGGTCACGGTCGCCGAGCGCGCGGCGGGCGACGTCGGCGAGTGCCAGGTCGCAACCGGTCATGACGGACAGCAGGCCCATGATCTGCTCGTGCCAGATGGTGACGCCGTAGGTGTCGGCGAGGACGGGTTCCAGGTCGGGGTGGGGGTAGGAGGGGGCGGCGCCGTGGCGGGCGGCGATGTACCGCTCGGGCATGCCGCCCGCGACCGGTCCGGGCCGGAAGAGGGAGATGTCGGCGATGACGTCCTGGACGCCGCGCGGTTGCAGGCGGCTGAGCAGGTCCTGTTGTCCGGGGCTCTCGAGCTGGAACATGCCGATGGTGTCGGAGGCCTGGATCAGCTTGAACGCGAAGAAGTCGTCGAGCGGTACCTGGCGCGGGTCGTCGAGGTCGATGTGTTCGCCGGTGGTGCGTTCGACCTCGGCGACCGCGTGCGTCATCGCGGACTGCATCCGCACCCCGAGCACGTCCAACTTGATCAGGCCGAGGGCTTCGACCTCCTCCTTCGCGGCCTGGACCATGGGGAAGGCGTCGCCGGGCGTGGGCTGCACCGGCAGTCGGTCCAGCAGGGTGGCGTCGGTGATGATCACCCCGCAGGGGTGCATCGCCATCCCGCGCGGCAACGCGTCCAATTTCTCGGCCAGTTCGAACAGCGGCCCATATCGCCCCGCCTCGGCCGCCAGCGACCGCAATTCGGGCAACTCGGCCAGCGCGGTGGTGATCCCGCGGGCGCGGATGTGGGGGAAGGATTTGGCGATGCGGTCGATGTCGGGTGCGGCCAGGCCCAGGGCGAGGCCGACGTCGCGCAGCGCGTGGCGGGCCCGGTAGGTCTCCGGCATCGACGTCACCGCGACGCGCTCGCTGCCGAACCGTTCGAAGATCCTGCGGTAGACGTCCAGGCGCCGGGCGGACTCCACGTCGATGTCCACGTCCGGCAGCGACGACCGGCGCTCGGACAGGAACCGTTCGAACAGCAGGCCGTGGTCCAGCGGATTGGCGGTGGCGATGTCCAGCGCGTGGCACACCATCGACCCCGCCCCGGACCCGCGCGCCGCCACTCGCACCCCCATCTCCCGCACGTCCGCGACCACCTGGCCGACCGTGAGGAAGTAGGTGTCCACCCGCAGCCGGCCGATCACCTCCAGCTCCCGCGCCAACCGCCCCATCGCGGCCTCGTCGCGGTCCAGACCGCGGCGGACCATCCCGGCTTGGCAACGCTCGCGCAACACCCGTGCTGCCGACTCGGCCGTGGCACCGACCACGGTCGGCTCGGGGAAGAACGTGCCGCCCAGACCCAGGTCCGCCACCGGATCCACCCGGCACTCGTCGGCGGTGGCCGCGGTCCGCGCGAGCAGTGTTCGAGCGCGGTCGGGCCCGGCCCCGGCGGCGTCCGCGATGCGTGCCGCGGTCGCGGCCATCGCCGCCGGGTCCTTCAACCAGCGCTCGCGCGGATCGAGGTAGTCCGGGCGATGGAAACGGATCGGGCGCAGCAGGCGGGCCGCGTCCAGGACGTCGGCGATCCTGTGCTGGTCGGGATCGGCGTAGCGCACGGCGTTGGTCAACACCGCCGCCACCTTGACCCGGTCGGCCAAGTGCACGGTGCGGGCGGCCAGACGCGGCGAACCCGGCCCGGTTCCCGACGACCCGTGGGACGACCCGTAGGACGACCCGTGGAACGACCCGTGGGACCCGTAGTACAGACACTCCAGGCGCAGCGCGTCGCCGAACAATTCACGCCACGGCGTCAGCAGGTGTTCGGCGGTGTCGGGGCGGCCGTCGGACAGCGCCCTGACCGGTTCCGAGGTCGGGCCGAGCAGCACGGTCAGCCCGGGTCCCGCGTGCTCGCGCAGCGCCGACCACGGCACCTCCGGGGGCCCTTCGACGGTGTGTGCGGCCGAGACCAGGCGGCACAGCCGCGCCCAGCCCTCCCGGTTTCGGGCGAGGAGGGTCACGCGCAGCGGGGGTTGTTCGACGTGGGCTCCACCGCGGACCGGTGTTCGGCGCCGCCGCGCGCGGGGCGTGTCGGGCGCGGCGGGGGCGACGGCGAGGTCGACGCCGAAGATCGGGCGCACGCGGTGGGCCGTGCACGCCTCGGCGAAGCGCACCGCGCCGCCGACGGTGTCGCGGTCCGTCAGCGCCAGCGTGGTCATGCCGCGCTCGGCGGCCCGCGCCACCAGGTCCTCGGGGTGCGAGGCGCCGTACCGGGCCGAGTAGCCCGACGCGACATGCAGGTGCGCAAAACCGTCCACCGCGCACCTCCGTCGGCGTCCACCCCCAAGTCCGAAAACTGCCTCTCATTCGGACAATAGTTCGAACGGACCGACTTCGCCAACCGCCACCCCGTGCGACGGTCAGCGATAGTTGGCCATGGGCAGCGATTGTTGGCCACTCGGCTCGAACATGCCGCGTCCCGCCACCCGTTTGCTCGATGGCGGGACGTTCGCTCTTCGGCCCGCGGCTGCCGGGTTCGCCGCGGTGGCCGTGGCGGAAGCGACGGCGGTTTCGGCGCGATCGGGCAGCCCGGTGCGGCACCTTCCCGGACCCGCGGCCCCTCACGACCGCACGCTCCGTCAGGCGCGCGGGACGGCGTCGAAGATCACCGTGAAGTTGGCCGCGTGGTTCCCGACCTGGTCGGACACCGGGCGGGAGGCGGCGACCACGAGGCGGGCCGTCATCGTGGTGGAGAAATCCACCTCGTCCCGGTCGTGGTCCGGTTCGATGCGGCCGTCGGGGGAGGCGGCGTCGACCAGGCGGGGAAGGTCGACGGCGAGACCCGCCGCGAGATCGCCGGGCGCGCGGCCGACGGATGCGGCGGCCCGGGCGAGTTCGTCCTCCCCGACGAGGTCGGTGATTTGCCCGGCGGTCACGGGCTCGTTGGCGCCGGTGCCGATCCAGGACCGCAACTGCGGCTCCAGCCCGGCGTCCGCCAGGTCCTGCGCCGAGATCGACAAGGTGGTCGGCGCCGGGGCGCTGTCGGTGTGGAACATCGCGGGGTCGGTCATGGACCGGATCCTTCCACCGTCTGGGCGCCGGGGGGATCATCGGCGGTCCCATCCGGACGAGGCGCCCTCCGTGCTGCCGCGGACCGGGGAGGGGGCTCGGCTGACCCTCGCGACCGTGCGCACCCGGGTCGCGGTGTTCCGGCTGCGGCCCGCTGTCCGGACCTCTACGCCGACCCGCGCTGCCCGTTCTGCCGACGCATGGAGGTGGGGCTCGGGCCGGTGTTCCGGCGACTGGCGGACGAGGGCCGGTTCGTCCTGCGGTACCACTTCGCCACCTTCCTGGACGGACGGCTGGGCGGCGAGGGTTCGCAGCGGGCGGTGAACGCCCTGCGCGGCGCGGCGGACGTCGGTCAGGGGGCGTTCCTGGACTACCTGCACGTGCTGTACCCACGGCAGCCGGACGAGGCGACGGACACCTTCGCCGACCCCGATTTCCTGCTGGACGCCGCCGGCGAGGCGCCGGCGCTGCGCGGCGCCGATTTCGACCACGTCGTGCGCCGATTCAGCCACCGGGCCTGGGTGGACCGGGTACAGGCGGACTTCGGCAACTCCGGGGTGACCGGCACCCCGACCGTGCTGCGCGACGACACCCCGCTGACCGTCCTGGACGCCTCGGGCAAGGCACTGCGCCCGAAGGTGTTCCTGGCCCGACTGCACTGGCCGCACACGGTGTCCGACCGGCCTCGTGGGCGCGGCCTCCGGAGAGGGCGCGCCCACGAGGTGTCGGTGGTGGGGGAGGTCAGACACCGATCGGGGCCTTCGGGGCCGGGGCCTCCGTCGCCGACTCCGCGCGGGCGTGCGGGATCAGCGCGGCGGTGACCGAGCCGACGCCGGCGAGGGCGACGCCGACCCACAGCGCCGGGACGAGGCCGTCGACGAAGCTCTGGGGCGAGGCGAAGCCGCCGTTGGAGCTGAACACCGACGCGAGCACCGCCACGCCGAGGACGCCGCCGAGTTCGCGCATCGCGTTGTTGGCGCCGGAGGCGACGCCCTGCTGGTCCGTGCGGACCACGGACATCAGCAGGCTCGCGGTGGGGATGAAGTACAGCGACATGCCCAGCCCGCACAGGATCAGGGCCGGGATCTGCTGCGCGTAGGTGACGTCGGTCGACGCGGTGAGCGCGAACCAGGCCAGACCCGCCGCGCTCAGGGCGAGACCCGCGACGACCAGCGGCCGGCCGCCGATCCGGGCGGACAGCGGGCCGGCGAGCGGGGCGATGACCACGGGCATCATCGTCCACGGCAGGATCCGCAGACCCGCGTCGAGCGGCGAATAGCCCTGGACGCCCTGGAGGTACTGGGTGAGCAGGAAGATCGAGCCGAAGACGCCGGCGAACATGAGCAGCCCGGAGAAGGTCAGGGCGGTGAAGGCGCGGTTGCGGAACATCGTCATGGGCAGCATTGGCTGTGCGGCGCGGCGCTCGTAGCCGACGAAGGCGGCGATCAGGGCGGCACCGACGGCGATCGGGGCGGTGACGCCGACGCTGGACCAGCCGTGGCCCTCACCGCGGACCAGCCCGAAGACGAGGCCGAGCAGGCCGAGGCTGACCAGGACGGTGCCGACCAGGTCGAGGCGGCTGTTGGGGCCGTGGCTCTCGTCGACCTTGCGCAGCGTGAGCGGGACCAGGATGAGGCCGAGCGGGACGTTCAGCCAGAAGATCCACTGCCAGGAGCCGTGTTCGACGACGGCGCCGCCGACCAGCGGGCCCAGGGCCACCGCGAGCCCGTTGATGCCGCCCCACAGTCCCAGGGCCATCGGGCGCTTCTCGGGGGCGACCGCGCGGGTCAGGATGGTGAGACTGAGCGGCAGGATCGCGGCGGCCCCGGCACCCTGGAGGGCGCGGGCGACGATCAGCGTCTCGGAGTTCGGGGCGATCGCGGCGATCGCGGAGGCGACCGTGAAGATCCCGATGCCGGTCGCGAAGATCCGACGGCGGCCGAACCGGTCGCCCAGCGCGGCGCCCAGCATGAGCAGCACCGCGAAGCTGAGGGTGTAGGCGTTCACGGTCCATTCGAGCTCGGATATCCCGGCGTCGAGGTCCTCGCGGATGGACGGCAGCGCGGTGGTGACGACGAGGTTGTCGAGCGAGGCCATGAACAGGGCGAAGCTCGAGGCGAGGAAGGTCCACAGGACGGTGCGCGATCCGGTCGCGGGTCGCGCCTGCTGCTGGCTCATGGGATTCCTTGGGTCGAGGTCCGGATGTAGTGATCGATGACTAACTTTGGCGCGCCGAATTAGTTATTGATTACTAACTATTGCGGGCAGGGCTCTGCCCTCGGCGGCCGGGCGGGCGGAGAGGGCCCGAGAGTGGCGCGGGTGGGGCGGGTGGGGCGGGTCGGGCTCAGTCGGACGGCGCGGGTGCGGGCGCGTCGGGCGTGGGCGGGTCGCCGAACCGCTCGGAGTCCTCGCACAGGTCACAGCGGAGCAACGTGCCATCCGCGGAGAGGATGTCGTCGAAGTACCGCTCACGGGGCAGGTCGAGCGAGGCGACGACGTTGCAGAGCATGCCGCGTGCGAAGAAGTTGGTCAGCTCCTCGCCGTCGACTCCGGTGACCTCACGCGCGAACGTGTCCAGCCGCATCCAGAACCCGCGGATGTCGGACCGCAGTTCGGCGTCCTCGGCCGCGGCGTAGGCCTGCAACTGGATGCGCAGCAGATCGGTGTCGCTGTCGAGGTAGTCGTGGTAGGCGTGTGCCATCGCATGCATCGCCGGGTAGCCGGTGAGGCCTTCGGTGGCACGGCGGAAGCGCTCCTCGACCCGGTCGAAGGCGTACTCCACGGTGGCGAGGAAGAGCGCCTTCTTGTCGTCGAACAGGCGGAACAGGTACGGCTGCGAGACGCCGACGCGCTTCGCGATCGCCGCGGTGGAGGTGCCGTTCAGGCCGCCCTTGGCGAACTCGGTGATCGCGGCGCGGATGACCGCGACACGACGCTCGTCGGCGCTCATCCGGACGGTGCCGGGTGTGCGGCTGGTGGGGGCTGCCATGAGAAGTAAGTTATTACTCAATAACTACGCCGTCAAGCCCGCGCCCCGGCCGCCATCCCGTCGAGGGCCGGCAGCCGGGGCCGGGGCGGCCGGACGTCGGATGGCGGGCCGGTTGTCGGCCAGCTCGCGGAGCGACTTCTTCAGGACCTTGTCGAGGGTGCCGAGCGGGAACGCGTCGACGAAGTACACCGCGCGCGGCACCTTGTAGTCGGACAACCGCTCACGGCAGGCCGCCAGGATGTTCTTCTCCAGGGTGTCCTCGTCCGGCGCGTTCGCCGCGCGGATCACGAAGGCCACCACGACCTCGCTGAGAAAGTCGTGCTGCTTGCCGACCACGGCGACCGACGCGACGCCGGGGATCGCGCCGATCACGTCCTCGACCTCGCGGGCCGAGACGTTCTCGCCGCCGACCTTGAGCAGGTCCTTGTCCCGCTCGCGGTAGAACACGTTCCCGCCGGCGCCGAGCAGGACCATGTCGCCGGTGCGGAACCAGTCGCCGACGAACGCGGCCTCGGTGGCCTGCGGATCGCCGTGGTACTCCAGGAACAGCTGTACGCCGCGTTGTCCGCGCAGCCACAACTCGCCCACCTCGCCCTCGGCGCACTCCCGGCCGGTATCGGGGTCGACCACGGCGCAGGCGTACCCGGGGGCGGGGCGGCCCATCGAGCGGGCGGGCAGGTACTCGGTGGGTTTGCCGGTGATCGCGTGGGTGACCGTCTCGGTCATTCCGAACGCGGCGTACACGCGCAGCCCGAGCATCGTGTCCAGGGCCGGGGCGACCTGGCCGAACACGCCCACCCGCAGGGCGGTTTCCGGGCGGTTCGGGGCGGCGAGTACGCCGAAGCAGAACGGCATCAGCGACATGTGGGTGATCCCGTGCCGGGCGACCACGTCCCAGAACCGGCTGGTCGACCACTTGGGCGTCAGTACGGCGGTCGCGCCCGCGCCGAGCACCGAGAAGAACGACCAACTCTGCGCGTTGACATGGAAGAAGGGCAGGTGGATCAGGTAGCGGTCGTCGGGACCCAGGTCGATGCTGCGCGGACCGGACCGGCTCGCCCAGATCGCGTTGGCGTGCGTGTGTACGACGGCCTTGGGGCGGCTGGTGGTGCCGGAGGTGAACATGATCCCGAACGGGAGCAGCGGTTCGATCGGCCGGCCGGTCCAGGTCGAGGCGTCGCCGTACAGGTCGGCGAAGGGGACCGTGTCCGGGGCGGTGCCGTCGATGACCGCGACCCAGTCCAACGCGGCGCCGGACTTGGCCAGGGGGTCGGCGAGGTGGGGTTGGGTGACGGCAGCCACGCAGCCGGCGCGTTCGACGAAGTAGGCGATCTCGGCGGGGGTGGCCCGGGTGTTCGTGGTCACCGCCACCGCGCCGACGGTCGCGCAGGCCAGCCAGGCCAGCACCATCTCGGGGCAGTTCTCGCTGTGTACCAGGACCTTGGCGCCGCGGCCGATGCCGCGCCCGGTCAGGCCGGCGGCCAATCGTTCGGTGTCGCGCAGCAGTTCGGCGTAGGTCCAGGTGCGGCCGGTGCCCTCGGCCGGCTCCCAGACCAGGGCCGGATGTTCGGGGCGGTGCTCGGCCCAGTGCCGGAGCAGCCAGGGGATGTCCTGTCCGTGCACCTGGAATCCGTCGATCGTGCCGCCCGCCATGGTGATCCCCTCGTGCTCGTCGTCCGCGCGACCCGCGTCGGCACGGGAACGATAGGCAAGGGTTTTTGACGACGTCAAGGATGTGGCGAAAACAGGTTCTCGCGGGGATCGTGTGCGGGTGCTTCTTTCGGGAGGATTTACCGACCCTCCTTCGCCCGTACGCAGATCCGCGAAGTCGTCCCCTGGGTCGCGTCACGCCGGCATGCCGACTGGTGCCGAGGGTGGGGAGCGGGTCCCGATGGAGGCTGACGCGCGTGCCGTGGTGGTGGGGATCGGCCCGTTCGACGCGGTCGGTTCGGATCTCGCGTACATTCCCGTGGGCGTCGTCCTCGACGATTCCGACCGTGCTTTGAGCCTCTTTTTCAAGGTCGGCTACCGGCGACATGCGACAGCGGGTTACCAACGGCCCGGGCAAATCCGATGGCCACGACAGCCTTCCGGCGACGAGACTGCACCGGTGAATACCGTGTCACCGCCGCCCGACCCGCGCCCCCTGCCGGTACGGGACTCGCGCGCCCGCGACCTCGTTCTCGACTATGCGGACATGCACGCCCTGGTTGCCGACCTGGTTCTGCCCGGCGACGCGTCGATGTACGTCATGAGCGCGATGGAGACCTCCCGCGAGCTCATCCGGCACTCGTACTACCGGTACGAGTTCGCGACCGTGGCCGTCACGCATTCCCTGTTCGCCCTGGAGCAGGTCCTCGCCGAGTGTCTGGCCACGAACGAACCGCTCCACGTCCTCATCGAGCGGGCCACCGACGCAGGGCTCATCACGGCCGGACTTGCCGCCGAACTCGACCGCAGTCGACTGCTGCGCGACAAGCTCACGCAGGGCGCCGAGTCGAGTGCCGCCCTCCGCCCGCTTCGGGCCGTCGCAATGGTGCGTGCCGTCTTCGATGCCGTTTCCCTACTCCTTCGCCCACCGTCCACGGCAGAGGCGACAGCCGCCGACGTGGGCGGAGCACAGCCGGAAGGGGGACTCGCCCGGCTGTGGGAGGACCACCTGCGCGCACCGTTCCCGGACGGCTTCCGCGGCGTGGACTTCGACGGCGTGGATCTGGTCCTCCTGGACGCCGACATCGCCGGTCTCGTGCAGAGGGAGCTGAAGGGTGGACTCGACGACAGTGGCATCGCCTACCTCTGGGGCTGCATCGCCGACCTCGACAAGATCATTCCTCTGCTCAACGAGGAGTACTGTGCCTCCTACTTCACGAAACTTCGGACGATCGCCCAGGTCGCGGCTGCGCCCCACCTCCCCACCGCAACCTGACCACGGGGGTTGAAACAGACGCGGGGTCCGAACCCTCGTCGTACATCGCCTCGGCGTATGCGGGCATCCGATCCGGTGGCAAGGACGGTCGACACCGACGCCGAAGCCGCCGGTGCTCACGCACCGGACAGGTACCCAGCCCGGTCCGAGCGACCCCCGATCCGGTGGTACAGGGTCCCTCCCTTGTCGAAGGCCGCCGGATCCGACAGGACTCGACGCGTCGGACCCGCATCGCACACCAGGACCACCCGGTGCGGGCCGAGACCGACCCCGACCGGATCCCCGTATGCGGGCAGCGACGACAAGAATGCCGGAGGCAACGGCTCCCTCTGCTACGGCAGTTCGTCTCTCATAGTCGTCGGGGCCCGGCGCCATCACCGGCGAGCGCGTCGCCGGGGTTCAGCAGAGCGCATGCCTTCATCGAGAGACATCCGCAGCCGATACACCCGGTGAGTTCGGCCTCGAGTTTTTCGATGGTCTGCCGACGCTCCTCCAGCCGACGCCTCCAGCCGCGCGAGGCGCGCTGCCACTCCTGGTG
Source organism: Embleya sp. NPDC050493 (assembly GCF_044458105.1). NCBI lineage: Bacteria > Bacillati > Actinomycetota > Actinomycetes > Kitasatosporales > Streptomycetaceae > Embleya > Embleya sp. NPDC050493. Next base: position 281,369 of record NZ_JBITHP010000008.1, read on the forward strand.
ACTGGGCGGACGGTCGAGCGGCACGTCGGCGAAGGCCTCTCGGAGGTCGAGCAACGGGATGCCGATGCGTTTCGCCACCGAGATCAGCGCGACTCGGCGAAGCATGTGCCGCGGATAACGGCGTTGGTTGCGATCGTCGCGTTCGGACGCGATCAGGCCGAACTCCTCGTAGAACCGCAGAGCCGAGACGGCCGCCCCGGTCCGGGCGCTCACCTCGCCGATGCTCAGCCAGTCGTCCGGGCCTGCTCGAACCTCACCTGAACGGTAACTACTCGTCATGCGCAGCCTCCTCTTGACCTCAACATTACTTGAGGCCCTACGGTCGGCCGTGTCGGAACGGCAAGCAGGAACACCCCGGAGAGGACGGCATTCGATGACGTTTGTGATCGCTGCGCCCTGTGTGGACGTCAAGGACAAGGCATGCATCGAGGCGTGCCCCGTCGAGTGCATCTACGAGGGGGAACGCATGCTCTACATCCACCCGGACGAGTGCATCGACTGCGGCGCCTGCGAGCCGGTGTGCCCCGTCGAAGCGATCTTCTTCGAAGACGACACCCCGCACGAATGGCGCGACTTCAACACCGTGAACGCCGAGGTCTTCTCCGACCTCGGTGCTCCCGGCGGCAGTTCGAAGGTCGGTTTGATCGCACGGGACCATCCGATCGTGGCGCAACTGCCGTTCCAGGGGGCCGTCGCCTCAGCCACGGGGATCCAGCCCAAGTCCTGACGGGCCAGGGGGCGTTCACACGGCGCCGTCGCCGTCCCCGACGACGCCCGACGGCACCGACCACGCGCGACACCACCGACGGCCCCGACGCCACCGAGGGCCCCGCCGGCCGCCGCGCCCGGGTGTCACAGGAGCGGGGCCATTCGGTGTCGGCCCGGGTGGGTTCGGAGGGCAGGCGAGGTGAGTTCCAGGGCCCTGTTGTCCTTGCCGGCGGCAATGTGGTCCAGCCAACGTTCGTACCAGGCCAGGAAATCGGCGGCCGACGAGACGTTCGGTCCCCACCACCCGGAACTGTTGCCCATCACGATGCGGCCGGTCATGGGTCCTTCGAGACCGAGGAGGACCATGTCCAGGCATCCCCTCTCGGCGATGGACAGGAATCTGTCGCGTGTGGTGCCGGAGGTGGGAACACGGTTGAACCCCCGGGCCGCGCCGGGCGGATCCATCGTGTGGATCGATGCCTCGGCGCCGACTGTGGGATCGACGAGGCCGTAGAACGGCCCGGCGCCCGATCTTCCGAGGTGCAGGAGGAACTGCCGGTAGGCGGGCGGGAGAAGCACGTCGTTCTCGGTCTCGAAGGCGTCCAGTCGCGCAGCGGTCGACGGGGCGTTCAGGCGGAACCGGTGCCGCTCTTCGCCGAAGGAGTGGCTGCGGCGCGGATGAAAGGGAATGGCGGCCAACTTGCGGCGGATCCGGGGAACGCGGTTGTCCACGGCGGTTCTTCTTTCGTCCACGGCAGCCTATCGCCACACCGGACAGTCAGCGGAGCAGCACCCGCGTCCGCCGTCGGCACGGGCCCGCGCGACGTGCGCGCGACGGGCTGGGCTCGTGTCGAGACGGAGTTCGACCCACGGGCTTGCGTTCCGGGTGGAGGCGACCAAGCCGCCGAATACCGTCGTTTCCTCGGACCCATGGGTGTGGAGGGGGAGTGGTGGGGCAGGCGTGCGCAGAACCATGGCAACGACGAATCCCGGGCGCAGGGCGGCAGTTCGCCGCCGGCCGCGGGGTCGTCGATAGTCGTCGATATCCGAGGAGGTTCCTGTGAGCACCGGCGACAACGTGTGGGGTCACCGTCCCGAGTCCGGCTACATCGTGGGTACGAGCCTGGTCGGCTACAAGGTCGAAGCCACCGACGGTCATATCGGCAAGGTCGACAAGCACAACGACGAGGTCGACGCGTCCTACCTGGTGGTGGACACCGGTGTGTGGATCTTCGGCAAGCACGTACTGCTCCCGGCGGGCACGATCGCGAGCATCGACCTCGAGAACAAGGTCGTGCACGTCTCGCGCACCAAGGAAGAGATCAAGAACGCGCCCGAGTTCGACAAGGACAAGCACCTCGGCAACCACGACCACCGGACCCGTACCGGCGACTACTACGGCAACCCAGCGCCGGGCGCCCCGGGCACTCCGGGCACCCCGGGCACCGGCCCCGCCGGCACGCCGTAACCGGCGGGCGGATCCGGACCCGGATCCGGATCCGACGCCGACTCCGCGAGGCTGCCCCCGCCGCCGGCGTGGGCCGATTTTCCGCCCCACGATCGCGGTCGGCGCGGCGGCGTCGCACCCACGAATCACATCCGCGGGTACCCGAGACCCATCGGTTCGGCACCCGCACGTATCGAGAGGTTGGGTGAACTCCATGGCAGGCAAGTTCGAGGTGTACACCGACAAGAACGGCAAGTTCAGGTTCCGACTCAAGGCGGGCAACGGCGAGATCATCGCCACCGGCGAGGCCTACGAGACCAAGGCCGCCTGTCTCAAGGGCGTCGAATCGGTGAAGACCAACGCGGCCGACGCCAAGGTCGAGACTCTCGACTCGTGACCCCGACCGGGCCCGCCGCCCTCGCGAGCGCGGCGGGCCCGGGTCCGGGTCCGGATCCGGCCGCAAGAGGGCCCCGCGGTAGACCGTCTCCGCGTTCTCCACGGATCGGCCCCGCCGACTGACGACAACAACCGCATCGGCCTGCGAAACAGTTCCGAGCGTGCCCGCCGATCATGCCGACCCACCGGGAAACTCCAGGATCCGCGGCGGAGTCGAGCCGAGGTCCGGGCTTCGCGTGTTGTGGACCGGTGGTGTCTGCCTGGTGCGGGTTTGCCGGGTCGGCCGGTCCGCCGGTTGCGTTACCAGGTGATCGGTAGTGCCACGGGGCCTCGGATGAGTACGTCCTTCTGCCAGGCCACGTCGTCGGGATCGACGGCCGACCGCAGGCCGGGGAAGCGTGTGAGGAGGGTGGTCAGCAGCAGTTCGGCTTCCATGCGGGCCAACAGGGGTGCCAGGCAGTGGTGGGGGCCGTGGCCGAAGGCCAGATGGGGTGGTCCCTGGCGGTCGATGTCGATCCTGGACGGCTCGGGGTAGTGCCGTTCGTCCCAGTTCGCCGCCACGTAGGAGACGTAGGCGGCCTCGCCGCGGCGGATCAGGACGCCTGCCACCTCGACGTCCTCGGTGGCGATGCGGGCCTGTCCCACACCGTGCTTGTGCGGGATCCAGCGCAGCAGTTCCTCCACGGCCGCCGGTACCGCGCGGGGATCGGACCGCAGCCGGTTCAGCAGGGTGTCGTCGGTGAGCAGGACGTGGACCATGTTGGAGGTGTGGTTGCGGACCGCGTGCCAGCCGTTGATGCCCATCAGCACGGCCAGGGCCAGGAGTTCCTCCTCCTCGATCCTGCCGCTCGCGACGGCGGCCGCCAGGTCGCTGATGAGGTCGTCCCGCGGTCGGAGGCCGCGTTCGCGGGCCAGCTCGCGGAAGAAGGCGCGGGCCTCCTCCTTGGCCTGCCGGGCGCGCTCGACTCCCGCCTCGTCCTTCGCCCGGGTCAGGATGTCGGCCGCCCACGAGCACAGGCGCGGCCGGTCGGCCGTCGGCACACCCAACAGGCCCCCGATGACGTGCATGGGGAAGGGGGAGGTCACGTGTCGGACCAGGTCGGCCGGCGGTCCGACCGCGACCATGGCGTCGAGGAGTTCGTCGAGTACGGCCTGGACGCGGGGACGCAGGGCTGCCATGCCGAGGCGGTTGAACGTCGAGGAGACCACGGAACGCACGCGTGTGTGGTCGGGCGGGTCGACGAAGCTGACCGCGCGGTCGAGCGGAACCAGGTATCGATTCATGGTGGGCAGCGGACGGCCGACGATGTCGCGACTGAACCGGGGATCGGAGGTGACGAACCGTACCGCGTCGTGCCCGGTCACCAGCCAGCACTCGCCGGGGGCTCCGTGCGGCAGCCGGATCCGCATGACCGGTTCGCCCTGCAGCGCCTCGCGGAGAAAGGGGTCGAAGTCGAGCGCGGGAAGGTCCGACACTTCGTACAGGGGGGCGTTTGCGTCCGGCATCATTCGCTCCTCGCCGGCTGGTCGTGGCGCAGCGGTGTGAGTTGTTCGATGTCGTAGCGGCCGCGCAGTGCGGCGATGGCGTCGTGATCCACGGGCCCGTCGGAGGACAGGATTTCCAGGAGTTCCTCGAAGTAGCGCTCGTGGTCCGGGGGCGGGGACGACTGGAAGAACATTCGAGCCGGGACGTCGGTGGGATTGGCGAAGGCGTGGGGGCAGCCGGGCGGGACCGCGATGACCGTGCCGGGCGTGGCGCGGGTCACCCGCTCACCCTCGGGCGACTGCCAACCGCGCCAGCCGTGCGGGGTGCGCACGCGTGGCTCGAACGCGAAGATGTCGATCTCGCCTTCGAGGACGTAGAACAGTTCCTCGCTGCGCGCGTGCACGTGCGCGCCGACGTCGAAGCCCGGTGGCACGAGTACCTCGAAGCTCGATGCCAGGCGCGACTGCGCGCCGGTCACCTTGAAGGTCACGTGCTGAGCCGCGGCGCGTAGGGTGCGGCCCTCGCCAGGGGGCACGATCAGGCCGCCGGTCGCCGCGGGGGCGGTGGTGTGGGGGTGTCCGGTCATCGGGGTTCCTTCCGTGCGGGTCAGGGCGTGCGGTTCCATCGGCCCAGTGCCATCTCGGCGGTGATGCCCGGGCCGAACCCGGCCAGCAGGCCGCGTGCCCGGTCGGCGGCGCCACCGGCGTCGAACAGCCGGCGCAGCGCGTCCAGTACGACGGCGCTCGCGATGTTCCCGTATTCGGTGAGGGTGGCCCGGCTGTGGTCGAACGCCTCCGGCTTGACCTCGAGGAACATGCTCAGGTCGTCGAGGATTCGCGGTCCGCCGGCATGCACGACGTAGAAGTCGAGGTCCGAGACGTCCCAGCCGTGCCTGTCGGCGAGGCCGCGCAGCGCGGGGGCGAGGGGTTCCATCGTGCCCGGCACACGCTTGTCCAGCAGGAAGTGGAAGCCGGTGGCCCGTACGTCGTAGGCGATCCAGTCCTCCGTCCCCGGGACGAGGTACGAGCCGTTGCGCTCCAGACGGATGCCGTGGCCACCCGTCCCGCGGACGACCGCGGCGGCGACGCCGTCGCCGAACAGGCCGTTGGACAGCAGTGATCCGATGCCGATGTCGGTGGGCTGGTAGCACAGTGAGCAGAACTCGCACGACACGATCAGCGCGTTCGCCCCCGGGTAGGCCGTGCAGAAGTCGTGCGCCCGGTTGATCGCCGCCCCACCTGCCGCGCAACCCAGCTGGGCGATCGGCAACTGTCGTGTATCGGAGCCGAATCCCATCGTGTTGATCAGCCAGGCGGTGAGCGAAGGCATCATGAACCCGGTGCAGGACACATAGATGATCACGTCGATATCCGCGGCCCGCAGCTCGCCGTCCTCCAGCGCGCGTCGCACGACCAGCGGGACACGGGCCTTCGCCTCGGCCGCGTACCGCCTGTTGCGTTCCTCGAACCCCGGATGCGCGAGCGTGTCACCGATCGGCTGCACGAGATGCCGGGTCCGAACTCCGGTATTCGCGATCAGACGCAACGCCAGGCCCAGTTGGGGATGACCGGCATGGAGCGAGCGGGCGAGTTCGAGCGTCTCCTCCATGGTGATCACGTACTCCGGAACCGACACGGCCGGCCGACACAAGGTCGCCATGCACCACCCCAACCTCGCCGGCACGCGTGTGCCTCGGTTCGTCCTGACGCGTCCTTAACGATCACCATCCCTGCGGGACACCCATGCGTGGCCACGACGACCCTTGCGGCGCGAGTTGCGGTGTCATGGGCGGGGACGTGGACGTGGGTGGCGGTCTCGGCCGGCGATCGGGGCGGGCGTTGCTCGGTCGGGGCCTGTGAGCAGGGGATATGGGCACCATGTCTTGGTTCGGGCGTCTGCGGCGGGGCTTTCGCCGATGGTCATCCCTCGACGTGATCTCCGAGGGCCCGCTCCGGGAACCGCCGCCGGTGCGGTGCCGTCCATCCGGACATCGACGTCGATGCGGCTTCGGCCCGGGTCGACGCGAATACCCCACACAAGTCACACAGGGGTCGGGGCGGGGGGCCCGGTCCAGTCGGCGGTTTCCGCGAGGGGGGTCCTGCGGACGACTGGGCGGGATCCGGCACGGCCTGAAGTCCGCCCGGCGCACGTGCGCGGGGCATCGAAGCTTTGGGAAACGCGGGGATCCGGAGACAGAATGCGTTATCGACAGGAACAGCCCTATCAGTCGTATCCGCAGCAGATGCCGCCGCCCGGTGGCGAGCGCGGACGCGAGGAGGGACACGGCAGGCTCATGCTGGTCCTCACACTGGTGGGTACGGTCGCGACCGTGCTCAGCGTGCTGGTCGCGCTGGGCATCGGCCCGCTCGACGTGACCAGCGACGGCGGGAGCGGGGGAGGGGCCAACCACCCGCGTGCCGGCGGGGATTCGAGTCCCAGGGACAACGGCGGGCCGGCGCAGACGGGTGCGGCGTACGTCGAGACGGTGAACAGGATCTGTGGCGACAAGATCGACGACATCACGCGACGGGTCACCGAACTCAACCAGGCCGTCGCCGATCAGGACCTGAACGCGGTCGGTCTGAGCCTGTCCCAGGCGAGTACGGAACTTGCCGCGTTGACGACGCGCATCAAGGGCGTCGCCTTGCCGACCGACCCGAACGAGGCGCGCCCGCTGCGGGAATGGCGGGACCTGTACCAAGCCAACGCCGAGGCGATGAGCAAGGCCTCCAGCGAATGGCAGGACGGCAGCTACGAAGTCGCGAGCGCCACGTTGGAGAGCGCGCCGAGCGCCGCGGCGGACGCGAAGGGGGACGAGGTGCGCATCTCCTGCCCGTGACGCCGGCGCGGGTGGCGCGGACGATCGGCGAGTACGGCCCTGGTGCCGTCCGGTTGGCGTGGTCGGCTGGACGGGCGCCGTGCCGCGGCGTGGCGCCGGTCGCCCGGTGAGGCGTTGTCGGCGGCGGCGCGGACGGCGCCCGGGGCGGGTGGAGACCGAAGAGCCCTGTCCCGGGAGGGATCAGAAGTGTTTGACGAAACTCATCGAGCGGTCGGTGACGGTGAAGCCGAAGCTCTGGTAGAGGCCGAGGGCGCCGGTGGGGCTGTCGGCGTCGACTTCGAGTACGGCGTGGCGCAGGCCGTCGGCTCGCATCGCCCGCAGGACGTGGGCGAGCAGGGTGCGGGCAAGTCCCCGTCCGCGTGCTTGCCGTCGTGTGCCGACGGTGGTGATGTAGCCGAATGGGCCGCCGCGCAGCGGCCATTCGTCCCGTTCCACGTCGACGAAGACGAAGCCGTCGACGCGTTCGACGTCGTGCGCGTCCGGGGCGACGGCGAGGAGGGACAGGTCCGGGCGCGATGCCGCCAGTCGGTCGGCGGAGGCCCAGTCGGCGGCGGTGATCGGTTGGCTGCCCCAATGGTCGCGGAAGGCATCGTTCCTGGCGGACCTGGCCCTCTCCTGCCACTCCGGCCCGTAGGGCACGAGACGTACTCCCGGGACGGTCGGCGGCTCGGCGACCGGGGTGTCGAGGTCGAGTTCCAGTTCCAACCACCATCGGGCCCGTTCGTAACCGTGTTTCTCGAGGAGCCGGATCGCGGGGATGGCGTGTTCGTGGGCGCTCGAGGCGAGCCGGCCGGGCAGGGCGGCGTCGCTCGCCGCGAGATGCTGGAGCCCGCGCGCCTCCTGCCATGCCAGCAGCGCGCTGCCGATACCTTCACGGCGGCGGTCCGGGGCGACGGTTCCGTCGAGTTCGACGTCGACGATCGTCTCCGGACTTTCCGGGGCTGCGGCCGAACCGTAGGCGACGGCCCGCCCGGCGGAGTCGACGGCGATGACCGCGTCACGTTCGAGGTCGAAGGTCTCGCTCGCGAATTCCTCCTCGAGCTCGTCTCTCATCTCCAGGTAGCGGGGGTGATCGATGGTTCCGGCGGCGCGCTTGAGGTCGAGTATCAGGTCGATGTCGGCGGCCGTGACAGGTCGCCAGGTGAGGTCGGCGCCGGCCTTGGGCAGGTCGACGGTCGGCGGTGCGGTCACCCGGTCGCGCAATGCTCGGAGTCGGGGGTTGTGATCTGCTGTCCCGGTCACGGGAACCTGCCTTTCGAAGTGATTGCTCCGGTCGTCGTTCGTGGCGATCGCAGGCCCCCGGATGGCGAGTTCGGCCGCCACGGGGCGGCCGGCCTCTCGACCGTTCGGGGCCTCACGACGATTCGACCGTCGGTCGGGAGAGGCGGCGGCGCGGTCGGGGGACGAAGCCGGCGGCACCCGCAGGCGTGCCGCGGCTCGTCGTCCATCCACGTCGAGGACGCCGTGCCTTCGCTCGTGCCGAGGGGATGTGCCGGCCCGCGCCGCGCGGCCTCTCCGCGGCGGGGCGGGCCGGCACGGCCGGGTCAGTGCATCGCGGGCGCGACCGGGCCTCGGGAGGGGTCGCGTCGGCCCAGGCCCGCGGCGGAGAGGGCGGCACCGGCCAGGCACGCGACCGCGGCGATGATCGCCGCGGTGTGTACGCCGTTCATGAACGCCTGACCGCTGCCCTCGACGATCTGGGCGTGCAACCGGGCGGGCATGTCGGGGGAAACGGGTGCGACGCCCATCGCCACCGCGTCCTCGGCGGCGCGCATGCCCTCGGCGGTCGGCGCCGGGATTCCGGCGGAGACGAATTCGTCGACCATCGTCGAGCCGGCGCGACTGCCGATGACGGACATCAGTACGGACGTGCCCAGGGCGCCGCCGACCTGTAGGGCGGTGGCCTGAAGGCCACCGGCCACGCCGCCGTCCTGGACGGGTGCGTTGCCGACGATCGCGTCCGAGGACGCCGCCATGACCATGCCGGTACCGAGGCCGAGCGCGACGAACGGCGGCCACATCATCGTGTACGAGGAGTCGATGTCCCACCCGAGCATGCCCAGTGCGGCCGCGGCCTGGAGCAGCATGCCGGTCGGCATGCTCACCCGTGCGCCGAGGCGTTCGGTGATCGCCGCGCCGAGCGGGGCGGACACGACCGAGGCGAGACTGAGCGGCAGGGTCCGCACGCCGGCTTCCACCGGAGTGAAGCCGCGCACGTTCTGCAGGTAGAGCATGACGAAGAAGATCACGCCGAGCAGGACGAAGAAGTTCACGGCGGTGACGATCGTGCCGACGGTCAGTGCCCGGCTGCGGAACAGTCGCATCGGCAGCAGCGGGTGCGCGATGCGCGTCTCGTACCAGCCGAACACGATCAACACGGCGATCCCCGCCGCGATCACGCCGATCGTGGAGACCTCGCCCCAGCCCCATGCCTCGCCCTTGACCACGCCGAAGACGAGCAGCAGCAGTCCGAGGGCGAGGATCAGCACGCCGGGGATGTCGAACCGGTGGTGGCCGGTGGAGTTCTTGCTCTGCGGCAGCACCGCGAGGCTGAAGGCGAGGGCGATCACGCCGATCGGGGCGTTGATGTAGAACACCGACTCCCAGTTGACGTGTTCGACGAGCAGTCCGCCCACGATCGGGCCGATCGCCGTGGACACGGACGAGACCATCGCCCAGATGCCCACCGCCATACCGAACTTCTTCGGGGGAAAGACCGCGCGCAGCAGGCCGAGCGTGTTGGGCATCAGCAGAGCGCCGAAGAACCCCTGCGCCGCGCGGAAGGCGATCACGCCTTCGATCGAGCCGGCCAGTCCGATCGCCACCGACGCGAGGGTGAAGCCGGCCACGCCGATCAGGTAGAACGTTCGGCGGCCGAAGCGGTCACCGAGCTTGCCGCCCAGGATCAGGGCGGCGGCCAGTGCCAGGAGGTAGGAGTTGGTGACCCATTGCAGGTCGGCGGTCGAGGCCTGTAGATCGCGGCCGATCTCCGGGTTGGCGATCGCCACGACCGAGCTGTCCAGGCCGACCATGAACAGGCCGAAGGCCACGGCTATCAGCGTCAACCAAGGATTGGCGCGCGGGCCGCGTGTGGTCGGTGCCGGGCTGGGAGAGGGCACGACGGAGCGGCCCACGTCGGTTGAAGACATGCGAAGGGGAGACTTCCTGATCGGGTGGGTACGTGTGCGCCGGATCAGGGCACGCACACGTCGGAAGATCACATCGAGGAAAGGGGGGTGCGTCGGCGGGCGCGATGACGCGCGGTGCGCCGTGGCACGGAACAGCCGTCCTGTGGCCGGGGCCCGACGGGCTTGGACCGCGCGGTGCGCCGTGGCACCGAACAGCGGTCCTGCGGCCGGGGTCCGACGCGTCCGCAGACTCCGGTCGTCGGCTGGACGCAGCCGGGATCAGGTGGTGCCGGGCTGGACCTGTCGGGTGAGTTCGGCCAGCGCGCCGACCGCGGATCCCAGGGCGGCGACCTCGCCGTCGGTCATCGTGCGCAGCGCGCCCACGACGTAGTCGATCACGAGTGCGTCCACGTCCGCGGAACGACGACGGGCCATGGCCGTCAGGCGCAGGCGCACGACACGCTTGTCGCCGGGATCGACGTGCCGCTCCATCATGCCCTCGCCGACGAGTTTCGTGACCAGCGCGCTCACGTTGTTGGCCTTCATCAGCAGGGCCTCGGCCGCCTCGCGGACCGTGATGCCCTCGCGTTCGCCGACCACCCGCAGCAGCGCCAGGTGCGCCTCCGGCGGCTTGGGCCGGCCGAGATCCGCCACCAGCCTTCGCTCCACGGTCCGATGCAGCACCGGCAGGATCGCAGCCAGTCCGGCCGCGATGCGCCGACGCTCCTCGGGTGCGGGATCCGTCGAAGACACACCGTGACCCTAGGTCACCGGAAATGGCTATGTCAAAGTAGGTATCTCTGTATAGCCATGCTCGGCCGGCCGAACGATCCCGGTTGACCGCGCCCGCCGGCGGATGCCTAGAATATAAATTCTAGAGTCTCCGTTCTAGGGCTGTGCCGAGAGGGAGTCAGGACATGGACATGGATATGACGGACCGGTCGGCGGCGAAGGCCGGACCCGGGTCCGGCGCGGAACCGGCTCCCTCGGTGTTGTGGAAGGCGTTTCGGGTACTGGGGGTGTTCAGTCACAGCCGGCGCGTACTGACGCTCGCGCAGATCGTGCGCCGCAGCGGGCTGCCCAAGTCCACCGCGCACCGCGTGTTGACGATGCTCCTCGAGGTCGGCGCGGTCGAACAGCACAGCGACGGATACCGGATGGGGCTGCGGATGTTCTCCTTCGGCACCCTCCCGCCCGAGGTCGCGCTACGGGACGCCGCCCTGGTGCACCTGGAGGAACTCCACCGGGTGACCGGACAGACGTTGCACCTGGCGATCCTGCGCGACGGCGACGCCGTCTACCTGGAAAAGCTCCGCAGCCGCCGACACGACCGGTCCCCGGCCCTGGTCGGCGGCCGACTCCCGGCGCACTGCACCGCGATCGGCAAGGCCATGCTCGCCTACTCGACGGAGCACACCGTCGCCGAGGCACTGGCCGCGCCGCTGGAACGCCGCACCACCCACTCGCTGACCTCACCCGCGCTCATCCGCCGACACCTGACCGCGATCCGAACCGACGGCTACGCCGTCGATCGCGAGGAGGCCGTCGAGGGAATGGCCTGCGTCGCGGTGCCGGTGCTGTCCGGCGGCCGACCCGTGGCGGCGGTGTCGGTCGGCTTCGCGGCGGCGGCCGGCAGCGGCGCCGTACTGGTGGACCCGCTGCGCCGCACGGCCGCCGCGATCTCCCGCTCGCTGCTGACCGGCTCGGCCGGCCGGTTGATCGCGACCGGTGGGTAGGGTGGCGGCCATGGACAAGACCAGCGCGAACCGGGACCGGATCCTGGACGCGGCCGAGCGTCTGTTCAGCACCCGAGGCTACGCGGACGTCACCGTCAGCCAGGTCTGTCAGGCATCCGGCTTCCCGGTGGGCTCGATCTACCACCACTTCACCAACAAGTACGGCCTGCTCGCGGCGGTGTTCGAACGCTCCTCCGGGCTGTTCTTCGCATCGCTGCCGGCCGTGGACGACCTGCCCGGGGACCCGCTCGACCGACTCGGCGTCTTCTACGACGCGGCCGCGCACGTGATCGGCGACCGGATGCTGTTCATGCGGCTGATGTTCCTGCTGCAACTCCAGGAGGACAAGGACGGGACCATCGCGCCGCTGGTCCGCGAGGCCCGCCACCGGGTGCGGACCGAGCTGATCGCGGTGATCGAGCCGGTCGCACGCAGCTGCGGCGTCCCCGACGCGGAGGAACTCGCTCTGGAACTGGCGGAGTTGACCATGTCGTTCACCGCCGGCCTGGTGGTCTTCACCGACGCCGAGGCGGTCGGAATCCCCGCCGGCATCCGCCGGCTGCGCCAACTGGTCCTGGCCACCATCAGGGACGCCGCGGGCCGGGAGCACGACACCCGAGAAGGCGCCGCCGCAGGATCAGCGACCCCGCACCGACGCTAGCCCCGCCTCGGCGGCCCGCGGCGCGGAAAGGCCGAAGCGGGCCAGGAACACCACGGTCAGCGCCACGACCACGCCGGTTCCGGACAGTACGAGGATCGCCCCCTCGCGCGGCGGCCCACCGTTCGCGGTGAACGCGGCCAGGACCGCCGCGACGAAACTGCTCGCGGCCGCGCCGCCGATCCAACGGGTCAACGCGTTCGCGCTGTTGGCCATGCCGATCCGGGACGCGGGCACGAACTCGGCCAACAGCGACGGGATCGCGGCGTACCCCAGGCTCACCATCACCCCGATCGCGAAGCTCGCCACCACCACCTGGTACGGCCGATCGTGCGCCACGGTCAGCACACCGAACCCGCCCACTCCCGCGAGTCCGGCCGCCACGAGGGTGAAGCGGGCGCCGAAGCGCACGACCGACCGGCCGCCGATCGGCGCGGCGATCATCGACGCGATCGTCATCGGCAACAGGTACACCACCGAGGCGGTCAGCGCCGACGCGCCGAAGCCGTAGCCCGCGGCGTCGGGCCGTCCGCGCACCAGTTGGGTCAGCGCCAGCACCGCCAGGTACATCACCGCCCCGACCAGCGCCGACAACACGTTCGCCACCACGATCGGCCGACGCCGCAACAGGTCCATCGCCAACAGCGGATCGTGGCGACCGCGCTCGACCCGAACGAAGAGTCCCAGGACGACCACCGCTGCGACCGCCATGGCGGGAACGGCCGGTGACGTCCATCCCCAACTGCCGCCCTGCGACAGCGGCAACATCACCAGCACCAATCCAGTCCCCAACACGGCCGCACCCGCGACATCCACCCGCCCGCCCGCGTCGACCCCCGATCCGCGCGGCACGAACAGCACGACCAGGAGCACCGAGCACACCGCCACCGCGGCGCAGCCCCAGAACAACACCCGGTACCCCGGATACGCCCGATTCAACAGGCCGGCGGCCACCGGGCCCAGCCCCCCACCCACCGCCAGGGTTCCCGACACCAACGCCACCGCGGAAGCGAGCCGGTCGCCACCCATCTCGCGATACAGCACCGTCACCGCCAGCGGGAACACCGCCCCCGCGGTGCCCTGGAGAGCACGCCCGAGCAGGAACAGCGGGAACGAGGGGGCGAGCGCGGACAGTACGGCGCCCACGGCGAGCACCGACAGGCAACACACCAGGACACCCCGGCCGGCTCGCAGGTCGGCGATCCGCCCGAACACCGGGACGGTGACCGCCGAGGTGAGCAACCCCGCCGTCACCGCCCAGTTCGCGGCACCGGGCGAGACGCTCAACTCCCGGGCGATGTCCGGAAGTACGGGAACCACGACGGCCGGCACCGCGCCCGCCACCACCCCGGCGAAGCACAACGCGAACATCAGCGGGCCGGAACGAACGGACGGCGGATCCTGAAGGCTTGGCATGGCCGCACCGTGCCATCGGCCGGCCCGCCGACGGGCGATCCGTTCCGCCGGCCGGGACGACCGAACGCCGGCCCCACCGGCCGCACAGCCGTGCCGCCCCGGTGTCCCGGCCACCGGAACGATCCTCCCCGAGCGTGGGCTGCGCGACCGAGACTCGCAGGCGTGGACGCCATCGCCGCCACACCCCGTCCCACGCGGCGCGACCGAGCGGCCCGTCGACGACCTCCCGGCGCAGGCACGCGTGTACGGGCGGCGCCCGCGCGGGGGCATCCACGCGACATCCAGGCGACTCACCGACAGGAGCCCGACACATGAGCAACACGATCGTCACGTGCGATGTGACGGTGGGAGAACACACCCTCCGGGTCAACCGCGCAGGCGAGGGCAACGCCGAGACGATTCTCTTCCTGCACGGCTCGGGCCCCGGCGCCACCGGCATGTCGAACTTCGCCGGCACCATCGAGGCCCTGTCCGACACCTACGACTGCCTGGTCGTGGACCAGGTCGGGTGGGGCGACTCCAGCCACCCCGAGAACACCCCGCCCGGCTCCCGTCTGCGGCAGAACGTCGCGGCCTGCCTCGGCCTGCTCGACGAACTGGGCCTGGAGCGGGTCCACCTCGTCGGCAACTCGCTGGGCGGCGCACTCGCGCTGCACCTGTTGGTCCGCGCTCCCGAGCGGTTCGGCAAGGCGGTGCTGATGGGCGCCGCCGGAGCGGGCAACGCGAGCACACCGCAGCCGGCCATCATGCGGCTGATCACCTTCTACGACGACCCCACCGCGCGGTCGATGGCCGAGTTGATCTCGTTCATGTTGTACGACCCCACGTTGTTCGGCGACCGGCTCGACGCCATCGCCGAGGAACGCCTGGCGGTGGCGATCCGCCCCGAGGTGGAGCGTTCGCACCGGCAGACCTTCGCCATGGCGCCGGGCGCAGGCCCCGGATTGCCCGAGATCGCACTGAAGCGGATCACCAACGACGTGCTGCTGGTGCACGGACGCGAAGACGTGATGGTCCCGCCCGAGGGCAGCGAGTGGTTCGTCCGGCGGATCCCCAACGCCCGCCTGTACCTGATGCCGCAGTGCGGCCACTGGGCGCAGATCGAACAGGCCGACCGCTTCCAAGCCGTGACCCGCGCCTTCCTCGCCGGCGCACTGTAGGCCACCGCACACAACCCCCGTCCCGTCGAAAGCCGCGCGGGCACCGCGCCGTCCCGCCGAAAGCCGTCCCACCGCGCACGCGCCCCGCGGTACCCATCCCCGCACCGCCATCCCCCGAACAAGGGAGCAGGACCAGACCATGAGCATCGTGAGCGCCCTGGGCTACGTCGTCGTACGAGGCCCGTTGGAGGAATGGCGGCGGTTCGGCCCCGAGATCCTGGGGTTGCAGCCCGCCCCCTCGGCCGACCCGGACACCCTCCTGTTCAAGACCGACAGCCGTTCCTGGCGGCTGGCGATCGAGGCCGGCGAGCCCGCCGGCCCGCAGTCCCTGGTGGCCCTCGGCCTGGAGGTCAGGTCGGCCGAGCAGTTGCACGCCCTCGCCGACACGCTGCGCTCGCGTGGTATCGAGGTGCACGAGGCCCCGGATCAGGCCGAACGCCGCCGGGTTCGCGGCCTGATCGCGTTCCGCGACGCGACCGGCAACACCGTCGAGGCGTACTGGGGCCCGACCGTCGACAAGACCGGCTTCACCTCACCGCGCGGCGTCACCTTCGTCGCCGGCGAGACGACAGCCGGCGAGATCGGCATCGGCCACACCTTCCTGCTGGCCGACGACGTCGCCCGGGCCGCGGCCTTCTACACCGAGCACCTCGGCTTCAAGCTCTCCGACACGATCGCGTTCGGCCCGCAGTCCGCCCACTTCCTGCACTGCAATCCCCGGCACCACTCGATCGCCTTCGCCGCGCTCCCGGGCGCACCGGCCTCGGGCCTGGGCCACCTGATGCTCGAAGTCGACACCCTGGAAGCCGTCGGCCGCGCCCTGGACGCCGTCCAGGAACAGGAACTCCCCATCCCGCTGTCCATCGGCGAACACAGCAACGACCGGATGACCTCCTTCTACGTCCGCACCCCCTCCGGCTTCGACATCGAATACGGCTACAACGGCCGGGTCATCGACGACCGGGACTGGACCGTCAGCCACTACGAGTCGCCCAGCACCTGGGGCCACCGCTTCGCCACCCCGCCCGGCCCCGGAACCGACTGACCGAGAAAGGCCCGTCATGTTCGACGTCACCGAACTGGTCCAGCCCGACCAAGGGCTGATCAACCCCAGCATCTACACCGACCCCGAGGTCTACCAGGCCGAGCTGGAACGGGTCTTCGCCCGCAGTTGGCTCTTCCTCGCGCACGATACCCAACTCGCCAAGCCGGGCAGCTTCGTGCAGACCTACATGGCCGAGGACCCGGTCCTGGTGGTCCGCCAACGCGACGGCTCCGTCAAGGCGTTCCTGAACCAGTGTCGGCATCGGGGCATGCGCATCTGCCGCTCCGACGAAGGTGTCGCCCGCGCGTTCACCTGCACCTACCACGGCTGGGGCTACAACCTGGCCGGCGAACTGGTCAACGTACCCATGCAGGACCGCGCCTACCACGACGACATCGACAAGTCCAAGTGGGGCCCCACGCAGGTGCCGCGCCTGCACAACCACAAGGGCTTCATCTTCGGCACCTGGGACGAGAGCGCACCCTCCTTCGAGGACTATCTCGGCGATATGCTCTGGTACTTCGACGCCCTCGCCGACCGCTACGACGCGGGCCTGACCCTGGTACCCGGCGCCACCAAATGGGTCATCGACTGCAACTGGAAATTCGCCGCCGAGCAGTTCGCCAGCGACATGTACCACGTGCCGTCCTCGCACGCCTCCGCCCTGGTGGCGCTGATCGAAGACCCCGCCGTACTCGCCGAGTTCCAGCAACAAAGCGCCGCCGCACCCGGCCGGCAGTACGCCGGCAACGGCCACGGCTCCGGCTTCGGACTGCGCCCCGACCTGGTACCCACCCAGGCCGGCCCCGACTTCGACGCCTGGGTCGTGGCCAACCGCGAACAGATCTACCGCCGCATCGGCGAACAGCGCGCGCTCGCCGTCAACGGACACAACACCGTCTTCCCCAACTTCTCCTGGCTGACCATCAACAACACCATGCGGGTCTGGCACCCGCGCGGACCCGGCCAGATCGAGGTCTGGTCCTGGACCTACCTGCCCAAGGACGCCGACGAGCGGGCCAAGCAGGCGGTCCGCACCAGCACCATCCGCACGTTCAGCGCCGCCGGCGTCTTCGAGACCGACGACGGCGAGAACTGGACCGAGATCCAGCAGGTGCTGCGCGGCCACCAGGCCCGCAAGACCACCTTCAACGCGCAGATGGGCCTGGGCCACGAACGCCACGGCACCGACGGCATGCCCGGCCGGGTCACCGACGACATGTACACCGAGATGGCCGCCCGCGGCATGTACCGGCGCTGGGCCGACCTGATGTCCGGGCTCAGCTGGCCGGAGATCACCGAGCGGGACAAGGCCCGAGCGCAGCGGGAACAGGAGGCGCACCGCGCATGAGCAACACCGCCACCACACCACCACGACGCGCCGGCGTCGACCTCGAGACCCGGTACGAGATCGAGCGCTTCCTCTACCTGGAGGCCGAACTCCTGGACGACCAACGGTTCGAGGACTGGCTGGACCTCTTCGACGACGACATCCACTACTGGCTGCCGACCCGGACCACCCGAACCGTCCGCGAACGCGACCTGGAAATCGCCGGTCCGGACGGCGCGGCCTTCTTCGACGACGACAAGGCCTTCCTGACCGGCCGGGTACGCCGATTGGCCTCCGGCCGCTCGTGGTCCGAGGAACCCCCCTCCAGGACCCGCCGGCTGATCACCAACATCCGACCCACCCGGCTGGACACCGGCGAGTTCGAGGTCCGGGCCAACTTCCACGTACTGCGCAGCCGCGCCGAACGCCACCACGACACCTTCTTCGGCGAACGCACCGACCTGCTGCGCCGCATCCCGCAGGAGCCGGGATTCCACATCGCCCGACGCCGGATCGTGCTGGACACCACCACGCTTTTGGCCCCGAGCATCAGCATCTTCCTGTGAGCGGACTCTTCCTATGAGCGAATACATCCGGGAGCCGTGGATCCGAGCCGGTCGGGTCGACGAGATCCCCGAGGACCAGGCCCTGCGGCTGGAGACCACCCCGCCGGTGTCGGTGTTCCGGTCCGGCGGCGAGCTGTTCTGCGTCGACGACACCTGCACCCACGAGGACTTCTCCCTCGCGGACGGCTGGGTGGAGGACGGCGCGGTGGAATGCCCGCTGCACCTGGCCAAGTTCTGCCTGCGTACCGGCGCGGCGCTCGCCGCGCCCGCGTACCGTCCGCTGGCCACGCACGAGGTGCGGGTCGAGGGGACGGAGGTGTACGTGCGCATCGCGCGGGGCGACGACACCTCGAGCGAGCGGCGATGCCCGGGCACCATCGGCTCCGACGCCGGCGGCTCGCCCACGGTCGGTGCGGACACGGGCGGCCGGGACGCGGAAGGGGCCGGACATGGGGTGGCTTGAGGGTTCGTCGATCCTGGTCACCGGCGGCGGATCCGGCGTCGGTCGGGCCGTGGTCGAGCGCTTCGTCGCCGAAGGCGCACGGGTGGTCGTGCTGGACCGGTCCGCCGAACGACTGCACGAACTCACCACCGCGTTCGGCGATTCGATCCGCACCGTGGTCGGCGACGTGACCCGCTACGCGGACCACGAGCGCGCGTGCGCGTGCGCCGAGGAAGCGTTCGGCGGCCTGGACACCCTCGTCGGCAACGCCGGACTGTGGGACTTCGCCCGCTCGTTGACCGACACGCCCGCCGACGTCCTGGACGCCGGATTCGACGAGCTGTTCGCGGTCAACGTCAAGGGCTACCTGCTGGGCGCGAAGGCAGCGGTGCCACTGCTGCGCCGTTCGCGCGGCAGCATCGTGTTCACCCTGTCCAATGCCTCCTTCTACCCCGGACCAGGAGGCGGGCCCGTGTACACCGCGGCCAAGCACGCGGGGCTGGGCCTGGTGCGCCAGCTCGCCTACGAACTGGCTCCGGACATCCGGGTGAACGCGGTCGCCCCGGGCCCGATGGCGACCGGCCTCAGCGGTCCGAAGGCGATGGGACTGGCGGACACCACCATTGCCCGGGAGGTGCCCATCGACCGCATCGTGACCGAGCAGTCCGCGCTCGGCGTCGCGGTACGCGCCGAGGACGGCGTCGGCCCCTACGTGCTGCTCGCCGCGCGGGAGTCGGCGACCACGACCGGAGCCGTGATCGACATCAGCACCACCGGCATCCCGCGCCGGCACAGGTAGCCCGGAGCGCGGACCGGGCGAACCGCCACGGAGGAAGGAAACCGAACACGTCGACCAGCGTGCCGAACCGGCACGCTGGTCGACGCACGTGCGCGGTCGGTCGGCCCGAGGTCGGCCCCGCACGGGCGGTGACGTGAGTGTTCGGGCAACCGGGCAGGACGGGCCGCACCCACGTCCGGAATCGTGCTGCCCGATCCACGTATCGCCGATCGCCGCCCGTCCGTCGGTTCACCGGGTCCGCGGCGGTTCGGGGTGGCCTCGGGCTCCGGTCCGCCGAGCCGTCGGGTGGCCCGGCACGGTGCGGCCCGGAGGGCGGTGGCCGGGCGGTCCGCCGCGCGCCGTGCACGCGAAGGCCGCCCGACCGCGAATGTCTCGTCGCGGTCGGGCGGCCTTCGCCGGGCCCGGAGAGTGCGGCCGCAGCCGGTTCCCGGGGCGGTGTCGTGCGGTGGCGTGCCTGCTATGCCGTCGTGGCCGAGCGGGCGTCGACCGGGTCGAGGGCGACGTCGGCGATCAGGTCTTCCCGGCCGCCGACCGGGCCGCGCCGCCCCACTTCGACCGGCACGGCCGACTGCCCGGTCACGGTGCCTCCCTGCCGCTCGTGCCGACCGCGCGTGGGGATGGGGCCTCGGGGTGGGATCGAAGCCGAGCCGCCGATGGGCCCGGTGCCGCGGCGGTCCTGGCCAGGGCCCGCAGATCGGTCGTGGGGGATGCCAGCGCGGCGGCGTGCACCGGCACCCGGCGCTCGATGAGCGTGCGTGCGGCGCGCAGTTCGCGTGCACGGTCCAGGCCGGCGGCGGCGACCGGGATGCCGTCGCGGGTCCAGAAGCCGAGGAAACCGCCGTCGGCCGGCTCGCCTGCCTCGGCCGGGTCCACCGGGTCCACCGCGTTCGCGGTTTCGGTGCGTAGGACGAACTCGTCGCCGGGGGCCGGGCGTCCGTACATCTGTAGCGTCCGGCCGTACTGTTCGGAGTAGAAGTAGGGCAGTGCGGTGTGGCTTTCCGGGATGCCCGCGAGCACGGCGCCGGCGACCGCGCCCTGCTGCACGGCGTTGTCCCAGTGTTCGATCCGGCCTCGGGTGGGCAGGTGCGGATGCGGCTGGTTGGTGGCGTCGCCGGCGGCGAGGATCCACGGCACGCTGGTGCGGCAGTGCCGATCGACGACGATGCCGTCGTCGCACAACACCCCGGCGGCCTCGGCGAGCGCGGTGTCGGGGCGTACCCCAACACCGACCACCACGGTCGCGGCGGGCAACAGTCGTCCGTCGGTGAGGCGGACCCCGGTGACGTGGGTCTCGCCGGTGAACGCGGTCACCGACACCCCGGTCCGCAGCCGTACTCCGGCCCGTTCGTGCAGCGCGGTCATCCGCGTGGCCAACACCGGGCCGAGGGGCCCCTCCAGCGGCCGGGCGCCCATCTCGACCACGGTGACGTCCAGGCCGGCCTCGCGGGCGACCGCGGCGACCTCCAGACCGATGAAGCCGCCACCCACCACGACCACCGGCCCGCCCGCGCGCAGCCGGGCGGCGAGCGCCCGGGCGTCGCGGACGTCGCGCAGGGTCAGCACGCCGGCCAGTTCGGCGCCGGGTACCGGCAGGGTGCGCGGGAGCATGCCGGTGGCGAGCAGGACTCGATCGGCGTACAGGGTCTGCCCGTCGTCCAGTTCGACGGCCCGGCGTTCGGGGTCCAGGGACAGGACGCGGGTGGCGGGCAGCAGGGTGATGCGCTGCTCGGCGTATGCCTGCCGGGGCAGGATCGCATGCAGGAACGCGTGTTCGCCGCCGGCCAGTGCCTTCGACAACGGTGGTCGCTCGTACGGGAGTTCGCCGCCCGCCTCGACGACGGTGACGCGCCCGGCGAAGCCGTGCCGGCGCAGTGCGAGTGCGGCGGAGATGCCGGCCGCGCTCCCTCCGACGATGACATGGTGGTGCGTCTCGTCGCCCATGTGTGTCTCCGTTCTCCCCGTCCCCCACGGGACGGAAGGCCGCAAGGCTACGAACGGACCGGCCCGCGCACGGCTGACCGTTCCGGCGACCGGGACACAGCCTTGGGCCGGCGAAGTCGCGTGTGACGGCCACGGCGTCGGCGCCGGCGATCGCCCGGGACGGTGCGGGCCGTGACGAACAGGCTCGCGTCGGCGGGCGAGTGCGTCCCGGGGTCGGTCCCCGCGAGGAAGCGAGGTCGTACGCGATCGCGCGCGAGTGGGTCGGGCATTCGGCGATGCCATTGCTCAAGCCGGGCGGCGCCGTCCCGTTCGGGAACACGCGTGCGTGACGGCGCCGCCCACCGGTCGGGGGTCAGGCCGGGGTCGGAACGGCCCAGGGGAAGGGGGTGAGGTCGAGTTCGGGGTGCACGGTGGAGCACGTGTCGCAGGTGCGGGCGTCCTCGTCGGCGGTGAAGCGGGCGCACGCGGTGGCGTAGAAGTGCGACATGGGTGTGTCGTTGTCGTGTGGCCATTCGTAGCGGTGCAGTTCCCGGTCGCAGCCCGGGCAGTACCAGGCCGCTCCCAGGCGTCCCGCACGCAGCGGCAGGTAGCGGATGGTTGCGCCCGCGGCGCGAGGGACGATCCGGTGCGGGGTGCCGGCCGGTACGTAGACGTGGTCGCCCACGCTCATCCGGA
The DNA here is from genome assembly GCF_044458105.1 of Embleya sp. NPDC050493. Classification (NCBI taxonomy): domain Bacteria; kingdom Bacillati; phylum Actinomycetota; class Actinomycetes; order Kitasatosporales; family Streptomycetaceae; genus Embleya; species Embleya sp. NPDC050493. The sequence continues at coordinate 303,141 of NZ_JBITHP010000008.1, forward strand.
ACCGGTTGACCGAGCTTTCCCGCAGGAGCACGTCGGCGGCGCCGGACATCTGGGCGAGCACCGTGTCCTTTTGGCAGATCAGGTGGAACGGTTGCGGCACTCGGTTGTGCGACAGGTGTAGTTGTGGGTCGGTGTCGTCGGGCAGGACCGCGGCGTCGGCGTAGTCGCCGAGTTCGGGTGCGACCTCGAGGGCGTGAAGCATGCGTCGCCGGTTCACGGTCGGCCGACCTCCTGGGGCTGCGCAGGGGACTGTGACGCGGACGGCGCCCCGGACGGCGTAGGCATATTCGCCTCGGGGCCGGCCGCGGCTCGGCCGTCGCCGGCCGAACGCAGCGCGTGGTAGGCGGCGTTGGCGGCCCGGGTCTGCTCGACCTGTCGGGCCCAGCCCCACCGCGCGGCGGGGAAGCCGTCGTTGACGTGGCCGCACTGCGCGCAGACGCGGCCCGGTTCGGTGTTGCGCAGAGCCGCGAACTCGGCCGAGCCGACGGCGGTGGGGAACTGGTGTACGACGTCCTCCTCGCGGCCGTAGCGCTCGGTGTCGTAGCCGGGCAGGCCCACCGGCGTCGCGTCGTAGGCGTGCCGGACGGTCTCGGCCTTGCACTTTCGGCACCGGGCGATCATCGCCTCGGACTGGTCGCCCTCCTCGGACTGGTGCTGGGTGACCACCACGACGGCGTACGACGTCGGGTCCTTCTCGTCGCGCAGGAAGGAGTTCACGCCGTGCAGGTTCTGGGTCGCCATGATGTGGCCCGAGGACAACATCGACCCTTGTGAGCCGAAGCCCACGACCACTTCACTGACCGTGTTCCAGTGGAAGAAGTGGCCGTATTCCCGGTCGGGTCCGCCGATCATCACGCTGCCGCACGGGACGATCGCGCCCGCGTGGTCGTAGGGGAACAACGGCATCAGTTGGGACGCGGCCTTGGCCATGCGCTCGTAGACGTTGGCCTTCAGCGGCTCGAAGTCCGGATCCGGCGGGGGGATGTACCTGGTCTCCTCGACCGGGGCCGAGGCGTGTTCGACGACGCTCATCACAACTCCTTTGACAAGAATGTTGCACGATGCGGAACAGCGAGCCTGATTGTGGTACTTGAATTCGCTCGCCGGCAAGGCCGATTCGGCTGTGATTCGTGTGCTCCGCGGGATCGCGTCCGAGGGGTTCCGGGGTGGAGAGCAGAGTCCCGACGGGAAGTCCAGCCTTGTATCGGCCGAGGAATCAGCAGCATAGTACGGGTCAGTGTTCTGCACAGTGACACATGAATCCGGAAAGAGGATCGTATGCCGTCGAACTCGCGGACCCGGTCGGCGCCTTCCGAGGTGGGGGACGAACCGGCCCTGAACGAACCGGTCACCCTGCACCTGCGCGGCGACTGGGGGCAGGCCAACATGCACCGGATCTGCGGCTGGATCGCCCAGGAGATCGGCGACCGGGCACCTGCGGGCTCCCGTTTCGCCGTCTGGTCCGGCCGCGGCGGCGCGGACGCGATCACCGCGCTGCGCGAGCGCGAGGCGGACATCGCCATCATCACGCCCACCGCCGCGGTGCGGATGCTCGCCCGGACGGGCGGGCTGGACGGGCTCCGCAGTCTGGGAGTGATCGGCCAGTGGGACCGTCTGGTGGTCGCGGTGGACGCCGGGCTGCCGGTGCACAGCGTTGCGGAACTCGCGGAGTTCACCGGCAAATTGACCGTGGCGACATCACCCGACGACGGGGTCAACCTGGTCGGGTTGGCCGCGCACAAGGCGCTCGCCGTGGCCGGCGTGGATGTGCGAAGGCTCGACTTCGTCTACGACGAGCGGCCGTTCCCGTGCATCGAACGATTTGCCGACGCGCACGCGGACGTGCTCGTGCACGAGGCGGTCATGACGCCCCGATGGCAACACATCGATCGGCTGCGGCCGGTGAAGTACCTGCCGTGGGGCGACGAGGTGGTGCGGGCCTTCGCGGCCGAGGGCTGGGGTGCGGCGGTGGTGCCCGCCGGATTCCTCCCCGGGCTGACCGAGGACCTGCACACGCTGGACTTCTCCGACTTCGTGGTGCTGTGCCGCGAGGATCTCCCGGAGGAGGTCGCCTACCTCGCCACGTGGTGCATGGTGCGCACCCGGCGGGCGCTGGAGGCGCAGTACGCCCACCTCCCGGCCGATCGTTCGCCGGTGACGTATCCGCTCGTGCCCGCGGACATGGCCCGCACGCCGATCGCACTGCACCCCGCGGCGGCGCGCGCGTACACGGATCTGGGCGCCGACGACGCGCCCGACGATCCGCTCATGTGGGGCTGAACCCCCGCGCACTCGTCGCGACCACCGTGACCGGACCCCGCGTCGTCGGTCCGGTCACGGGCCCCGAACAGGGATCAGCCGATTCGTCCGCCGAGTTCGGCGGCCGCGTGCCGGGCCGCCCGCGCGGTGTCGCCCATCCACTCCCGGCCCGCCCGGGAACCGGGTGCGGTCACCGTGATCGCGGCCCGGGCCCGACCCCGCTTGTCCCGGACGACCACGGCGACGGCGCACACGTCGTCCTCGCTCTCGCCGTCGTTGGTCGCGTACCCGCGCTCGCGGACCCGGTCCAGATGGGCACGGAGCCGGTCGAGCGAATCGAGGGTGTTCGGGGTGGGCGTGTCCAGCGGATCCGACGGGTAGAGCGCGGCCACCGCCTCGGCGGGCAGTTCCGCCAACAGCACCTTGCCCGCCGCGGTGGCGTGTGCGGGCAACGTCCAGCCGATCCGACCACCGGTGCGCAACGTCTGGGTGCTTTCCACGCTGTCCAGGAAGAGCACCTCGGTGCCGCGCAGATGGGCGAGGTGGACCGTTTCGCCGGTCTCGTCGCGCAGTCGGACCAGGGTGCCGTGGGCGAGTGTGCGGATGTCGATGTTGTGTACCACCGAGAGGCCGATGTCGATCAGCGCGGGACCGGCCCGGTAGGCGCGAGAGAGGGTGTCCTGTTCGACGAAGCCGTGGTGGGCGAGCGTGGCCAGCATGCGGTGCACCGTGGAACGGGACAGTCCCATGTCCCGCGCGACCTGGTTGACCCGGAGCATCTCGCTGTCCTCGAACATGCGCAGCAGGCGCAGCACGTTGTCGACGGCGCCGATGAGTCCGGCCGGGCGTTCCGCCCGGGCTGCTTCCTTCTTGGTCGCTTCCTCGCGATGACCGCTGTCTTCTTCCACGCGGTGCACAGTAGCGCAGCGATTTCAACCCCCGTTCGGTCTCGCTCGATTCCAACCGGGCACTCCGTCCGGGCTGCTTCCTTCCCGGTCGCTTCCGTGCGACCACCGCCGTCCCGGGCAGCCGGCGGCGCACTGTGACGCAGCGATTCCAACCCTTGCCCCTGTTCCGCACAATGGTGCATCCTGTGGATCACTGTTCCGTATGATGCGTCATCCGATATTGACGCGGAGGAGCCCCAATGCCCACTCGGCCCTCGGGGAGCTGACCATGTACCCACCCGTCCCGCGGACGCCGCCCGAAGCGACACAGGTCACGGATCTGCTGATCGTCGGAGCCGGCCCGGCCGGACTCTTCGCGTGCCACTACGCGGGGATGCGCGATCTGGACGTGACCCTGCTCGACTCGCTGCCCCACCTCGGCGGTCAGGTCGCGGCGCTGTACCCGGACAAGGAGATCTTCGATCTGGCCGGCTTCCCGGCAGTGCAGGGACGGGAGTTGGTGGCGCGGCTGACCGAACAGGCGCTGACCGCCGAGCCCTCGATCCTGCTCGGCGACGGCGCGGCCGAACTGCGCCACGAGACCGACGCGGTGGTGGTCACGACGACCGGCGGCCGACGGATCCACGCCGGCGCGGTGCTGATCACCGCCGGCATCGGCCGCTTCACCCCCCGACCGCTGCCCGCCCTCGAGGGCTTTCGCGGGTCCGGCGTGCACCACGTGGTCTCCGCGCCGCACGAGTACGCCGGTCACGACGTGGTCGTCGTCGGTGGCGGCGACAGCGCCGTCGACTGGGCCAACACCCTCGCCCCGCACGCCCGCACGGTCACCCTCGTGCACCGCCGGGCCCGGTTCCGCGCGCACGAGCACGCGGTCGCCCGGCTGCTGGACTCGCCGGTACGGGTGCACACCGACAGCGAGATCGCCCAGGTGCACGGCGACCGGGCGATCCACGCGGTGACCGTGCGCCACTGCGATGACGACCGACTCGAACGGTGCGCCGCAGACGTGCTGATCCCGGCCCTGGGACACGTCGCCTCGCTCGGCCCGCTCACCGGGTGGGGTCTGCGGATCGACCGGCAACAGATCGGTGTGGACACCGACATGTCCACCGGCATCGACCGGGTCTACGCCGCCGGGGACATCACCACCTATCCCGGAAAGGTGCGGCTGATGGCGGTGGGCTTCGGTGAGGCCGCGACCGCCGTCAACAACATCGCGGTACGGATCCGCCCCGACGAGGACCTGTTCCCGGGTCACTCCAGCGACCGCGTCCCCGCGCACGCGCGCTGACGCTGCCGCAGCCCCGAGCCGGAGGTTCCGGGTGCTCGGAGGTTTTCGAAATTCCGATGTCCCGCAGCCGGATGTCACCGAACCCGAAGAGAGGAGACGGCATGACGTATGTGATCAACGAGAGGTGCATCGGCGAGCTCGACGGGTCGTGTGTCGACGTGTGCCCCGTGGACTGCATCTACGAGGGCCTGACCAAGCGCTACATCAACCCCGTCGAGTGCATCGAGTGCGGTGCCTGCCTGCCGGAATGTCCGGTGGACGCGATCGTCGCCCCGGCCGGCGGTCCCGACCCCGCGTGGGTCGCCGACAACGCCGCGTTCTTCGCCCTGCCGCTGCCCGGCAGGAGCACCCCGCTCGAGAATCCCGGCGGGGCCTACGGGACCGGGGCGATCGGGGTCGACACCCCCCTCGTCGCCGGTTGGACCAAGGAGTCGAAGTAGCCCATGCAGCACATTCCACTCCTCGTCGTCGGCGGTGGCATCGGGGGCACGGCCGCCGGCCCGGTCCGGCACCCGGCCGAGCAGGTCGGTGACATCGACGATGCGTTCGCCGGGTATCGGGCCGAACGCATCCCCCGGACCGCGCTCGTCCGGCACGTCGCCCGCGGATGGGGGCAGGCCCGGCACGACGACGGCGAGGTCGTTCCCGCCCTGCGCGACCGCGTGTTCGCCCGCCGTGCCACCGACGACCACACCGACCCGGACCGGCTCTACCGGCCGGTCGCCTCCGGAACGGAACAAGCGTGAACGACAGGATCGACGAGACGGTACGGGCGAGCCGCGCGCTCGCCGCCGCCGGACTGACCGACATGGTCTGGGGCCACGCCGCCGTGCGCGACGACGCCGGCCGAGGCGTGTGGATGAAGGCCGCGGGCTGGGGCTTCGAGGAGATCGACGCCGACCGCGTCCTGCTGGTGGACCGCGCGGGCGACGTACGCCACGGGAGCGGCGGACGGCACATCGAATTCCCCATCCACACCGAGATCATGGCCGCGCGACCGGACGTGGGCTGTGTGGTGCACACGCACGCCCCCGCGCTGGCCGCGTTCGCCTCCCTGGACACCCCGCTCCGGCCGATCTCGCACGACGGTGTGCTCTTCTGCGACCCGCAACTCCCGCGCTTCACCGACACCGGCGCACTGATCTCGACCGCCGACCTGGGCGCGGCGCTCGCCACGACCCTCGGGGACGGCATCGCGTGTCTGATGCCCCAACACGGCGCGGTCACCGTCGGACCCGACGCGGCCACCGCGGTGATGTACGCGGTACTGCTGGAACGAGCCTGCCGCACCCAACTGATGGCGATGGCCGCCGGCGGCCCCAGGATCTGGTCCGACGACGCCGAGGCCGCCTTCAAACGCGACCAGGTCTGGAACCCCGCCCAGCGCGAGGCCGGTTGGAACTACCTCGAGCGCCTGGGCCGGAGCCGGGCATTGCCCCCTGGTCCCGACCGCCGGCCGTGACCGGTCCAATTCCACCTCGTAGCGAAGGAACTTCCCCGATGAGCGAGCAATGGATTACCGTCCCGACCGCCGACGGCCCGATGCGGGTGTTCACCGTGCGCCCCGATGCCGTGACCACCCATGCGGGGGCCGTCGTGGTGTTGCAGGAGGCGTTCGGGGTCAATGAACACATCCGTACGGTCGCCCGCCGGATCGCCGAGCGCGGATACCTCGCGGTGGCCCCCGACCTGTTCCACCGCACCGGCGTCGCCGAGCTGCCCTACGACCGGCACACCGACGCGATGGGGCTGATCGACGCGATCGACCCGGGCGCGGTCGCGGCGGACGTCGGCGCCCTCCTGGCCCATCTCGTGGAGAACGAGGAGGTGCCCGCGGCCCGTACCGCGATCGTCGGCTTCTGCTTCGGCGGTCGGGCCGCGTTCACCGCGGCCACGTGTTGCCCGGGACTGGCCGGTGTGGCGGTCTTCTACGGCCCCGGGATCGCCGCGGGACCGCACGCCGTGCTGGACCGGGCGGCGAAGATCGACGCGCCGCTGCTGCTGCACACCGGCGAGCAGGACCCGACCATCCCGGCCGAGCACGTGGCCGCGATCGACGCCGCACTGACCGGGGCCAAAGTGGCGTTCGAGCAGCACACCTACCCGGGTGTCGGACACGCCTTCGCGTGCGACGCCCGCCCGGACAAGTACGTCCCGGACGCGGCGACGACGGCGTGGACGCGCACGTACGACTTCCTGGCGCGGGTGCTGCCGAGCGGCGCGGGCTGAGTGATCGGCGGCCCCGGGAGTTCGCGGAAGTCGCACGCCGGCCCCCAAGGCGGCGGGTCCGGATGCCGCTGCCCGTGTGTCGATATCATCGCCGGGTGAACACCGGAGCCGTCAGGAGTCTGGGCCGTGGGCTCGACGTGCTGCTTGCCGTGGCCGCCGGCGGCGGTCCGGCGACGTCGACGGAGATCGCCGAGCGTCTCGGACGCAACCGGGTCCAGGTGTCCCGCACGCTGCACAGCCTGGAGGCGGCCCGTGTGCTCACCCGGGATCCCGACACGCTCGCCTATTCACTGAGTTGGCAGCTGTACAGCCGGGCGACGCGCGCGGTCAGGGCGCGCCTGCTCACCGAGGGGCCGCCGATCCTGCGGGCGGCGGTGGAGGCGACCGGGGCGAGTGCGTTCCTGGCCGAGGTGCGCGGGGACGGCTCGGTGGCCTTTCTCGAGGACGTGCCGTCGGGCCTGTCGTGGGTGGGCCGTTCGTATCCGCTGTACTGCGACGACGCGGGCCAGGCGCTGCTGTGGGACTGCGGCCGCGAGGAGCTGGAGATCGTGTTCGCCGACACCGAGTTCATCGCCTACGGACCCGCCGCACCGAGCGGAGTGGCCGAGTTCGAGGCACGGTTGATCGCGGCTCGCGAGCGTGGCTACGCGGTCGTGGACGGGGAGTCGGAGCCGGGCGTGTTCGCCGTCGCCGCGCCGGTGCGGGACTTCTCCGGCGAGGTCGTCTGCGCGCTGCACACACAAGGACCCTCGACGCGGCTGGCCCCGCTGGCGGATCGGCACGGTGCGGTGATCAGGGATCTGGCCGATCGGCTCTCCACCCTGCTCGGCCGGCCGCGGCCCTGACCTCCAGTGCGGCGACCGCCGCCTTCACCGACGCCGCGATCTCGGTCGACCGGTCGGCCAGCCTGAATCGCGGAACGGCCAGACTCAGCGCGGCCACGATGGCTCCGGATTCGTCCCGTACGGGTGCCGAGAAGTCCACCACGTCGTGCTCGAATTCGCGGTCCGCGACAACGATTCCCGCCGCGCGGGCGGTCGTGTTGTAGGCGGCCAGCGTGGCGATGTCGCGGGCCGCCCGCGGCCCGCCGCCGACGAATTCGACGGCACCGAGCAACGCGGCGAGTTCCTGCTCGGAGTGATCGAGCAGCAGTGCCCGCCCGGGCCCGGTACACCAGATCGGTGTCAGGGCGCCGGGCGCGGCCGCCACGTACGACGACCAGTGGCTGAGCTGGCTCTCCACCGTGAGCACCATGCCCTGTGACGGCACCGCGAGCCAGGCCGGTTCGTGCCAGCGCGCCACCAGGCCGCGCAGCGGCGGTCGGGCGGCGACCAACAGGTGCGTGTCGGCCGCCGCTCGAGCCAGCGCGAAGAAGCCGGGACCGATGCGCCAGCCGCGTCCTTGCTCGTCGCGCTCGACGAGGTCCAACGCGGCCAGGTCCTTGAGCATGCGGGACGCCTGGGCCGCGTCCACGCCGATCAGTTCGGCGAGTCGGACATTGCCCTGGTAGCCGGCCGAGCCCAGTTCCGCGGCGAGGACCGCGTGCAGGAGGGCGAGGCCCTTGTCGAAGGTCGTGGTCACCACACCACCCTAGCGCGATCAATTTACGCATGGGTCATTGACGATTATGAACGCGACTCTCCATGATTGCGGCACCCCACCACGAAGGAGGCCGCATGACGACGGCCGACCCACCCCACACGCGCCGCGCACTGCGGCGCTTCCACGTGCTGGCCATGCTGCTGTGCGCGATCGTCGGCCTGGACACCCTGGGCTCGGTGGCCGCGAACGGCCCCGAGGGACTGACCTGGCTGGCCATCCTCGGGCTGTTGTTCTTCGCGCCCTACGGGCTCCTGATCGCCGAACTCGGGGCGACCTTCCCGGACGAAGGCGGACCCTACGTCTGGACCAAACTGGCCTTCGGCCGCTTCACCGCGGGCCTCAACCAGGTCTTCTACTGGATCTCCAACCCGGTCTGGATCGGCGGCTCGCTGTGCGTGACGGCCATCGCCACGTTCGAGAGCTTCTTCCACCCGCTGCCGGGCGCCTGGCAATACCTGGCGGGAGCGGTCTTCGTCGGGTCGGCCGGTCTCGCCGTCCACGCGTCCGTCGTGGTCGGCCGCCGGCTGCTCGTGGCCGGAGCGATCGCCAGGATCGTGCTCCTCGGCTTCTTCGTCGTCTCACTGACCGTCTTCGCGCTCCGCAACGGCGTCCAGCCGCTGTCGCCCGGCGACTACACCCCCACCTATCTGGGCCTGGTCGCGCTCGCCCCGGTCATCGCCTTCAACTACATGGGTTTCGAGGTGCCCAGCGCGGCCGCCGGCGAGATGGCCGACCCCAAACGGGACGTGCCCGCGGCGCTGTTGCGCGGCGGCCTGCTCTCCCTGTTGCTGTACGGGATCCCGATCCTGGGCACGCTGCTGGTGCTGCCCCGCGAGCAACTCGGCTCCCTGACCGGATTCATCGACGCCTGCCGCGCGGTCTTCACCGTGTACGGCGGTCACGTCACCCCCGACGGCACGGTCGTACTCACCGGCGCCGGAGCCGCACTCGCCAAAGTGGCGGCGGCGGGCCTGATCGTCGGCCTGCTCACCAGCGGCACCGCGTGGGCCATGGGTCTGAGCCGGGCCCAGGCGGTGGCCTGCGCCGACGGCGCCGGACCACAGTGGCTGGGCACGATCTCCCCCCGACACGGCACTCCCACGCGCGTCAATCTGCTGTCCACCGCGATCGCCGCCGTCGTGATGCTCGCCGCGCTCGGCCTGAGCGACGGCGACGCGCAGAAGTACTTCACCGCCGGCATCGGCCTGGCGATCTCGGCAACCGCGATCTCCTACCTGCTGACGTTCTCCTCCTTCCTGATGCTGCGCCGCAAGTACCCCGACGTGCACCGCCCCTACCGGATACCGGGCGGCCGCCCGGGGGCGTGGACGGTCACCGTCCTGACCGTCGGCACGATGCTGTTCACCGTGGTCGCCCTGGTCTGGCCGGGACTGGGCGTCGGGTGGTTCGGCACCTCGGGCGACGCGGCCGACTACCTGCCCGCCGGCTTCGAGGGGCACCGAGCGGCCTACACCGCCACGCAACTCGTCCCGATCGCGCTGATCGTCGGCCTCGGCTGCCTTCTTCATGCCCTCGGCACACGCCATCGCCGCGCCCTGGCCTCGGCGTTCCCGCCTTCGTGCACTTCCCCCGCCACAACCGCCCCCTCCGGCTGAGGAGCCATCGTTGAAATTCCCCGACCACGCCGAGATCATCGTCCTGGGCGGCGGTACGGCGGGCTGCGTCGTCGCCGCCCGGCTCGCCCGCCGGCATCGGGTCCTCGTCCTGGAGGCGGGCCCCGACTACGGGCCCGACCGCGCCTCCTGGCCTGCCGACCTGCTGGACGCCACCACCCTGCCGACCTCGCACGACTGGGGTTATCGCGGAACTCGCCACGTCTACGAGCGCTGCCGCGCGATCGGGGGCTGCTCCACCCACAACGGCTGCACGCAAAGCAGCGGATGGGCCGGCGACTACGACGCGTGGGCGGCAGCCGGCTCTCCCGGCTGGGACTCGGCCACACTGCGACCGTTGTTCGACCAGGCGTCCGCGGCCATGCGGTTGCGGGCCTACCGCGAAGACGAGATCCAACCGTTCCAGCAACACTTCATCGCCGCGGGCGCGGGGCTGGGCCTGCCCGTCCGCAACGACTTCGACGACCTCGCCGGCGGGCTCGGCATCGGCTGCGCGCCGGTCAACATCACCCCCGACGGGGTGCGCGTCAACACGGCCTTCGCCTACCTCGACCCCGTTCGCGCACAGGGCAACCTCACCGTGCTCGGCGGCGTGCACGTCAATCGGATCGTGCTGGACAACGGCCGGGCGGTGGCGGTGGACGTGCTCGCCGACGACCGCCGGCACCGGATCCGCGCCGACCTCGTGGTGCTGAGCGCCGGCGCCTACGGCAGCCCCGAAGTACTGCTGCGCTCCGGCATCGGTCCGGCCGCCCACCTCGCCGAGGTCGGCGTCGACGTGCTGCACGATCTCCCGGGAGTGGGGGAGAACCTGCACGATCATCCGTCCGTCCAGCTGGAGTTCGCCGCCTCCGCGGAACTCGCCGCGGACCTGGCCGACTTCGCCCGGGCCCGCATGCTGCCCGACGAACAGGCCCTGGCCAAACTCCGCTCGCCCCACGCCGGAGACGCCCCCTACGACCTGCACGTCTACCCGTGGGTCGAGCGCGACACGACGACGCGGTACGGCTGGCGCTGCATCGTGCCGGTCGCACTGCTGCGTCCCCGGGCCCGGGGCACGGTACGGCTGCGTTCCGCCGACCCGTACGCCCTCGCCCACGTCGACCACGCCTACCTCACCCACCCGGACGACCTCGAGGCCCTCGCCCACGGCCTGGGCTGGATACGGGAACTGGACCTGTCCCCCTACCTGGGACCGGCGCTGCTCACTCCCGAAGGCGACACCCACGCCTGGATCGAGGCGAACCACCAGCACTACTGGCATCCGGCGGGCAGTTGCCGAATGGGGCCGGCCGACGACCCGTCGGCCGTCGTCGACCACACCGGCAAGGTGCACGGCCTGGAGGGCCTCCATGTCGCCGACGCCTCCCTCTTCCCCGACATTCCCCGCAGTACCCCCGCCCTGCCGACCACGGTGGTCGGCGAACGGGTGGCCGCCTTCATCGAGGAGACCCTGTGACTCACCAGGACATCGTCGACCCGCGCACCGGCGAGGTCTACGACCGCGTTCCCCACGCCTCGTCCACGCAATTGCACGACGCGGTCCGCGCGGCCGCCACCGCCTTCGACGCCTGGCGGTCCGTCACCCCCGGGGAACGACAGGACGCGCTCCTGGCCCTGGCCGCCGCGATCGCCGAGCAGGCGCCGAGGCTGGCCGCAGCCGAGTGCCGCAACACGGGCAAGGACTACACCGAGGTGCTGGAGGCGGAGATCCCGGCCGCCGTCGACGTGCTTCGCTTCATGGCCGGCGCGGCGCGCGGCGTCCACGGGCCGACGGCCGGCGAGTACGTGCGCGGACACTCGTCGCTCGTGACCCGCGAACCGGTGGGAGTCTGCGCCCTGATCACGCCGTGGAACCACCCGCTGGGATCGGCGGTCGACAAGCTCGCGCCGGCACTGGCGGCGGGAAACACCGTCGTGCTCAAGCCTGCGGAAACCACCCCGATGAGCGCCCTCGTCCTCGGCGAGATCTGCGACCGAGTGCTGCCGCCCGGCGTCGTCAACGTCGTCTGCGGTGATCGCGACACCGGCCGAGCCCTGGTCGTCAACCCGTTCACCGCCCTGGTCTCCCTCACCGGAAGCACCCGTGCGGGCGCCGAGGTCACCACCGCGGCCGGACTCGCCGGCATCAAACGGCTGCACCTGGAACTGGGCGGTGACGCACCCGCGATCGTGCTCGCCGACGCCGACCCGGCCGAGGCGGCGGACGGCATCGTGGAAGCCGCCTTCTACAACGCGGGTCAGGACTGCACCGCCGCATGCCGAGTACTGGTCGCCGCCGAGGTCCACGATCGACTGGTCGCGATGCTGGCCGAACGCGCGGCCCGGACCGCGGTCGGCCCGCTGAACAACCGGACCCACCTGTCCCGAGTGAGCGCCTACCTCGAGGGCCTGCCCGAGCACGCCACCGTCGTCACCGGCGGCACACCCGCCCCCGGGCCCGGTTTCTTCTTCGAACCGACCGTGGTGACCGGTGTACGCCAGGACGACGCCATCGTGCAGGACGAGGTGTTCGGCCCGGTTCTCACCGTCCAGCCCTTCACCGACGAAGACGACGCGATCCGGCTGGCCAACGACGTGCCTTTCGGTCTGGCGGCATCCGTGTGGAGCCGCGGCGCGGGGACAGGCGAGCGACTGGCCCGGCGCATCGACGCGGGCACCGTGTGGATCAACTGCCACGGCGTGTACGCGACCGAGATGCCACACGGTGGCTTCAAGCACTCCGGGTACGGAAAGGACCTGTCGGTCTACGCGCTGGACTCCTACTCCCGGATCAAGCACGTGATGAGCAAGACCACCTGACGCCCCCGACCGGGCCCACCGAGTGGTTCCCGACTCACGGCGACCGGCGACCGGCGGGCGCGACCGCGGGCCGCGCTGCGCCGATCGCCGTGAGCGGGGCCGGGGGCCGTCAGGGTGGCCGGGGTCGTCGGGGTGGCCGCGGCCGACAGGGTGGCCGGGGTCGTCAGGGTGGCCGCGGCCGACAGTATGGCTGACACGGCGAGGGTGTTCCCCCCCGGGACGTCGTCCCGAAGAGGACCGGCAGGAAGACCATGCCCGGCTATTCCTTCGGGTGCGCGGCGACGACCGAGCCGGGGCCGGTCGCGCGGGGGGCTCGCCCGCCGGTTCATCCCTGCGGTGCTTCGCGGTGCCGGCGGTTCGAGTCGCGGTGGAGGGTGTCGTATTGCTCGAGGAGGGGTCGGCCACGGTCCCACGACGCCAAGTGGCCGTTCTTCTCGGCCTGTCGGCGGGCGATGCCGGACAGTGCTTCGAGGGCGATGCGGCTGCCGAGCATCGCGGTGATGTCGGCGTGGTCGTGGTCGGGGGCGACCTCGACGACCTCGACGCCGACGATGGGCAGTTCGTAGGCCAGGCGGCGCACCGCGTCCAGGAGTTGGCGGGACGTCAGGCCTCCGGGCTCCGGGGTCCCGGTTCCGGGGGCCATACCGGGGTCGACGACATCGACGTCCACCGAGAGATGGACGCCGTCGCAGTCGTCCAGTGCCGTGCGTGACGCCTCGGCAAGGCAGGCCTCCAGGCCACGTTCCACGATCTCGGTCATCTCGTACGAGCGCATGCCCTGTCCGGCCATCCATTCCAGAGTCTCGGGGCCGGGCCAGTAGCCGCGCAGGCCCAGTTGCAGGAAACGGTCGCCGCGGGCCGCGCCCGATTCGAGGAGGCGGCGCATCGGCTGGCCGTGGGCGACGAGGGAACCGTGGCAGTTGTCGCCGGTGTCGGCGTGGGCGTCGAAGTGGACGACCGAGACCCGGCCCCATCCGATCGCGCGGGCGATGCCGGTGACGTTGGGGAGGGCTATCGAGTGGTCGCCGCCGAGTACGAGGGGAATCCTGCCGGCGGCCGAGACGGTGTTCACCGCCTGTTCCAACGCGGCGTGTGCCTCTTGCGCGTTGCCGCTGAACATCATGACGTCGCCGGCGTCCTTGACGCGCAGGTCGAGAAGTCCGTCCACGCCCAGCGCGAGGGAGGGCCGGCTGCCCTCGTGTTCGAGGTAGCAGGCCTGCCGGATGGCCTTGGGCCCGAACCGGGCGCCCGAGCGGTACGAGGTTCCGCCGTCGTAGGGCGCGCCGAGGATGACCACCTGGGCGTCATCCCACGTCGAGTGTTCGTCCAGGTCGCACGGCGGGACGCCCAGGAATGTGACGTCGGGGCCGTACATTGCGCCGTAGCGGGTCATGGGGGAAGTCCTTTGCATCGTGCGGAACGGGCCGCCGGGCCGACTTGTCGCGGTGTGGCGCGATGCGGGCGCTCGGTGAGCAGGGTCCGGTGCTCGGCGAACGATCCGCCTGCCGTGGCGGCTGCACCGGACCCACCCACATCACGTTTCGCCGGGTCTGCCCGGCCGCCTCCGCGCACGCCCATCGCGCAGGCTCAAATCCTCACAGCCTTGCGGCTGGTACAGGTATGGACGAGCTTTCGACGACGCTCCATATGGTCTATGGAAGCTGCGCGACGCCGGCCCGAGTAACGCGCGAGGCCTGCCCGGGTGTTGGGCGACGCACGCAGGGTGGGGCGATTCCGTCAGGGCATTTTCCGGACTGCCGCCGCGCGGTGCAGTTCCTCTCGCAACCGACGCACCAGGGCCGGCTGGGTGCCTTGAGGGGCGAGAAACCGGACGCTGCGCGAGCCCAGGACCTGTACGGCAGGGCGAGCGACGACGTCGTACCCCGCCTCCAAAGCGAGTTCGGGTACGAGCGCGACGGCGGTGCCGGCTGCGACGAAGCCGTGGACCACACCGTAGTCGTCGGTCCTGAGCACGGTCCGGGGTCGGAACCCCAGGGACTGGCAGGTCGCGAAAAGAGTCTGGTCGCTGGGGTCGTACGAGCCGCGAGAGACGATCCACCCGTCGTCGGCCAGCAGTTCGATGTCCACCGGACCCGCCGCCCGGGCCTGGGGGTGCGATGCGGGGAGCAGCACCCGGTACGGATCGTCGAACAAGGTCTCGGCCCGCATGTCCGCGCCGTATCGTGCCCCGGCTCCACCGACGTCGTAGATCACGGCGCAGTGCAGCGATCCGGCTCGTACACGTGCGACCAGATCGAGTGGCTCGGCCTCGATCAACTCGATCCGCACGTCCGAACCGATCGCGGCGTCCCGCACGGCCTGGGGGAGCAAGCGCGAGGCCGCGGAGTGGAAGGCACCGATGCGCAGCGTCGACACGCCGTGCTTCGCCCGAGCCTCGACATCCGCCTCGACCGCGTCGATCCGGTCGAGCACGGCGCCCGCATGCTCCAGGACCATCGTGCCGACATCGGTCAGGACCGCCCCGGTGGGACCGCGCTCCACCAGCTTGACCCCCAAGTGCGCCTCCAGCGCCGCGAGATGGTAGCTGATGGTCGGCTGTCCGTAGTGCAGCTCACGGGCTGCGCCGGCCAACGAACCACTCGAGGCAACGGCGCGGAGCACCTGGAATTGGCGAAGATCGAGCATCCATACATGCTATGTATCCCGGCCGAGCAGCCACCTCGCCCCGTCACCTCCGTCCGTGCCCGACACCAAGGCGCCGCAGTACGTGACCACCCTGCGGAGCGACACGCCCGTGACGGCCGCTCGATGTCCCGCGCCGGTCCCGGCCGGCGCGTTCACCGCACCATGCGGCTGCGTCGTCGGCGGTCCGTGTGGGCGTGTGGTGGCCGTTGCGTGTCGACGTCCGAACCGGATCCGGCGAGTGGGCCGGGCCGCACTTCCGTATCCGGGCATGTAGATCAGGATGGCCGGGATCTACAGGCCCAATCTCGCGGTGAACGCCGAGAAAGTGGGTCCTACGACCCGCCACCGGCACGGATGGGGGTTCGTCCAGAAGTCACTGCCGACAACGCGGGGATCCGACGGATCGGTCCGGTAGTCGAGTGCCAGGGCGACGTCGTCACCAGGGTTGCGATTGACGCGCGCAGGCCGCGCCCTTCTGGAATCCCGTCGCCGCGGATCCGCGGCCACGAGAAGATCACGACAGCAGGAGCAGGAGCAGGAGCAGGAGCAGGACGGAGCGGAGCCCAGGTGACTGGCCAGACAGCGAAGATCGCATCGCTTTGTGAGTGCGGCAGCGCGGCGGTGCGGCAGGTGAACCAGTTCATCGACAACGGTGAGCTGTGGTGGGATACCGAGTTCTCTTGCGACGGCTGCGGCACCTATCTGTGTGAAGATTCCGGGCGGGGGACGGCTCCTGATGATGTGCGGGAGGCCCTGCTTGCGGTGCATGGCCCAGCCAGACTGCGGTTGGTCCATCCGGTGCCAAGCCTTCTCCCGGCTCTGAAGGTTTTCCGTGAGGTCTCGGCCGTGTCGTTGTCGCAGGCCATGGGTTGTCGTCGGGCGGTTCTAGTGTCCTGAGTCGCAATTTCGCATAGAGTTCTGGGATGACACGTCCTGGACCGAAGCTTGCGCCGTTGGACCTGACCGCCGGGGAGCGGGCGGAGTTGGAGCGGTGGGTTCGGCGGCGAAAGGGTGCTCAGGACATGGCTGTTCGGGCGCGGTTGATCCTGGCGTGCGAGGCGGTCGGCGAGGACGGATTCCCGGTGTCCACGAAGACGGTCGCCGAGGCGTTGGGCCTTTCGCGGGAGACGGTGTCGAAGTGGCGGAGGCGGTTCCTGGCGGATCGGGTCGCGGGCCTGTCGGACGAGCCCCGTCCGGGTCGTCCCCGCACGGTCCGCGACGAGCAGGTCGCCGACCTGATCGCGCGGACCCTGGAGACGAAACCGGCGAACGCCACCCACTGGTCGACGCGATCGATGGCCGCCCGCACGGGCCTGTCCCAGTCGACGGTCTCGCGCGTCTGGCGGGCGTTCGGGCTGCAACCGCACCGATCGGGGACGTTCAAGCTCTCGACGGACCCGTTCTTCGTCGACAAGGTGCACGACGTGGTGGGGTTGTATCTCGACCCGCCCGAGCGGGCGTTGGTGCTGTGTGTCGACGAGAAGTCGCAGATCCAGGCGCTGGACCGATCCCAGCCGGTCCTGCCGATGATGCCCGGGGTGCCCGAGCGCCGCAGTCACGACTACGTGCGCTCGGGCACCACCACGCTGTTCGC
>NZ_JBITHP010000009.1:0-106225 GCF_044458105.1 Embleya sp. NPDC050493
CCAAGAAGCAGGCCGGCGAGGCCGCGGAGGACCTCCGCGTCGTCGACGTGGCACAACTGCTCCTGCAATCCGTGCAACTCCCCGAACCACCGGCGGCCGAGGGGGCCCTGGAGGACGCGGGAGCCAAGTAGGGCCTGTGTGAAGGGTCGGCGGTCGGCGGTCGGCGGTCGGCGGTCGGCGGTCGGCGGTCGGCGGTCGGCGGTCGGCGGATGATAACGAGTGACAGGTGACGGGATCGCCGTCGGTTCTCCTGCGGGAGGTCGACGGTGATCGCGTTTTTGTGCCCGAATTACGACCTTCCCGGGACGACGCGAGGGGTCGAACTGCCGGTACCGTCATTGATGTGACTGGCAATGGACCCTACGACCCGTACCGGCAACAGCCCCCGCCTGCCGGCCAGGGTTACCCACCTCAGCACGGCGGGGCTCACGGCGATCAGTACGGTGGCCAACAGGGCCCGTACGGTGGCCAACAGGGGTATGGGCAGCAGGGCTACGGCGGCCAACCGGGCCACGGCGGGCAGCAGGGCTACGGCGGGCAACAAGGCCATGGGCAGCAGGGCCACGGGCAGCAGATTCCGCCGCCACCGCCGCCTACGCCTTCGTCATCGCAGGGTGGACAGGGCGGCTCGGGCGACCCGAACTACGGGCCTCTGTCGTTGCCGGACGAGACGAGTCTGTACATCTACGGCGCGCCGCCCGACGAGTACACGACGGTGACGCCCGCAGTGTCGCCCCGGCAGCAGCAGCCGTACCCGCAGCCGCCGCAGTACAGCGGTCCACCGCCGCGGAACCTGCACTGGAAAGAGGTGCTGAGCGGGTTCGTGCTGCGCCCGTTGCGCACCATGGACGCGGTCCGCGACCAGGCGGTGTGGTGGCCGGCGCTGATCATGTCCGCGCTCGGTGGCGCACTCGCGGTGTTCGCGAACGACGCGTCCCGCAAGGAACTCGTCGACTCGACCATGAGTACGAGCGTGCCCGCACTCGGCATCGTGATCGTGATGGTGCCGGCGTTCTGCGCACTGCTCGGGCTGGTGTCGCATGCGCTCGCGACCCAGTTCGGCGGGAACGGATCGCCGACGCCGTTCATCACGCTGTCGATGATCCTGGTCTGGATCGCGGACGCACCACGGCTGGTGGTCGCGCTGTTCGCACCCGACGACAATCCGATCGTGGCCGGTATCGGCATCGCGTCGTTCGCGTTGACCGCGTGGCTGCTGACGATGTTGATGACGCGGGTACACGAGTTGCCGTGGCCTCGGGCGCTGGGGTGTGTGTCGGTCGAGCTGATCGCGCTGTTGCTGGTGCTGAAGCTGCCGTTGGCGTCGTGAGGTCGCGGGGGCGTGAGGTCGCGAGGGCGTGACGGTGTGCGATCGTGGCGGCGTGGGGCGTGGCGGCGTGGCGTCTTGAGGCGTGGCGGCGTGGTGGCGTGACGTTGTGCGGTTGGGGGTCGTGAGGTCGTGAGGTCGTGACCCTGAACAGCCGGACAGCTGGACAGCGTCAGGGTGTTGGTGGCGTCGTGAGGTGGGCGGCGGTGGGGGCGTGGGTGCGGCCTCGGTTCTGACGTCGAGTCAGCCCGGTGGCGAAGCGTGCCGGCAGTGGACCGGGTGGACCACAAGTGGCACGGCCGGGCCGCGTTGCGGATCTGTTCGGTATCCGCTCCGGGCGGTGTACTCGTAGAAGTACACCTGTCCGCGTACGACATCTCGTCGTCATCGCGGTTGTGAGGAACGGAACGGACATGCTTGTGCGGCAACGCACCCGGGCTGCGCTCCAGGCCGCCGCTCTCTTCTACGTCGTGGATCGCGGTTGGCCCGTCCTGCCCGGTGCCTACGTCGAAGACGGTCGATGTTCGTGCGGCGACACCGATTGCCCGGACCCGGGCGCCCACCCCGCCGCGGAACCCGGGCTGACCCGGGCCACCCGATCGACCGACGACGTCTGGGAATGGTGGAGCGGGAAGCCGTACACGGTCCTGCTGGCGAGCGGGCTGGAGTTCGACGTCCTGGACGCCCCGGCGAAGGTCGGCTATGCGGCGATCCGCCAGTTGGAGGTGACCGGCCTGCCGCTGGGGCCGGTCCTGCATCTACCGGGCGAGCGGCTGTTGTTCCTGGTCGACCCGGGCGCGCGCAGCATGTACTGGTACACGGTCGACCACAACGACACGGCCCGGTTCGACGTCCGCCACCACGCGGTGGGCCACTTCGTACCGGCCCCGCCCTCGTCCACCGCATGCGGCGAATGCACCCGCTGGGCGGTCCCTCCGGATCCGATCGAGCGGGGATTGCCGGGCGCGGTGGACGTACTGGGCGCGTTGATGCGGTTCAGCACACAGGGACGGTAGCCGGCGGGCGGAAGCGCGGGCGGTAGCGCCGGTGGCAGCGCATGTCGGAGCCGGTACTCCCACTCCGGCTCCTCTTCCTCTTCTTCCTCTTCCGAACCCTGCTCCGGTCCGGCTCAGGCGTCGAGAATCTGGCCCTGGCGGGTGACCACCGGCGGCTGCACGGACCACGGGAAGTTGATCCACTCGTCGGTGTGCTTCCACACGTACTCGCACTTGACCAGCGACTGCGGCTTCTCGTAGACGACGGCGCAGCGCACCTCGGCGACGTTGCCCTCGCAGAAGTCCCGAACCAGCAGCAACGTCTTGCCGGTGTCCGCGACGTCGTCCGCGATCAGCACCTTCTTGTTCGAGAAGTCCACCACGTCCGGCACCGGCGCGAGCATGACCGGCATGTCCAGCGTGGTCCCGATGCCGGTGTAGAACTCGACGTTGACCAGGTGCAGGTTCTTCACGTCCAGCGCGTACGCGAGCGCACCGGCCGCGAACACGCCACCGCGGGCGATCGACAGGATGATGTCGGGCTCGTACCCGTCCTCCGCAACCTGCGTCGCCAGCTCACGCGTGGCCTGGCCGAAGAGCGGCCAAGTGAGGTTTTCGCGCACGTCACTCATGTCCGGGTATGCCTATCTTCGCTTCGGGATCGGCCGCGGGTGGTGGTCGCGGCGGGAGAGTGGAGGCGAGAGCAGTGCTCACGCTAGCGAGCAGCGCTCACGGCTATGAGCATCGCCCGCGATCAAGATCGGTGCTCGCGGTCTTGAACAGTGCCCGCGGTCGCGGTCACGGTGTCGGCGGGATCGCCACCTCGCCGCGATCTAATCGCGGACGTTCGTCCGATGAAAGTCCTTGAACGAGCGGGAGGGAGTGGGCCCCCGCTGCCCCTGGTAGCGCGACCCGTACACCGAGGACCCATACGGAAACTCGGCCGGCGACGACAGCCGGAACATGCACAACTGGCCGATCTTCATCCCCGGCCACAACTTGATCGGCAGCGTCGCGACATTGGACAGCTCCAGCGTCACATGCCCCGAGAAGCCCGGGTCGATGAACCCCGCAGTGGAGTGCGTCAACAGCCCGAGCCGCCCGAGCGAACTCTTCCCCTCCAACCGGGAGGCCACGTCGTCCGGCAACGACACGACCTCGTAGGTCGAGCCGAGCGCGAACTCACCGGGATGCAAAATGAACGGCTCGCCTTCCGGCGGCTCGATCATGCGAGTGAGATCCGGCTGCTCGACGGCGGGGTCGATGTGCGGGTACTTGTGGTTCTCGAAGACCCGAAAGAACCGGTCAAGTCGAACGTCCACACTCGACGGCTGAACCATGGCCGGCTCGTAGGGATCGATCCGAACCCGACCGCAGTCGATCTCCGCGCGAATGTCCTTGTCCGATAGAAGCACGTGGAAAGGGTAATCGCAGGCCCCCGGATCCACCCAAACGCTCCGCACCACCCACCCGCCACACCCACCCCCACCACGAAACGTTGCTGCAACCACGCTCGACCATCCGGTAGAGTGACGGTGCAGGGTTCCCCTTGGGGCGCCTGATGCGGGCGTAGTTTAATGGTAGAACATGAGCTTCCCAAGCTTAGAACGCGAGTTCGATTCTCGTCGCCCGCTCCGGAAGTGAAGGCCCAGGTCACGGACATGATCCGCAACCTGGGCCTTCGCCGTTCCCGGGTGCGCTATGGCCTCGCGTGCCAGGTCCGGGCCGGATCGGCGATGAGCTTGGTTGGCTCGGGGACTTCCTGATCCGCTCTGCTATGGCATCGGCGATGGCTTGGTCTCAGCCGGCGCGAGCATGCTGTAGATCAGGGCCGCATGGGACGTGCGATCCATGAGCTCTCGGAAGGTGGCGCCAGTCTCGGCGGCCAGGACGTTGCCGGTGTGGCGTAGGTCGTGAAAGTGCAGGTCGCTCACGCCGAGGTGACGGGTACCGCGGCGCCAGACCCGGCTGAAGTTGCAGCGGCGGAGGGCGGCGCCCTTCGGGCCGACGAAGAGCAGGCCGCCCGGCTCCTTCTCGGCGAACCACTCCACGTGGCGGCGCAGGTCGAGCAGGATCGGCGCGGGGATGGTCACGGTGCGCTTGCCCGCAGCCGACTTGGGCGGGCCGGTCACGCGTTGGCCGTTGCTCATCTCGATGGCGGACACGTCGATGCGGATGGTGCCGGTGTCGAGGTCTACATGGTCGCGTCGGAGAGCGGCGAGTTCGCCCCAGCGCAGGGAGCCGAAGGCGGCGAGGAGTACGAGGGCCCGGAAGCGAGGCCCGACTCCGTCCGCGATGGGTGAAGACCTGTTCGAGGGTGAGGATCGGGCGTTCAGGAGCCTTCTCGGCACCGCCGCCCTTGATGCGGCAGGGGTTACGGCGGATCAGTCCGTCGTCCACGGCGGTGTTCATGATCGCGCGCATGAGTCGGTACGACTTGGCGGTGGTCGACAGGCCAAGGCCGCCTTCCAGGCGCATGGCACGCCAGCGGCGCACGTCGGCCTCCTTGATCGCCGGGATGGCTGCGTCGCCGAACGTGGGCTTCAGGTGGAGCCTGAGCAGAATGCTGTACAGCTCGCGAGTGCGGGGGCGGAGGTTCGGCCGCTCCTTGATCCAGGCCGTCGCGAACGTACCGAAGACCATGTCGCCGCACGGATCGATCCAGTCGCCGCGTCTCATCTCCGACTCGGTGTCCGTCAGCCACTCTTCGGCGGCCGTCTTGGTGGCGAAGGTCTTGTCAGCCGTCCGCAGTTGGCCGTCCGGACCGGGGTATCGCGCCTGCCACTTCTTGGACGGAAGTTGGCGAACCGCCCCGAAACGACGACGCCGTCCCTTGCTATTGGCCATCAGGCTGCCTTTCCGCATGTCCGGCTGGGCTCGACAAGTCCAGCGCGAATGAAGGCGTCGACCGCGTCCTGTGGAATTCGAACGTGGCGGCCGATCCGAATGAAGGTGATGCGTCGCTCTGCGATGAGGCGACGGACGAAGCGCTCGCCGACGTTGAGCCGGTCGGCGGCTTGGGGGACGGTCAGGAGCCGTCCGGGAGTGCTCTTCTCGCTCACGGGAGCAAGTCCCCTCGCAGGTCTGGACTGGTCAGGTCGCGTCCTGTTGGGGCCCGTCTGCGTGGGGACCTCGGCTGGTTGTCTCGACACCGTTGGGCGTTTGGTCGGTGCAAGCCGGCCTGTGGCGGCCGTTGCCGAATATCGGTCGGGTGGTGCGGTGGTCCGGCCGGGTGCGCGGGAAGCGCTCTGCGCACCCGGCCGAGGTGTGTGGGGTCAGGCCGCTTCGTCGTGCGCGGCGAGGTGATCCAGTTCGGCACAGAGACCGTTGGCGAGGAGCGTGGCCAGGCGGTGGACTGCGTCGGCAGGGACGGAGCCGAGGTTGACCAGGCCGTCACCGTGGACGTTCACTTCCGCCTTGAGCGCTCCGAAACCATCGTGCAGGCCGGCCATGGCGAGGCGTGCGGCGAGTTCGGTCGTGGCGTTGTTCGCCTTGCTCCAGCCACGAACGTAGGGGATGCCGGCGTGCAGAACCTCGGCATGTGGCGCGCAGGTTCGCGCGTTATCGGAGACAGGACGCATAGCGATACCTCCTTGTCAGGTGGGGTTCTTCTCGGCTGCGGCAAGAAGTTCGGCGAGCCGGGTAGCGGCTTCCGGTGTGGTGCGGCCGAGTTCGACGAACCCGTGGCCGAAGGCGTTGACGTCGGCCCGGAGATAGGGGAAGTGCTCGGCGAGGCCGGCGGCGATCAGAACGTCTCGGAGAGCCGCAACGGCGGACCGCGCCTCGTACCAAGCCGTGGTGTCGATGGGCGACCAGGAAGCCGCGTCCGGATCACTCATCGCCCGTGCCCTCGGCGGCGGCAGTCAGGTTGCGCAGTGCGATCAGGAGATGGACGGTGAGCACCGCAACCGCGTCGCGATCGAGGGTGGATTCCTCCGTGGGCTTGGTGAGCCACTGGTAGCGGTCTCCCGCTTCGGCGTCCCGGCCGGGGACCACCAGATACCCGCCTGTCGAGAGGTAGCGGTACGGGACGTCCCCGCGCAGAACCGTCAATGCGCCCGCGAAGAAGGGCTCCCCGACCGGCGCAATGAGGAAGGCGACCTTTCGCGCCTGGTGGTCGATGACGGACGGCGGAGCCAGGGAACCGAGACGCCGGTACCAGTCGACCGCTTCGATCCCCAGCCGATCCGCCACGATGACCGCGTCCACGACGTGGCCGGTCGCCCACAGCCGAGGTGCCCGGCGGTGTCCCGTCCCGGCCGAGGTGCCGAGGGCCGCGAGCAGCCAGGCACCGGCGAATTCACTCGCCTGATGAAGCGTCATGTTCATCTCCCGAAGCCCGCCGGTCGTTCCGCCGGGCATCACAACGATGCGGCGGCGGCACCGGTCCGAGGCAGACGGCAAGGGATGACAAGGGGTGACACGGCTTGTCACCTCAGCGCGCGTCAGCAAGATCAACTCACTGCGATTCTTTGACGACGCTTCGTGTGCGCGAGCATGATGGCTGGATCTGGCTCCGCTTCCGGGGAGGCGATTCGTGGTGTCGATCACCACGCCGTATCAAGCCGGTCTCCTACGCGCGGCCCGAAATCACCTCGGCTGGAAGAAGCCCCGTCTCGTCTATGCCCTCCGCCAGGCCGCCGCGCAGGAGGGTCGCTCTCTCCCCACCGACACGTCACTCCTGCGAAGCATCGCCCGCTGGGAGAACGGCCAGACTTACCCCGCCGACTACGTCGAACTGCTGGTGAAGGTCTACGGCCAGCCAGCTCACCGACTCGGGTTGGCCGACGCCCCGGCCGCTCCGGAGCCCCCAGGGGCGGTCTACCCGACCACCCCCGTAGACAGCGTTGAAGCACTCACGGCGTTGTGGCGCGCCGATCTCGCACCCAGTAGCGACATGCCGGCGTTGTCCCCGGACCCGGCCGCCTGGAATGCGGCGCCGCTCGCCTGGCTCGTTTCCGGACAGCAAGAGCAGTTGCCGAACGCGCGCACGCGCACACAGGTGGGGGTGTCAGACGTCCAAGCCGTCCGTGCAACGGTCGACGTCTACGCCGACCTGGACAACCGCTTCGGGGGAGGGCACGGCCGCCGAGCCTTGATCCAGTACCTGGACGGCGACGTGGCCGAATTGCTGACCGCGCGCAGCACGGAGCCCGTAGGCCGCGCCCTGTTCGGCACGGTCGCCGAAGCCACGCTCCTCGCCGGGTGGATGAGCTACGACAGCGGGCACCACGGCTTGGCCCAGCGCTACTTCATCCAGGCCCTCCGCCTGGCCCAGGCCGCCGAGGATCGCCGTCTCGCAGGAAGCGTCCTCTCCGCGATGAGCCATCAGGCCACCTACCTCGGCCGCTTCACCGAGGCAGCCAACTTGGCCCGCGCCGCCCAGCTTGGCACCACAGGCCACGCAACGCCGACCCTGACCGCACAGTTCCTCGCGATGGAGGCCCGAGCGCTCTCCCGCGTCGGCGACCACGCCGGATGCAACACGGCCTTGACCCGGGCAACGACGATCTTCGAACGCACCAACCCGGGCGAAGACCCGGAGTGGATCGGCTACTTCGACCAAGCGGAGCTGTCCGCCGAACTCGGCCACTGCTTCCGCGACATGCGCCAAGCCCGGCAAGCCACCACATACGCGGAACTGTGTCTCGGCGGCACGGACGGCCGCTACGTTCGCAGCGACTTCTTCGCGACCATGGTCCTGGCGGAAGCCCACCTGACGGCCGGAGAACCCGAACCCGCCTGCCGCAGCGCCCTTGCCGCACTGAGGCTCGGACGCCAGCTCAAGTCCGCCCGCTGCGTGACTTATCTATCCGAATTCCGCACAAAATTGGCGGTGTTCGCAACCTCAGCTTCAGTTGCCGAATTCCTGGAGGAGGCCGAGAGCCACCGCCTGTGGCAGCAGACCGCCAGTTGATCCGGCCTCAGAACGGCTTCCACCCGTGCCGGTCGGCACCGGTCCGCAGGTCCGACATGCGCCGCGCGACCTCCGCCGTCACCGCAGCGTTGCCAGCCATGTTCTGCGTCAGCCACACGGTCATCATCAACTCACGCATGTCGGCCAGCACGGGATAGCCGTACCAGTTCATGACGTCGAACCCGTACGCGTGCACGAACGCCTCGTACTCGGCCCGGGTGTGCCACCCGTACCGCTCGTAGTACATCGCAGTCAGCACCAGGTCCCACTCACGCGGCCCGAGCGCGAACCCATCCAGGTCGATCAGCACCGCCCGCCCGGCATCGTCAACGAGGGCGTTCCCGACGTTCGCGTCCCCGTGCACGAGCCCGAACGGAAGCACGAACTCCAGAGCGTCATACCGCTTACGCAGTTCCTCGGCCCGCTGCTGAAGAAAGCCCCGGTCCTCATCACCCAACGCCACCGCGGCGTCGATCCGCCCCCAGGTCGCCGCCAACGGCTCCAGATACGGCAGCCCCAGCGACTCCGGCTCCTCCAACCAGTGCAACCGCCGCAGCAACTCGGCCAACGCGACCACACCCGCAAACCGCTCCTCCTCGGCGACAAGCTCCCAGAAGGTCACCACCCGCCCATCAGCCACGAGCGGCTGCCGAATCCGCGAAACAACCCGCACCGCAGGGAACCCCACCACGGCAAGCCACCGAGCAGCAGCCACAGTCCGCTCATGCTCATCAACCCGGTCCGCCGACCGCGCCACCCGCACCACAACCCGATCACCCAACCGAAAGACAGCGTTCTCCCCAAGCCGCAGCAGAGACGCCCCCTCAGCGCTCAGCCCAGCCACAGCACACGCCGAGCCCAACACCTCCCGAGCGTGCTCCGCAGTAAACGCACCACCGGCCCCAGACACCCCGCCATCCGCCATACCGCGAAGCTACCCGCATCCCGCGCCCTGTCGACCCACCAACGGCACCCAATCGACTATTGCCGAATTTGGCTCTACTGGATCGAGAGCGCCGCCCTGCGTGCGCCGCATGGGGTCACGCCGCGCGTGCGGCGTGACCGCCGGTCACGGCGTGGCCCCATGCGCATCGAAAGGTGTAAAAACTTGCGATCAACATCTCTCCTGATTCTTAATACCCCTCACCGCCATGAATTGATCATTCCTTGATTAGACAAGCCAACATCTGATCGATTCACGTGTATATCGCGATCAAAATTACAACCCGCTATAACCATGTATGCTAACCAAATGAACAATGAGCACCCCGTAGGATTTTGGAGCTACACCCATCGCGATGACGAATTGGACGATGGCCGAATCCGCCGCCTTGCCCAGTCAATCGGCGACGAGTTCGAGATCATCACAGGCGAAGAACTGAAGGTTTTTGTAGACAAGAAATCAATTGAGTGGGGTGACGGATGGCGCATTCGAATTGACACCGCACTTACGAGCAGTACGTTTCTCATTCCCATCATTACTCCAAGATATTTCAAAAGCCAGCAATGCAGGCGGGAAATCATCACATTCGCCGGCCATGCAGCCAGCCTGGGGTTGGACGAGCTGCTTCTCCCTATCCACTACGTAAATGTGCCAGAGTTGACTGATAATAAGGATGAAGATGAAGTCATAGCACTCATTCGCAAGCGTCAATGGGTTGACTGGAGAGACCTTCGCCTAGAGGATGAAAAGTCCCCAGAATATCGGAAGGCAATCAATCAACTAGCTGCACGGCTAAGTAAGATCCTGGAGGAGTCTGCGTCCGTTGAAGCCCCGCTTCCAGTTCCTCGCCAGCGAGGATGACAGCCCGGGGTTTGTCGAGATTATGGCGACAGCCGAGGCGGCTATGCCGCGTTGGGTTGAAACTCTCCAGTCGTTGACAGACGTCATGACACTCGTCGGATCAGAAATGAACTGGGCGAGCCAATCATTCACGGAATCAGATTCCAGAAATGCTGGCTTTGCCGGACGGCTTCGTATCTCACAGGAGCTCGCCAAGCGACTCGATGGCCCCGCGCAGGAAATGTTGACGCTGGGCTCCAAGTACTCGACCGAACTGATCGACATCGACCCTGCCATTATCAGCATCATCCGATATGCGGCAGAAAATGAATTGAACAAGGAAGACAAGCAATCTTTTCGCGAGTTCTTCGAAATTCTTGCAGGATTGATTACGGCCACTCGCGCCAACGCTCCACATATGCAAGCTTTCGCAGAGGGGGCGCGTAGCACCGCCCAATCAAGCCGGCACATCCGACCCGTCATGAATATCCTGCAAGCCGCCATCCAGCACGTAATCGATGGCCAGACCATCATCGAGGAATGGGATCGGCTTCTGAAAGACGTGGATGATGATCCCGAATACCCAGACGAAGACATAGATGAATAGACCGCAGGGCGTCACCCAGTTCCCGGCACAACTATGCGAACGGGGCTCTACCCCGGACCTGGCCCTCTCTCGGAGGGCGGCCCGGGCATGGGCCACTGCGGTTCGTGGGTGGTCTTGGGGTCTGGGGGTTCCCTCCTCGATCGGGCACCGCAGGCGTACCCGGAACCCCGGAGGGGCGCAACGGCCGAGCGCGAGCGTCACGGTGTGAGCCGTTGCGCCCCTCCGGGAACCCGGGTCCGTGCAGGCATGCCCGATCGAGGAGGGAACCCCCAGACCGACCACCCCCTTGGAGAGCAAGGCAGGCCCGGCTAACTCACCAGATGCGCACCAGAACGGGGCGCGGCTCAGGGGTCCTCACGGGCACTCAGGGGATGAGCGAACGCCCCACCGCAGGTGGGTGGTTGCGCAGGTCGCGCCCAAGATCACGGGCAACCCTTCCAAGCTAGGAATCCGCTGCTGTCGCTTCGCGCGGGGTGACCCCTAAAAGCGAGAGGCGCACGCTCCTCGCCGTGCCAGATGCGTGCCAGAACAGGCGGGAACGCGCGGTCATCAGCGAGCATTTGGCGGGCAATCGAGCCATGAGGGCCAGCCGGAACAGAGGGCTGGTCAGGGGGCATCTCTGCGGGCCGCTGGGACTGCGCTTCCCAAGCTTAGAACGCGAGTTCGATTCTCGTCGCCCGCTCCGGAGGTGAAGGCCCAGGTCACGGAGGACTTCCGTGGGCTGGGCCTTCGTCGTTTCCGGACTCGCCGCGCCTCGCATGCGGGGTCCGTGCCGGATGCGGGTTGATGTCGGCGGTGAACTTGAGTCGCTTCGCGATGGTGGCGGCAACGGCTTGGCAGCGCGACTGCCGGCTTGTGGACGCAGCGTCCGGTCCTACCCGTTACACATCCACTCTGAGCCGATGCACCAGAGGGGCGGTCGTACACGACCAGGCCGTGACCGGCGGATCTTGGTGGGGCCACGCCGCCCGGCACCGCCTCTCGCTGCACCGGGAAACAGCGGAGGTGGAGCAAGAAGAGTTCCGGGCCTGCGTGCCGGACGGCGAAGGGCGAACCGAGGTGCGCCCAACCCCAGTCCGAGGCTCTCCCGGCAGACCTCGTCCGCTGGCCTGACGAGTCGCCAAATTCAGCATCACGCTCGCCCCGATGGGCCCGACACTCCATACCAGCTGTCAGCGCCATAATAGGCGGCGCCTCTCATGGACCCTCGCGTGGGTCAGAGGTCGAGCAGCCCCTCGCCTCGCGCCCATTCAATGAACTCGCTACCGGAGCATGGCAAGAATGCTTCGTGGTCGGCGAGAATATCGACAACGCTGGAAGCTTCGTCTTCGCTGATCATCCCGTCGCGTATCCCTCGGCAGATCAGTTGAAGGGATCCGGTGATTTGAGTACCACGCTCGATCGCCATCGCCCTACCGGCGCGGTCGTCCACCACGGCGCAAATTCCGTGAAACTCCGCATAGGCAAGGGTTGCGCACTCTCCCAGGTTGCGCATGCCTCCGCCCATTCGTGAATGATATTCACTGAATCGTGCTATGTACCCAAGGCTCGGTTCGTCAACAACACTGATCCAAGGCGTGGCAAGGACTTGATGAAGCCGACTGCTCTTGGTTGTGCCGTTTAAGATTTCCTCCTCGACGACGCGCGTGATGACGCAGCGATGCCCATCAACGAGCCGGCCGAGCTTGTCCAGCTGGTTCGAGCGCGCGAAGTAGTTTAGTGGCGAGCTGTCGAACACCAGGCGCCCGCCCCCGAGCAAGGCTGTCAAGCCAACTCATTCCTCAGTGCCTCGAGCGGGATCTCATCTCGCGCCGGAAGCTCGTCCACGGTAACGGCTCCACGCGCAATTTCAACTGCGCGCTCAGCAGAGATCTTATGCTTCTTGTACGCGCGAATGGCAGCCTGCAAAACTCCTGTAGAAACTTCAGGCGCCACCAACTCTTCTTCCACCCGGACACCCGCTTCGAGGTAGTCTGCGCGCGTCGGAGATCGAGAGTCGAGAACCCGCAAATCACTTCCGGTGATCAGCGAAAGCTCTCTGAGACGAAACAAAAGGAGAGACCAGCTCACCCGATACTCGGCGCCAAGAATAATTGCGCTGCTGCGTTTTTCATGCTTGAGAGTGAGTTCCGACCAGCGCCGGCTGATACCCGGCGGAATCAGGATTGACCTGGCCAGCGCATCAATCGCACGTTCATGCTCGCCGGTTGCCCCTCCCCAGTCGGTAGAAAAGGCGTCTCCCAGTACGTGATGCCCAATCTCATGCGCCAGGACAAACCGACGATGGCCCGAGTCTCGGTCGCCGTTGATTACGGCAACCCCGATACCATCGCCAACTTCGGCATAACATCCGTCGACAGCACCCTCGCCGAGCCTCAGAGAGTACGCGTACAGGCCAATGCGGGCCGCCGCGTCAGACAAGGCGAGCAGCGGCTTCGACCGGTCGACACGCATGCAGTCGCGCACCGATGTCGCGATCGTTCCGACGGCTTCCACGTCATCCGCACCGAACGAGGAGTAGCGTCCAGGCTGATGCGGGGGCCGGATCGCTTTGACCTCGACGAGCAGGGTCACGTCCCGACTTACGTCCTCGAGGACGAGGTCTCCTACCGGATCGGAGCGTTGCTCGGCCTGCTGTGCCCTCCGACTGGCCACAGCCGGTGGTGGACTCGTCACGAACCACGCAAGGGGGCGCTCCAAGCGCTCCGCCAGGCGAACGAGTTCAAGAGAACTCAGCTGACGCCGCCCCGCCTCGATTTTGGCCACAGCGCTGCGGTCGACGTTCAGGGCCTCGGCCACCTGCTCCTGGCTCAGGCCGACCAAGCGCCGAGCGGTGGCTACCCGCGCTCCGACGTCAGACCAAGTGAGTTCGGCGTCCATTGTGCCAATATCGCACATCGAAGGATTCGAGACCACGGGGCTCCACGCACGAGTGACGCCGGCGGAGCCGGGCGCCGAGCTGCCGCGATGTTGTTTGCTTGCTCGACTGACAGCACGGACCCAGCCGGCCATGCCTCGTAGTGGCCTCCACCAATATGGCTTCGACCTATCGAGGAGCAACGTTCTGAGGTCCAGTTGCGCCTCGGCCGGTGCGAGGGTTGCCGCAGTGACGTGGTGATACGCAAACGCACGTCTTGGTGGAGTGACCGTGGGATGAATTCGCCCCCGCATCCCCGGCCCGGTGGAATCGGCAGGTTGCGCTTCCGCGCGATCCTGGCTCGGCCCCGCGGGATCTGACCTTGTTCCGATGGAACCCGCTCGTTTGATGAGGGCCCGGGTCACGGATGGTCTCCGTGGACTGGCGACTTCGTTGGACTGGGACTTCGTTGTTTTCGAGTTTGTTCGGTCTTGCTTGGCGGGCTTGGGGTGAGGTTCCTGATCCGCCTTGCGGTGGCGTCGACTGCTTGGGTGGGTCGGAACAGGGATGCTGGTGGGGTGGGTGTGCCGGTGGGTGTGCGGCTGCTGTCGGTTGAGGCGATGGGGTTGACGGGTTTGATGGGCGGGACGATGCGGGCTGTGGTTTTGGGTGGGCCCGGGCCGGTGGGGAACCTGGTGGTGCGGGATGTGGCGGTTCCCGAGGTGCGGCCGGGGTGGGTTCGGGTTGCGGTGAAGGCGTTTGGGCTCAATCGGTCGGAGTTGCATACGCGGCTCGGGTTGGCGGAGGGGGTCACGTTTCCGCGGGTGCCGGGGATTGAGGCTGTGGGGGTTGTGGATGGGCTGGATCCAGCCGATGAGGAGTGTGGGCCGGCGGTTGGGCAGCAGGTGGTGACGATGATGGGGAATATGGGGCGGACCTACGACGGCGGGTACGCGGAGTACACGTTGGTGCCGGTGGGGCAGGTCATTCCGTTTTCGTCGGAGTTGGCTTGGGAGGTAATCGGGGCGGTTCCGGAGACGTTGCAGACTGCTTATGGGTCGCTGACCACCGGGTTGGATTTGGCTGCGGGGCAGACTCTGCTGGTTCGTGGGGGGACTTCGTCGGTCGGGCTGGCTGCGGCGGCGCTGGCGAAGGGGCTCGGGGCGACCGTGTTGGCGACCACTCGTAAGGCCGCGAATGTGGATGTGTTGAAGGCCCAGGGGGTCGACCACGTGTTGGTTGACGATGGGAGCGTGGCCGGGGCGGTTCGGGCGCTGTATCCCGATGGGGTCGATGCCGCGTTGGAGCTGGTCGGGACGCCGACGTTGCCGGACACCCTGGCCGCCACGCGGGTGCATGGGACGGTGTGTTTTACCGGCATGTTGTCCAATGAGTGGCTCGTGCGGGACTTCTATCCCATTGGTTATCTGCCGAAGGGCGTTCGGTTGACCGCCTATGGGGGCGAGAGCGGTGATCTGCCGGGCGAGGTGTTGCAGCACTACCTCGACGAGATCGCCGCGGGGCGGATTTCGCTGGGGCCGACGCACGTCTATCGGCTCGATGACGATGACATTCGGCAGGCCCATATGGACATGGAAATGGGCCGCACCGTGGGCAAGTTGGTCGTGCTGACCGGTCGGTGAACGCGGAGGGCGGGCTCATGGCGCCGCCGTCCGCGTTCGCCGATGTGGCTGGTGGCGCGGGTGTGGATCGACCGGCGACGGTACGCCCTTGGCGTGTCACGGCGGCGGCACGCTGCGGACCGGGTCTGGCCGGGCCTGGCCGGCCCTGGCCGCGGCCACGTCCTGTGGCATGCCGACGGGTCGATGCCCAGGTGGGCTTCGACCTCGTTGCCCTCCCTGGGCTGCGGTCTGCTCTGGGTGGCCGCGCCCGGTGGCGGGCAGGGCGGCTGTACGTCCCTGGCCTTCGAAAACGCGTGGACGGTCGGGGCGGAACCACCGAGAGTCGGCGTATGGATGTCACGAGTGCCGACCGGCTTCGACGGTCGGATGAATGGTTGAACGAGGCCGCGAAATCGGCGCTGCCCGTCTGGGAGGCGGAGCGTGACCACGATGCGTTTCGGCGGTTTCTGCGCGCTCAGGGTTGGAGTGCCGTGCAGGCGATCGCGGTGATCCGGCGGGTGCAGGGGTGTTCGCTCAGGGACGCCATCGACGTCCACGAGTCGTATCGCACACGAGCCCGGGCGGAGGAGGGCTCGTCCGAGGCCGGCCCCTGAGTCGGTGGGGTTCCGGCGTGGGCGGTCCGGCGGCGCCCCGCGCCGGAGAGACCCTGTCGGCACATGCGACTCGGGCCAGGCGCACCCACGACCCGCGCCAGGCGCCAGGCGCCAGGCGCCGCCGGATCAGGTGGAGGCGGACTCGCCCTGGGCCGGCGATGATCCGAGAGTGGCCGACCCCGTGGAGGAGCGGGCGATTCCGGGGAGGGTTCATCGCCGAAGTAGTGGGTGAGAAGGCCGTAGGAGGCAGGCCGGCGGCCCTTGAGCCGAACGGCGGCGGCGGACCCTTGAGGCGTGCATGATCCGGGCAGGGCGCGTTCACGACGGCGAATCGGCGCGGCCGGATCAGGTGGAGGCGGACTCGCCCTGAGCAGGCGGGGATTCCAGCGTGGCCGGCTCCGTGGAGAAGCGGGCGGTTCTGGGGTCGCGTTCGTCGCCGAAGTGGTGGGTGAGGATGTCGTAGAGGGCGGGGCGGCGGCCCTTGAGCCAGCGGCGGCCGGTGGACATCGGGATCAGGGACAGGTCGATGTCGGCGGTGACCATGGTGTCTTCGGCGGCGCAGGTTTCGGTGAGGATGCGGCCGTAGGGGTCCAGGATCATCGCATTGCCCGTGCGGACCTCGTCGTCGTCGCGGCCCACGCCGTTGCTGAAGATCAGGGCCAGGCCGTTGTCGTGGGCTCGGGCGGGAAGCCAGCGCATCAGCCAGGCCCGGCCGCTTTCGCCGCGGAAGGCTGCTTCGATGGCGGCGGGGTCGCGGTGTCTGGCCTCCCACAGGGGCATCGGGATCGGACGCATGGCGTGCGGGCTGCGCGAGGCCGTACCGCCGGTTTGGTGCGGGGCCACCAGGATCGAGGCGCCGAGAAGGGCGGTGGCGCGGACGTTTTCGACCAGGTTGTTGTCCCAGCAGATGAGGATGCCGACGCGGGCTCCCCATGGGGTGTCGAAGACGGTGTAGTGGTCGCCGCTGGAGATGGCCTCGTGTTCGAAGGCGTGCAGTTTGCGGTGGCAGTGGACTCGGCCGTCGGGGAGGCAGACGGCGTACGAGTTGTAGAGGCGACCGTCGGTCTCGTCGATTTCGAGGAAGCCGAGGCCGGCCGCGATGCCCAGTTCCATGGCGAGCCGGCGCACGTGCGTGACGGACGGGCCGGTGCTCGGCTCGGCGAGTTCGCGCAGGCGGTCGGGGGTGTGGCGACGGAGGTGCCAGTAGCCCAGGAGGCACATCTCGGGGAGGACGACCAGGCGAACGCCGTCGGCGGCGGCTTCGCGGACGAAGTGTTCGACGCGGGCGAGGTTGTAGACCTTGTCGTCCGGACGGGGCTCGAACTGTACCGACGCGCAACGCAACAATTGGTCCATCGATGGCTCCCGCTCTCGGGTTCGGTAGGCGGTGGGCGGTAGGCGGTAGGCGGTAGGCGGTAGGCGGTAGGCGGTAGGCGAGTATCCGGAGTTCGGTACGCGGTATTCGGTACGCCGTATTCGGTACCTGGATACGTCCGGATACGTGTGGTCGGGCTTACCGGTCCGATCTCTCCCCCATCACAGTGGTGCGGCGGGCTGCGGTCCAATGAATGTTTGGGCCGCTTCGATAACCGAGTGGAATGGATCGCCGCCTAGACTCCGGGTATGGACGTGCGGCTGCTGCGAGCCTTGGTCGCGGTCGCGGACTCCGGCGGGTTCGGAGTCGCGGCGGGGCGCTTGTCGATCACTCAGCCCGCGTTGACCAAGCAGATTCAGGCCCTGGAGGCCGAGGTCGGTGGCGCGTTGTTCACGCGCGGACGGCGGGGGGCCGAGCCGACCCGGCTCGGGCTGGCGCTGTTGCCGGATGCGCGGGAGTTGGTGCGGCGCGTCGACGTGTTGAACCGCCGGGCCGCGCAGTTCAGGCGTGGCGAGGCGGGGACGCTGGCGGTCGGGTTCGGGCTCTCCGGTATCGATCTGGCCCCGCAGGCCGTGGCGGCCTTTCGGCGGCGCTTCCCGGGAGTCGGGATCACGTTGGAGGACATGTCGTCCGATGCACAGGTCGAGGCGGTACGAGCCGGCGATCTCGACGTGGGTTTCGTACGGCTGCCGGCGCCGGACGACCTGGGGCGGCTGGTGGTGCTGACCGACACCCTGGCGGTGGCCTCGCCCGGGGACCAGGATCCGCCGCCGACGGATGCGGTCGGGGTCGCCGCGTGGTTGCGCGGGCGGCCCGTGGTGCGGCTGACGCGGGCGAAGGGGCCGGGGTTGGTACGGCAGATCGAGCTGTTCGAGAGTGAATTCGGGGCTCGGCCCGAGCTCGTCCAGGAGGCGTCCGACCTGCAGACGGTGCTTGCTCTGGTGGCGGCCGGGGTGGGCGCGGCCCTGGTGCCGGCCGGCGCCGCCGACATCGCGGCGGCCACGGTCACGGTGACCCCGATCGAGTCCGGTGGCGGGTCGAGTGGCGGGCTCGACGGCGGGGCGGGTGGCGAGTCCGGCCGTGGATCCGACGGCGGGGCGGACGGCGGAACGCTCGGCAGGTTCGGCGGCGAGCGAACCGGCGGATCCGATGCGGTGTCCTGGCGGATCGGCGCGGTCTGGGATCCGGCTCGGCCCACTCGGGTCCGGGACAACTTCCTCGCCGTCGTCCGAGACCTTGCCGGCCGCCGCAACGGGGGCACCTCCGACGCCGGTTCGGTACGGATGCCCGGCCGGGGCCGCGAACGCGACGCCTCTGCGACCGGTCCGTAATGCACACGGGCCCGGGGCGGGCGAGGATGCGGAGACGCAGCAGCGTGCGAGCCGGCGAAACCCGAGGGCGGGGGCGGAAGGCGGAAGGCGGAAGGCAGCTAAGGGAAACGCGCATGCTGGAACGTCGTGGTCGGCGACGCGGCCCGGCCCGGCCCGGCCCGCCGAATCCGATGCGGGTGACTGCCCGGATCTCGTCGGCGGCCTCGCCGGGTGACTCATCCGGCGGTCCGTACCGAGCCCGGGGACATGGGCGCCGTGCGGTGATCGCTTCTCCGAACACCGCCGCCGCGCCGGACCACCCGCCCGGTTCAGGGGACAAGGCAGCGCTGGGCGAGGACGCGGTGCGCGGTCCGGGCCGGCCCGCGTGGCTCCGGCGCGCTTGGGGGCGGCGGCTTCGGGCACTTCGACAGGTCGCGTGCCGAGTACGAGCAATCAGCGGCTGACCAGGCAGAAGGGATGGCCGGCCGGGTCGGTGAGGACGCGCCACCTGTCCTCGTTCGGCTGGTGGTCCGGCTTGCCTGCGCCCAGTTCCAGCAGTAGGGCTTCGGCCTCGTCCAGGTCTTCGACTTCGAAGTCGAAGTGGAACTGTTGGGGGACGCTCTGATCGGGCCAGCGAGGAGCCCGATAGTCGTCGACCCGCTGGAAGCCGATGAAGAGGCCGTCCACACTGTTGAGACCGGCGAAGTCGGCGTCGGATTTGGGGTGCGGTTCGAGGCCGGTGGCTTGCTGGTAGAACGCCGCGAGAGCCTGCGGATCAGGGCAATCGAGGGTTATCGCGCACAACTTCATCGGCAGGGGCATGGCACCTCCGGAGCGGATCGATGGCTTCTGCAATGCCCAAACCTAGAGCGTGACTTCCCTCCTTCGCCGGGTTCACGGGCGTCCCACGCCGCGTCTCGGTGTGCCGGTGCGTCGGCGGGCCGGCGGCCCGGAGAATCACCCGCACGTGCCGGAACGGCACCCGCATGGGGCTGCATTCGGGCGTTTCGCCGAAGCGGCGCCCGCAAATGCGGAGCCCGCAGGGCGGATGCACGCAGGGCGGATGCCCGGCGGCCGGGTAGTCGGCGGGGGATCGAGGACACGCCTTGCGAGCGGCGCCGCCCCGCCGACCCGCACGCGGCGGTGGCCTCCTGCCGACGTTTTCGCGTGCCGGGACGCCTCGCCGAGGCTCGCCCAGTGCCCAAAACCATCCCGATGGCCGGTGCCGACCACCCCGATGGCGGACGCCCATGCCGCCGCCGATCCCAAGGCGCGCTCGGCCCGCGGGCTCTGCCGTGGCTTCAACGGCGGGCTCGGCCGCGACGCCGGCACACCGGCATTCCCCGCGGTTACTTCTTCGCCAGGCGGGCGCGCGTGAGTTCCGGAGTGTCCGGGGAGCGGGATTCGACCGTGGCTCTGAGGTCGGCGAGGGTCTGGGCGGCCAGTTCGTGGCGCCAGGCGAGGTCGGCTCGGGACATGGCCTGGGCGATGGCGCAGGAGGTGCGGTAGTCGGCCGTGGGGTCGGCGTCGGGGCCGTTGTGCAGGATCTGTTGGCAACGGAAGGCCGGGTCGGGACCCTCGATCGCGACGACGACGTCCATCAGGGTGATGTCCTTGAGGGCGCGGGCGAGGCGGAAGCCGCCGCGTGGGCCGGAGGTCGAGGTGACGATGCCGGCCCGGGCGAGCGCCTGGAGCTGCTTGTTCAGGTACGCGGCGGGCAGGCCGTAGAAGGCGGCCAGTTTCGTGGCCGTCACGGCAGTTCCCGATTCGGCCCACGCCAGATTCAGGCAGCTGTGCAGCGCCCACTCCACGCCTTCGCTCATGTGCATATGCTGGACGCTACCCATCCAGAATATCCGGAACAACCTCGATCACCCATCGGAGGGACGCTCCGGGAAGGTGGCTCGACGAGTCTTCGGGGCCACCCCGCCCCACCACGAGGGTCGCCGCGAACGACGGCGGGCCCGCGCCGGGGCTACAGGGGTCGGCCGGCGAACCCCTTCCACGTCGTCGTCCTCAGCGTTGACCGTGCCTGCGGCTGTGCGTTGCGGCGAACTCCCGGAAGTCCGCGTCGCTCGCTCCGGGCATGCGAAGTCCCCCATTCGTCGGCGTCACCAGAGGAATGGG
The DNA here is from genome assembly GCF_044458105.1 of Embleya sp. NPDC050493. Classification (NCBI taxonomy): domain Bacteria; kingdom Bacillati; phylum Actinomycetota; class Actinomycetes; order Kitasatosporales; family Streptomycetaceae; genus Embleya; species Embleya sp. NPDC050493. The sequence continues at coordinate 20,535 of NZ_JBITHP010000009.1, forward strand.
GTGAACCCGACGATCCGTTACAGCCCGCCCGACCGGGTTCCTGGTTTCCGGTACCCGTCGCGTTGGGCAGGCTCGATGCGCGCGTACCCACGCGGTACTTCGGAGTTCGGGAGAGGCGACCAAATGGCCAAGATCAAGGGGAGCGTGAAGTGGTTCAACGAGGCCAAGGGTTTTGGCTTCATCAGCCCGGAGGACGGCAGTAAGGACGTCTTCGTGCACTTCAGCGCGATCCAGGGCAACGGCTTCAAGACGCTCGCCGAGGGCCAGTCGGTCGAGTTCGAGATCCAGGACGGCCAGAAGGGCCCGAGCGCCGCCAACGTGCTCGCCATCTGACCCGAAGCACCGCGGACATGCGATCGTGGCCACGAACCCGGTCCGCCGACTCGTGGCCACGACGGCACCCACACCGAGGCCGCTCCCGACTCGGGCCTCGACCCGGGCTCCGCGACTGCCGGCCCCAAAACTCCGGACCAAGGGCCTCCGCGCCAAGGGCCTCCGGGCTCCGATCCGAAGCCGAATCCGAGGCCGGAGCCGAACCCGAGGCCGGAGCCGAACCCGAAGCCAAGCCGAAGCCGAAGCCGAAGCCGAAGCCGAAGCCACGCACTCGTCTTCGGCCTCCGCGGCCCTACGCCAGGTACCGCTCGATCGTCTCCACCTTCGCCGTCAGCCCGTCCACGACCCCGTCGCGGATATCCGCCTTGAGCACCAGGCTGACCCGGTTCGAGTGCGCCTTGACCGCCTCGACGGCCGCCTTCACCACGGCCATCACCTCGTCCCACTCGCCCTCGATCGAGGTGAACATCGCATCGGTCCGGTTCGGCAGCCCGCTGGCCCGCACCACCCGGACGGCCTCCGCGACCGCCTCCCCGACGTCTTCACCGACACCGAGCGGGGACACCGAGAACGCGACGATCACGACAACACCTTCCGCAGCCCGAACACCGAAGCCCCCAGCCTAGGCCGTGTCCGGCGGATCTCGGTGGGGTCGCGCCGCCTGCCACCGCGTCTCGCCGCACCGGAGAAACAGCCGAAGGGAACCACTATGCGGCTGCTTCTCCGGCACGCCGAGCCACGGCACCGGACGACGCGACCTCATCCACCGAGATCCACCGAGATCCACCGAGATCCACCGGACCCGGCCAGGGCCGAGCCGGCTACGCGACCTCGAACGCCGCCCGCAGGGCCCGGCGGATGTCGGCCGTCGCGCGGCGCGAGACGTCGGCGGTCGGGATGGCGTTGGAGCCGTGAAAGGTGCCCGGGCGGTGGTGGAGTTCGACCCGGACGCCGGCGCGGATCAGCCGGGAGGCGTACTCGATCGCCTCGTCGCGCAGCGGGTCCAGTTCGTTGGCGGTGATGTACGCAGGCGGCAGGTTGGTCAGGTCCGTGGCGCGGGCCGGTGCCGCGTACGCGGTGGGCTCGGCGCCGGCCAGGTAGTACTGCCAACTCAGCGCCGCCTGCCGCCGGTCCCACAGCGGCGCCGTCTCGAACTCGCGCATCGACGGGGTGTCCAGGCGGTCGTCCAGCACGGCCGTGTCGAGCACCTGGAACACCGGCGTCGGCCCGCCCTCGTCCCGTGCCCGCAACGCCAGCGCCGCGGCCAGACACCCACCCGCACTGACCCCGCCCACCGCGATCCGCGCCGGGTCGGCGCCGAACGAGGGCGCGTGCTCGGCCACCCAGCACAGCGCCGCCCACGCATCCTCGAAGCCGGCCGGGAACGGGTGCTCGGGCGCGAGCCGATACTCCACGCTCACCACGATGCAGCCGACCTCCAACGCGGTCGCCACGCAGCTGCCGTCCGAGCTGTCGATGTCGCCGAACACGAAGCCGCCGCCGTGGAACCACACCAGCACCCCGAGCGAGCCGTCCGGACCGGTCGCCCGGGCCGCGTCCTCGGGCGTGTAGATCCGCACCGGTACGCCCCCGGCCACGATCCGGTCCTCGACCAGCAGGCCGTCCGGACGCTGCACCGGCTGGGTGCGGCCCCGCTGCGCCGCGCGGAAGGCCGCCGGGTCGGCGATGTCCACGGTCGGCAGGTACGGGAGGACCGCGAGCAATTCGGGGTCTATGCGGTGTTCCATGCCGCGGAAACTAGCAGCGGATGCCGGCAAGATCCATGACGGTCCGTCAGATCCATTCGCAGCGAGGCGGAAGTCACTCCGTCGGCGGTACCCCGCCGAGCCGCCGGCGACCGCCCCGACCTGCGAAATCCGCTTTCACCCCGACCCCCTGCGGACGCACCATGTGGCCATGAACGCCATCCCCACCACGACGCTCTGGCGGCCGACCGGACCGGCCGAATTGGAGCTCGTGCGCGAGTCCGGCTGGACCGCCTGGCCGGCCAGGCTGCCCGACCAGCCGATCTTCTATCCGGTGCTGAACGAGGACTACGCGATCAAGATCGCGCGCGATTGGAACGTGCCGGCCTCCGGGGTCGGCTACGTGACCCGTTTTCGGATCGAGACCGAGTTTGTGATCCGCTACCCGGTGCGGCAGGCAGGTGGCCGCACCGTCCTCGAACTGTGGGTGCCGGCGGAGGAGTTGGCCGAGTTCAACCGGCACATCGTCGGCCCGATCGAGGTCGTGCACGAGTTCCGCTGAGCCGGGCGCGGCCGGGTTCGGCCGGCCGCGCGCCCCGGTGACGGACCCTGCCCGCCCGCGCGACGCACTCGCGCGGGCGGGCCCGTCGCGCCGGATCACGGCGTCGGCGGGGTCACCTGCTCGGCCGCCCATTCCGCCCACTCGCGCTGTACCTGCGACAACCGCAGCCCGTACTCCAGCGCGATCCGCCCGTACACCGACAGCGGGCTGTCGTCCCACTCCACGTTCGCCTGTACCGCCTCGAGACCCGCATGGGTCCCGGCCGCGGCCTCGGCCTGGGCGGCGAGATAGTCCCGGGCCTCGGCCGGATCCAGTGTGTCCAGGAAGAAGACCCGCAGCAGCATGCCGCTGCGCCGGACCCGCTCCGGCTCCACCTCGACCAGCCAGTGCCGCAGCTCGGTCCGCCCGCTCGCGGTGATCGAGTACTCCTTGCGGCCGCGCGGGCCCTCGGCGGTCACGTCGAGCAGGCCCTCGGCGGAGAGTTTGCCCAGTTCGCCGTAGACCTGGCTCTGGGTGGCAGGCCACACGTTGGCCAGCGAGGTTTCGAATGCCTTCAACAGGTCGTAGCCGCTGGCCGACCGATTGGCGAGGAGTCCCAGGAGGGCATGACGGAGGCTCATGACCCGGACTTTACCACTCTGCATTGACATGTCGAAATAGGAACGTCCATGATTGACCTGTCAGCAGCGCACTGTCGTGCCGAGCGCCAGGTCGAGCCAGGGGAATCCCGTGAACTACGTACGCAACTTCGCACCGTGGATCGTCTTCGCCGCCATTCCCTCGACGAACTGGCAGTGGGGCGCCCTGGCCGCCCTGGTCGTCACCGTGGCAATGGCCGCCCAGGACCACCGGGCCGGCCGCGGGGTCGACCTGCTCGCCTACAGCAGCGCGGCCTTCTTCCTGGTGCTGACCCCGATCGCGTTCGCCGCGCCGGACGCCGCCTTCCACCGCTACGTCGGCGCCGCCTCGTTCGCGTGGCTCGCGATCACCGCGTGGGGCTCGCTGGCCCTGCGCAACCCGTTCACCCTGGTGATCGCCCGCCGCTCCACCCCGCGCGAGATCTGGGGCCTGCCCGGCTTCCTGCGGGTCAACGTGGTGATCACCGCGGTCTGGGCGGCGAGCTTCACGGTCACCGCGCTCGCGCTCTACCTGGTCAAGGCCGACGACGTCGCCGGCGGCGTGGCGATCGCCGTGCAGGCCGCCGGATTCGTGGTCCCGGCGATCTTCACCGCCCGCTACCCCGCGATCGTCCAGGCCCGACACGCCGGCTGACCCGCGCCCCGCACTCGTGAACCGCACGCGCAACCCCGCGCCGAGCACGTCCGCCGCCCGCACACCCGCCAGGAGCCCGCATCATGACGCCGTTCCACCTCACCGGCAACCACGCCCCGGTCACCGAGGAGCGCACCGAGACCGCCCTACGGGTCAGCGGCGAACTCCCCGTCGCACTCACCGGTTCCTACCTGCGCAACGGCCCCAACCCGCGGACCCCCAGCGGCCACTGGTTCCTCGGCGACGGCATGGTGCACGGCGTGCGGCTGACGGCCGGGCGGGCCGCGTGGTACCGCAATCGCTACGTGCGCACGAACAACTTCGACACCCGCGCCCCGCTCCGCCGTGCCGACGGCGCCCGCAACCTGGCCGACGGCGTCGCCAACACGCACGTGGTGCGACACGCCGGCCGCACCTTCGCGCTCGTCGAGAGCTCGTACCCCTACGAGCTCACCGAGTCGCTGGACACGATCGGGCCGTACGATTTCGCCGGCCGGCTGCGCACCGCGATGACCGCGCACCCCAAGACCTGCCCGACCACCGGCGAGCTGCACTTCTTCGGCTACGGATCGTTCGTCCCGCCGTATGTGACCTACCACCGCGCCGACGCCGCCGGTGAACTCGTGGTCAGCCGCGACCTGGACGTCCCGGGCCACACGATGATGCACGACTTCAACCTCACCGCCGGGCACGTGGTCTTCATGGACCTGCCGGTGGTCTTCGACCCGGACCGCGCCCGGGCCGGGACCATGCCGTACGCGTGGGACGACGACTACGGCGCCCGCCTGGGCGTGTTGCGACGCGACGACCCGTACGGCGCCGTGCGCTGGTTCGACATCGACCCGTGCTACGTCTTCCACACACTGAACGCGCACGACGAGGGCGCCGATCGAATCGTGCTGTACGTCATGCGCCGCTCGCACCTGTACCGCGAGGATGCGCCGGACGGCGCCGCCACGTTGTGGCGGTGGACCATCGACCTGGCCGGCAAAAGCGTGCGCGAGGAGCAACTCGACGACCGGTCATCGGAGTTCCCCCGCGTGGACGACCGATTCGCCGGGTTGTCCGCACGTCACGGCTTCACCGTGACAGGGCAGGCGGTGCTGCGCTACGACCTGACCGACGGGACCGCGCTCGCCCACGACTTCGGCGCCGGTCGTACGCCCGGGGAGGCGACCTTCGTGCCCGCCGACGAGCGGCCGGGCGGGCCCGGTTGGCTGCCCACCTACGTGTACGACGCGGCGAGTGACACCAGCGACCTGGTCGTGTTGGACGCGGACGACCTCGGCGCCGCCCCGGTGGCCACCGTGCATCTGCCGTGCCGGGTGCCGTTCGGGTTCCACGGCAACTGGCTGGCGGATCAGGCGTAACCGTCCGGGCCACGGGATGCGGGCGGGCCGACCGACTCCGGCTCAGGACGCCGTTCGCCGACGCAGCCACGCCTGGACCGGCCAGTGGTCGGACGGGCAGCGGCCGTCCCTGGTCCAGGTCAGCGTGCGCGCGTCGACCACGACGAAATCGGCGGTCGCCAGGATCCAGTCGATCCGCTCGCCGTCGACCGGTGGTTCCCAGTTGTTGTAGGTCCGGGTCGTGCCGGTCGGGTCCGCGTCCCGCAGCAGCCCACCCGCGGTCAGGACGGCGTACGGAACGCTGTCGGTACCGACGTTGAAGTCGCCCACCACGATCGCTGGTTCACCGGCGAACCGGCGGGCCAACAGAGCCCGCAGCGCGTGCGCGCTCTTGCGTCGGGCGTTGGCCGAGACGTGATCCCAGTGCGTGTTCACGAAGGCGAACTCCCCGCCGGAGTCCAGATCCCGGAAGCGGACCCAGGTCATCATCCGGGGATGCCGCCAATTGCCCCAAGTACGCGATCCGATCAGGCGCGGGAACGCGGACAACCACACGTGGTCGAAGGCCAACGGCTCAAGACGTTCGACGTCGTAGAAGACCGCACCGAACTCGGACCCGCTGCCCCCCTCGCGCCCGAGGCCGATCCAGTCGTACTCGGCCCGCAGTTCGCGGGCCAGCGGCCGGAGTTGATGCCAGCGCCCCTCCTGGGTGCCGAGCACGTGCGGGTGCTCGCGGCGGATCGTCTCCACCACGAGGGGAAAGCGCTCCCGCCACGAGTTCGGCGCCGGGTTCTCCGGGCCGCGCAGATTGAACGTCATCACGTGCAGCGGATCGCTCATGTCCCGGGGACCATCGCTCATGTCCTGGGGACTACCACCGAGACGACCACCGCACGCCGGACGTCACCCGTCGACCACGCGCGTTCGTGCCACGGCCGCCGGGCCCGACCGCGGTGCGGCCCGGCCCGTGCGGCCCCGGCTCAGCTGAACACGTCGCTGACCGCGTTGACGCCGGCCGTGACGAAGTGGTCGACCAGTTCCGAGAGCGAGGACGCCACCTGGGTACCGGACAACATCACGCCGGCCACGAAGGCCAGAACCAGGCCACCGATCTTGTAGTTCTTGTGGGTGACCAGGTAGAAGAGAATGAAGATGATCAGGATCGGGACACCGACGGTCACTCCGCGACCGGCGCTGCTCGTCTCGTTGGGCAGCGCCAATTGGAGCTCGACGATGGAGTCGGGCGCGGCAGCGGCCACGGCGCTCAGCGACATGTGCATGATTCCCCTCCGGTCCTGCGGTAGTCCGCCGGTCCCTGTTTGCCTTGGCGTACCCGTGATATGACGGTTCGTAAGCTACTCACGTCGCACGCACCGTCACCCGCCACCGATGGGGATGGATGCGCCGGCCATCAGACCGGCGAGCACCCAGGCCCAGCGCATCAGCCGCAGCAGCGGCCACTTCGCGCTGACGATCACGATCCAGAAGCCCATCATGAGCCACAGGCAGAAGGCCGCCATGAAGTTCGCCTCCGACGAGCAGCTCACGAGGAGCCCCGCACCGTAGTAGGCGGCGAATCCGGCGGGAACCAGCATGATCAGGTCGGTTCCACCGAACGGACCCCGGGTGGGTCCGACACTCCCGTCGGCACCCCCCACGAACGGCGGCTGCACCTTGGGTGTACCCGAACCCGCGCCCTGCGTACCGGAATCGGCGGCTCCGGCGGCATCGTCCGCAGCACCGGCCGCGGGACCTCGGCGAACGAACCTGCTCAGCCCGGAGGCGGCGGTCGCACCGCGTGCGGTCTCGGCCGCGGAACCCGCCGCGGCGGCGCCCGCGGCCGGGCCTGCCGCCTTGGCCGACTTGCGCCACGGCAGCTTGCGCGCGCTTTCGACGGGCGTCGCGGGAGCGTTGAGGCGCCCCGGGTCGCGGGGTTTCATCACGTGCCGCACCGTGGGCCGCGCCGGCCGACCCGCCGCATCGGCGGTGCCGCGCTCGGCCCGTTGCGCCTCGGCTCGGCGGGCCTCCTCGGCGCGTCGGTCCTCGGCGGCGCGTCCGGGGCGCGTGGACGGACCACCCGCGCGCTCGGTCGTACGCCGGGTCTCGGCTGCGGCCGCCGCGTCCCGCTCGTGCTTCCGACGCTCCCGCAACTCCCGCCGCCAGGAGGGCTCCTCGTCGACCCGAGGTGCGCTCGACGCGCGCGAGGGCTTGCTCGCACGCTCCGCGCGAGGCGCCGGGAAGGCCGGCTCCTCCTCGTCGGGGTCGGCGAGTTGGCGTCGACGGACCAGGTCCCCGAGCCGAAGTCCGCGTGCCTCGGGGGGCGGTGGCGGTTCGTACGCGCTCATCGCCTATCCCCCTCCCGACTGACGTGGACACGGCTTGCAGGCACGGCTGTGCCGATATGCCGCCAGTATCCACGGCACCGCGATCGCGAGCGCGAACAACTCACCGTCGCGCGCACGTCCTTTGAGGTGCAGGACCACCGCGAACACCGCGGCGGTGCCGAGGATGAGCATCGTGAGCGCGTTCGAGTGGATGATCTTCAGCGCGATCCAGTTCGTGGACGAGGCCCGGGTCTTGACCGTGCTCTCCACGAACTTCTTGCGCCAGTCGGTGGCCATCAGGGCCCCCATGGCCCGGTCGCACCGGGCCACGCACGGGTCGACGGAAAACCCGTGGGCGACGTACCGGTCGAAGCCGGTCCGATCACCCACGAACCGGTCGGGGAGATGGCGAAATATGAAGCGTGGGGCGGCCGTCGGTCACCGTCGCCGATGCCGTGTGCCACCCGGGAGGGCCAGGACATACGCGGACTCCTCTCGTCCGGTGTCACATCGCGCCGTCGACCGGGGCCACTTCGGCCCGGCGGCGGAGCTCACGGTGGTGAGGTGACGGCTCCACTCCTCTTTCCGCAGGCCGCGCTCATAGCGCGGCAAACCGGTACGTTCCATTTGACCTTGTTCAGTGTGGCCAGTGGGCGGGACAGCGTCAAGGGGCGACCGGTCGGCTCCGTTGCGTAGCCCACGCGCTCGCCCCTGTGAGGCATTCCCTTGCACCCTAAGGGCTCTGACGACCCGTCAGATTCCCTGCCGATGATCTTCGGCCACTGTTGACCGGCCGTCAGATCCGGTCCGCCGGGATCCTTCCCATCCGACCGGCCTTGAAGTCGTCGAACGCCTGCGCCAGTTCGGCGTGCGTGTTCATCACGAACGGGCCATACCAGGCGACTTCCTCGCCGATCGGCTGTCCACCGAGAACGATCACCTCGAGGTTCGGCTTGTTCGAATCCTGTCGCGCATCGGCCTGGAGGTCGATCGTGTCCCCGGCCCCGAACACCGCGAGCCGGCCGGTTTCGATCGGTCGACGATCGGTCCCCACGGTGCCGGAGCCCGACAGTACGTACACCAGGGCGTTGTAGTCCTTGCGCCACGGCAGCGAAAGTCGTGCACCCGGATTGACCGAGGCGTGCAGCAACGTGATCGGGGTGTGCGTGATACCCGGCCCATCGAAGCCGCCGACCGAGCCGGCGATCAGCCGCACCAGGGCGCCGCCGTCGTCCGACGCGAGCAGCTTGACGTCACCCGCGCGGATGTCCTGGTAGCGCGGATCGGCCATCTTCTGCACGGACGGCAGGTTGACCCACAGCTGGATGCCGTGGAACAGACCGCCACTGGTCACCAGCGCCTCCGGCGGTGCCTCGATGTGCAGCAGGCCGGAGCCGGCCGTCATCCACTGCGTGTCGCCGTCGGTGATCACGCCACCGCCACCCGCCGAGTCCTGGTGCACGAACTCGCCGTCGATCAGGTAGGTGACCGTCTCGAAGCCGCGGTGCGGGTGCCACGGGGTGCCCTTGGGCTCGCCCGGCGCATAGTCCACCTCGCCCATCTGATCCATCATGATGAACGGGTCGAGACGGCTCTGATCGACCCCGGCGAAGGCGCGGCGAACCGGGAAGCCCTCGCCCTCGACGCCGGTGGGCGCGGTGGTGACGGCGAGCACGGAGCGCGGCCGCGCGTCGAGACCGGGTTCCGGCAGACGCGGCAGGGCCAGCGGGTTGGAAACGGTGACGGCGGGCATGGCCTGCTCCTCGGATACGAGTACGGTCCCGGCTTCCCCGGGCCCTGCTCGCTCCAACAGTAGTTGCCCACTCAACATTCCCCACGCGGAGGATCCCTTTCCGCGCAGCACTCGGCCCAGCGGGCGCGAGCCGAAGCAGGCGCGGCCGGTGCCCAAGGCCACTCGGCCCGCCGGCGCTTGAGACGAACCAGCCCGGCCGGCGCTGAGGCCACCCAGCCCCGCCGGCGCTTGAAGCCACCCAGCCCCGCCGGCGCTTGAGACGAACCAGCCCCGCCGGCGCTTGAAGCCACCCAGCCCCGCCGGCGCTTGAGGCGAGCCAGCCCGGGCCGGCGCATGAGGCCACCCAGCCCCGCCGGCGCTTGAGGCGAACCCGAAGCAACCCACGCTCAACGGCGGACGAACACACAGCAGCCGGCCGGCGCTTGAGGCCTGCGCCCGAGGGCGACCAGCCACCGCCGGGTCCGAGTGCGCCCGAGGCAACCCGGAAGCCGCCGGCCCGAGTTCAGGCCGGGAGCGCCCGATTCACACTCGGCAACGATCGCCCACCCGCGAGCCGCGCGAGTGTCGTGTCCACCGAGTCGGGCGACAGGATCTGGTCCAAGGCCATGAAGGCGCAGCCGGTCAGCCCGGCGGCCTCCCCCAACACGCTCGGCACGATCCGCAGCTCCCGCGTGGCCACGGCCGTGGACCGCTTGTACACAACCTCCCGCACCCCCGCCAGCAGCGGATCGCCCGCGTCGGCGAGGTCGCCACCCAGCACCACGACCGCCGGATTGAGCACGTTGACCACACTCGCCAGCACCTCGCCGAGCATCCGCCCGGACTCGCGCACGAGTCGAACCGCCTCGGGCTGACCGGCCGCCGCGAGCGCAACCACGTCCCGCACGCTGGAGACCTCGCGCCCGTCCGGGAAGCGTGCCCCGTGCGCGGCCAGGGTCTCGATCAAGTGCCGTCCGCTGGCCAGTACTTCGAGGCAGTCCACGTTCCCGCACCAACACCGCACGCCGGTGCCGCCGGCCACCGGGATGTGGCCGATCTCGCCGGCCGCGCCGAGCGCGCCCCGGTACACCTTGCCGTCGGCCACTATCCCCGCGCCGATGCCGGTGGAGGCCTTGACGAACACCAGGTCGCCCGCGTCGGCCCGGGCCCGGTACTCGCCCAGGGCCATCACGTTCACGTCGTTGTCCACGTACACCGGTACCGGCAACCGGCGTTGCAGGGTGGGCGCTATCGCCACCCCGTCCCAGCCGGGCAGCGTCGGCGCGCCGGCCGCGCGGCCGGTGTCCAGTTCGACCGGGCCGGGCACGGCCACCCCGACGCCGCGTACTCGCGCCGGGTCGAAGCCCTCTTCCGCGAGCATCGTGTCGATCCAGGCCGGCAGTCCGGTGAGCACCGCGTCCGGCCCACCCTGGGCGGCCATCTGGGTCTCCCGGCTGGCCAGCACCCGGCCGGTCAGGTCGCAGACCGCGAGTTGGCCGCGACTGCTGCCGAGCGAGGCGGCCAGCACCAGGCCGCCGTCGGGATTGAGTTCGAGGCGGATCGGCGGTCGGCCGCCGGTGGACACGCCGTCGGCCCGCTCGGCGAGCAGGCCGGCGTCGACCAGCTCGTCGATCCGAGCCGCCACGGCGGATCGGGACAGCCCGGTCAGCCGGGCGACGTCGGCCCGGGTCTCGGCTTCCCCGTCACGCACAAGGCGAAGGACCTCGCCTGCACTGCTGTGCGGGATGGGATTCGCGCGTCGGGCCATGCCATCCAGTGAACCAGGGCGGCTTTCCCTCGGTCAAAGCCCTAAGTTCACTACTTCGACACCCGAGCGTCACTCTTTTGCTTGCCAAGAGGCAAAAGTACCCCTAGTTTGGTACCCGAACCGGCAGAGCAGGCCGCTGACAGCAGGGGCACGAAGATCGTGAGCGAGCAGAGGATCCACCCGACGGTGGCCGCAGTGACGGAGCGCATCGCGCGCCGCAGTGCCGCCACGCGTACGGCCTACCTGGAGCGGATCCGGGCGGCGGCCTCCGAGGCTCCCGCGCGCGGTCAGCTCGGTTGCGCCAACTTCGCCCACGGCTTCGCCGCCTGCTCGCCCGGCGAGAAGCTCGCTCTGCGCGGCACCGGCCCCCAGGGTCCGGTCAAGCCGAACGTCGCGATCGTCTCCTCCTACAACGACATGCTCTCCGCGCACCAGCCGCTGCGCACCTACCCCGAGCAGCTCAAGGCCGCGGTCGCCGAGGCCGGTGGCGTGGCCCAGTTCGCCGGCGGCGTGCCCGCCATGTGCGACGGGATCACCCAGGGCCGCGCGGGCATGGAGCTCTCCCTGTTCAGCCGCGACGTGGTCGCGATGGCGGCGGCCGTGGCGCTGGCGCACGACATGTTCGACGGCGCGCTGATGCTCGGCGTGTGCGACAAGATCGTCCCCGGCCTGGTGATCGGCGCGCTGTCCTTCGGGCACCTGCCGACCATCTTCGTGCCGGCCGGCCCGATGTCCTCGGGTCTGCCCAACAAGGAGAAGGCCCGGGTCCGGCAGCGCTTCGCCGAGGGCAAGGTCTCCCGCGAGGAACTGCTCGACGCCGAGGCCGGCGCGTACCACGGCATCGGGACCTGCACCTTCTACGGCACCGCGAACACGAACCAGCTGGTCATGGAGGTGCTCGGACTGCACCTGCCGGGCGCCAGCTTCGTGCACCCGGACCAGCCGTTGCGCAAGGCGCTGACCGACGAGGCGGGCCGCCGGGTCGCGGCCACCACGTCGCTCGGCGACCCGACGTCGCTGGTCCGCGAGTACACGCCGATCGGCGAGGTGCTCGACGAGAAGGCCTGGGTCAACGCGGTCGTCGCGCTCCTGGCCACCGGCGGCTCGACCAACCACACGCTGCACCTGGTCGCGATGGCCGCCGCCGCCGGGATCACGCTCACCTGGGACGACTTCGCCGAGCTGTCCACCGCGGTCCCGCTGCTGACCCGGATGTATCCGAACGGTCCGGCGGACATCAACCACTTCCACGCCGCGGGCGGCACCGCGTTCCTGATCGGCACGCTGTTGGACGGCGGCCTGCTCAACGAGGACGTGCGCACGGTCGCCGGCGACGGGCTGAACCGCTACCGGCGCGAGCCGCAGCTCACCGAGGACGGCTCGATCGTCTGGGTGGACGGCTCGACCGAGAGCCTGGACCTGGACGTGCTGCGGCCGTACGACAAGCCGTTCGCGCCCGATGGCGGGCTGCGGATGTTGCACGGCGACCTCGGTCGCGCGGTGATCAAGGTGTCCGCGGTCGACCCGTCGCACCACGTGGTGACCGCGCCGGCGCGCGTGTTCGACGGGCAGGCCGAGTTCCTGGCCGCGTTCGAGAACAACGAGCTCGACCACGACCTCGTCGCGGTGCTGCGCTACCAGGGCCCTCGGGCGAACGGCATGCCCGAGCTGCACAAGCTGATCCCCGCGCTCGGCGTGCTCCAGGACCGCGGCCACCACGTGGCGCTGGTCACCGACGGTCGCCTCTCCGGCGCCTCCGGCAAGATCCCCGCCGCGATCCACTGCACGCCCGAGGCGGCGGCCGGCGGCCCGATCGCCAAGGTCCGCGACGGCGACATCGTGACCGTGGACGCGGTCGCGGGCACGCTGACCACGCAGGCCGACCTGGCCGGGCGCCAGGTCACCGGCGCGGCCCCGACCGACGCCGAGTGGATCGGTACGGGACGCGAACTGTTCACCGCGCTGCGCGCCGGAGTCGGCCCGGCCGACTTGGGCGCCGGTGTGTTCGGCGCGGTCGCGACCGTGGCTTTCGACGGAGCGAGCGCATGAACCCGACCGTGGCCCAGCCGACCCCCGACCGCCCGTGGCTGGTCGCCGACATCGGCGGCACCAACGCGCGCTTCGCCGTGGTCACCGAGCCGGGCGGGCAACCCGAACGGGTGCTCGGGCTGCGCAGCGAGGACCACGCGGACCTGGCCGCCGCGATCGAGGACTACCTGGACCGTTCCGGCACGGCCCGACCGGGCGCGATCTGCGCGGCCGTCGCCGGCCCCGTGCACGGCGACCGGTTCCGACTGACCAACGGCGCCTGGGTGTTGTCCATCGCGGAGACCCGGGTCAAGCTGGGCGTCCCGGACCTGCACCTGATCAACGACTTCGAGGCGCTGGCGCTGTCGCTGCCGCACCTCGCGGGCGACGACCTGATCGTGGTCGGCGACCGGCTGCCCGACCCGACGCTGCCGATGGCCGTGCTCGGCCCCGGCACCGGACTCGGCGTGGCCGGCCTGGTGCCGATCCCGGGCGGCGGCTGGGTGCCGCTGCCGGGTGAGGGCGGCCACGTGCTGCTGCGCCCGGCACACGGCCCGGACGCCGCGGCCCTGGAGGTGCTGCGCGACGAGCGCGGCGGCCTGGGCACGGTGACCGCCGAGCACGTGCTCTCCGGCCCCGGACTGTGCCGCCTGCACCGCTGCACGGCCGCGGTACACGGGGTCCCGGCCGAGGCGCTCAGCCCGGCGGACATCTCCGCCCGCGCGCTGGACGGCTCCGACGAGGTGTGCGTCGCGACGGTGGAGACGTTCTGCCGACTGCTCGGCACGTTCGCCGGCGGAGTGGCCCTGACGATGGGCGCTCGCGGTGGCGTCTTCCTGGCCGGCGGCATTCTGCCCCGGATCACGGAGATGTTGCTGAAGAGCGAGTTCCGGATGGGCTTCGAGACCAACCCGACGATGGCGCCGTACCTGCACCGCATCTCCACCGCGCTCGTGGTGGCCCCGCATCCGGCCCTGCGCGGCGCGTCCGCGTGGCTGGACGCGCGCAGCACTCGACTCGTGGAGGTGGCGGCGTGAGCACGTCCGCTCTGGACCTGGCCCCGGTGATCCCGGTGGTGATCGTGGACGACGTGGAGTCGGCCGTACCGCTGGCGCGTGCGCTGGTGGCGGGCGGACTGCCGGCCGTCGAGGTCACCCTGCGGACGCCGGCGGCGCTCGGCGCGATCGAGCGGATCGCGGCCGAGGTCGAGGGTGCGTTCGTGGGCGCCGGTACGGTCCTGACGCCGGATCAGGCGAAGGCGGCGGCCGACGCCGGCGCGCGTTTCCTGGTCACGCCGGGCTGCACCGAGACGCTGTACGGCGCGCTGGCGGACACCGGGCTGTCCTTCCTGCCCGGGACGTCGACGGTGTCCGAGGTGCTGCGGCTGCGCGAACTCGGGGTGCGGGAGATGAAGTTCTTCCCGGCCGAGGCCTCGGGCGGTGCGCCGTACCTGAAGTCGCTGGCCTCGCCGGTGCCGGATGTGCGGTTCTGCCCGACGGGCGGAATCACCCCGGCTTCGGCCCCGACCTACCTGGCGCTGCCGAACGTGGCGTGCGTCGGCGGGTCCTGGATGCTTCCCGCGGACGCGGTCGCCTCGCGCGACTGGGCGCGGGTGGAAAAGCTCGCTCGCGAAGCCTCGGGGCTGCGCGGGTAATGGATCGTCCCCTGGCGCGCTCTGCCCTGAGGTGCGCCAGGGGCACGGACCGCGGATGGTGGGCCGTATGAGGGTTCGGCCCACGAACGAGCAGGTCGTATGAGGGTTCGACCTGCGGAGACCGCGAATAGGGACCCGCTCTTCGGCGAGGAGAGCGGGTCTCTTCTTTTTTGGGCGCCTTCGGCGCCGACTCGCGAGGCACCACCTTCGGGACCCTGACGCGCCTTGTTCGGACGGGGGCGGCATCACGCCGTCACTCCCGCCGCGCGTGCTGCCACGGTCCGGTCATGGGCGGGTCGCTTGGCGGCGTGGGCGAGTGCGGCTCGCCGTTCGGCCTGTTCCCGGCCTTCGCTTGCGCGACCGTACATTGGCACCGGCTCGACGATCACGAATGTCCGCGACAAACGCGGAAGCGGCCGAAGCACGCGCCCGTGATCGAGGGCATTGCGAGACCCAACGCGGTTCAGGGCGCCCCTATCCGCGGTCGCCGTGCCCGTTCGGCGGCCCGCGCCCGGGAACAAGGGGCAATCCCGCCCCCGAACGCGGCGGGGCGCCGCCTCTCGCTCGAGAGCGAGAGGCGGCGCCTCGGGGGTCCGCTGTGGCGTGGCCGGTTAGAAGGCCGCCTCCGGGAGGTCCATGATCGTGTTGTCGATCTGCTCGACCATCAGGCGCTGCGGCGTCAGCAGCGGCAGGATCTCGCGCGCGAAGTGCTTCGCCGCGGCCACCTTGCCCCGGTAGAACGCCTCGTCGCGGCCGGGGGTGCCGGCCAGCTTCGTGAGCGCCACGGCGGCCTGGCGCAGCAGGAGCCAGGAGACCACCAGGTCGCCGGCGGCGATCAGGAGCCGGGTGGTGTTCTGGCCGACCTTGTAGATCGAGTCGATCTCCTGCTCGGACGCCATCAGTTGGTTGATCATCGCCGCGACCATGCCCTGGACGTCCTCGGCGGCGGTCGCGAGCAGCTTGACCTCGGCGGCCAGTTCGCCCTCGGTGTGCGCGGCGATGAACTCCTGGATCTCGCCCGCCACCACGGTCAGCGCCTTGCCCTGGTCGCGGACGATCTTCCGGAAGAAGAAGTCCTGACCCTGGATCGCGGTGGTGCCCTCGTAGAGGGTGTCGATCTTGGCGTCCCGGATGTACTGCTCGATCGGGTATTCCTGGAGGAAGCCCGAGCCGCCGAAGGTCTGCAGCGACTGCGCGAGCTGCTCGTAGGACTTCTCCGAGCCGTAGCCCTTGACGATCGGCAGGAGCAGGTCGTTGACCCGGTCCGCGGTCTCGTCGCTTTCGCCGGCGAGCGCGGCGCCCTCGATCCGGTCCTGCCACGAGGACGTGTACATCACCAGCGCGCGCATGCCCTCGACGTATGCCTTCTGGGTGAGCAGCGAGCGGCGCACGTCGGGGTGGTGGGTGATGGTCACGCGCGGCGCGGCCTTGTTCGTCATCTGCGCGAGGTCGGCGCCCTGGTAGCGCTCCTTCGCGTATTCGAGCGCGTTGAGGTAGCCGGTGGACAGCGTCGCGATGGCCTTCGTGCCGACCATCATCCGCGCGTACTCGATGATCTTGAACATCTGCGCGATGCCGCTGTGCACCTCGCCGACCAGGGTGCCCACGGCCGGGATGCCGTGCTCGCCGAAGGTGAGCTCGCAGGTCGTGGAGACCTTGAGGCCCATCTTGTGCTCGACGTTGGTAACGAAGGCACCGTTGCGCTCGCCGAGTTCGCCGGTCTCCGGGTCGAAGTGGAACTTCGGGACCACGAACAACGACAGGCCCTTGGTGCCGGGACCCGCACCCTCCGGGCGGGCGAGCACCAGGTGGATGATGTTCTCGGTCATGTCCTGGTCACCGGAGGTGATGAAGCGCTTGACGCCCTGGATGTGCCAGGTGCCGTCCTCCTGCCGGACCGCCTTGGTCCGACCCGCGCCCACGTCCGAGCCCGCGTCGGGCTCGGTCAGCACCATGGTGGAGCCCCACTGGCGGTCGACCATGAAGCCGGCGACCTTGCGCTGCTCCTCGGTGCCGAGCGTGTGCAGCACCTGGGCGAAGTCGGGACCGGCCGCGTACATCCACAGCGCCGGGTTGGCGCCGAGCACCAGCTCGGCCACCGACCAGCGCAGCGAACGCGGGCAGTTGGTGCCGCCCATGCTCTCCGGGAGCGCGAGGCGCCACCACTCCGAGTCCATGTAGGCCTTGTACGACTTCTTGAACGCCTCGGGCAGCGTGGCCGAGTGCGTCGCGGGGTCGAACACGGGTGGGTTGCGGTCGCCCTCCGCGAACGAATCGGCGAGGTCGTTCACGGCGAGGCGCTCGACCTCGGCCAGGATCGACTTCGCGGTGTCGACGTCCATTTCCGCGAACGGACCCGTGCCATAGACCTGCTCGCGTCCGAAGACCTCGAACAGGTTGAACTCCAGGTCGCGGAGATTCGACTTGTAGTGACCCATGACAGGCTCCGCCCGTGGTTGCGTCCTGTGGACTGCGTTGACTGAACTCCGACGCGATCGACCGAAGCGATCGACCGAACCGAGGCCCAGTGTACTGGTCAGTAACATAATGATCGTACCCATGGGTAACTTTTTCAATGCCCACGAGGTTCCCATCGGGTTACCACCAGGTACATGTGACCGTCTCGACGGAGGGCTCAAACCCTGGCTCTCGACCCGCTAGCCTCGTGGTGTGTACGGCTACGCAACGGAAGAACCCCAGGCCCGCGCGGAGGCGCCGGCGCTCACCGACGCCGTGCGCGCGTTCGCCACGGGCGTCATGAACGGCGAGGACTTCCAGTCCATCTTCATAGCGTCGAAGGTCTTCTGCCCGAGGGGTGACCGCCCGGGATTCCTGGCGTTGCACAACACCCCCGAGCCGGTGATCCCGATGTTCAGCTCGCTCGCCGAACTCAAGAAGTACGCAGGCGAGGAGTCGCGCCACTTCACCGTCACCGGGGCCGAGGTGCTCGACCTGCTGCCCAACGGCTACGGCTTCGTGCTCGACCTGGACGGCGAGCACCGGGTGATGTTCGACGCGAAGGCCATAGAGCAGATGATCGCCTTCGCGATGCGCCGGATGTACGGCTGAGCCGTCCGTCACATCGACCGCAGGCCCCGGTCGGGCCGTCGGTCGGCGGGACGGCGGCCGGCGGGACGGCGGCCGGCGAGGCAGCCGCGGTGGCGGGTATCGCGCAGGAGCGCACCCGCGCCCGCTGTGCGCGGGCCGGGTGCGCTCGTGGTCGGATTCGGTGGTGCCCGGATCAGGCCGGCCGATGGCCGTGGTTGGCTCTGTTCTTGCGACGGGACCTGCGCTTGCGGGTCTTCCTCGACATCGCGCCCCCTTGGTCGTCGTGCCGCATGCCTACCCAGGGTCGGCCCGTGCGCAAGCCCCGATCCGCGTGATTCGGCGGTGCCGGGTTCAGCGGGAGCGGCGGCCGTGGCGCAGGAGTTCGCCGCTGTGCACGCCGGTGGGTTCGTCGTTCTCGATGGTGACCCGGCCGTTGACCAGGATGTAGCGGTAGCCCTTGGCGTCGATCACGGTGCGGAGTTGGCCGGCGGGCAGGTCGTGGACGAATTCGGGATCGCCGTACGCGAGTTCGTCGTAGTCGTAGACGATGATGTCGGCCGCGGCGCCCTCGACGAGCACGCCTCGGTCGGTGAAGCCCGCGCAGCGGGCGGGCAGGCCGGAGAGTCGCCAGTGGGCCTGTTCCAGCGAGGTCCAGGCGTGCTTGCGGACGTACTCGACCAGATACTCCGTGCCGTACATGCCCGCGCTCAGCGTCTTCAGGTGCGCGCCGCCGTCGGACAGGCCGGGCAACAGGTACTCGTAGTCGACGAGTTCCTTCAGGCCCTCCAGGGTCGCGTTGAACTGACCGGTGTGCACCTGCGTGGTCAGCCCGTCCGCGACGGTCACGTCGCACAGCACGTCCACCGGGTGCCGGTCCAGCAGGGCGCCGATCTCCTTGAACGACAGCCCCTCGTACTGCCTGTACTCGTCGGTGAACGTGCGGTGCAGCTTCATGTCCGGGTACAGGTGGTAGAACAGCGGGTCGAATTCGCGCAGTTCGGCCCGTACCGCCGGGTCGTTCAGCATCGCGATCTTCTCCTCGACCGTCTCGGCCGCGAAGATGTCGGCCACCGGCGGCCGGGTGGACACGCCGCCGTACAGGAAGCTGAACGGCACCGGGACGTCGGTCGTCATCGCCTGGCCGTAGATCGGGATGCCGCGTTCCTGGCAGCGCCGCAGCCACTCGATCTTGCGCTTGTACAACCCGCCGCTGCGCGAGTTGGCGATCACCGCGTTCCAGATCAGCGGCCGGCCGCTGACCTCGACCAGGTGCTCGTACTCCTCCTCGGTGATCTGCGTCCCGGAGACCTGCATGAAGCCGCGGCCCTGTCGGCCCAGCGCCCGGGCCAGCGCGAGTCGGGTCTGCGGCCACATGATGTCGGTGGGCATCGGCGTGCCGTCGAAGTCGCCCTGCATCAGCCGGCCGTTCGGGTTGCCCGGTTCGCCCAGACACTGGGCCGACCAGCCGCACGCGCCGGCGTCCATCGCCTCCTCCAACAGGCGGGCCAATTCGGCGTGTTCCGCGTCGGTGGGCTCGGCGCCGGCCTTCGCCCGCTCCAGGCCGAGCACCCAGATCAGCAACGGGTTCACCGGCACGTACGGCAGTACGTTGACCGCCTTGGGGGTGCGGTCGACGCTGTCCAGGTAGTCGGGGAAGGTGACCCAGTCCCACGGCATGCCCTCGCGCAGGGTCTCGGTGGGGATGTCCTCGACGGCCGTCATCGACAACATCGCGCGCTCGCGCATGTCCTCGCGTACCGGCGCGAACCCGAAGCCGCAGTTCCCGGTGACCACCGAGGTCACCCCGTGCGGACCGGACGTGGTCAGGTACGGGTCCCAGAAGACCTGGCCGTCGTAGTGGGTGTGCAGGTCGATGAAGCCGGGCGCGACGATCAGTCCGCTCGCGTCGATCACCCGGTCCGCGTCCGCCGCCGGGATCCGTCCGATCCGGCTGATCACGCCGTCGGTGATCGCGATGTCGCCCCGGAAACGCGGGTTTCCCGAACCGTCGACGACGATGCCGCCCTTGATGACCACGTCGTAGTTCGCCATGGCGTCCCTTCCTCGGCAGAGCCCTTGATTCAGTTAATTAATGAGTGTGTTTAATACGAGGTGTCGAAGGAGTCAAGAGCTTCCGGAGCGGGGTGTTCGGCGCGGGATCGGCGAGGCGAGGCGGGGGCGGATCCGGGGGTCGGGAGCGGCGGTGGCTGCGGCAGCGGGGGCAATCGGCGGCGGACGGGCGGGCGCGGCGCGGCGCGACGGCCGGCGAGGCCCCCGGTCGGTTCAGTCGCCGGCCAGTGCGCCCGCGACGATCGAGGTCAGGTGGTCGTCGAAGGCATCCGGACCGAGCAGGCCGGTGGGCACGATCGCGTCCGGGCGGGCCGGCCGGCTGTGCCGCGCGGCGCGGGCCGCACACAGCATGCCGACCATCTGGGTGACCAGGAAGGTGCGCGTCTGCAGCGCCGTCGCCTGCAGGTCGGGCCGCGCCGCGGCGACCGCGTCCACCACGTCCTGGACGTCCTCACCGCCCAGCAGCGGCGTCACCGGCGAGGTCGCGTCGCGCAGCAGCTCGACCGAGATCTGGAGGTAGGCCCGGTCGGCGGGCGAACCGTTGAGCAACTCGGTGATCGGCAGCACGATCGCACGGGCGAAGCCGGACAGGTGCGGCTGCTCGCGCGCCTCGGCCAGCAGCGCCTGGCGGCGTGCGTAGACGATCGGGACGTGCTGTTCGACGATCGCGCGCAGCAGTCCCTCGCGACCGCCGAAGTGGTAGTGGATCGCGCCGGCGTTGCGCTGTCCGGCCGCGCGGGTGATGTCCTGCAACGGCACGTCGAGACCGTGCCGCGCGAACAAAAGCTCGGCGGCCTCGACGATGCGGCGCCTGGTGGGGCCGGAGTCACGCGGCATGCGCGCAGCATATGGCCTGGGTGAGGGCCGGGTTCCGACACGAATGGCGGTGCTGTCAAGTGCCTGTTTGGCCAGGTTTGGATACGTTTTGGAGCTAATGGGACCTTCGCCCCTGTCCGAGTGCCACCGCGCACGTGACGATGGAGGGCAGTCGGTCGTCGGTCGTCCCCCCTCGCGTCAACGAAAGGTCCCGATACATGCCTGCCATGGCCCTCCCCGCCGGCCGAGCCGTTCCGGTGGCAGCGGGTTTGTATGTGGCAGTGCTGCTGAGTCGGGTGTTCGCTCCGCCCTACCTGGACATGCACGCGGTGTTGATCGCCGTGCCGGCGGTCGTGGCGATGGCCTACCGACCGTGGATGACGGCGGTGGCCGGAGCCGTGGCGTTGATCACCCGACTGTTGTTGCGGCCGGAAATGTACAGCAGTGACTACGGTGAGTACAAGAACTCCACCGGCGTCTCGGCGGCGATCCTGATCGTCACCCTGTTCGGCTGCTGGGTCGGCTGGGAGCGTCGCCGCCAGGACGCCCGGCTGCACCGGGTGCAGTCGGTGGCGGAGGTGGCCCAGCGCGCGCTACTGCGGCCGGTGCCCCGCACGATCGGCCGGTTCGGCTTCGCGGTGCGCTATCGGGCGGCGGCCGAGGAGGCGTCCATCGGCGGCGATCTGTACGAGGTGCTGGAGACGCCGTACGGGGTGCGGGTGCTGCTCGGCGACGTGCGCGGCAAGGGCTTGGAGGCGGTCGACATGGCGGCCCGGACGCTGGGCGCGTTCCGCGAGGCGGCCTACGACGCGCCGACCCTGGGCGAGGTCGGCATGCGGGTGGATCGCAGCCTGAATCGACAACTCGGCAGCGAGGACTTCGTCACCGCGGTGATGGTCGAGCTGTGTCCGGGCGAGGGCACGATGCAGGTCCTGGCCTGCGGCCATCCATCGCCGCTGCTGGTCCGCGGCGGCACGGTCGGCGAGGTGATCGCCGAGGCGGGACTGCCGCTGGGCATGGGCCTGCTGCCGGCGGCCACGGCGCGCTCGGTGGAGGAGGTCCGCTTTCGGCCCGGGGACGTACTGCTGCTGCACACGGACGGGGTGACCGAGGCCCGGGACGCCTCCGGCACCTTCTACGCACTGGCCCATCACCTCGCCGTCCACGCGCACAACGACGCCGCGGCGATGCTGGACGCGGTCGAGCAGGGCCTGCTCGCCCACGTGGGCGGCAAACTCGAGGACGACGCGGCCCTGCTCGCGGTGACCCTGACCGGCCCGCTGAAGAAGGTGGTCAAGCCGGCTCGGACCCTGGAAGCACTCCGCAACCCGGCCTGATTCATCGGCCGGGCAGCGGGGTCGGGTGTCCGGCCGCAGGCCGGTGACCTTCGCCGGGGGGGGGGGGGGGGGGGGGGGGGGGGCGCGCCGCCCCCCCCCCCCCCCCCCCCCCCCCCCCCCCCCCCCCCGGGCCGTCAGGCGGTCGGGCGGCGGCGCTTGGCGAGCACGATCGTGGTGGTGCCGACCAGGGCGAGGCCGGCCGCGGCGGCGGCGAGCGCGGGGGCGAGCGCGGGGCCGCCGGTCTCGGCAAGGGCGGCCGGCAGCGGAGCGGCGGCGGTCGTGGCGGGCGAAGAGGTCACGGCAGGCTCGGCATCCCCCAGGACCGCGGCGGGCTTCGCGGGAGCGGGCTTGGCCGGCGTGGGCTTGGCGGGCGTGGGCTTGGCGGGCGTGGGCTTGGCCGTGGGCCTCGTGGGAGGCGTCGGCTGCGGAGCGGCCTTGCCGAGCGCGAACTCCCGGTAGGCCGCTCGGCCGCGAACGGCTCCCGCGGCGAGGTGCCCGGTGGTCACCTGTACGGGGGTGGTGGTCTTGACCGTGACCTGGATCGTGACGGTGGTGGTACTGCCGGGGTGGCCGCCGCCGTTGATGACGAACCGCCCGCCGAGAACGGGGTCGCACCCGGGCTTGACCGCGAGGCGCTGCGGAGCCCGGCCGGGGAGTGTGTAGCGGATGTCCACGTCCTTCGCGCCGCCGTGGTGCAGGCGGCCGTCGGGCGAGTCGTTCTCGCCGTTGTCGAGCAGACCGAGGCCGACGCCCACCGGGATTTGGCCGAGTTCGACCTTGGAGTTGTTGGTGACGGTGAGCCGGGCCGTGAAGGTGGCGCCTCGGGTGACCTTGGCCGGCACGCCGGACAGGGTGGCGGAGACCTTGTCCCAGTCCTTCTGGGTGCCCGTGGTCGCGGCTGCCTGCGCCGTGCCGTCGCCGTCCCCGCAGGCGTAGGCGGTTCCGGCCATGCCGGGCAGGATCGGGGTGAGGAGAGCGAGGGTGACGACGGCCGCGCCGGAGATGCCGATCTTCTTCGTGAAACGGCTCATAGCGGGCATTTGCATGGCGGAGTTCTCCCCTGGGGAATCGGTGTCTCAAAGAATGTCGACACGGAGTCGGGCCGGCGGCCGGGCGGACGGGTTCCCGCTCCGGGGCTCCGCTGCCGTCTTCCTTGCCCTCGATTACTAAGACGCCCATCCCCGAGGGGGGTTGCGGCGGGTTGCCGACCGATTTCCTTCCGTGTACACCGATCACCCCCCGGGGCAGGCGAGGTGGGCGCTCGGGACGGGCCTGGGACGAATCGAGCGGCGATGACGACGTGGTCGACGCGGTGCTGCCCGTGCGGGCCGGCAGAGAGCACCCCCGCGCCCCCGCAGGCGGGGCCCGCCGCACGTTCCGGGCGCTGCCGTACGCGGGCCGGGAGGCGGCTCAGGAGGACGATCCGCCCCGACACGAGGTGGTCGACGCGATCGTGACCACGCCGACCCGGGGCGTACTGGCCGGGGCGGATCCCCACCGACCCGAGCCCGGCAGGCCGGTGCCGGCCGATCCGGTCGGACCCGCGCGCCCGATCGCGGCGCGGCCGTCCGGGCACCCTCCCGCGTCCGCCGCGCCGCGGATTCGCCCGGCGTGGGCAGCCCGGCGCACGCCTCGCGCCGAACACGCCACCTGTCCGGGCGCCGCTCTACCGTGGCCGCATGACTTCCCTGAGCCACGACCGCCACTGCTCCGAGATCGTCGCCCAGATCGACCTGCTCCGCGCCACGATCGAGGGCACGGACCTGACCGTCCCGGTTCCCTCGTGTCCCGGCTGGAACGTCGGCCAGTTGCTGCGGCACCTCGGCGGTGGCCAGCGCTGGGCCGAGGAGACGGTGCGGACCAGGGCGACGGGACCGCTCTCCGACGAACACTTCAGGGACCTGTCCGCGTACACCCACGAGGACCCCGCCGTCCTGGGCCCCTGGCTCGCCGAGGGCGCCGAACGCCTCGCCGACACCCTTCGCGCCGCCGGCCCCGACGCCGAGCTCTGGACCCCCGTCACGGGCGGCACCACGGGCTTCTACGCCCGCCGCTTCACCCACGAGACGGTCGTCCACCGCGCCGATGCGACCCTGGCCCTCGGCGCGAAGTTCACCCTCGATCACGAGGTGGCCGCCGACGCCCTCGACGAATGGATGGAACTGGGCTCCCTCCCCTTCCATTTCGAGGTCCACCCCCGGATGCGCGAACTCCTCGGCCCCGACCGCACCATCCACCTCCACGCCACCGACACCGCACCCGCGGCCGGCGCGGAATGGGTGGTCGACCTGACCGGCGAGCACATCACCTGGCGCCGCGCGCACGAGAAGGCCGCGGTGGCCGTCCGCGGCCCGCTGGTCGACCTGCTGCTGGTCACCTACAAGCGACGCACCCCTGCCGAGGCCGACGTGGAGATCCTCGGCGACGCCGAACTGCTGAACTTCTGGTGGGAACGAGTGAGCTTCGGCTGATCGGACGTCCGGGCCGGCTCGGACCGGGTACCCGCCGGCCGCATCCGTGGCTCGGGGGCGAGGGTCGAGGTTCGAAGGCGGCACCCCCGGCCCCGCAGCCCCGGCCCCCCAGCCCCGGCGCGGGCGGTCGTACGAGCGCGGGGTCCGGGCAAACGACGGGCCCGGGCGGCGCCGGTGCGAGGGTCCTCGGGGCCGTTCCTCACCCCTTTCGGCTGGGGGTGTGGGGGCGGCCTCGGCGGTTCGGCGGGGCGTAGTCTCGTGGTCGGAGAGCCCCTGACGATCTTCGCGGCCGGCCGGCCGTGGCCCTTGGAGTATGTATGCCCTCGCCTCGCTTCGACCGGAGTCACACCGACGACCTGATCGAGTTCATCGGTGCCTGCCCCTCCCCCTACCACGCGGCGGCGAAGGTGGCCGCGCGGCTGGAGGCGGCGGGCTTTCGGCGGCTGGTGGAGACGGCGGCGTGGGACGGCGGGGCGGGCGGGCGGTACGTGCTGCGTGGGGGCGCGATCGTGGCCTGGTACGTGCCGGAGGGCGCCGAGAGCACGCGCGGCTTCCGGATCGTGGGAGCGCACACCGACTCGCCGACGCTGCGGGTGAAGCCGCGTCCGGACACCGGGGCGGCGGGCTGGCGACAGGTGGCCGTCGAGGTGTACGGCGGGCCGCTGTTGAACTCCTGGCTCGACCGCGACCTCGGTCTGTCCGGCCGGATCGTGCTGCGCGACGGCAGCGAGCACCTGGTGTTCGTGGACCGGCCGTTGCTGCGGGTGCCGCAGTTGGCCATCCACCTCGACCGCTCGGTCAACGAGGCGGGGCTGCAGTTGGACAAGCAGCAGCACATGACCCCGATCTGGGGGCTGGGCACGGTGGACGAGGGCGCGCTGATCCGGTTCGTCGCCGAGGAGACCGGCGTGGCCGCCGGCGACGTCACCGGGTGGGACCTGATGGTCCACGACGTGCAGAAGCCCGGCTACCTCGGCCGCGATCGCGAACTGGTCGCCTCGCCCCGGCTGGACAACCTGCTGTCCGTGCACGCGGGCCTGGCCGCGCTGCTCGCCGCCGCGCACGACAAGGTGACGCACATCCCGGTGTTCGGCGCGTTCGATCACGAGGAGACCGGCAGCGAGTCCACCACGGGCGCCGCCGGTCCGCTCCTGGAGACGGTGCTGACCCGGATCGTCAGCGCCCGCGGCGGTTCGCTGGAGGACCGCGCCCGCGCGTTCGCCGACTCGTTCCACCTCTCCAGCGACGTCGGCCACGCGGTGCACCCGAACTACGTCGGCCGGCACGAGCCGGGCCACCACCCGGTGCCCAACGGCGGCCCGATCCTGAAGGTCAACACCAACCAGCGCTACGCGACGGACGCTCGCGGCCGGGCCGTGTGGACCGCGGCGTGCGAACGCGCGGGGGTGCCGGCGCAGATCTTCGTCGGGATCAACTCGATCCCGTGCGGCTCCACCATCGGCCCGATCACCGCGACGCGCCTGGGCATCGAGACGGTGGACGTGGGCACCGCGTGCCTGTCCATGCACTCCTCCCGTGAACTGTGCGGCGCCGACGACCCGTTCCTGCTCGCCTCGGCCGCCGCCGCGTTCCTGGAGGGCTGAACGTCGCCGCGAATGCGTGGGCATGGGTTCCGGGACTCCGGGTAGGCGCGAGCCGACAGTCAATCGGGCGTCCGGTTGATCGGGCGCCGCGAAAACCCGCCGCACATCAGCGGATCGGAGTGAACGGACTCATGGGCATCGGAGCGGGCATCCTGTTGATCGCGGTGGGCGCGATCCTGACCTTCGCCACCGACTGGAGCGTGTCCGGCATCAACATCGACGTGGTCGGCGTCGTGCTGATGATCGCCGGAGTCGTGGGCATCGCACTGTTCCTGATGGTGTGGGGGCCGCGGCGCCGCGACGCCGTGCTGAACCCGCCGCCGGCCGGCTATGTGCAGCCGCCGCCCACGGGAGGCTACGTCGAGCCGCCCGTCGAACAGATCGTCGAGGAGCGGCCGAGGCGCCGCTACTACCGACGCTGACAGACCATCTCGGCACCACCCCCCGACGACCGCGGCTCCGGAGTCCTCCCCCTCCCACTCCGGAGCCGCGGTCGTTTCCGTTGCGGGTGGTCGCGGGACATGCCCGGGCGGCCGGGCCCGGAGCGAGGCAGGCCGCCGCACGGCCTCGTCGCCGCCCGCGCGGCCTCAGATGTGCGGCATGCGGAGTTTGCGGACCCGGTGGGCCGCGGACTCGACCACGGTCAGGTAGAGGTCCTCGTCCAGGTCGGCGACCACCGCCACGGCGGCCGGTTCGGCGAGGTCGCCCAGGACGGTGGACACGAACCCGTCCGAGGGGTCGTAGCGGCGCAGTGCGCCGTTGTAGGTGTCCGCGACCACGACCGAGCCGTCCGGCAGCGTGTCCACGCCCAAGGGGTGCTGGAACAGCGCGTGTTCGGCCGGTCCGTCGCGCAGGCCGAAGTCGAACAACCCGCGACCGACCACCGTCTCGATCCGGCCGTCCACCAGGCGGCGCAGCGCCGAACTCTCCGCGTCCACCACCCACAACGTGTGCCGATCCGGTGACACGGCCAGGCCGGACGGCTGGGCGAAGCAGGCGGTGTCGACCGGGCCGTCCTCCATGCCCTCGTCGGTCGTGCCGGCCAGCACCCCCATGCCCTCGCCGACCGGGTCGAACTCCCACAGCTGGTGTACACCCGCCATCGCCACGATGATCCGGCCGCCGAACCACGCCACGTCCCACGGGCTGGAGAGGTCGATCGTGCGGGCCGCGCCGTGGTCCTCCGCGCCGCGCCGGCGCGCTCGTCCGGTGCCCGCGACCGTGCGGATCGATCCGGTGGCCAGCGAGACGCCGCGCAGCGCGTGATTGGCGGTGTCCGCGACCACGACGTCGTACCGCACGTGCGCGGCCACCTCGGGCGGCAACAGGGCCATCCCGTGCGGCTCGGCCAGCATCGCGTGCCGGGGCCCGCCGTCGAGCAGCCCGCGCCGCCCGGTACCGATCCGGCGCAGCACCGTACGGCCGTCGTCGGAGAGTTCGGCCAGCGAATGGTGCCCGGTGTCGGCGACCAGCAGCGCGCCGGAGGGCAACCGCAGCAGCTGGCCCGGGAAGCGCAGGTCGGTGCGCGGCGCGTCGGGTCGCTCGAAGTCCTCCGCGGCCCGGTGCAGCGTGCCCTTGCCCTCGTGCTCGATCACCAGGTCGGCGATCAGCGCCTCGATCTCGCTCGCGTGGCCCTCGCCGGACAGTTGCGCGACCACATAGCCCTCGGGGTCGACGACCACCAGGGTCGGCCACGCGTGCACCGCGTACTGCTTCCACGTGCTCAGCTCGGGGTCGTCCAGGACCGGATGCCGCAACTCGTGTCGCTGCACCGCGCAGACCACCGTGCCGTGGTCCGCCTCGTGCTCGAACTTGGGCGAGTGCACGCCGATCACGGTCAGCACGTCGCGGTGGCGCTCCTCGATCGGGCGCAGTTCGGCCAGCACGTGGTGGCAGTTCACGCACGCCGAGGTCCAGAAGTCCAGCAGCACGATCCGCCCGCGCAGCCCGGCCAGTGTCGGTCCGGGTCCGTCGGTGTTGATCCAGCCGCCGGAACCGGACAACTCGGGGGCCCGGATCCGGGCTCGGCGCGCGGTGCTGCTCATGATCCGAAGTGAACCATCCGGGTCGGCCGGCGACCCCCGGCCGGCGCGTGTACCGGCCGCGCCCCACCCAACCGGGTGTATCCGCGCGCCGCACGCACGTGCGCCCGCACGACTGAACGCCGCCATTTCGGGCAGTCTGCCCGACAAGGCGTAGTCATCGTGGAGGCAGCAGTGTTCGGGGACGAGTACGACGGAGCGCAGCTCTATCCGGGAGTCGCTCCCGGCCGCTATCTCGTGCGCGAGAAGATGTTCGCGATCGGCGACGACTTCTGGGTCACGACGGAATCCGGCGAGAAGGTCTATCTGGTCGACGGCAAGGCGCTGACGCTGCACGACCGGCTGGAGCTCAAGGACGCGGCCGGCACGGTGTTGGCCACCGTGAAGAAGAAGATCATGAGCATCCACCACTCGATGAAAATCGAGGACGCGACCGGCGAGACGGTCGCCACGGTGCGCAAGAAGATGTTCACGCCGCTGCACGAGGCCTTCGAGGTCGATCTCGCGGTCGGCATCGAACTCTCGGTGCGCGGCGACATGTTCAACCACGAGTACGGCATCACCGGGCCGAACGGGCCGGTCGCGCAGATCACCCGCAAGTGGCTGCGGGTGCGCGACACCTACGGCGTCGACATCGCACCCGGGTGGGATCATGCGCTGATCATCGCGATCGCGGTGTGCGTGGACCGGTTGAGCGAGGACGACGACTGAACGGCCGCCGATCCGTCGGCGATCGTCGCGGCGCGGCATGGAACGGCTCCCTTCCACACGTCTGTTCGGGTGGAAGGGGGCACGGTTGAGATCCCAGGGGGCGCGTCTACGCACTCGTGGTGGTGGCCCGCTCGGCCGCACCCGCCTACACCCTCACGGCGTTCGACGCCCAGGGGCGGGTGCGCAAACAGTTCCGGCAGTAGGCCGGCCCGGCGTGCTCACATGACGCGGTTCCGCAGCACCGGGAAGTCCTCGCGGGTCTTGGCCACCAGCGCCGGGTCGATCTCGGCGGTGAGCACGGTCTGTTCGGTGCCGGCCTCGGCGACGATCTCGCCCCACGGGTCGATCACCATGCTGTGCCCACCCATCGCCTCGCCGCCCTGGGTGCCGGTCGCGTTGCACGCGAGCACGAACATCTGATTCTCGATCGCGCGGGCGCGGGACAACACCCGCCAGTGCTCGACCCGTCGCGCCGGCCACGCGGCGGGCAGCACCAGCACTTCCGCGCCCGCGTCCAGGATCCGCCGGAACAGTTCCGGGAAGCGCAGGTCGTAGCAGGTCGCCAGGCCCACCGCGGCCCACGGCATGCGCACCTGGGCAAGCTCGGTACCGCGCGAGATCAGCGCGGCCTCGCCGCCGGTGAAGCCGAAGCGGTGGATCTTGCGGTAGGTGCCGCGCAGCGCGCCGTCCGGGTCGAAGACCAGCGAGGTGTTGTAGAGGTTTTGATCCGCACCGCGCTCGATGATGCTGCCGGCGTGCAACCAGACCCCGGCGTCGCGAGCCGCGCGGGCCATGGTCTGGGCGACCGGTCCGCGTACGGTCTCGGCATCCGACTCCCAACCGTCGTAGACCCAACCGGTGTGCAACCACAGCTCGGGCAGGACCACCAGATGGTCGCCGCGCCGGCTGCGCACCAGGGCGGAGACCTCGGCCAGGCGTTCCCGGGCGGGCACTGCCGGGTCGACGTCGAGTTGTACGAGCGAAACGCGCACTTTCCCCTCACCTACACCGCTTGCTTCCCGCGAACGGGCTGACCGCGGGATCTTTTGCAGCGTAACGTGCCTGCCAGGATCCGGGACCACGTCAAAGCAACGGTCGCACCCCCCACCCGACCGGTGACGCAGCGACAAGAGGTAGTTCGTGACCAACGACCTGAAAACGCACGCCGACGCCTGGGAGCACTCGATTCGCTCCCTCAAAGATCTGGTCTCCACCCTGACCGAGGGTCGGTGGAGCAGCGCGACCGAATGTCCGGGCTGGTCGGTCCGAGACATCGTGTCGCACGTGATCGGGATCGAGCTGGAACTGCTCGGCGATCCGCGGCCGATCCACACGCTGCCGCGTGATCTGCGACACGTGCACGACGAATTCAGCCGCTACACCGAGATACCCGTGGACGTGCGGCGCTGCCACACGTCGCCGGAGATGACCGGCGAATTGGAGTACGTGATCCTGCGTCGGCGCCGGATGCTCGACGAGAGCGATCGGGGGCCGGACGACGAGGTGCGCGGCATCATGGGCCGCAGCGTCCCGTACCGGTTCCTGCTCACCCAGCGGGTATTCGACGTGTGGGTGCACGAACAGGACGTGCGGCGCGCGATCGGGGTGCCCGGCAACCTGGACTCGCCCGCCGCGCTGATCACCCGCGACTTCCTGCTCACCGGACTGGCCCGGGTGGTGGCCAAGGACGCCAAGGCGCCCGCCGGCGCATCGGTGGTGTTCGACGTGAACGGGCCGGTGGAGTTCATGCGCACGGTCACCGTCGACGAGAACGGCCGGGGTCGGCTGGACGGGCGGGTGCCACTGGGACCGCTCGTGCTGATCTCCACCGACTGGGAGACGTTCGTCCGGCTGATGTGCGGCCGGGTCGCCGCCGGCCGGGCCGACGTCAAGGTCGAGGGCGACCCCGATCTGGCCCGGCGGATCCTGGACAACATGGCCGTCACGCCCTGACACCGCCGACGGCGGGGCGTCAGCCGGCGTCGGGAACGCTCTCCCGCTCCGGTGCGCGCCCCGCCGCCACCACACACACCGGCTCGGCCCGGCGGCCCCGCCCCGCGACCTTGCGGGCGTAGCGCAGCACCTGGACGACGCCGAGCAGCAGCGGTACGGCCTGGACGGCCATCGCGACGCGGTACGCGTTCAACCCGTGCGCACCGCCGCCCGGCTCGACCAGGTCCAGGACCAGGCCGATCGCGAACAGGCACAGGGTCGCGGCGGCGAACCCGCCGACGTTGACGATGCCCGACACCGTGCCCAGGCGCTGCGCCGGATTGCCGTCCCGGGCGAACTCCATGCCGACCAGGGACAGCGCCCCGCCCGGGCCGATCACCAGCGCGAGCACGACCAGCAGCCACAGCGGCGAGGGCTCGGCCGGGATCAGCACGGCGGCCCACAACACCAGGGCCAGGATCGGCTGCCCCACACACAACATCAGCCTGCTGCCCGGCCGGCGGGTCACCAGCGGGCCGACCACCAGGCACGCGAACATGTTGATCACGATCGACACGGTCAGCAGCGCGCTCGCGGTGCCCTTGGCCAGGCCCTGGCCCTCGACCAGGAACGGGAAACCCCACAACATCAGGAAGACCTGCGGCAGGCAGCCGCACGCCCAGTGCACCCACAGGCCGAGCCGGGTGCCGGGTTCGGCCCACGCCGCGCGCACCTGGGACCACATGCCCGGACCGCCGGCCGGCCGTACCCGCCTCGTCGCTCCGGGGTTGTCACGCAGCACGAGCAGCACCACGACCAGGACCGCCACCCCCACCCCGGCGGAGACCGCGAAGGTCCGGCTCCAGCCGAACGCGTGCAGCGCGCCGGCCAGCGGCGTGGCACCGGCGAGGTTGCCGGCCATCCCGAGCAGTGCGGTCAACTGGGTCAACACGGCGACCCGGTTCGCCGGGAACCACACCGACACCACCCGCAGCACACTGACGAACGTCATCGCGTCGCCCATGCCGACCAGCACCCGGGCGAGTACGGCGCCGGTGAAGCCGTGCGCGAACGCGAAGGTGAACTGACCCGCCGTCATCAGCACCAGCCCGCAGCCGAGCACCCGTTTGGCGCCGAGCCGGTCGGTCAGCGCACCGACGGGTATCTGCAGGCCCGCGTAGACGAGCAGTTGCAGCATGGGGAACAGCGAGAGCTGCGAAGCGGAGACGCCGAACCGCTCCTGCGCGTCGATCCCGGCCACGCCGAGACTGCTGCGGTGGAACACCGCGACGACGTATACCGAAGCCGCGACCGCCCACATGATCCAGGCGATGCCGCCGCCGGGCCGGGAGGGGGCTGTGTCCGCAGATGGTTTCACAGTACATACACATTAGGGGACGCCCTCGGACATACGTACGGCCGGGCCCCGAAAAGGGACCCGGCCGTACGCCCGTGGACGACCCGCCGTACGCGGGCCACCGGCGCCGGAGGCGTCAGCCGCGGACGAACAACAACTTCGGCCGCTCCAGCATCTGGGCCACGTCGGCCAGCACCCGCGAGCCCAACTCGCCGTCCACCATCCGGTGGTCGAAGGACAGCGAGAGGGTGGTCACCTGCCGGGGCTTGACCCTGCCCTTGTGCACCCACGGTTGCTCGCGGATCGCGCCCACCGCCAGGATCGCGGCCTCGCCCGGGTTGAGGATCGGTGTGCCGCCGTCCACCCCGAACACGCCCACGTTGGTGATGGTCACCGTGCCGCCGGCCATGTCGGCGGGCGAGGTGCGCCCGTCCCGAGCGGTGGCCACCAGCTCGGTGAGTGCGCCGGCCAACGCGGTCAGGCTCTTGCCGCCCGCGTCCTTGATGTTCGGCACGATCAACCCGCGCGGCGTCGCCGCGGCGATGCCCAGGTTGATGCGATCGCGGACGACGATCTCCTGGTTCGGCTCGTCCCAGGACGCGTTGATCTCCGGGTGCCGGGCGATCGCCACGAGCAGCGCCCGGGCGACCAGGAGCAGCGGACTCACCTTGATGTCCGCGAAATCGGGCAACTCGCGCAGCTTGCGCACGAGCTTGACGGTGCGGGTCACGTCCACCGTCACCCATTCGGTGACGTGCGGCGCGGAGAACGCGCTCGCCACCATGGCCTGCGCGGTCGCCTTGCGCACCCCCTTGACCGGGATGCGCCGCTCGCCCGTGACGCTCTCGCCGGGTCCGGTCGCCGCGAAGGCGGCCGGGGCGGCGGCGGGCGCGGGGCGGGCGGCCGCGTGTACGTCCTCACGGGTGACCGTTCCGCCGGGGCCCGAGGGGAGCACCGACGCGAGGTCCACGCCCAGGTCCCGGGCCAGCTTGCGGACCGGCGGCTTGGCGAGCGCGATCGAGCCGGCCGCGGGCGAGCCCGACGTCGGCGGACCCGGGTGCGCCGAGCCGTTGGCCGCGCGGACCACCGGCGCGGGCGCGGCCGTGTCCGTCTTGCGGGCCCGCCGCCGGCCGGACGTGGTGCGCACGCCGTACCCGACCAGCACCGCCGTCCGGGTGTCCTTCTTCTCCGGCTCGGCGGCCGGAACGGGCTCGGGCGCCGCGGGTTCGGGCGTCTCGGGTTCGGGCACGAGGTCCGCCGCGAGGGCCTCTTCCCGGGTGTCGGCCGGTTCGGCCGCGGCGGCGGGCACCTGCGTACCGCTCGGCGCCACCGCGATGATCGGAGCGCCGACCGCGACCGTGTCGCCCTCGGCGGCCAGGAGTTCGGTCACCACCCCGTCGAACGGACACGGCAGCTCGACCAGGGCCTTCGCCGTCTCCACCTCGACCATGACCTGGCCGTCACTCACCTCGTCGCCGACCTTGACGTGCCATACGACGATGTCGGCCTCTTCGAGCCCCTCGCCGACGTCGGGCATCAGGAACTTCTTCACCTCGGACACGGGATTCCTCACCAGGCCAGGGAACGGTCGACGGCATCGAGCACACGGTCCAGGTCGGGGAGGTAGTCCTCCTCGACCCGGGACGGCGGATACGGCGTGTGATAGCCGCCGACCCGGAGCACCGGCGCCTCCAGGTGGTAGAAGCAGCGCTCGGTGATCGTCGCCGCGACCTCCGCGCCGATACCCAGGAACGACGGGGCCTCGTGCACGACGACGAGGTGACCCGTGCGCTTGACCGACTCCTCGACCGCGTCGACGTCCAGCGGGGACAACGAGCGCAGGTCGATCACCTCCAACTCGCGCCCCTCCTCGGCCGCCGCCGCCGCGGCCTCCAGGCAGGTCGCCACCATCGGCCCGTAGGCGACCAGCGTGCAGGCGTTGCCCGGGCGCACCACGCGGGAGCCGTACAGCGGGCCCGGGGTCGCGGCGGTGTCCACCTCGGCCTTGGTCCAGTAGCGCCGCTTGGGCTCCAGGAAGATCACCGGGTCGTCGGAGGCGATCGCCTGCTGGATCATCCAGTAGGCGTCCACCGGGTTCGAGCACGACACCACCCGCAGGCCCGCGGTGTGCGCGAAGTACGCCTCGGGCGACTCGCTGTGGTGCTCGACCGCGCCGATCCCGCCGCCGAACGGAATGCGGATGACGATCGGCAGTCGGACGTAGCCGAGCGAACGGGCGTGCATCTTGGCCAGTTGGGTGACGATCTGGTCGAAGGCGGGGAAGACGAAGCCGTCGAACTGGATCTCCACGACCGGTCGGTAGCCCGCGAGGGCCAGGCCGATCGCGGTGCCGACGATGCCGGACTCGGCCAACGGGGTGTCCACCACCCGGTCCTCGCCGAAGTCCTTCTGCAAACCGTCGGTGACCCGGAAGACACCGCCGAGCTTGCCGATGTCCTCGCCCATGATCAAGACCTTGGGGTCGCTCTCCAGGGACTTGCGCAGCCCCGTGTTGAGCGCCTGCACCATCGACATCGGACGGGTCGTGCCCGTCGCCTGTGCGGCAGCCATCAGTGCCCGTCCTCCCCGGCGTCGACGAAGGACGCGTGGTAAGCCTCGAACTCGGCCCGTTCCCGGTCCACGAGAGTGTGCGAATCGGCGTACACGTGCGCGAACATCGACACCGGATCGGGGTCCGGCATCGTGCGCACACCGTTGCGTACGCGCTTGCCCAATTCCTCGCTCTCGACCTCCAGGGCCGCGAAGAACTCGGGGGTACCGATGCCCTGCTTGTGCAGGTATGCCTTGAGCCGCTCGATCGGGTCCTTGAGCCGCCACTCCTCCAATTCCGCGTTCAACCGATAGCGGGTCGGGTCGTCGGAAGTGGTGTGCGCGCCCATTCGGTAGGTGAACGCCTCGATCAGCATCGGGCCCTCGCCGCGCCGGGCCCGGGCCAAAGCCGCCCTGGTCACCGCGAGGCACGCGAGCACGTCGTTTCCGTCCACCCGAACCCCGGGAAAGCCGAATCCGGCGGCGCGCCGATACAGCGGCACCTTCGTCTGCCGTTCGGTGGGTTCGGAGATGGCCCATTGATTGTTCTGGCAGAAGAACACCACGGGCGCGTTGAACACCGCCGCGAAGGTGAATGCCTCGTTGACATCGCCCTGGCTGGAGGCGCCGTCACCGAAATACGTGACGACCGCGCCATCGCTGCCGTCGCGTTGCACGCCCATCGCGTATCCGACGCCGTGCAGGGTCTGGGCGCCGATGACGATCGTGTAGAGCTGGAAATTGTTCTCGCGCGGATCCCAACCGCCGTGGTTGACGCCGCGGAACATCCCGAGCAGATTCAGCGGGTCCACGCCGCGACACCAGGCGACGCCGTGTTCACGATAGGTGGGAAACACATAGTCGTCCGGACTCAGTGCCCGTCCGGACCCGATCTGCGCGGCTTCCTGGCCGAGCAGCGAGGCCCACAGGCCCAGTTCGCCCTGCCGTTGCAGCGCGGTGGCCTCGGCATCGAAGCGACGCACCAGAACCAGGTCGCGGTACAGACTCAGGTATTCGTCATCGGACAGGTCGATCGAGTAATCGGGATGCTCGACCCGCTCGCCCTCCGGGGTGAGCAACTGGATCAGTTCTGGACCGGCTCCGGAATCGGGCGGAAACAATGTTCCGTCCGTACTGTCCACTGCCACGTTCTCTCCTCCGTCTGTCCGGTCCGCGGGGTCGCCGTGGACCGGGTCCGGATCGCCGGGCCCGGTTCCGCGCGGGGTGTGCGCGGCTACCTTGATGTGCAGACACGGCGATTGGTGGCTGTACTTCCTAGGATTTCCTAGGAATTCCCGGGTGAATCCGGGAGGCACCTGCGCACAGGCATGCGGTTCGGAAACCGCACACCGCAACGTTACCCACCAGTCCCGCCGGCACGTAGTGGCGACCGGCCCGAACGTGGCGGCACTGTTTGTCGTTCCTCGACAAACAGCCGCGTGTCGGACCCGTCCGCCCCTTCCGGAGGCATCAACCGGGCACCCGGACGGTGTACATGCGAACCTGGACAAGTGAGCGATCAGGGAAGTATTCGGGTATTTCTCCTCGATGACCACGAGGTGGTCCGTCGCGGCGTCCACGAGTTGTTGTCGATCGAGGACGACATCGACGTGGTCGGCGAGGCGGGCACCGCCGCCGAGGCGCTGGCGCGCATCGCGGCGACCCGGCCACAGGTCGCGGTGCTCGACGTGCGGCTGCCGGACGGCAGCGGGGTCGAGGTGTGTCGCGAGATCCGGGCCCGACTGCCCGACGTGCGCTGTCTGATGCTCACGTCCTTCTCCGACGACGAGGCGCTGTTCGACGCGATCATGGCGGGCGCCTCCGGCTACGTACTGAAGGACATCCGCGGCTCCGACCTGGTCGGCGCGGTCCGCGACGTGGCCGCCGGCAAATCCCTGCTCGACCCGGCCGCCACCGCCCGCGTCCTGGAACGCCTGCGCGGCGGCACCCACGGCGACGAGCGCCTGGCGGCCCTGAGCGACCAGGAGCGCCGCATCCTCGACCTGATCGGCGAGGGCATGACGAACCGCCGGATCGGCACCGAGATGCACCTGGCGGAGAAGACGGTCAAGAACTACGTCTCCAGCCTGCTCGCGAAGCTGGGCATGGAACGCCGCACCCAGGCGGCCGCGTACGTGGCCCGGCAGAAGGCGGAGAAGCGGCGATAGGGGGCAGCGGGGGCCTCGGCGGCGGAGCGAGGATTCGCCCCGGCCCGGGTGCCGTCCGGCGTGGTCACGGGTGTCGGCGGGGTCTCGTCGATGTCGTGTCGGTGGCTCGGGGCAGGTGGGCGGGGGTCGCCGGCCGGGGCGGTCGGGGCGAGGGGCGCGCCGGTGAGCCCAGGGCAAGGGCGGTCATCAGGGCGGTACTTGCCCAGTGCGACGGGTTGGCAAGGGAGCGGTTCAGGGGCATGGCGGGGTCCCTTGAGCGGTCGCGGCGTCGGATGGTGGTGCGTCAGCGTGCGTCCGGGACCAGCACCACCTTGCCGGTGACCGTGCCCGACTCGGCCAGTGCGAGTGCGTCGGCGGCTCGGCTCAGCGGGATGCGGGCCGCGACCTGGGCGGTGATGGTGCCGGCGGCGAGCAGGGCGAAGACCTCGGTCAGGTCGGCGCGCAGGCGGGCCCGGAAGGTCGCCGGGCGGCGCTTGCCGGCCCAGATGTTGTAGAAGTGCGTGCGCCGGCCGTTGGGCAGCAGGTGCCACCACAGGAGACGGGCGATCAGCCGGAGCACGGGCAGCCGGGAGGAGCCGGGCTCGTTCTTGGTGGCGGCCGTCCCGTACGAGACGAGGGTGCCGCCGCGGGCGAGCAGCCCGAACGAGTCGACGATCCCCTTGCCGCCGACGTGGTCGAAGACGGCGTCGACACCGTGCGGGGCGTGCGCGCGGACCTGCGCGGGCAGGTCGGCGGCCCGGTAGTCCAGCGGGATCGCGCCCAGCGCACGGACCGCGTCGTTGTGGCGCGGCGAGGCGGTGCCGATGACCCGGACGCCGGCCTGCGTGGCCAACTGGACCAGGGTCGATCCCACGCCGCCGTTGGCGCCGTGCACCAGGATGGTCTGCCCGCGGCGGATCGCGGCCCGGCGGTGCAACATCTGCCACGCGGTGATCCCGTTGACGACCACCGTCTCGGCCTCGGCCGGGTCGATGCCCTCGGGTACCTCGACCAGGTCGGCGGCCGGAAGCACCGTCAGGCTCGCCCACCCGCCCACCTTGGTCAGCGCGGCGAACCGGCGGCCGACCAGCGCGGCATCGCCGCCGGGGCCGACCCGCAGGACCGTGCCGACCAGGTCGTAGCCGGGCACGAACGGGAAGGCCGGCTGGTCGTAGTACTTGCCGCGACGCATCTGCTGCTCGGCGAAGGAAACCCCCGACGCCTCGACCGCGAGCAGGACCTCCCCGACCGCCGGCTCCGGCGCCGGGCGCACCCGGACCTCCAGGCCGGAGGGCTCGACGATGCCCGGCAGCACGATCTCGGTGACCGAGTCGGCGGTGGTCTCGGCGGTGGTCTCGGTGGCGATGGCATTCATCACGACTCCAGGTGATTACCAGTAGTGTTTGTTATGCCCTCTAACTTAAGTGCATGCCACTAGCATGTCAAGCATCGATTCACGAACTTCCGGTCAGAGCGGTACCGACCAGGTCACCGTCGTCCCGCGGCCCCCCGGACCGGGCCCGAACTCCGCCCGGCCGCCCAGTTCCGTCGCGCGACCGGCCAGGTTGGCCAGGCCGCTGCGTCGACCGCCGGGCGGGATGCCCACGCCGTCGTCGGTGACCGTCAGGTCGACCGTGCCGCCGGCCACCGCCAGGTTCACCTCGACCCGGGACGCGTGCGCATGGCGCGAGGCATTGGAGAGGGCCTCGCGCAGTGCGGCGAGGAGTTGCTCGGCGATCTCGTCCGGCACGGTCGAGTCGACCGGACCCGCGAAGGTGACCGTCGGCTCGAAGCCGAGCGTGGCGGCCGACATGCTCGCCTCGCGCAGCACCCGGCCGCGGACCCCGACCGGCTCCTCGCGCGGCGAATTCTGCAACGCGAAGATGGTGCTGCGCACTTCGCGGATCGTCGCGTCGAGTTCGTCCACGGCCTGGTTGATCCGGACGGTCACGGCCGGCACCCGCGCCAAGCGGGCCGCGCCCTGGAGCATCATCCCGGTCGCGAACAGCCGCTGGATGACCAGGTCGTGCAGGTCTCGGGCGATCCGGTCGCGGTCCTCGAACACGGCCAGCCGTTCCCGGTCGCGCTGTGCGCTCGCCAGCATCAGTGCGATCGCCGCCTGACCGCCGAACGCCTGGGCCATCGAGCGCTCGGTCCGGTTGAACGGGACCGCGCCGATGCGCTTGTCCAACTCGAGCGCGCCCAGGATCCGCTCGCCGGCGATCAGCGGCACGAACAGGCCCGGCCCGAAGCAGCGGGACTGGTCCAGCATCACGTTCGGATCGGTGCTCATGTCCGCGATGAAGATGCTGCGACCGGTGTTGATCGCCTCCGCGATCGGGCTGCCCTGCGCGACCACCGTGCCGCCCAGCCCCGCGAGGTCCTCGCCGGAGGTGAACTCGACCAGGTAGGAGCCGTCCGGCTGGGGCAGGTACATCGCGGCGAAGTCCGCCTCGGCCAGGCTGCGGGCGTGCTCGGCCACCACGGCGAGTGCCTCGTCCGGGTCCTGCGTGGTCAGCAGCGCCGTGGTGACGTCCGCCGAGCCCATGATCCATTTCTCCCGGCGGGCCGCGCTCTCGAACAGGCGCGCGTTCTCGATGGCCACCCCGGCCGCCGCCGCGAGCGCCCGGACCACCTGCTTGTCCTCGACGCTGAAGTCCGGCCTGCCGCGCTTCTCGGTCAGGTACAGATTGCCGAACACCTCGTCGCGCACCCGGATCGGCACACCCAGGAACGAGTGCATCGCGGGGTGGTTCGGCGGAAATCCGTAGGACGCGGGATGCCGGCTCAGATCGTCCAGCCGCAGCGGCTCGGGGTGGTCGATCAGCAGACCCAGGATCCCCCGCCCGTGCGGAAGTTCGCCGATCCGCTCGCGGTCCTCCTCGGCGATGCCGACGGTGATGAAGTCGGACAGGTTGTGCTCGGTGCCGATCACCCCGAGCGCGGCGTAGCGCGCGTCCACCAGGTCGGCGGCGGCCTCGACGATCCGGCGCAGCGTGGTGTGCAGGTCCAGGTCGGCACCGACCGCGATCACCGCTTCGAGGAGGCCCTGGAGACGATCCCCGACCGCCGCCGCCGAGCCGAGCCGCTCGACCACCTCGGCCATCAGGTCGTCCAGACCGAGCGAGGCCCGGGCGGTTACGGCCGCTTCGGGCGTGCGGTCGGACCGATCCGTCCCGTCGGGCTCGTCGGCGCCGTCGGCACTGCTGCCGGTCGCGTTCACCATGGATGCAGCCTATGTGGGCAAATACTGATGAAAGCGACAAAACATCCCGGACACGCGTGCGGACCCCGCCCACGAATCACGGGTACCGGTCCGCACACGCAGATGCACGCGCATCCGGCCGCGCGTGCAACAAGCACACCTACGCGCACCCGAGCGGCACGCACCCGAAGCACCCGGACCCCGGACCCGCGTCCGGGCGTACCCGTTTCGGATCCGCGCGCCCGCCTCACGCCCCCGCCGCGACCGCCCCCACCGCGGACTCCCGGTCGAGCAGCGCCCGAAACGCCCCGGGCTCGGTACTCAACCGCCCCCACGTCCCGCGTTGCAGCACCCGCCCCTCGGCCAGCACGACGATCTCGTCCACCGCGTGCAACCCGGTGAGCCGATGGGTGACCAGCAGGGTGGTCCGTCCCCGGGTCGCGTCCAGCAGGTCGGCCGTCAGCGCGTCGGCCGTGGGCAGATCGAGGTGTTCGGCGGGCTCGTCCAGCAGCAGGATCTCGAAGTCGGCGAGCAGCGCGCGGGCCAGCGCGAGCCGTTGCCGCTGGCCGCCGGACAGCCGGGCGCCGTGTTCGCCGACCATCGTGTCCAGCCCCTGGGGCAGCGTGTCCACCCAGTCCAGCAGCCGGGCCCGGGCCAGCGCCGCGCGCATCGCGTCCTCGTCGCAGCCCGGTCGGGCCAGGCGCAGGTTCTCCCGCAGCGAGCTGTCGAAGACGTGCGCGTCCTGCGCACACAGCCCGATCACGCGCCGCACGTCGTCCCCGGCGAGGTCGGTGATCGGTACGCCGGCCAGGGTCACCGCGCCCGCCGCCGGGTCCAGGAAGCGCAGCAGCACGTGGGCCAGCGTGGTCTTGCCCGACCCGCTCGCGCCGACCACCGCGAGCCGCTTGCCCGGGGTGAGTTCGAGGTCGACGCCGGCGAGGGCGGGCGGGCCGTCCGGGGTCCAGCGCGCGTGCAGGTCGCGCACCAGCAACGGGCGCGGTGCGGCGGGCAGGGCGCGCGGCGCGGCGGGCTCGTGGACCGGCTCGGGCGCGTCGATCACCTCGAACACCCGGGCCGCGGCCCTACGCGAGCTCTCCAGATGCCGGCCGGCGGCGGGCAGCACGACGGTGGCCTCGAACGCGGCGAGCGGGGTGAGCACCACCAGCGCGAGCAACACACCGCTCAACCGGTCGGCGTGCACCGCCGCGACGCCCACCAGGGCGGATGCCCATACCGTCGCGCCGGACACCAGCGCCGCCAGCCCGGCCCCGACACCCGCGCCCCGGGCCTGCCCCGCCTCGGTCGCGCGCAACCGCGCGTCCACCTCGGCCACCTCGGCCAGCCGGGCGAGCGCACGGCCCGCCGCGATCAGTTCGGGCGTGCCGCGCAGCAGGTCGACCACGGCACCGGCGAGTTCGCCGCGGACCGCGGCGACCCGGCGTTCGGCCCGCCGGGCGACCCGGCCGGCCAGCCACGGCACCAGCACGCCTGCGGCGAGCAGACCGAGCAGCAACACCGCGCCGGCCTCGGGCAGCACCAGTGCGACGGTGAGCACCGCGCCCGCGCCGACCACGGCCGCCACACACGCGGGCAGGAGCGCGCGCAGGAAGAAGTCCTGTACCGCGTCCACGTCGGCGACCAGCCGGGAGAGCAGGTCACCGCGTCGGAAGGCGGGCAGACCGGCCGGCGCCAGCCGCTCCAGGCGTTCGTACACCCGCACCCGCAACCGGGCCAGGATCCGAAACGCCGCGTCGTGCCCGATCAGCCGCTCGGCGTAGCGGAACACCGCGCGGGAGACGCCGAAGGCCCGCACGCCGGTGACCGCGACCATCAGGGTGAGTACCGGCGGATGCTCGGACGCACGCGAGATCAGCCACGCCGAGGTGGCCATGAGGCCGACCGAGCTACCCAGCGCGAGTGCCCCGCACAACACCGCGAGCGCGAGTCGGGCGCGCAACGGCCGGGCCAGCGCGAGCAGTCGGCGGCCGGGCCCGGCCCCGGCGAGGACCGGCGGGTCCGCGAGGGCACGCTCGAAGGGTTGCTCCGTCGGCCGCTCGAAGGGCCGCTCCACGGCCGGGACGTCGTCCGCCGCCCGCGCCGCCTCGATCTCCGGTGCGGGCGCCCGGGCCGCGCCCGCCGGGTGTGCGCCCGCCGGATCCGACCCCGCCGCCCCCGCGCCCACGGCCACCACCCGATCGGCCAACGGCAGCAGCGCGGGCCGGTGTGCGACCAGCACGACCGTCCGCCCGACCGCCAGCCGGCGGACCGCCTCGACGATGGTCGCCTCGGCGTCGCCGTCCAGGTTCGAGGTCGGCTCGTCCAGCAGCAGGATCGGCCGGTCGGCCAGGAACGCCCGGGCCAGCGCGAGGCGTTGCCGCTGTCCGGCGGACAGGCCGGCGCCGTCCTCGCCGAGCGGCGCAGCCAGGCCCCCCGAGGCCGCCACGAAGTCCGCCGCACCGGCCGCGACCAGCGCGTCGTGCACCTCGGCGTCGCCTGCGTCCGGACGGGCCAGGCGCACGTTGGCGCCGATCGTGCCCGCGAACAGGTAGGGCCGCTGCGGGACCCACGCGATCCGGGCCCGCCACGCGTCGGGGTCCAGCTCGGCCAGGTCCACGCCGCCCACGGTGACCCGACCCGCCGTCGGCCGGGTAAAGCCGAGCAATACCGCGAGCACGGTGGACTTGCCGCACCCGCTGGGCCCGGTCAGCGCGATCGTCTCGCCCGGTCGTACGGTCAGATCCAGCTCGGCGGGCGCCGCGGCGGCCCGACCCTCGTGCCGCACGGTCAGGCCGGTCAGCACCAGCTCGGCCGAGCGCGGGTCGGGCACCGGCGCGGTCCCGGCGGGTGCGTCGGGGGTGGTCTCCAGGACGGCGAACACCCGGTCCGCGGCGCTCACCCCCTCGACGCTGGCGTGATACTCGGCACCGACCTGACGCAGCGGCAGATATGCCTCGGGTGCCAGGATCAGCACCACGAGCGCGGTCTCCAGGCTCAGCTCGCCGTCGACCAGGCGCAGGCCGACGCCGACCGCGACCAGCGCGACCGAGATGGTGGCGAGCAGTTCGAGCGCGAACGAGGACAGGAACGCGATCCGCAAGGTCTTGAGCGTGGCCCGGCGGTAGTCGTCGGTGATCGTGCGGATCGACCTCGCCTGGGCCTTGGCCCGGCCGAACACCTTGAGGGTGGGCAGTCCGGCGACCACGTCCAGGAAGTGCCCGGCCAGCCGGTTGAGCACCGTCCACTGCCGGTCCATGTACTTCTGGGTGGCCATCCCGATCAGCGCCATGAACAGCGGGAT
Organism: Embleya sp. NPDC050493; assembly: GCF_044458105.1. Classification (NCBI taxonomy): domain Bacteria; kingdom Bacillati; phylum Actinomycetota; class Actinomycetes; order Kitasatosporales; family Streptomycetaceae; genus Embleya; species Embleya sp. NPDC050493. Next base: position 63,851 of record NZ_JBITHP010000009.1, read on the forward strand.
CAGCGGCAGGGTGACCACGATCGTCACCGCCGAGATCCAGTCGCCGAACACCACGCGCGCGAGCACCGCGACCGGCACGGTGACGGACAGGATCAACTGCGGCAGGTAGCGGGCGAAGTAGCCGTCGAGCGCGTCCACGCCGCGGGTGGCCAGCGTGGTCAGCTCACCGGAGCGCTCGTTGTTCGCCCAGGCCGGGCCGAGCCGGACCACGTGCGCGAGCAGTCGCGACCGCAGTTGCGACTTCACCGCCGCCGAGGTGCGGTGCGCGATCACCTCGGTGAGCCAGGAGATCGCCGAACGGGCCGCGATCACGCCGGCGAGCAGGCCCAGCTCCGGCCACAGGTCGTCGACCGCGGCCCCCTCCTCGAAGGCCGCCACGATCACCCGGGCGAGCAGGCCCGCCTGGACGAGCACGAGACCCGCGCCCGCCGTGCCCAGCACCACGGTCAGGGCCAGAAAGCCCCGGGTGGCACGGGCGTGGGTCAGCAGGCGCGGGTCTACAGGCTTCACGAGCCGCTCTTTCGTCGGTACGTCGTCGATGCGGTCCTACGCGGCGACCGGTGCCGGTCGCCGCGACGGGGTGAACGTCGCCGGGTGCGGCAACGGGTCCGCTACTTGCCGACCAGGTCGGCCGCGGCGGCACCGAAGGCCGGCTTGGTCGGGATGCTCCGGGTGCTGATCCGCTTGCGGAACACCCAGTACGTCCAGGCCTGGTAGCACAACACGATCGGGGTCATGAAGCCGGCGACCCAGGTCATGATCTTGAGCGTGTACGGCGTCGAGGACGCGTTGTGGATGGTCAGGTTCCACGCCGAGTCCAGGCTGGAGGGCATCACGTTCGGGAACAGCGACAGGAACAGCATCGCCACCGCGGCGATCACTGTCACGCCGGACAGGGCGAACGCCCAGCCCTCGCGGCCGATCCGGTTCATCCCCAGCGCGGCCACCAGGGCCACCACCGCGACGATCAGCGCGACCAGGGTGCGGCCGTTGCCGTGTTGCGCCTGGGTCCAGATCAGGAACGCCGCCGCCAGCACGGCGGTGGCCAGGCCCAGCCTCCCGGCCAGCGCGTTGGCCCGGACCCGGATGTCGCCGTTGGTCTTGAGCGCGACGAACACCGCACCGTGGAAGGTGAAGAGCACCGTGGTGACCACGCCGCCGAGCAGCGCGTACGGGTTGAGCAGGTCGAGCAGGTTGCCGACGTACTCCTTGTCCGCGTCGATCTTCACCCCGCGCGTGATGTTCGCGAACGCGACGCCCCACATGAAGGCGGGTACCAGCGAGCCCCAGAAGATCGCCTGTTCCCAGCCGCGCTTCCAGCGGTCCTCGTCGCGTTTGGCCCGGTACTCGAAAGCGACCCCGCGCAGGATCAGCGCGACCAGGATCAGCAACAGCGGCAGGTAGAAGCCGCTGAACAAGGTGGCGTACCACTCGGGGAACGCGGCGAAGGTGGCCCCGCCCGCGGTGATCAGCCAGACCTCGTTGCCGTCCCACACCGGGCCGATGGTGTTGATCAGCACCCGGCGCTCGGTCTCGTTCCGGGCCAGCACCCTGGTCAGGATGCCGACACCGAAGTCGAAGCCTTCGAGGAAGAAGTAGCCGATCCACAGGACGGCGATCAGCAGGAACCAGAATTCGTTGAGTCCCATGTCACTCTCCCCTCAGTACGCGAAGGCGAGCGGACGGTCGGCGTCCTCGCCCTCGTCCGACGGATCGTCGGGGTCCTTGCTCACGGGCACCTTGATCGGCTCGGGACCGGCCTTGACGTAGCGCCGGATCAGGCCCAGTTCGACCACCGCGAGCGCGCCGTACAGCAGCGTGAACACGATCAGCGAGGTCAGCACCTCACCGGTGGACACACTCGGCGACACCCCGGCCTCGGTCTTGAGCACGCCGAACACCAGCCACGGCTGGCGGCCCATCTCGGTGAAGATCCAGCCGAACGAGTTGGCCGCGAACGGGAACGCGATGGTCCACAGGCCGATCCGGTACACCCACGGGTTGGTCGGCAGCTCGCGCTTGCGCCGGGTCAGCCACAGGCCGACCAGGCCGATGCCCGCGGTGACCATGCCGACGCCGATCATCAGCCGGAACGACCAGTAGGTGACGAAGATGTTGGGCCGGTAGTCGCCGGGACCGAACTTGACCACCGACTGTTCCTGGAGGTCGTTGATCCCGGGCAACTCGGCGTCGAGATCGTTCTTGGCCAGGAAGGACAGCGCGCCGGGGACCTCGATGGCGACCTTGTTGTGACCCTTGTTGACGTCGCCGTAGGAGAAGATCGAGAACGGCGCCGGCTTCGAGGTCTCCCACAGGGCCTCGGCCGAGGCCATCTTCATCGGCTGCTGTTCGTACATCAGCTTGCCCTGCATGTCACCGGTGAGCGCCAGGCCCACACCCGCCAGCACCGAGACCCACAGGCCCAGCCGCAGCGACGGGCGGAACACCGCGACCTCGTTGCGCTTGCGCAGGTGCCAGCAGCTGATCCCGATCAGGAACCCGCCGGCGACCAGGAAGGCGGCCGGGAGGATGTGCAGGAAGGCGGCGATCGCGGTGTTGTTGGTGAGCACCGCCATGAAGTCAGTCAGCTCGGCGCGGCCGGTCTCCGGGTTGATCCGGTATCCGACCGGGTGCTGCATCCACGAGTTCGCGGCCAGGATGAAGTAGGCCGACAGGATCGTGCCGATCGCCGCGGCCCAGATCGTGGCCAGGTGGATCCTCTTCGGCAGCCGCTCCCAGCCGAAGATCCACAGGCCCAGGAACGTCGACTCCAGGAAGAAGGCGACCAGGGCCTCGATGGCGAGCGGGGCGCCGAAGATGTCGCCGACGAAGCGCGAGTAGTCGGACCAGTTCATCCCGAACTGGAACTCCTGCACGATGCCGGTGACCAGGCCGAGCGCGAAGTTGATCAGGAAGAGCTTGCCCCAGAACTTGGTGGCCCGGAGGTAGTGCTCCTTGCCGGTGCGCACCCACGCGGTCTGCAGACACGCGACCAGGATGGACAAACCCATCGTGAGCGGGACGAAGAGGAAGTGGTAGACGGTCGTGATGCCGAACTGCCACCGGGCTACGTCGAGTGTTTCGACGGCGAGGTCCATGGGCCCCTCATTCCTCCTGATCGCCGGACACGTCTCGCACGCGAGCGCACGTTTGGTTCACGATGCACACGGCGCTCCCGCGCACCCCGCCCGACACTCCGCCGGGCAAACCCGGAGGAACCGGGAGGGATGTTCGGCTTCACCGGGCTCGACTTTGTGAATGGGTTCACAAAGTCGAGCTTGTGCATCCGTTCACAAACACTAGCGAGCCCTCCCGGACACCCCTTGAGGGGGGTACCCGAGAGGGCTCGAAGTGGTCCGAACGGACCCAAACGACGACGGGCGACTCGGACCACGCGGCCGTGCGGGCGCAGTCGCCGACCGCACGTGCCCGCCGGGCGGCGCCGCCTACGCGTTCATGAACCGCGCGGCGGTCTCCAGGAAGATCGTGTTGGCCTCGGTCTCGCCGATGGTGATCCGGCAGCCCTCGCCCGCGAACGGCCGTACGGTGACCCCGGCCGCCTCGCACATCGCGGCGAACTCGTTCGTGCGCTCCCCCAGCCGCAACCAGACGAAGTTGGCCTGCGAGTCGAAGACCGTCCAGCCCTGGCCGATCAGCGTCTCCAGCACCCGCTCCCGCTCGGCGACCAACGCGTCGACGCGCTCCAGAAGTTCGCCCTCGGCGCCGATCGAGGCGATCGCCGCCACCTGGGCCAGCCGGTTCACCGAGAACGGCATCCCGGTCTTGCGCAGCTCGTCCGCGACCGGCTCGTGCGCGATCGCGAAGCCCACCCGCAGGCCGGCCAGACCGTACGCCTTCGAGAAGGTGCGCAGCACCACCACGTTGGGCCGGTCGCGGTAGATGTCCACGCCGTCCGGAACCTGCTCGTCCCGGATGAACTCGCGGTAGGCCTCGTCCAGCACGACCAGCACGTTGCGCGGCACCCGGTCCAGGAAACGTTCCAGCTCGGCACGGTGGATCACCGCGCCGGTCGGGTTGTTCGGGTTGCACACGAAGATCAGCCGGGTGCGCTCGGTGACGGCGGCGGCCATCGCGTCCAGGTCGTGGCTCTCGTCGGCGAGCAGCGGAATCTGCACCGGCGTCGCGCCCGCGAGCAGCACCAGGAGCGGGTACGCCTCGAACGAGCGCCACGCGAACACGACCTCGTCGCCCTCGCCGGCCGTCGCGTTCACCAGCTGCTGCGCGACGGTCACCGAACCGGTGCCCGCCACGATGTGCGACGCGGGCACCCCGAACCGCTCGGCGAGTGTCTGCGCCAACTCCGTGTTCGCCGGGTCCGGGTAGCGGTTCATCTCGCCGACGGCGTCCGCCACCACCTTGTGCACGCTGGGCAGCGGCGGGTACGGGTTCTCGTTGGAGGAGAGCTTGTACGCCGGTACGCCCTCCGCCGCCACCGGCGGTCGGCCCGCCTTGTAGACGGGCACCTCGGCCAGGACCGCCCGGAACCTCGGAATGCCGCTGTCGTCCGTGCCTGGGGCGTTGTGCTGGGTCACGCCCGTCCTCCTCGCATACTGGTCGGGGTGCCTGGGCGCACGTCCCGGTCGTCTCAACTCTATGGTCCGTCCGCTCGGGAGTGGACGGGCGGGCGGATCACGGCCTCCGCCGAACGTTCAGGGGCAGGTATGGGGGGATACGTTTCTTCGTAAAGCAATGACATGAACCGGGCCAGGGCGGCGCATTCGGCCTACTGTCGGGACGATGACAGCGCCAGATGTACCGCGTGTGGGGCGGCGGATCCGGGTGGGCATCCGGGACGTCGCAGCGGCCGCCGGGGTGTCGATCACGACCGTCTCCGACGCGCTCAACGGCAAGGGTCGGCTGCCCGACACGACCCGGCTGCACGTGCGCGAGGTCGCCGACCGGCTGGGCTACCGCCCCTCGGCCGCGGCCCGCACGCTGCGCACCGGCCGGTCCGGGCTGCTCGGGCTGACCACGACCATGCGCTCGACCGAGCCGTTCGCCCTCACCGAGTTCGCCTGGTTCGCCGAGCTGGTCCGCTCGGCCACCGCCACCGCCCTGGACCGGGGCTACGCGCTGGTGGTGTTGCCTGCCTCCTCGCCGCACGACGTGTGGGGCAACGTGGCGCTCGACGGCACGATCGTGGTCGACCCGGTGGACGACGATCCGCTCGTGCACGAGCTGCTGCGCCGGGGCGTGCCGGTGGTCAGCGGCGGCCATCCCGGCTCGACCCCGGTCTACGGCTGGGTGGACAACGACCATGTGGCCGCGGTGCGTTCCGTGCTCGACCACCTCGCCGAGGCCGGCGCCGGCCGGATCGCACTGCTCGCCGCCTCCGACGGGCCGGGCGCGGGCAAGGGCCTCGCGGGCTACCGCGCCTGGTGCGCGGACCGGGGTGTGGCGCCGATCACCGAGGAGTACGAGGCGCGCTGCCCCGGCGCCGGTCGGGCCGCCGCGACCCGGCTGCTGGATCGGGCGCCGGACGCGGTCTTCGGACTGCACGAGGGTTGTGCGGCGGAATTGCTCGCCGCGGCCCGGGCCCGCGAGCTGCGGGTGCCCGACGACCTGCTCCTGGCCTGCTGCGGCGAAGGGGCCGACCCGTCGGTGACCTCGCTGAGCCTGCAACCGGCACTGGCCGGCGCGTGGGCGGTGGAGCTGCTGGTGGGCGTGATCGAGGACGCCGGGGCGGGGTCGCTGCTGCCCGCCCAGCGCACCGTGCCCACCCGGTTGTCGGTGCGCGACTCCTCCACCCGACGCTGACCCGCGTGCGCCCGCCCGGCCCGGCCGGCCGCGGTCGGGGTCGCCGGGCGCGACCGGCACGGCGGCACGCACAATTGAGCGTGGTCCGTTCCGCCGTGCCCGCACGAGAGATACGGTCCAGGAATCATCCGAATCGGACCGGGTGAGCCGCAGCCGAACCCGGCTGTTGTGCGTCTTGGTTCACAACGGGTGTCGGCATCGCCGCCGTACGGTGGTGCGGATCGTGAAGAAAGGACCCTTCTGGTGAGCAACGTCTCGGCTACACCGGCCCCGATGGGCGCCGCAGCGGAGCAGGACGCCCCGCTGTACGTGGTCGGCGACGTCCACGGTCATCTGGAGGAGCTCAAGGCCGCCCTGCGCGCCCGGGATCTGATCGACGCCGACGCGCACTGGTGCGGCGGCCGGGCCCGGCTGTGGTTCCTGGGCGACTTCACCGATCGTGGTCCGGACGGCATCGGCGTGGTCGAACTGGCGATGGCGCTGGCCCGCGAGTCGGCCGAGGCCGGCGGCAGCACCCGGATGTTGCTCGGCAACCACGAGATCCTGCTGCTGGGTGTGTTCCGCTTCGGCGACCATCCGGTGCCGGTGGCCGGTGGGTCGACCACCTTCCGCGAGATCTGGCTGCGCAACGGCGGCATGCAGTCCGACCTGGACCGCTTCACCGACGAACAGGCCGACTGGCTGGCCGCACAGCCGGTCGCGGCCGTGGTCGACGGACACCTGCTGATCCACTCCGACAGCAACGCCTACCTCGAATACGGCGACACCATCGAGGAGGTGGACGGCGCGGTCGCGGACATACTGCGCGAGCCGGACCCGCTCGCGTGGTGGGACCTGTTCCGCAACCTGACCCGACGCGGCGCCTTCATGGGCGAGGTGGGCCCGTACGCGGCGGCCGACCTGCTCAGCGAGTTGGGCGGCCGACGGATCGTGCACGGTCACACCCCCATCCCGTACCAGACGGGCGAGGACCCCTCGACGATCGTCGAGCCGCGCGTGTACGCGGACGGACAGGTGGTCAACCTGGACGGCGGAATCTACCTGGGCGGCCCGTGCCTGGTCGCGCGCCTGCCGCTGACCGGCGCCCAACCGGGCGCGCTGCCGAGCGCGTTGGAGGAGACGCAGGGTCGGGTGTACGACCTGGGGGACCTCGGCGGAGAGCCGCAGTCGTAGCCGCAGCGGAGGGAACTCCCTGCCCAAAAGCCGGGGAAGCACCTTATCATCATTGGTATCCGCCTCGACACCGTCAGGTGCTTTTGCGGGTCGTTGATCCACCGACAGCTTGCACGGGTCCCCTGACGGGCCCGGCGGACGCGGGAAACGCCCGCGCGGCCTCATTCGGGGGATCCGATGCAACACTGGTTTGGAAGTGACGAGCACCGCCGTCAGTACGAGCAGTTCGTCGATGACGCACTGCACCTGGAGGAGACCCTCTCCGGTCTTGCGGCGGTACCCAACCTGAACGTCGAGCAGCTGCGGACGGCCACGTTGGACGCGACCCCGTCGATCGCGGACGCGGCACGCGACGAGTACGACCGCTACGAACGTACAGAGCAGCGTTTCGAGTCGGGGATCCGTCAGGACTTCGGCGCATCGATGATCGAGGCTGGCGAGAGCTTCGGCTGGTTCGCGCTCGCCACCGCGATGGCGGTGATCGTGGCCGGTATCTCGGCGGTCGTCTTCCTGATCGTGGGCTACGTGTTGTTGCCGCTCACGATGGACGACTCGACCATGCAGCACACGATGCAACTCGCCTCACTCGCGGCCGTGGGCATCTCGCTCGGGGCGGCGGCCATCGGGGGACTGGCGATGCTGGCGGTGGCCGCGCGCAATCGGGCCCGGCCGACCGGCGAGGTCGAGGTGTACCTGGCGCGCGAGGAATGGCGCCGGGCGATCCTGCACCGGGGCATCCTGCCGTTCATGCGCTCGCGCCTGCGTGAGGCATCCGACGAGGGCACCACCCTCCTCGGCTGACCGACGATCGGCGCCGGCTCTCCCCTCCGCTCGGGGTGGGAGGGCCGGATCACGCCGGCGGGATCCGGCTGGGCCACACAATGGGCGGCATGGGTGGCATGGTCGGCAAACGCGGGAAGGTCACCGGGGGAATCGGACCCGGGCTGGTGGGCGAGGTCATGATCGAGGTGCGCGGTGGGGTGGAGGCGTTCCTCGCGTACTCGGCATTGCCCGGCGAGGAGCATGCGGTGGGGACGTTGGTGGTGATCGTGGAGTACCTGCCGCCGCGCACGGTGTACGTGGCGGCGGCTTTCGGCTGAGGTCGAGCGGGGCGGCGGGGGCGGGCCGGGCCGCGACGGCGCGGGGGCGGAGGCGGGCGTGGGCCGGCCGGCGCGTGCGGACGGGCGGGTCGGCGCGCGTGCGGGTTCGGGGCCGCGCGGGCGGGTGTGGTCGGGTCTGCGCGGGGCCCGGGTGCAGGCCCGGATGCGGGCCCGGCGCGCGGGGGCAACCACCCCTGGGGAGCTCCCTCTTGGCGTCCACACCGGTGGCGAGGACACTCCGGAACAGGCCAAAGGGGGAATGCTCCGTGCTCTACACCGTGCTCGCCGTGCTCGGTCTGCTCGTGATCCTGATCGTGGTCTTCAAACTCATGTGGCGCGTCGCCGAGCCCAACGAGGCACTCGTCATCTCCGGCTCCCGGCACCACACCGAGGGCTTGGGCGAGGGCATGGGATTTCGCATCGTCACCGGACGCGGCACGCTCGTGTTGCCGTTCGTGCAGGCGGTACGCAAGCTCTCGCTCGATCTGAACGAAGCGGAACTCTCGGTCGAATGCGTCACGACCCAGGGCATTCCGCTGCGGGTGCAGAGCGTGGTGATCTTCAAGATCGGCGACGACTACGTCTCGATCGCCAACGCGGCCCGCCGCTTCCTGGACCAGCAGAAGCAGATGGAGTCCCGGGTCCGCAAGGTGCTGGCCGGTCATCTGCGCTCGATCGTCGGCGGGTTGACCGTCGAGGACATGATCCGCGACCGGGAGAAGCTGACCGCGCACGTCCGCGCCGCGTCCGGATCTGACATGGAGAAGCTCGGGCTGATCGTGGACAGCCTGCAGATCCAGGAGATCGAGGACCCGACCGGCTACATCAAGAACATGGCCGCACCGCACACCGCGGCGGTGATCCGGGACGCGCGGATCGCCGAGGCACTGGCCACCCGCAAGGCCACCGAGGCCGAGCAGGACGCCAAGGCGCGGATGGCCCAGGCGACCCGGGACAGCGAGATCCAGCAGGCCGGCTACCAGGCCGAGCGGGACGAGGCCACCGCGCGCTCGCGCCAGGCGGGCCCGCTGGCGGATGCCGCCGCCAAGCAGGAGGTGGTGGTCCAGGAGACCCGGGTGGCCGAGTTGGAGGCCATGCGGCGCGAGCAGCAGCTCCAGGCGGACGTGCGCAAGCCGGCCGACGCGCAGGCGTACGAGACCCGGACCCGGGCCCAGGCCGAGCGCGACGCGCGGATCTCGGCGGCCGAGGCGAGCGCCCGGGAGACCGAACTGGCCGCGATCGCCGACGCGGAGGCGACCAAGGTGCGCGGGCTGGCCGCGGCCGAGGCCACCCTGGCGACCGGCAAGGCCCAGGCCGAGGCGGCCAAGGCCAAGGGCCTCGCCGAGGCGGCCGCGATCGCCGCCCGGGCGGCGGCCCTGGCGGAGAACCAGGAGGCGGTCGTCGCCCAGCAACTCGCCGAGAACTGGCCGGAGATCGTCCGGGCCGGCGCCGAGGCCTTCGGCAACGTGGACCACATGGTCCTGCTCAACGGCGGCGACGGCATGGGCGACCTGTTCGCCAAGGCCCTGACCATGGGCGGCACGGGGTTGGGCATCGCCCGCCAACTCCTGGCAGGCGGCAACGCCAACACCAACGGCGCCAAGCCCGCGGCCGACATCGCACCCAAGGAGTCCGTCCGCATCGAAGTCGAGGTCGACCCGACCCCGGAACCGGAGCTTCGCCTCGCCAAGGACGCGGAGAACTGACCGCGCCGCATCTTCCGCAGCCGGCCCCGGGGACATGGGGGCCGGCTGCGGCCGAGGTTGTCGGGGCCAGCCGGGGGTTGCGGCTTCATCGGACCTTCGGCTATCGGTTTCCGGTCATCGTGAACGGCCTTGCCAATCCACGAGGTACCAGGTCGAAGCGGCACCAGACGGTCTTGCCGCCCGTGGCGACCGGCCCTCACGCAACGAGGTCCGACACCGCCTCGACCATCCGCAAGCCCCGCAACGAGCCCCCGATCCGCTCCGGTTCGGCCGGCGAGGGTCGCAACACCCCCGGCCCCGGCACCACCGGCAGACGGGGGTCGGCATCCCGCACCTCGATGGCCATCGCCCGCTTGGGCCAAAACGACAGCCGCACCGTGAACGTCCGCCACCACCAGTCCACATGCCGATCAGGCATCATCGCGTGCACGACGGCATTGGTCGCCAACTCCGACGCGCACAACATCGCCTCGTCGGTCAGTTCGAGCAGGTTCCGATCCGCCATGGCGGCCCACGTCAGCGCCCGCACTTCCCGCACGGCCGCCGGATGCGACTCCCACGCCCGCTGCCGAACCCACACCGGCTCCCACCCCGGCCCCCGGAGCACGGCCCCCAACCACCGCTCCCCCGGACTCACCCGCCCATCCGCCTTCGACCACGCCTCCGAAACGACGTCTCGCTCTTCCTTCGCCGGCGCCACCCGCCTGACCACGTGCCGTCGACCCGTTCGTCCTGTTTGTGTTCCAGCCATACACCGAGCATGGCCGGCCGAGATGTCCGTCATCAGCCCATGAAGGCGTACCTGCGATGGGTAGACTCGCGACATAGTGTGACGAGGCATGGACCAGGGGGTAGCCGGTCGTGACACGTGACGTATCACCGGCCGCGCTACCGCGCCGGGTGCTCGACCGCGACGACGTGCGCCAAGCCCTGCGTGATCACGACTTCGGCACCGTCTTCCGGCTGGCCCGCAAGTACGGCGGGATCAGCTACCAAAAGATCGCCGACGCCTGCGACATCAAGCCCGACCGAGTCGGCACACTCGCCCGAGGCGAAGGGCGTATCACCACCGTCGAGAAGGTCCGTCGGATCTCCGACGCCCTGCGTGTGCCGGGACTCATGGTCGGCATCGCGCCACGGGAGTGGGAATCGCGCTGCGATGCCGTGCACGGTGAAACGCCGACGCCCGTTTCGGCTGCCCACTCGGTGGAAATCCCGTCGATCGACGACGAAATGGATTCCCTGGAGTTGGGCCGACGTGCTGCGGCGAGCGATGTAGGAAACGAGACCCTGATCCGTTTGGAAAACGCCTTCGACACCTTGGCCGTCGACTACTCCAAGGTCCCCCCGCGCGACCTCCTCGCCCGGACGCGTCGCTTTCTGTCCTACACGACGCAACTCTTCGACGCCCGGAAGACACTGGCCGAGCATCGGCGGTTCGTGACCGTCGGAGGGCGACTCGCCCTGATGGGGGCGACGCTGCAGATCGATCTCGGTCGACAGGGTGCGGCGACGGCCGGCCTGAGAACTGCGGTGGGTCTGGCGAAACAAGCCGACCGGCCCGAACTCGAGGCGTGGTGCCATGAGACCGACGCGTGGAGATCCCTCGTGCAGGGGGACTACGCGCGATCGCTGGCACTTTCCGGTGCGGCTCGACGGCTTGCTCCAAAAGGGAGTTCGGTGGCCATCCAGGCAACCGCCCAAGAGGGAAGGGCATATGCCCGACTGGGCCGGTCGCGGGAAACCTACGACTCGATAGCGCGAGTGCACCGCTACGTATCGCGCCTGCCTGCGACGAACCGCCCGGAGCATCACTACCACTACGACCCCGACAAATCGACGTCGTATACCGCGACCACACTCTCCTGGTTGGGGGATCCGGCCGCCGAGGACTACGCCCGAGAGGTGATCGCTCGGCTCGCCCCCGCTCCCGGCGCGAGATTGACCCGCCGAGCGGCCGTGGCACATCTCGATCTGGCCCTGATCCTGCTCGCCCGCGACCACCTCGACGAGGCGTGTGGGACGGCTGAACGGGCAATCGGATCCCAGCGCGTCGTGCCCTCCAGCCATTGGCGAGCCCTCGAAGTCGTGAAGGCGGTCGAGAGCCGCCGCCTGCCGGAAGCCGCGAGCCTCAGAGCGGCGTACGAAAACCTGAGGCAACCCGGGACCACGATTACTTGATGGCCTGGCCTCGATCGGCTTCTCGGCTCCCGGCTCCTCCGCAAGTGGCAAGTCGGGTTTGATCCTTCGGTTGAAGACCGCGAGATCGGCGGCGCCGATGCTTGCGGCATGACTTCCGCGCCATCGAACACCGCAGCGATTGCGGTTCACGAGCTGACCAAGCGTTACGGGCGGACGACCGTGGTCGATCGGCTCTCCTTCACCGTGCGGGCGGGCGTGGTGACCGGGTTCCTCGGCCCCAACGGAGCCGGCAAGACGACCGTGTTGAAGGTCATCGTCGGGCTGGCCCGGCCCACCGCCGGTCACGTGTCCTTCCGGGGCGGCCCGGTGCCCTGCGACGCCCGAGTGCTGGGGGTGCACATCGAGCCGTGTGGGGCCCATCCCGGTCGCACCGGCCGCGCCCATCTCCGGGCGTTGGCGCTCCTGGCCGGGCTGCCGGCCGCCCGGGTCGACGAGGTGCTGGAGACCGTCGGACTGGAGCAGGCCGCCGGTCGGCGGGTCGGCAAGTACTCGCTGGGCATGCGCCAACGCCTCGGGCTGGCGGGCGCGTTGCTGGGCGATCCGGAGATCCTCATCCTGGACGAACCGGTGAACGGCCTGGACCCCCAGGCCATCCGCCACCTGCGCACGCTGCTGCGCGAACGCGCCGCACGCGGCCGTACCACCCTGCTCTCCAGCCACATGCTCGGCGAGGCCGCACAAACGGTCGACGACGTCGTCGTGATCGACAAGGGCCGACTGGTCCACACCGGCCCGATCGGAGATCTCGAACAGGGCGCCCTGTCGGTACGGACCCCCGAGCCCGAGCGGCTCTCGACCCTTGTCGAAAGCGCCGGCGGGCGGATCCGGCCCGCAGCCGCGGACGGCGGTCTGTGGATCGAGGGACTCCCGGCCGCGGAGGTCGCCCGCCTGGCCCTGCGCGAACACATCCCGCTGGAGGAGATCACCTCGCGGACCGCGTCCCTGGAGGACGTGTTCCTCGACCTGACGGAAGGCCGAAACGCATGAGCCGCCTGGTGCGAGGCGAGTTGCTCAAGACCCTCACCACCCGCTCGATCCACGCGTTCGTCGTCGGCGGAGTCGCCTACACCGTGCTCAACGTCATCATCGTCGCCGTCGCATCGGGCCGGCTGGACGAGGTGGGCGAGAAGGAGGAGGCCCTGTCCGGCCTGCCGGTCCTGTTGATGTTGTGGGGAATCGTGGGCGTGGCCGGCGAGTATCGCCACCGCACCGCCGCCCCGTCCGCGCTGGTGGCCCGGCGCGACCGCGGCACACTCCTGCTCGCCAGGATCGGCGCCTACGCGCTGACCGGCCTGCTGATCGGCGCACTCCTGGTCGCCGTATCGGTCGGACTCGCCGTGCCGCTGCTCGGCGACCATCCGGGAGCCGACCTCACCCCCGGCCAGGTCACCTCGGTCGCGACCGGCAACCTGGCCGCCTTCGTGCTCTCTGCGATCATGGGTGCCGCCGTCGGCGCGATGGTACGCAGTCCGGTCGTGGGGGTGGTCGTGGTGCTGCTGGTGAACTTCGCGGTGCTTCCGCTGGTCGCCGGCGTCGCCGAATCCGCAGCGAACCACACCCCGCTCGGAGCCGCCGGCGTGCTGTCCCGCTCGACCCATCACACGACGTCGTCGCCGGGTGCCGCCGCGGTGGTGCTGTCCGCCTGGGCGATCGTGTTCGTCATCGCCGCCGTCGCCGGCGAACGTCGGCGCGACCTGGCGTGAACGCGATATACCGAGCCGTCCGAGCGGCGCGCCGGTGGATCCACCCGCGCCGCTCGGCATTGTTCGACGCCATCGTCGCGGTGGTGACGACCATCGTCGAACTCGGTCTGACCTTCGACGACGCGACACCCGTTCGGCCGCACCTCGTCGTACTCGTCGTGTGCACCGGCGCGCTCCTGCTCGCCCGACGGCACGCACCACTCGCCGTGCTGCCGGCCGTCTGCGCAGTCGAGGCGCTGCTCGCGGCAACCGGCGGCAACCCCGGCGGCGCACCGGCATTGGCGGCCCTGTTCACCGTCGCCGAACTGCGCGAGCGACGGGTGTCGGTGGCCGCCCTCGTGCCGACGGCGGTGTTCCTGATGGTGGCGGACATCGTCTCGTTCCCCGTCACCGTCATCGCGTGGGCCCTGGGCAGCTACGCCCAGACCCGGCGCCGCTACACCGCCGCCCTGGAGGAACGCACCGCCCACTTGGAGCGCGAGCACGAGCAGCTCTCGGTCATCGTGGCCCAGCGCGAGCGCGCCGCGATCGCCCGCGAACTGCACGACATCATCGCCCACTCGGTCACCGTGACGCTGGTGGGCGTACGCGGCGCCCGCGACGTGCTGCGCACCACACCCGAGGTGGCCGACGACACGCTGGAGCGGGTCGAGACCAACGCCGAGCAGAGCCTGGTCGAGTTGCGCCGGATGTTGTTGCTGCTGCGCGAGACGGACCAGGGGGTACGGATGCGGCCACAACCCTCGCTGGCCCAACTGCCCTCGCTGGTCGCCTCGTACCGTGAGGCCGGGCTGCCGGCGCACCTGGAGGTCACCGGCACCTCCCGGCCGCTCGCCGGCGGCGTGGAGTTGTCGGTGTACCGCATCGTCGAGGAGGCACTGACCAACGTGCTCAAGCACGCCCGACCCACCCACGTCGCGGTGACCCTGGACTTCGGCCGTACCCACCTGCACATCACGGTCGCCAACGACGGCGAAAAGGTGCCCGAGCCCACCTCGGGCGGCCACGGCATCGTCGGCATGCGCGAGCGGATCGGCGTCCTCGGCGGCGAGTTGGCGGCCCGTCCCGGACCGGACGGCGGGTTCCGGGTCACCGCCCGGCTTCCCCTGGAGGACCCGAAATGAGCGCCCGGAGCATCCGCCTGCTGATCGCCGACGACCAGGAGCTGATCCGCACCGGCCTGCGCCTGTTCCTCCAGACCCAGGACGACCTCGTCGTCGTCGGCGAGGCCGAGGACGGCGACGAGGCGGTCGAACTGGCCGCCCGCCTGCGTCCGGACGTGATCCTGATGGACATCCGGATGCCACGCATGGACGGCGTCGAGGCCACCGCCCGAGTGCACGCGGAGGGCATCTCGCCGCCCCCGCGCGTGCTCATCCTCACCACGTTCGACCTGGACGAATACGTCTTCGGCGCGCTGCGGGCGGGCGCCGCGGGATTCCTGCTCAAGGACGCCTCGCGGGCCCGCCTGCTGGAGGCGATCCACGTGGTGCACGCCGGCGAGGCGCTGCTCTCGCCCTCGATCACCCGGCGCCTGATCGAGAACTTCGCCGCCCGTACCGAACCGCTCCGGCCGCCGCCGGCGCTCCTGACGGCCCTGACCCCGCGCGAACGCGAGGCCCTGTTCCTGGTCGCCCGCGGCCTCTCCAACAGCGAGATCGCCGCCCACCTGGTGGTCACCGAGGCAACCGTGAAGAGCCACGTGGGCAGCATGTTCGCCAAACTGGGCCTGCGCGACCGAGCCCAGGCGGTGGTCTTCGCCTACGAACACGGCGTCATCGTCGCCGGCGCGGGCGACCCGCCCGGACCGGCCTGACGACGTCCCGGGAACCGCCCGGTCCCCGAGACGTCGTCCCGTACCCGAACCTCAGTCGGCCAGTGGCAGGTAGACCCGGTTGCCCGCGGCGGCGAACTCCGCCGACTTGGCCCGCATCCCGGCCTCGACATCCGCCTCCGCCGCCACGGCAGCCGCCCCGTCGCCGTGCTCCGCCCGGATGTCGTGCGAGATGCGCATCGAACAGAACTTCGGCCCACACATCGAGCAGAAGTGGGCCGTCTTGGCCGGCTCCGCCGGGAGCGTCGCGTCGTGGTAGGC
Source organism: Embleya sp. NPDC050493 (assembly GCF_044458105.1). Taxonomy (NCBI): domain Bacteria; kingdom Bacillati; phylum Actinomycetota; class Actinomycetes; order Kitasatosporales; family Streptomycetaceae; genus Embleya; species Embleya sp. NPDC050493. Next base: position 79,608 of record NZ_JBITHP010000009.1, read on the forward strand.
CCGCGCGGTGTCCGGGTCCATCGCCAGGTCGAACTGGTCCTGCCAACGGAATTCGAAGCGGGCATCGGAGAGCGCGTCGTCCCACGCCTGGGCGCCCGGGTGGCCCTTGGCCAGGTCCGCCGCGTGGGCCGCGATCCGGTAGGCGATCACGCCCGCCTTGACGTCGTCCCGGTCGGGCAGGCCCAGGTGCTCCTTCGGCGTCACGTAGCACAACATCGCGGTGCCCCACATGCCGATCATCGCCGCGCCGATCGCCGACGTGATGTGGTCGTAGCCGGGCGCGACGTCCGTGGTCAGCGGGCCGAGCGTGTAGAACGGCGCCTCGTCGCAGATGCGTTGCTGGAGGTCGACGTTCTCCTTGATCTTGTGCATCGGCACATGGCCCGGGCCCTCGATCATCACCTGCACGTCCATCGACCGGGAGATCCGGCCCAGTTCGCCCAGCGTCTCCAACTCGGCGAACTGCGCCGCGTCGTTGGCATCCGCGATCGAGCCCGGACGCAGTCCGTCGCCGAGCGAGTAGGTCACGTCGTACGCGCGCAGGATCTCGGTCAGCTCGGCGAAGTGCGTGTAGAGGAAGTTCTCCCGATGGTGCGCCAGGCACCAGGCGGCCATGATCGAGCCGCCGCGCGAGACGATGCCGGTCTTGCGCCGGGCGGTCAGCGGCACATAGCGCAGCAGCACGCCGGCATGCACCGTCATGTAGTCCACACCCTGCTCGCACTGCTCGATCACGGTGTCCCGGTACAGCTCCCAGGTGAGTTCCTCGGGCTTGCCGTTCACCTTCTCCAGTGCCTGGTAGAGCGGCACCGTGCCGATCGGGACCGGCGAATTGCGCACGATCCACTCGCGGGTGGTGTGGATGTCCTTGCCGGTGGACAGGTCCATCACGGTGTCCGCGCCCCAGCGGATCGCCCACACCAGCTTGTCGGTCTCCTCCTCGATCGAGGAGGACACGGCCGAGTTGCCGATGTTCGCGTTGACCTTGACCAGGAAGTTCTTGCCGATCACCATCGGCTCGATCTCGGGGTGGTTGATGTTCGCGGGCAACACCGCCCGACCGGCGGCGATCTCGTCCCGCACCAGCTCGGGCGTCAAGCCCTCGCGGATCGCCACGAACTCCATCTCCGGGGTGACCAGCCCGCGTCGCGCGTAGGCGAGTTGGGTCACCGCCTCGGATCCGGACGCCCGCCTGGGTCGGGCCCCCGCCCCGGGCACCGCGAACCCGGCCGGCGTCAGTGCGCCGATCCGGCCGTCGTAGCGGGCGGTGTCGCCGCGCTCCTCGATCCAGGCCTCGCGCAGCGCGGGCAGGCCGCGCCGCACGTCCACCTCGAAGGCGGGGTCGGTGTACGGGCCCGAGGTGTCGTACAGGCGAACCGTCTCGCCGTTGGTCAGATGCACCGTGCGGACCGGAACGCGCAGGTCCTCGCGCGATCCGGCGACGTAGCCGCGGTGGTGGGCGGGGGAAATCGGTCCGCTGGTGACCGTCCGCGCGGCGGCCGGATCGGCCGACGGGGCAGCGGGCAGCGAGGTGTCGTGCGAGGTCATGGAAGGCTCCCTACGCCGGCATTACCCGGTCAGGTTCTGCGGTCGGCGCGGCCTCAGCGCCCTCTCAGCCCGGTGCCCCGAGCTCCCGTGTATCTCCGTGTGGTGCGCCCCCACCCTGGCACACCACCGCCCGCACGACCAGCGCCGGATTCAGCCGAGCGGGTCGCGCGGCCCCCGGCCGACCACCGCGGTGCGCGCGAGCACGACCATGCCGACCGTGACGCACAGCCCGACGACGCCTTTGACGATGAGCATCAGGAAGGCCGAGAACAGCCAGATCAGCAACCAGCACAGCAACACCAGCACGAGCACCGGTACGCCGATACGCGCCCACCGCGGCCATGTCTCCATCGTCCAACCCCCAGTCACGCGAACTCCCGCGAGACGTGCACGCCCGGGGAGCACATTCCCCGGGAGGACACGTCGTACCCGGGCGCACCGGTTCCGGTCCGCCCGGGAACGATCCCGGTCGCCCGGACCCGTCAGACCGGCCAGCGCTCGCCGCGCCACGCGGCGTCCCAGAACATCCACTCGTAGCGTGCCGTGGTGGTGAAGTGCTCGATCATCCGCGCCCGTTCGCTCGCCGAGAGGTCCTCGCCGATCCGGTCCACCAGATCGAGCACCGCGCGCACCGTCGCCTGGAACTCCTCGGCGCCGTAGGTGGCGATCCAGCGTCCGTACAGCTCGTCGGGCGAGCCCTTGGCCAGCAGTGCGTCGCCCACTCGGGCGTAGATCCAGTAGCAGGGCAGCACCGCCGCCACCCCTTCGGCGAACGAGCCGTTGTGCACCGTGGCAAGCAGGTAGCTGACGTACGCCCGGGTGCTCGGCAGCACCGGTTCGGTCGCGGTGGCGTCGGCCACCGAGCTGCCGAAGTCGACCATGAAGCCCTCGTGCAGCGAACGCTCGGCGGCGATCGCACCGGCCGCGTCACCCGCGAACTGCACGGTCGTCGCCTCGTCCGGCGCCTTGGCCGCGCACACCGCGAGCGCCTTGGCGTAGTCGCGCAGGTAGTGCGAGTCCTGCACGACGTAGTGCCGGAATGCCTCGCGCGGCAACGTGCCGTCGGTCAGCCCGTGGATGAACGGGTGGTCCAGGATCGCCGCGTAGACGTCCTCGATCGCAGCCCAGAGTTCGTCGCGCAGCGCCATCAGATGTACTCCCGATCGTCGGATCCCGAGACCCGATCGCTGGATCCCAAGGTCCGATTGTCGTACACGGGTCCGGACCGCCCACCGCCCAGCCCACGCGGCCCGCGCCCGGCCCCACGCGCGCCCGCCTCGGTGCGGCCGGTCCTGCCGCTCAGCCCTCCGGCGGCGAGAAGAACACCAGGACCCGCAGCGGCTCGGTGATCCGATGGAAGCGGTGCGGCACCTGCGCCGGTACGTACACGACGCTGCCGCGCGCCACGGCGGTGGACTCCTCGCCGACGGTGAGCGTGGCCCGACCGCTGATCACCACGTACGCCTCGTCCTGGCCGTGCGGCTTCTGGGTGTCGCTCTCGCCCGGTTCCAGCGCGTACAGACCCATCGAGAAGTTCCGTTCACTGAGGAACTTCAGGTACGCGCCCTGTTCGAACGCGCGCTCCGCGTCCAGATCGTCGAGCCGAAAAACCTTCATGTGACCAACTCCTTACCGACACAATCCGACATTCCCCCCACGGCTCAAGCGGGAAGGACCTGCCGGATGCCAGCATCAGGATATGAAAAGCCTGATCATCAAGCTGGGTGCCAACGCACTGGCCATCTGGTTCGCCAGCTGGCTCGTATCCGGAATCGACCTCGCCGACGGCGCCTCGGCCGGCACCAAGGCCAAGACGATAATTTTCGTCGCGCTCATCTTCGGGATCGTCAACGCGATAATCAAACCGGTGGTGAAACTGTTCTCACTGCCACTCTTCGTGCTCACGCTGGGTCTGATCACGTTCGTGATCAACGCGCTGATGTTGTGGCTGACGGAGGCGATCGCCAACAAGCTGGATCTCGACTTCCACATCGACGGCTTCTGGGCCGCGCTGCTCGGCGCCTTGGTGATCAGCATCGTGAGCTGGTTCCTGAGCATGATCCTGGACCGCGATTGACGGCCACGCACCACGCCGGCTCGGTCGAGGTTTCACGTGAAACAGGCAGTGAGGGGAGTCGGGAATGTCCGCCGAATGGAGCGACGGGACCCGGGCGGTCCGGGCCGGCAGTCCGGGCCACGCGCCGGGCGACCCCTTCCTGCCCGGGCCGGTGTTCGCCGGCACGTACCACATGCCCGGCGAGGTGAACGGGCCCTACCAGTACGGGCGTTACGCGAACCCGACCTGGGTCGGCCTGGAGCAGGCGATCGGCGCGCTGGAGGGGGCCGCCGACACCGTCACGTTCGCGTCCGGGATGGCCGCCGTCTCGGCGGTCCTGCTCGGACTCACCGAGCCGGGTGACGTGGTCGTACTGCCGTCGGACGGCTACCCGGCCACCCGCGCGGTCGGCGCGCACCTCGCCGCGCGCGGGATCACCGTACGGCTGGTGCCCACCGCGGGCACCCAGCTCGAACAGGCCCTGACCGGCGCCCGCCTGGTGTGGCTGGAGACCCCGAGCAACCCGGGCCTGGACGTGTGCGACATCGAGCGGATCGCGACCCTCGCCCACGCGCAGGGCGCCCTGGTGGCCGTCGACAACACCCTGGCCACCCCGCTGGGCCAACTCCCGCTCGCCCTCGGCGCCGACATCTCGGCGGCGAGCGGCACCAAGGCGCTGACCGGGCACAGCGACGTGCTGCTCGGCTACGTCTCCTGCGCGAGCGCCGACCTCGGCGCCCGGGTGCGTTCCTGGCGCTCGCTCACCGGCGCGGTGCCCGGGCCGATGGAGGCCTGGTTGGCGCATCGCTCGTTGTCCACCCTGCAGTTGCGGGTGGATCGGCAGGCGGTCAACGCGCTGGCCGTCGCCCGGGCGCTGACCGAACGCCCGGACGTCACGGGCGTACGCCACCCCGCGCTCGAAGGCGATCCGGCCTACGATGTGGCCACCCGTCGGATGCGGCGGTTCGGCTGCGTCGTGGGCTTCACGCTCGCCGACGCGGACACCGCTCGTCGGTTCCTGGGTGCGCTCGAACTGGTCTCCGACGCCACCAGCTTCGGTGGTGTGCACAGCATGGCCGAACGACGTGCCCGGTGGGCCGGCAACGATGTGCCGGAAGGATTCGTCAGGTTCTCGGCCGGTTGTGAGGACACCGCGGATCTCGTCGCGGACATCCTGCGCGCCCTGGACCCCGCCTCTCCGGGCTGACCTGCGACTTCGGGCAAGATCACGTGATGTCCCCGACTCTCGGGAGTGGTCGGGGGACACGAGACGGGGGACCCGTGGACCTGACGCTGTTGCGCACTTTCCTGGCCGTACACCGCGCGGGTTCCTTCACCCGGGCCTCCGCGTCGCTGGGGCTCTCGCAGCCGGCGATAACCGCGCAGATCCGCACCCTGGAGAAGCAGGTCGGCAAGCAGCTGTTCGAACGGCTGCCGCGCGGCGTGGCACCCACCGGCCCCGCCGACGAACTCGCCCGCCGGCTCGCACCGCACCTGGACGCGATCGAGGAGATCGCGGCCCGCGAGGTGCGCGGCGTGGACCCGCTGCGGCGCACCGTGCACCTGGGCGGCCCGACCGAGCTGACCGCGCTGCGCGTGCTGCCGTCGCTGGCCGACCTGGTCCGGCGCGGCCTGCGGTTACGGGTGACCCTGGGCCCCGGCGACGTGCTGCTCGCGGGCCTGGCGGCGGCCCGGCACGACCTGGTGATCTCGGATGTGCGCCCGCGCGCGCGGGGCATAGTGGGCACGCCGCTCACCGACGAGGAGTACGTGCTGATCGGCGCTCCGCACTGGGCCGCGCGGCTGCCGTCGAGCCGGATCCTGGCCCGGGGCCCGGCCGCGCTGGAGGGAGTGCCGCTGATCGGCGAGGCCGAGGAGCAACCGCTGATCCGGCGCTACTGGTCGACCGTGTTCGACGCCAAACCCGTCACCCCGGCCGCGGTGACGGTGCCCGACCTGCGCGCCGTGCTGGAGTGCGTACGCGCCGGACACGGCATCGCGGTGTTGCCGCGCTACCTGTGCGCCGAGGCGCTGGACCGGCGCGCGGTGGTCGCCCTCCTGGAACCCGAACTGCCGCCGCTGCACACGGTGTTCCTCGCGGTTCGGGAGGGCACTTTGAGCCAACCGCACATCTCGCATCTGCACGGCGAGCTGATCGCGCGCGCCGCGCGCTGGGCGTGATCCCGAAGGTGGCGCCGCACAGGCATAAACCACCCGTCCGACCGGAAAGGGAGACTTCAGACGGGGGCAACGCCTGGCAAGGAAGCAGAGGGCACCGACGATGCGTTCAGTGGTGAAGCGGACGGCACGCGCGATCCTGCTCGACGACGAGGACCGGATGGTGCTGATCAAACGCACGAAGCCGGACAGCCCCCCGTACTGGATCACCCCCGGCGGCGGCGTCGAACCCGAGGACGCCACGGTGACCGAGGCGTTGCGCCGCGAGGTGTTCGAGGAACTCGGCGGCAAGATCGGCCGGCCGGTGCCCGCGTTCGTGGACACCGTGCCCGAGCCCGGCGGGGTCAAGATCCAGCACTTCTTCGCATGCCGGCTCGAATGGATGGACCCGGCGCTGCGGCACGGCCCCGAGGTGGACGAGCCGAACGGCGAGTACGACATCGTGCGGGTGCCCTTCACCCCCTCCGGGCTGGCCTCCGTCGGCCTGGTCCCGGCGAGCCTGGCCGCCTATCTCCAGGCCAACATCGAGGGCATCCACACCCTGCTGGCGAACGACCTCGGCTAGGGCGGGTCCGGGGCGCGGTGCTCAGCCGCGTCCCGGCCGGACCATGCCCGACTCGTACGCGATCACCACCAGCTGCGCCCGATCGCGTGCGCCGAGCTTGACCATCGCCCGGCTGACGTGGGTCTTGGCGGTCAGCGGCGAGACGAACAGGTGCTCGGCGATCTCGTCGTTGCTCATCCCGGCCGCGACCAGCGAGAGCACCTCGCGCTCGCGGTCGGTGAGCGCCTCCAGCCGATCCGGCGCGGCCACCTTGGGCTCGGGCTGGGACAGGAAGCGGGCCACCAGCGCCCGGGTGGCACCCGGCGAGAGCAGCGCGTCTCCGGTCGCGACGGTCTTGATCGCCTTGAGCAGGTCCTCGGGGTCGGTGTCCTTGACCAGGAAGCCGCTGGCCCCGGCCCGCAGCGCCTCGAAGACGTACTCGTCGACCTCGAACGTGGTCAGCACCAGCACCCGCACGCCCGCGAGGTCGTCGTCGCGGACTATCCGACGGGTGGCCTCCAGGCCGTCCATGCCGGGCATCCGGATGTCCATCAGGACCACGTCCGGTCGGGTCTCCTTGGCCAGCGCCAGTGCCTCGGTGCCGTTCGCCGCCTCGCCGACCACCTCCAGTTCGGGGTCGCTGCCGACCAGCACCTTGAAGCCCGACCGGACCAGCAACTGGTCGTCCGCGATCAGCACGCGCACCGTCATGAAGAATCTCCGTCCCGACGCGCGACGAGCGCGCCCTTGTGGTGCGGCAGCACCGCGTGTACCGAAAAACCGCCATGGGGGCCGGGCCCCACCGCGAGCGAACCGCCCACGGCGACCGCCCGTTCCCGCATGCCGAGCAACCCGTGTCCGGTGCCGTCGGCGCCCTTGACCGAGTCCGTCTCGGGGGTGCCCCGACCGTCGTCGAGCACGTCCACCTCCACCGCGTGCTCGCCGTACACGACCCGCACGATCGCCGACGCACCGTCGCCGCCGTGCTTCATCGCGTTGGTGAGCGACTCCTGGACGATCCGGTACAGCGCGAGGCCGACCGGCGCGGACGGGTTCCGGGCCTCACCGGACTCCTCCAGGAGCACCGGCAGGCCCGCGTTGCGGTAGGAGGCCACCAGGGCGTCCACGTCGTCCACACCCGGGGTCGGCTCGGTGGGCAGGTCGTTGTCGCCGTCCTGGCGCAGCACGCCCAGCGTGGTGCGCAGTTCGGCGAGCGCGTCCCGGCTGGCCACCTTGATGTGCACGAGCGCCTCCTTGGCCTGCGGCACGTCCCGGTCGATCACGTGCGCGGCCACGCCCGCCTGGATGTTGATCATCGCGATGCTGTGCGCGACCACGTCGTGCAGCTCGCGGGCGATGCGCATGCGTTCGGCGGTCACCCGGCGCCGGGCCTCGTCCTCGCGCTCGTGCTCCGCACGCGCCAGCCGGGCCTGTACCTCCGCCCAGTAGGCCCGCTTGGCGCGGACCGCCTCGCCGATGGCGACCGGCAGGTACATCCAGATGCCCGAGAGGTACTTCTCCGGCGAGAGGAACCCGTCCGGGGTGAGCCCTATCCGCATCCCCGTGTGCACCACCGCGACCGCCGAGGCGATCAGCACCGAGCGGCGCAGTTGCCCGCTGGCGGCCACCGTGTACAGCGCGACCATGGTCGGGATCAGGATCGGGCCGTCCAAGCCGTCCGCGGCCAGGTAGAACACCTGGCCCGCCTCGGTCAGCGCCAACACCGTCAGCGGCCACCGCAGCCGGCCCAGCAGCACCAGGCAGGTGATCCCGGCGATGACCAGGTTGAGCGCGTTCGGGTGTCCGGGGTTGTGATCCCTGGTGGACCCGCCGAGCGAGCCGCCGATCACGCACAGCAGCACCAGCGCGACCATCAGCAGTTCGCCCACCCAGGTCCGGCAGGGCAGCCAGCGCGCGAGCGGCTTGGGCACCGGCAGCAGCCAGGGCTCGACCGACTCGCTCGGACGGGAACCGTTCGCGGACGCGGGAAGGCCCCGCACGGCGACTCGCGCGGGGCCTTCCACGGACATCCGTACTCCTCGGGTACTCCCTGATCAGCGGTCCCCGGCCATTACCGGCTCCCGATCCCGCCCGCCTCGACCGACCGGGCCGGACGCACGGTCGGCGTGTCCGGGCCACCACGCCGCATGCCCGATCAGGGCGGTCACGGAGGGAACCAGGAACATCGACATCACGAAGGCCGAGATGCAGATGCCGACCGAGACAGCGAAGCCCATCTGGGTCATCATGTCGATGCCCGCCATCATGAGCGACGCGAACGTCCCTGCCAGGATGACACCCGCGGCGGCAATCGAGGGCCCCGCATGCTCCACGGCCAAAGCCGCAGCCTGCCTCGGCTCGTTGCCCGGCAACGTCCGGAAGGCGAAGACGGTCGCACCGATGGTCGAGACGAAGCCCGGGACCACCGCCGGCATCAGGTACACGGGGCCACCGCGGCTATCAGCCAGGCGGCGATGACCTTCCAGGGGTTGTGGACGACGAGCCTGCCGAGTCGTCCGAACATCGATGTCTCCTCCGTTGCGTACGCGATCCCGCGATGTGACCGGCCCCCGAGCACCCCTTGTGATCGAATTCACAAGGCACCGATCGCCGCATGAGCCGAAACAACGCTGGTGGTGTCGGCTTCGAAGGTAGGCAGGGCCGACCAGGCATTCCAAACGAAATCGGGGCCGGAGAGGCAAGTTCCGCCCCGGGTACTACAGGGCCGCACCCCCCTCGCAGACGCGAGTACCACGGCGTACTACAGCGGGAGTATCCACAGCTCGTGCGCGTGGGCGAACGACGCGCGGCGGGTCGAGGCGCCGAGCGCGGCAGGGAACGCCAAGCACGCGCCCAACGAATCCCAAGCGCGGCCCACCATGATCGACGACATGCGGCGGGCCCGGACGACCCCGTGATCGGGTCCGCCGCACCGGGACGGTTCGGAGCCTTCCGAGGGGGAGGGGCTCCGGACCGGACTCCCCGCCTTCGCCGCCCTCCGGCCCCGCCACGCGCGCCGCCGCCCGCCGGGACGGGGAGCGCCCCGGCGGGCGGCGGTGGTGCGGCCCCTGGACAGCGGCGTACCGGACCGACGTCACGCTTTCCCGCGCCGGCGCGACCGGGCCGAGCAGCGAGCGGGTCCACCGCCCGTGCACCCGCAGCAGCGCCGGGCCGGTCAGGAAGCCGACGACGACCAGGAACACCACGCCCAGCGACCCGGGGTTGGCCCAGAACCACCAGTGCGCACCCGTCCCCGGGCAGCAGGTGCGCGGGTCCGAGTCCGCGTTCGCGCCCGCGTCTGTGTCGAAAGTCCCGGGTGGGGTCTGTCGAACGAGCGATGCCGCACCCCGCGTCGCACTCCTAGCTTCGTCTCGGAGACGACGAAGGGGCACCATGATCACCTTGGAACGGCTGACCAAACGATACGGCGAACGCACCGCCGTCGACGGACTCACGCTCACCGTGCCGAACGACCTGGTGACCGGATTCCTGGGGCCCAACGGCGCCGGCAAGTCGACCACGATGCGGATGATTCTCGGGCTGGACCGACCGACATCGGGACACGCCCGGATCGACGGCCGACCGTACGCCCGGCTGCACCGGCCGCTGCACGAGGTCGGCGCACTGCTCGACGCCAAGGCGGTGCATCCCGGACGGACCGCGCGAGCGCACCTGCGCGCCCTGGCCCGAACCCACGACATCGCCCTCCGGCGGGTGGACGAAGTGCTGGACCTGGTCGGCCTGTCCGACGTGGCGAACCGCCGGACCGGCCAGTTCTCACTGGGCATGAGCCAACGACTGGGCGTGGCCGGCGCGCTGCTCGGCGATCCGCGGGCCCTGGTCCTGGACGAGCCGATCAACGGACTCGACCCCGACGGCGTGCGCCGGCTCCGCGAGTTGCTCCGTTCGCTCGCGGCCGAGGGACGCGCGGTGTTGGTCTCCAGCCACCTCATGAGCGAAATGGAACAGACCGCGGATCGCCTGGTCGTGATGGGCCGGGGACGGCTGATCGCCGACGCACCGATCGCCGAGGTGCTCGACGCGGCCGGCGCCTCCGGCGTACTGGTCCGCAGCCCGGATCGGGCGGGCCTGGTCCGGCTGACCGAGCACCTGATCGGGACCGGCGCGCGGGTCGTCGCGACGGGCAAGGGAACCAGCGGCTACGCCGACGTGTCGATCGAGGAGATCGGCCGAGCCGCCCACGCGCTCGGCGTACCGCTGTACGAACTCAGCCCCCGACGGGCCTCGTTGGAGCAGGCGTACCTGGAACTGACGGAAAAGGCGGTGGAGTATGCGGCCGGCTGAGGCGGCGAGTCGGGGACGGATCGGGCACCATTCCGGAGCCCTCCGCGAGGCCCGCCTCTCCCGGGAGCCGGCTCGGGGCAGGCCGCTCGCCCTGCGCGCGGCGGTGGCCTCGGAGTGGATCAAGCTGTGGTCGGTGCGCTCCACGTGGTGGGCGGTGGCCGTCTCGGTGTTGTTGATGAGCGCGAGCGCGGGAATCATGGGCATGGACTTCGCCGGCGACGTGCAGCGCGGCGAGACCAAGGACGGCCTGACCATGGCCGTGGGCGAACCCGCGACCGCGTCGACGCTGCTCGCGCAGTTCGCCGTCGTCGCCCTCGCGATGGCGGTGATCACGGCCGAGTTCGCGACCGGATCCATCCGCACCACGCTGACCGCCGACCCGCGTCGGGGCCGGGTGTTGTTCGCGAAGACGACGGTGGTGGTCGCGGTGACCACACCACTGGCCGCACTGCTCGCGTTGACGGGCGTGGGCATCGGCGGGTTGGCACTCGGTTCGTACGGGGTCGCCGGCTCCGCCGCGGTGGCCGGCGATATCGCCGCGATCACCGCCTACCTGGTGCTCACCGCGATCCTGACCCTCGGCCTGGGTGCGCTCCTGCGCAGCCCGGTGGCCACGCTGAGTGTGGTGCTGACGGTGATGCTCGCGCTGCCGATGCTGATCGCCGTCTCGGCCGCCGACTTCCTTCCCGGTCGGGCCGGGATGAACCTGCTCGACGGCAACGCCGCCGGCGGCCCGATCCTCGCCGGGTGGGCCCTGGCCGCCCAACTCGCAGGCTGGGCAGCCCTGCGCCGGCGCGACATCTGACCGAGCGGCCGGCCGGCCCCGTCTGTAGGGTCTCGCCGCCGATGACGTGTCGATCTGCCGTGACCTGCCGGTTCTCTGTTGGCTCACCGCGATGTCACCCGGGATCAGCCCGCGATCGATGCCTTTTCCGCGGCGAAACGACGAGCCTGCGGCTGGACCACCGAGCACGAGAACCCTGTGGGTTCGGATCGCGCACCGATGAGTTTCCCGCGCCGCGCCGGTCCGTACGCGTGAGACCGACACACGAAAGGCCGGCACCATGCGGAAACTGATCTACGGGATGAACCTGAGCCTGGACGGCTACATCGCCGCGCCCGGCGACGACATCGGCTGGGGCGTGCCGAGCGACGAGCTGTTCCAGTTCTGGTCCGACCGGTTGCAGGCGACCGACCTGGCGCTGTACGGGCGCAAGCTGTGGCAGGCGATGAGCTCCCACTGGCCGACCGGCGACCAGCGGCCCGGCGCCACCCCGGCGGAGATCGAGTTCGCGCGCCGCTGGCGGGACATGTCGAAGGTGGTGTTCTCCTCGACGATCGACAGCGTCGACTGGAACACCCGCCTGGTCACCGGCGACGCGGTCGCCGAGATCACCCGGCTCAAGGCCGAGGACGGCGGCCCGATGGAGATCGGCGGCGCGACGCTCGCCGGGGCGGCCATGCGGGCCGGGCTGATCGACGAGTACGTGCTGGCCACCGCGCCGGTCCTGGTGGGCGGCGGCACACCGTTCTTCACCGCGCTGGACAACCGGGAGAACCTGAACCTGGTGGAGACGCGGACGTTTCCCGGCGGCGTGATCCTGACCAGGTACGAGACGCGGCGCTGAGCGCCCGTCCGGCCGCGCTATTCGACACGTCGGTGGACCGAGCAGGAGCCGAGCAGCCGGAGGGCCCGGACCCGGCAGTTCGGGCCCTCGGCTTCAGCGGACGGTGAGCAACTGCAACAAGCCGCTCAGCTCTGCGCCATGTCCACGAAGCGCGAGTAGTGCCCCTGAAACGCCACGGTGATCGTCGCCGTCGGCCCGTTGCGGTGCTTGGCCACGATCAGATCCGCCTCCCCGGCCCGCGGCGACTCCTTCTCGTAGGCATCCTCACGATGCAACAAGATGACCATGTCGGCGTCCTGCTCGATGGAGTTGTGGATGTTGATCCCGTTGGCGATGAAGTTGTGTGTACCGAGCACGGTGGCGTCATAGACCTCCTGCTCGCCGAGGCTCTCGATCTCGGTGACCCGATCCCAGAACACGTCGCTGGTAGCGAGCAGTTCCAGGTCCGCGTGCTCCAACACGCTCGCGACATTGGCGAGTCTGGTCCTGCTCGGCGCCGCCTTGTACAGGGATGAGCCGCAGTATCTGGTACCCAGGGCCGCCTGAAAGGCCCGCGTGGTCATCCGTCGACCCAGCATGGCCGCCTTGACGGCATCCCAGACCTCCCGCGGGACGGTGTCCAGGTTCGTGTTCGCCATCACCCCGTCAAGCCGGTTCAGGGCCTTTGTCACGCACTCCCCACGCGCGCCATGCACCCCGACTTCGGTCAGGAACCGACGCTGGTCCTCGACCCCGGAGATATCCACGGTCCAGCCCGGGCGTCCCTTGGTGTTGCCCACCCTGCGCAGCCTCGCGCGAAGGTCCACCCGCAGGAGCAAAAGCTGCAGGTCTCGGGCGAGGCGCTCGCTCGTACTGGCGTAGTACACGCGAACCGCACCCGCCGCCGAAACCGTGACCGAGCCATCCGTCGCCCACAGGTGCCGCAGGAACAGCCGTACCTGATCGTCGGGCAACCCGAAAATCTCCGGGGGCAGGAACTTCTCATGCGAGCGCTTGCCGTACAAACCGAATCGGTCGAGCCATGCCGCAATCGGGTTCCGCCGGCCTCGGGCAAGGCGCTGAGGGGCCGGGAGGTAGACGTGCCACCAAGCTTGCTGCTGTTCACGGCGCGGGGTGATCCCGAAGTGAACCGCCGCCTCCTCCACTGCACCGAGGTTGGCCTCATCGTTGCTCGTGTAGTGAATGGGCTGCCCCGGGGCGACACAACCGTCGCCGAGAAGGTGCGCCAACATGACCACTTCGGCCTCGGGCCAGGCAACCGGACAGGCGGGAGCATCGATTCGTCGAGGCACGGCGACACGTGCGCCCACGGTCAATTCCCCGAGCGGCTTCCACCCGTCGTAGGTCTGGAAAGGGTGATTCGCGGTGGCCTCGATCTCCCGTCCGGATGCCAGTCGCAGGCGGAAGACCTCCTTGACCCCGTTCGGAAAGACGTGGGTCATGGTGCGCGGAACAAGCCGCAAGTGCTCGTCCAGGGACCAAACGGGAATGTCCCGCTCGCCCGTTGCCAGCAGTTCGCCCATGGAGACCTCGGCACCGGTATCGGCCCGCAACACCCGGGTCGCCGCCGTGACACAGCCGGACTCACGAAGATCGGAAACCATCGGTTTCTTGTCCGTGCGCTGCTCCGGGCCACGGTTCAGCTGGGACATCGCAACGACCGGGACCTCGAGTTCCTTGGCCAGGAGCTTGAGGTTTCGCGACATCTCGGAGACCTCCTGCTGGCGGTTCTCCGCCCGGCGCGAGCCGCCCGACTGCATCAGCTGGAGGTAGTCGATGATCACCAGCCGCAGATCGTGCTTCTGCTTGAGCCGGCGACACTTGGCCCGGATCTCCATCATCGACAGGTTCGGCGAGTCGTCGATGTACATCGGCGCCGCGGTGACCTCGCCCATCTTGCGGGAGAGCCGCGTCCAGTCGTCGTCGGTCATGCTCCCCGACCGCATGTGATGCAACGCGACCCGAGCCTCCGCCGACAACAGCCGCATCATGATCTCGTTGCGGCCCATCTCCAGCGAAAAAATCACACTGGCAAGCCCGTTCTTGATCGAACACGCCCGCGCAATGTCCAATCCGAGCGTTGATTTGCCCATGGCCGGGCGGGCTGCGATGACGATCATCTGGCCGGAGTGGAGGCCGTTGGTGAGGGAGTCGAGGTCGGTGAAGCCGGTGGGGATGCCGGACATCTGGCCGCCGCGGGAGCTGATCGCCTCGATCTCGTCGAGCGCGCCCTCCATGATGTCGGCCAGCGGCGCGTAGTCCTCGGTGGTGCGCTGCTCGGTGACCTTGTAGACCTCGGCCTGGGCGTTGTTGACGATGTCGTCGACCTCGCCGTCGGCAGCGTAGCCCATCTGCACGATGCGGGTGCCCGCCTCGACCAGGCGGCGCAGCACCGCCTGTTCGCGCACGATCCGGGCGTAGTACTCGGCGTTGGCGGCGGTGGGCACCGACGAGATCAGGGTGTGCAGGTACGGGGCGCCGCCCACCCGGCCGATCTCGGTGCGCTTGGTCAGCTCGGCGGCGACGGTGACCGCGTCGGCCGGTTCGCCGCGCGCGTACAGGTCCAGGATCGCGTTGTAGACGAGTTCGTGGGCGGGCCGATAGAAGTCGATCGGCTTGAGGTTCTCCACGACGTCGGCGATGGCGTCCTTGGACAACATCATGCCGCCGAGCACCGATTGCTCGGCCGCGATGTCCTGGGGCGGGGTCCGCTCGAATCCTTCGCGGGCCGGCTCGGGCCTGGCCTCTTCGAACTCGGAGACGCTCATGCCCGGGGTCTCCTTTCACAAAGGCTCGCGCGAGGTCGCACCGCAGTACACCGTGTCCTTCATACGCCACACGGCCGACAGATCCACCGCGCGACGCGGCGTGCGGCCCTTCACCGTACGGGTGGACCGGGGGACGACCAAGACGGTCATACACAGGGCCTGTGGATAACTGTGGACAACCTGTGGAGAGAGGTGGGTCCAGCTGTGCACAAGCTGTGTGCAGTCAGCCGCCAACGCTTCGCAATCATGTCCACAAACCCACCCTGACCTGCGGTTTCTCTATCCACCGGCTGTGTATGTGAAAAACTGTTGGGCGAATCATGCGGCTATCGCCCCACGTGTGCACCCGCGTACGCCCCGCGCTCGCCGGTAATGACCAGGAGCGCATTGTGACCCTTACCTGTGGATGACTACGGTGGACGGGTGCCGTCCACGGTCCCGTCCCCGCCCCCAGAGCCGCCCGTCCCGGAGCCGGCCACCAAGCCCGCAGAGCCCAACGCCGAGCCGAACGCCGAGCCCACCGGCAAGCCCACCGCCCGGCCCGCCTCACCGCCCACCGCCCGGACGCAGCGCCGCGCCCACGACCGCGACATCCTGCGCCTGGCGATACCGGCCTTCTTCGCCCTCGTCGCCGAGCCGCTGTTCGTGCTCGTCGACTCGGCGATCATCGGCCGGCTCGGCACACCCCAGCTGGCCGGCCTGGGCGTCGCGGGCACGATGCTGACCACCCTGGTCAACCTGTGCGTGTTCCTCGCCTACGCGACCACCGCCGCGGTCGCCCGACTCATGGGCGCGGGCGATCCGCGCGCCGCGATCCGCCAGGGCCTGGACGGCGTCTGGCTGGCCGCGCTGCTGGGCATCGGGCTGCTCGTGGTCGGCCTCGTCGGCGCCCCGTGGATCGTCGCGGCGTTCGGCACCTCGGACAGCGCGACGCCGCATGCGGTGACCTACCTGCGGATCGGCTCGCTGGGCATCCCCGCGATGCTGATCGTGCTCGCCGCCACCGGCGTGCTGCGCGGCCTCCAGGACACCCGGACCCCGCTCGTGGTCGCGGTCCTCGGCTTCGGCGCCAACCTGCTGCTCAACGTCGGGTTCGTGTACGGCCTGCACTGGGGCATCGCCGGTTCCGCGTGGGGCACGGTGCTCGCCCAGACCGCGATGGCCCTGGTCTACCTGGTCACCGTCGTCCGCGGCGCCCGCCGACACGGCGCCTCGCTGCGCCCGGACACGGCCGGCATCCGGGCCTCGGCCTCGGCCGGCGCGCCGCTGTTCGTCCGTACGGTCAGCCTGCGGGCCATCCTGATCGTCGCCACCGTGGCGGCCACCCACATGGGGGATACCTCGATCGCCACCCACCAGGTCGCCTGGCAGGTGTGGACGTTCCTGGCCTTCGCGATGGACGCCCTGGCCATCGCGGCGCAGGCGATCGTCGGCCGGGCCCTGGGCGCGGGGGACGCGAGCGGCGCCCGCGCGGCGACCCGCCGGATGCTGGTGTGGGGGATGTGGACGGGCGTGCTGTTCGCGATCGTGGTGATCGCCGCCCGCCCGCTGTACATCCCGCTGTTCACCACCGACCCGGCGGTGCGGGACCTGCTCGCCGGCACCCTGCTCGCGGTGGCCGCTCTCCAGCCGACGGCCGGCGCGGTGTTCGTGTTGGACGGGGTGCTGATCGGCGCGGGCGACGGCCGCTACCTCGCGCTGACCATGCCCATCGTGCTGGCCGCCTTCTGCGCGGCGCTGGGCACCGTACTGGCCCTGGGCGGCGGGCTGATCGCGGTGTGGTGGTGGGCGATCGGCACCTTCATGGTCACCCGGTTGCTCCTGCTCGGCAGCCGAGCGTACGGGGACGCCTGGCTGGTGACCGGCAGGCGCTGAAGCACCGGGGTGCGGCCTGCGGAAGGCCGCATCTCACCGGACCACGACCTCCCGCGCCCTCGGCCGCGTCCCGTCGGCCGGGCCGACGGGACGACGACGACTCACGCCCCGACGACCTGGTAACCCGCCTCGACGACGGCCGCACGCACCGCCTCCGCATCCACGGGCTGCTCGGACGTCACGGTCACCAGACCCGAGGCCAGCTCGACCTTGACGTCGGTCACGCCGGACACCTCGGAGACCTCCTCGGTGACGGACGAGACGCAGTGGCCGCAGGTCATCCCGCTGACGGTGAAGGTGGCGGTGCTCATGACGGTGATCCTTTCGTCGACACGAGGACCATGATCGGCCCCACGAGGACGAATTTATACCCCCCTAGGGTATCGAGGCAACCCGATCCGCCCACCCGTTCGAGGGACCCGGCACCGACCCCGTGCTCAGTGGACCCGGCGCCGAGCCCGTGCTCAGTCCGTCCACCGTGCGGAACGCACCGGCTCGGCCACCGGCCGCCCGACCCGGAACACCGCGAGCGCCGTGGCGCCCACCATGGCCTCCACCTCTCCCGCCGTCCGCGCACAGTCGATCACCTGGCTGAGCGGATGCGTCGCGTAGCCGTGCCGGGCCAGCGTCAACCAACAGCGCAGCAACCCCCGCCCCGACTCCAGCAGGTCCACCGCACCCACCGGCCCGCTCGGCGCGGTCAGCACCAGCACACTCCCGTCGTACCGCAACACCCCCCGCGACGCCGCCGCCAGCCCCCGCGCCAACCCGAGCCGCCGCAACACCCGATACGCGCCCGGGCGCAGCACCGTGTGCAGCGCCCGCTCCTCGAACCGGGACAGCGCCAACGCGGGCCCGGTCAGCCCGTCCCGGGCGGCCGGACGTCCGGCGGGCGCGGGCCGCAACCGCAACCACCGGCGCAGCTCGGCGACCAGTGCCGGGTCCGCGAACAGCCGGCGATCCGCCTCGTCCAGCAACGGCGCCAATGCCCGGGTGCCACCCCGCCACAGACCCGCCGACCCGGCAAGCGCCTCCGTGGCCTCGGCGAACAGCGGGTCCGGCAGCGTCCCCGGCACGTATGCCCCGCGCGCACTGCGCCGCCCCGCCAACTCCGCCGCGGTGAACGGCGTCGGATAACACTCCTCCGCCCGCACGAACCGGGCCACCGCACCCCGCTCCGGGGCCTCGCCCCACTCCACCCGCAGCGGCACCTCCAGCGCCGCGGACGCGATCAGGAACGCCTCCGTGAACGCGCCGAGCGCCAGGAACAGGTCCCGCCGCGTCGGGTCCCCGACCGGCAGCTCGCGCTCGGCGTCCCAGGACAACGCGTAGCCCAGCGCGCCGCTCGGCCTCACGGTCCAGGGCTGCGTGTTGTGTGCGCTGGGTGCCCGCCCGGCCGATCTCAGCAGCTCCGCGAGTCGGGTACTCACCCGGTGACCCCCACTGTTCGCTGGTAGAACGTGTGCCCGTGCAGCTCGTGGCCACCGATCCGGCGATACTGCGCGGCCGACGCCTTGTTGTCGTCCTCGACCCACGTGCTGCGCAACGTGTCGTAGCCGCCCGCCCGCAGCGCCCGATACTGCTCGCGGGCCAGCAGCGTCAGATAGCCGCGCCCCTGGGCGGCCGGCACCGTACCCTTGATGATCAGCACCGCCTCCCGGCGATAGCGTCCGCGGGTGGCCAACAGCCGCAGCTGGTTGGCGAGATGCAGATCGCCACCGATCCGGATCAGGAACTCCGAGATGTCCGGCACCGCGAGGGTGAACGCGATCGGCTCGCCCGCCCGCTCCAGCCACAGCAGCAGCGACTCGTCCAGCAGATGGGCCAACCCGTCCGTCTGTGCCCGCAGTTCGTCCAGCTCGATCGGGGTGTAGTAGCCCAGCTGCCCGAAGCTCGCGTTCAACATCGTGTGCAGGATCGGCAGTTGCTCGGCCAACCGACGACGCGAGCCGCGCCGGATCACCAACTTCTCGGCGGCGATCCGCGCGTCGTCGAACACATATGTCGTGTCCGGATCGTCGGTGCGCCCTCGCAGGTCCGGGCAGATCCAGGTGGACGCGGCGAATCGCCGGGCGAATCCGGACCGCTCGTACGTCTCCGGATACCGCGCCGGATTCCACGCCGAGTCCACGAAGCCGCGCTCGGTGAACCCGGAGGTGATCACCCCACCGGTCTGGTTCGGCAGCAGCGCGACCGGCCCGAACAGGGTGCCGCGGCCGGCCCGCGCGGCCTGCCGCTCCATCAGCTCCACCAGGGTCGCGAACACCGCCGGTTCGTCGGCGAATTCGGTGAGCCCGAACAACTGGTGCCGGCCGCGCAGCTTGGCGTCGAAGCGCCCGTCGGTGTGCAGACAGGTTCGGCCCACCGCGCGGCCGGCCCGGTCGCGCACCACGTACAACTCGATCCCGGCCCGTTGCCATTGCTGCACCTGCCCGTGCAGCACCGGCACGTAGCGGTCCTTCGGGTGCAGCCGCAACGGGAGTGCGCAGAAGTCGCGCAGCGCGCGACGGGAGGCGACCCGCTCCACGGTGAGCGTCACGACTTCGCCTTCCGGTGCACCGGCGCGCCGCTCGGCTCGGATCCGATCGGGGTGAACTCCTCGATGTGCGCCATCTCGTTGCCCTCGGCCCGCCACGTGCCGTTGCTGTAGCCGGCCGGCTGCGCGTCGAAGAGCCGGATGAAGCCCGCCGTGCCGTTGCGGTCGCCGTGATCGGTCATCCAGCACATCAGGTCGCGGTGCGCCTTGGAGCGGGCGAACCGCAACAGCGCGTCCCGGTCCGCGAACACCGCGACCGTGCCGAGCGTGAACGGCCCCTGCCGGTACACCTTGTGCCAGCGGTAGCCGTCCATCCGCTTCATGGTGCGCACCATCCGCAACCACGGCCGGGCCAGCGAGAACAGCGAGCGCAGTCCGCTGTAGTGCGTGGCCCCGATGAACAACGCCTCGCCCTGTGCCTGCGGCGGTGCCGCCGAGAAGTCGGTGGTCCTCATCGCTGCTCCCCCTCCACGAGGTAGACGTTCTTGATCCTGCTGGTGCCGCGCAGGAACGGCCCGGTCCCGAAGTCGTGCACGAGCACCCGCACATCGGCCGACGTGGGGTCCTCCGCGAGCGATTGGGCGAAGTCCCGACTGACCCGGGCCAGGTGCCGCACCACACCCTCGCGGCACACCCGGGCGAGCTTGTCCCGATCCACGTCGCCCGGCGAAGTCCCGTCGCGCAGCTGGAGATTGACCACGGGCCGGCTCTCCAGATCGGCGTACTCGTCGACGGTCAGGCAGAACCCCTCCAGGTGCGCCGCCATCGGGTTGTCCTGATACAGCCCGTACTCGACGTCCTGCGGATAGATGTTGGCGCCCATGTACGAGATGGTGCTGTCCTTGCGTCCGAACAGCAGCAGCAGCGGCAGCCGCATGCCCTCCACCCGGGCCGCGCGCTCCCAGTCGACCCATGCCCGGGCGTCCGGCCGGATCATCTCCTCGACCTGCGCGAAGGTCAGCAACCGGCCCTCGTCGCCGATGTTGTAGCGCACCTTCGGGCTCATCACCGCGGTCGAGTTGATCGTGCAGATCACCTCGTCCTCGGCGTTGGTCTCCAGGTACGTCTCCAGCGGGTTGTACTGGAACACCATCGGCACCCGGCCCTCGTCCGGCCCCAGCAGTTGCGCCCGCAGTCGCTCGTCGGTCAGCAGCCGCTTGCGCAGCCACACCGTCGCGTCGCTCTCGCCGGCCATCCCGATGGTCAGGTCCGAGGCCCCGTAGCCGGACCGCACCTTGACGAAGCGCTCCTCCAGGTAGTCGCGCAGCGCCTCGGTCATGCCCTCACCGCCGACGAAGCCGTACATCGCATGCCGACGCCAGTCGAAGCCTTCGGCGTCCAGCCGGTCGCGCAGGTGCTTGAGGAACGGCGGGTACGCGGTGACCAGGTAGGTGAAGCGCGGCCCGAAGTGGCGCAGCGTGTCCACGATCTTGTCGATGTCCGGACCGGTGTTCTTGACCATCGCCACCCGGGCCATCGCGATCCCGGTGTTGGTCCCGGTGGCCCACGCGCCCATCGAGTACGCGTTGATCACGAACAACTTGCGCCGGGGGAAGACCAGCGAGGTGTAGCCGGCCACATTGCGGTGCACCGACTTGAGTTCGCGCCGCGACCGCAGCCAGTTGTGCGGCGTCCCGGAGGATCCGGACGACTCGTCCACCACCGTCCCGGCCACCTCCAGGGTGCCCAGCCAGCAGCGGGTGTCCTCGGGGTACGCCTTGACGTAGTTCTCCTTGGACGTCTCCGGGTACGAGGTGAGGTCGAACCAGCGGAAGCGCCACCGGTGCCGGCGCAGGAAATCGCGGTAGGCGGGGACGTCGAGCGCGGCGAACTGGCAGGTCATCCACGCGTGTCGGCGGGCGAACCGCTGCATCCACGGCCGGTAGTTGCGCGCGGTCCAGCGCCACACGACGGGATGGACGCGGTAGAGCTGATACAGACCGGTCAGCGCGAAGCTGACCACACGCAGCAACCACTGTCGGATGAACCTGGCCATGACCGTCCGCCCCTTTGCCCCGCCGGCCCACCCGGCGTGTGTCTCCAGCCTGCGGCGACAGGGGTGTTCGGGACATGAGTACCGCTACTCAGTCGGCTACTCGAAACGCCGAACGGCCCGACCCCCGGGAGGGGTCGGGCCGTTCGGGTGCTTCAGGTCAGGCAGGCACGACGTCGAGGTCGAGCGCGGCCGAAACCTCCTGGTGGAGGCGGACCGTGATGCGGTGCGACCCGACGGTCTTGATCGGCGTGCCGATCTCGACGCGACGCTTGTCGATGTCCGGACCGCCGGCGGCCTTGATGGCCGACACGACGTCCGCGACGGTGACCGAGCCGAAGAGTCGGCCCGTCTCGCCGGCGCGCGTCTGGAGCGTCACCTTGAGACCCGCGAGCTGACCCTTGACCTCGGCGGCCTGGTCGAGCGTGCGGATCTCGCGGACCTTGCGGGCGCGACGGATGGCCGCCACGTCCTTCTCGCCGCCACGGCTCCAGCGAATCGCGTAGCCGCGCGGGATGAGGTAGTTGCGGCCGTAGCCGTCCTTGACCTCGATGATGTCGCCGGGCTCACCGAGACCGGTCACCTCGTGGGTGAGGATGAGCTTCATGACAAGATCACCCTTTCTCAGCGAGCAGTGCTGGTGTACGGCAGCAGCGCCATCTCGCGGCTGTTCTTGACAGCCACGGCGACGTCACGCTGGTGCTGCGTGCAGTTACCGGTCACGCGACGAGCGCGGATCTTCCCGCGGTCGGAGATGAACTTCCGCAGCAGGTTGGTGTCCTTGTAGTCCACATAGGAGATCTTCTCCTTGCAGAACACGCAGACCTTCTTCTTAGGCTTGCGCGCAGGCGCCTTCGCCATTGTGCTCTCCAGATCGTTTCAGAAGTCTTCAGCTCGGGGTGCGAACCGATCCCTCGGCCGTGCGGCCTAGAAGGGGGGTTCGTCCGAGTAGCCGCCCGGCGGGGGACCCCAGCCCCCCGCGCCGCCGCCGCCCTGCTGCTGGCCGCCCCCTGCGGGAGTGGCCCACGGGTCGTCGGCGGGTGCGCCACCGCCCTGCTGGGGACGGCCGCCGTAGCCACCGCCGCCCTGCTGTCCGCCGCCCTGCTGACCGCCGTAACCGCCGCCGCCCTGCTGCTGACCGCCGCCGTACCCACCCTGACCGCCGCCTCCGCGGCTGGTCTTGGTGATCTTGGCGGTGGCCCACTTCAGGGTCGGGCCGATCTCGTCGACCTCGAGCTCCACGACGGTGCGCTTCTCGCCCTCTTTGGTCTCGTAGGACCGCTGCTTCAGCCGGCCCTGGACGATGACGCCCGTGCCGCGCTGGAGGGATTCCGCGACGTTCTCCGCCAGCTGCTTCCAGGCCGAACACCGAAGGAACAGCGCTTCGCCGTCCTTCCACTCGTTCGTCTGACGGTCGAACGTGCGCGGCGTGGACGCCACGGTGAAGTTCGCGACAGCGGCACCGCTGGGCGTGAAGCGCAGTTCCGGGTCGGCAGTCAGGTTTCCGACAACAGTGATGATGGTCTCGCCTGCCATGCTGACCCCTTCGCTGATTTCAGCGCAGTGCTGCGTTTCGACGTGCGGTGCGGTTGGTGGTGCGCGCGAGCTCGGACTAGCGCTGGTCGGGGCGCAGGACCTTGGTCCGCAGCACCGACTCGTTGAGGTTCATCTGACGGTCGAGTTCCTTGACGGTCGCGGGCTCCGCGGCCAGGTCCACGACGGCGTAGATGCCCTCGGACTTCTTCTTGATCTCGTACGAGAGCCGGCGACGGCCCCACGTGTCGATCTTCTCGACCTTGCCACCGTCGTTGCGGATGACATTGAGGAACTGCTCGAGCAGCGGCGTGACCGCGCGCTCTTCGAGGTCCGCGTCGAGGATGACCATGAGTTCGTAGCTACGCATGTGAACACCCACCTCCTGTGGACTGATCGGCCACGGAATCTCCGTGGCAGGAGGGCTTGCGTAATGCCGCCACGCCAAGGCGGCCCCCGATTCGTGAACACACGGGGGTGCCGAGAGTGCAGCGGACGGTACAGCGTACCCGGCCCCGGTCACAGTCTTGAAATCCGAGCATGACGCCGGTCGCCGCGGGGGATGTTTATACGGACAAAACGTCCGTCCCGCAGTCACTCACCGGAGGTGCGTGATGGCACATACGATCCGCCGTACGGGAACCGCGGCCACCGCGGGAGCGCATCGGCCCCGGCTGACCCTCAACTCCGACGGCCGTGCCCATCCGCGCGAGAACGCGCTGGTGGCCACGGTGGTGCTGTTCGCGCTGGTGGGGGGCATCTGCGCGATCTTCGAGAACATGCACATCCTGGGCGCGTGGACCGCGCTCGCGGGCGTGGTGACCGGCCTGGTCAGCCAGATGTTCTCCGCGACCACGGGTGAACGGGTGGTCACGATACTCGCGCTCGGCGTGTCCGCCGTGGCCCTGTTCATGAACATGTTCCACGGCGGACTGTACTGACGGCTCCACCCGCCCCACCTGCCAGACCTGTTTCACCCGCGCACGCGCCCCGACCGACTCGGCCCGCCGGACAGGAAACCGGCGGGCCGAGTCGAGTGTGCGTCCGGGTCGGGCGCGAGCCCGCGGGAGCACCCGTTTCGACAGGTAAGGTCCGCCTCGTCCTCGTACGGTCCGACTCGGGTCGCCGGGCACGATCCATAGCGCCCAAAGGCGCAGTAACCTCTGTCACGGCCGAACCGATTTCGAGGAGCTCTTACATGTCTTTGCGCCTGAGGACGCTCACCGCCGAGGAGCATCTCGCCTTCATCAAGGGCAGGCCCTCCGTGAGCTTTCTTCAGTGCCCTTCGTGGGGCGCGGTGAAGAGTGAGTGGCGATCCGAGAGCATCGGTTGGATCGACGAGTCGGGCGCCGTCGTGGGCGCGGCACTCGTGCTGTACCGGCAACTGCCGAAGATAAAGCGATATCTCGCGTACATGCCGGAGGGCCCGGTCATCGACTGGTTCGACGGCGACCTGCGCAAGTGGCTCGACCCGATGCTCGCGCACCTCAAGAGCCGCGGCTCGTTCTCGGTCAAGATGGGCCCGCCGGTGGTGATCGCCCGCTGGGAGGCGGACACGATCAAGAAGGCGATCGCGGCCAAGTCGGCGAACCGGCTACGCGATCTGACCCCGGACTGGACCGACGACCGGAGCGCCGAGCTGGAGCGGCAACTGCGCGGCCTGGGTTGGCAGCAGGACGCGTCGGGCGGAGCCGGCTTCGGCGACGTGCAGCCGCGCTACGTGTTCCAGGTGCCGCTGGTCCGGCGCAGCCTGGACGACGTGCACGCGGGCTTCAACCAGCTGTGGCGACGCAACATCAAGAAGGCCACCAAGGCCGGCGTGGACGTGGTCCAGGGCGGCTACGACGACCTGCCCGTCTTCCACGAGGTCTACAAGGTCACCGCGGTACGCGACCACTTCACCCCGCGGCCGTTGGCCTACTTCCAGGGCATGTGGAAGGCGCTCAACGCCGAGGACCCCGAGCGCATGCGGCTGTATCTGGCCAAGCACGAGGGCGAAGTGCTCGCCTCCACCACGATGGTCACCGTCGGCGACCACGTCTGGTACTCGTACGGCGCATCGGCCAACCACAAGCGCGAGGTCCGGCCCTCGAACGCGATCCAGTGGCGGATGTTGCGGGACGCGTACGCACTCGGCGCCTCGGCCTACGACCTGCGCGGCATCAGCGACACGCTGGACGAGAACGACCACCTCTTCGGGCTCATCCAGTTCAAGCTCGGCACCGGTGGTCAGGCCGTCGAGTATCTCGGCGAGTGGGACTTCCCGCTCAACAAGATGCTGCACAAGGCACTGGACATGTACATGTCACGTCGCTGACGCAACGCCGTCGGCACCTGTGTCGTCGGCTCCATACGTGCTCGTCGCGACGCACCCGGCGTCGTGTGTTCCCCGCCTCCGCCCTGCGTTCCCCAAGGGCAAGTCCCGCACACGGAAGGCCCCGAAACGCCCATGTCGCTCACGCTCTACGTCGACGCCGCCCGCTGGCGCAAGCACCAGGACGAGGTACGCGACACGTTCCCCGGTCTCGTACCGGTGATGAAGGGCAACGGGTACGGGTTCACCAATCCCAGGCTGGCCGAGGAGGCCGCCCGGATGTGCGTGGACACCGTGGCCGTGGGGACCACGTACGAGGCCGCGGTGGTCAAGGACCACTTCGACGGCAAGGTTCTGGTGCTCACGCCGTACCTGCGCGGCGAGGAGGCGGTCCCGCTGCCGGATCGCACCATCCGCACGGTCTCCTCGGTGCAGGCCGCCCGGGACCTGGTGGGTTGCCGGGTGGTGGTCGCGTGCATGACCACGATGAAGCGCGACGGGGTCACCGAGGAGGAGTTGGTCAAGCTCCGCACCGGGATGGACGACGTGCGCCTGGAGGGCTTCTCGCTGCACCTGCCGCTGGACCACCCGGACGGATACGACCCGGTGGCCGAGGTGGTGGGCTGGGTCGAGCGACTGCGCGCGGCCCGGCTGCCGGTGCGCACGATGTACGTCAGCCACCTCACCGCGCCCGAGCTCGCGGTGCTGCGCGAACGGCACCCGGACACCGAGTTCCGGCCGCGGATCGGCACCGACCTGTGGCTGGGCGACCACGACGCGCTGGCCAGTCGGGGCACCGTGCTGGACGTGGTGCGGATCGCGCGCGGCGAGCGGTTCGGCTACCGCCAGCGCAAGGCGCCCAGTGACGGACACCTGGTGGTGGTCAGCGGCGGCACCGCCCAGGGGGTGGGCCTGGAGGCCCCCAAGACCGTGCGCGGGGTGATGCCGCGGGCCAAGGGCGTCGCCCGGGCCGGCCTGGCCACCGTCAACCGCTCGTTGTCCCCGTTCACTTGGGCGGGCAAGCAGCGCTGGTTCGCCGAGCCGCCGCACATGCAGGTCAGCCTGCTGTTCCTGGCCAACGACGTGGCCCCGCCCAAGCCCGGCGACGAGCTGGAGGCCGCGCTGCGGCACACCACGACGCACTTCGACCGGATCGCCCTGCGCTGACCCGAACAACGCAGCGCCGACCCGAACGGCGAAGGCTGATCGGACCAAGAAGAAAGCGGCCCCGGGGGGGGGGGGGGGGGGGGCGCGCGGGGGGCGGGGGCGGGGGGGGCGCGGGGGAGGGGCGGGCGCGCCCCCCCCGGAGGGGCACGTCGGCGGCCGCGCGGCGCGCCGGC
>NZ_JBITHP010000009.1:106235-133576 GCF_044458105.1 Embleya sp. NPDC050493
CAACGGCGCGAGCCCCCCTAGCGGGTTTGTGTTCGCCCACATCGACCCCAGCGCCCCGGGCGGGGGGGGTGCCGCGGGCCGGCCCGGGGCCCGCTTCGACGTGTTCAGCCCTGCGTGCGGGCCAGCACCGAGGTCGGCACGAAGGCGTCCGGCGCCCGGTCGAGCACCCCGCCCGAGGGGTCGTCGCCGCCGTCCGCGCGCACCGGATCCCGGTCCGGGCGCAGGATGTCGCGCACCACCACCATGCACAAGTACGCGGTGCCGAGCAGGTGCAGCAGGATCACCACGTGGTAGGCGTTCTGCGACAGGCCCTTGCCGGAGAACGAGGCGATGTACATCCACACGCCGATGAAGTACGTCACCTCGCACGCCTGCCAGATCAGGAAGTCCCGCCAGCGCGGCCGGGCGAGCACCGCCAGCGGGATCAGCCACAGCACGTACTGCGGCGAATAGACCTTGTTGGTCAGGATGAAGGCGGCCACGATCAGGAACACCAGTTGGGCGAACCGCGGTCGGCGCGGTGCGTACATCGCCAGCGCGGCGATCGCCAGACAGCACAGCACCAGGCTGAGCGTCACGTAGGTGTTCAGGTGCTCCAGTGGTCGACCGTCGCGCTGCTGGATGATCAACCACAGCGAGCCGTAGTCGGCGGGGCGGTCCTGGCTGAACGTGTAGAAGAGTTTCCAGCCCTCGCGGATGTGCAAGCCGCCGTCGAAGTCCACCATCACCGGCAGGTTCACCACCAGCCAGGACACGGTCGCCGCCGCCGCGGTCCTGGCGAAGGCCGACATCCGGCCCGAGCGCAGACACAGCAGGAACAGCGGGGCCAGCAGCAGCACCGGATACAGCTTGGCCGCGGTCGCCAGGCCGATCAGCACGCCGGCGACCACCACGTTGCGCCGCGCCCACGACCACATCGCCACAGCCGTCAGCGCGACCGCGACCAGGTCCCAGTTGATCAGCCCGTTCAGCGCCAACGCGGGCGCACACGCCACCATCGCGGCGTCCCAGGGGCGTCGTCCGGAGGTGCCCTTGACCGCGACCACGGTCACCACGGCGCAGGCCATCATGATCAACGCGTTGATCATCACGAACCACAGCTGCTCGTCCCGGAGATCGCCCCCGGTGATGTCCCCGGCCGCCCGCGCCAGGGTCCCGGCGAAGGCCATCACCCCGCCGGTGATGACCGGGTACTCCAGGAACCTCATGTCCTTGTCGCCGGTCTCCTGGAAGTACGGGATCTTCCCGTCCGCGAGACCACGATTGACGTACAGGTGCGGCATGTCGCTGTAGCAGGCGTGCGAGTACTGCGTGGTGCCGGAGAACCAGCCGCCGTCGTAGCACGGCTTCTTCTGCATGATCCCCAGCGCGAAGCAGACCACCGCGAGCAGCACGAGCACCCGGACGGGGGTCCACCACCGGTTCGGCACGAACCGGATCCGGCGGCCGGCCGGTCCGCCGACGAGTTCGCTGCCCGCCCGGACCACGGGGTCGTCCCGCGTGGGCAGGACGGGTTCGGTCGATGTCGGCGTCATGGCGCCCATCCTCTCGCGCTCCCCGAGGAAGCTGCCCTCGCCGGCCGGATACGACAACGCGTGCCCCACCGCCGAAGCGATGGGGCACGCGTAAGGCTAGTGCCGCGCCCGCCGCCGTTCACGGCACCGACGCCGGTGCGGCACCGAAGCGGTCAGCCCCGCCCGCCGATGATGAAGCCGCTCGAACCCCCGCGGGTGGTGCCCTGCGGCCCCCCGGGCGGATCCGTGCTCGGCGGCTTGGTGGTGTTCGGCGGCTTGGTGGTGTGCCCGCCACCCCCGGGGTCGCCCGTACCGCCGCCCTGCGGGCCTCCGGGTGCGGAGGTGGTCGGCGCTGCCGGCGAGGTCGGCGGCGCGCTGGTGGGCGGCGGCGAAGACGGTGCGCGCGTCGTCGGCGGCGCGGTCGTCGGCGGGAGCGTTGCGTTGTCCTTCTTGTCGTACTTTTCACCCGGCTTGGCGAAGTCCGTGGACGGCATGCCGTCCATCGCCTTCTTCATGTACTCGGTCCACACCAGCGTCGGCATCGCACCACCGTGCACGGATCCACCGCCGCCCAGACCTTCCAGCGACAACCGGTCGTGCGTGTTGGGATCCTCCCGGAACAGCGCGACCGAGGTCGCCAGCTGCGGGGTGTAGCCCACGAACCACGCCGACTTGTTCTCGTCGGTGGTACCGGTCTTGCCGGCCACCGGGCGGTTCAACTTCTTCGCTTCCCGACCGGTGCCGTCGTTGTTCGGCGGGTTGTCGACGACCCGCATCATCACCTGGTTGACGGTGTCCGCGACGTTCTTGTCGAAGAGCTGCTTGGGCTCGTGCTTGGGCAGGTCCCGCTTCGAGCCGTTGTAGGTGACTTCCTTGATGTAGTACGGATCGGCGTGCAGACCCCGGGCCGCGAAGGTGGCGTACGCCTCGGCCATGTCCAGTGCGCTGGGCGGGGTCACACCGAGGGCGATCACCGGCTCGGGAGCGAAGTCGTCGAGGTTCTCCGGCAGACCCGCGTCGATCGCGGCCTTCTTGACCTTGTCCGCCCCGACGTTGGCGGCGAGTTGGAGGAAGACGGTGTTGACCGATTTCTCCATGGCTCTGGTGATGGTGACCGGACCGTAGTCCTGGTCGCCCTCGTTCGGCGCCAGATAGTCGGAATTGGTCTTGCTGTTCTTGTAGTTCGAACCGTTCGGCAGCTTGATCGGGATCTTGCTGTCGCCGTTGTAGATGCTCTCCGGCCCGATCGGTCCGTCCTTTCCGCCTTCGCGCAACGCCGCCGCGAGGACGAACAGCTTGAACGTCGAACCGGCCTGGATGTCTTGTCGTATCGCGTCGTTGAACTCCTGCTGGACGAAGTCCTTGCCGCCGTACAACGCGACCACCGCGCCGTCGCCGGGGACCACCGAGGCCAGGCCCGTGCGCACGTACTTGTCCGCGCTGTTCTTCTCGGGCTTGAGGGTGTCCGTCAACTGGGTCTGCACCGCCGCCACTGCGGCGTCCTGCTTGGCCTTGTCGAACGTGGTGACTATCTTGAAGCCGCCGCGCGCGAGTTCCGCCTCGGGAATCACCTTGTTGGCCTTGAGGTACTGGTCGGTCACCTTCATCAGGTATCCGGCCTGACCGGCCTTGTTCGCGGCCGGCTTGGGCTTGATCGGCATCGGGAACTGGAGGGCCTCCCGCTCCGACTTGGGCAGCCAGCCCTCCTTGACCATGCCGTCCAGCGCGTAGTTCCAGCGCCCCTTGACGTTCTCGAGTTGTCGGGGGAACTCGATCACGTCGTAGATGCCCGGCGCGTTGAGCAGGGTCGCCAGATACGCGCCCTCGGCCACGTTCAGCTCGCCGACGTTCTTGCCGTAGTAGGCCTGGGCGGCAGCCTGGATGCCGTACGCATTGCGGCCGTAGAAGGCGGTGTTGAGGTAACCGACGAGGATGTCGTCCTTGCGCATCTGCCGGTCGACCTTGAGCGCGATGAAGATCTCGCTGAACTTGCGCTTGAAGGTGCGTTCCTGGGTCAGGTAGGTGTTCTTGACGTACTGCTGGGTGATGGTCGAACCACCCTGCGTGTCGCCACCCTTGACCATGGTGACGCCGGCCCGCAGCAAGCCCTTCGGCGAGACGCCCGAGTCGCTGTAGAACGACCGGTTCTCGGCCGCGATCACGGCCCGCTGTACGTGCTTGGGGATCTGGTCGACCGTCACGTTCTGCCGGTTGACCTGCCCGGTCCGACCGATCTCGGTCTTCCCGTCGGCGTAGTAGTAGATGTTCGACTGGTAGGTCGTGTTCGCGTTCGGGTCCGGCACCTTGACCATCGCGTACGCCAGGGCCGCCAGGCCCATGATCGACGCGAGGAAGAACAGGATCATCGCCAGGATCTGCTTGAAGGACGGCAACCAGCGGCGTACGCCGGTCTTGCCGTACCTCGGGTAGTCGATGAACCGCTTCTTCCGGGGCGGGCCTGCCTCCGCTCGCGATCGGCCCCCGGACGCGGAGCCGTTGGCGGCGCGCCGACCACCCGAACGGGCGGCCTGTCGGGCCTCCACGCGCGAGAGCGGGCGCTCCTCGTCGCCTCCCCCGGGCTCGGCGGGCAGCGACGAGCCACCGGGTGGCGTCCCGCCCCCGGCACCACCTGCGCCCCCGGAATACGAGTCACCGCGCCCCTCGGGGCGCGGTTGCTGTGATCTACGGCGATGTTCACTCATGCGTTCGCTACTCCTCGGCCGTACGACGCGGAGGTCGGACGCACGGGTCGTGGCTCTCCGCTCCCCAGGACGCACACGCGCGGGGGGCGGTTCCGCAGGAAGCGGGGCTTGAGGTACCACACGGCGGAACAGACTACGCGGAACCGCTTTCGCGACCTCACTGTGACCTGCCTGTGACCCGAGTCACCGGCGGCCGCCTTGCCACCACACGGCAAGGAGACCTATCGTCTCGATGTATCGGTTCGATACATCGGGCCGGTACATCGAGCCGGGGGCACAGGAGCCCCGGCCGGACGAAGGTCGGCTGCGACCGTATCCCACGGTTGCGCAGGATCCACGTCCGGTCCGGTCCGCAGTGGATGGAGGAAGGCGATGAGCAGGCGCGGTGGCGTCCTCGAATTCGCGATCCTCGGCCTGCTGCACGACTCCCCCATGCACGGTTACGAACTGCGCAAGCGGCTCAACACCGTGCTCGGCTCGTTCCGTGCCATCGCCTACGGCACCCTCTACCCGTGCCTGAAGTCCCTGCTGGAACGGGGCTGGCTCGCGGAGGAGGTTCCGGAGGTGACGGCACTCGCCGGCAGCAAGCGGTCCCGGATCGTCTACCAGCTGACGGCACAGGGCAAGGAGCACTTCCAAGAACTGCTGTCCGAGTCCGGGCCCTCGGCCTGGGAGGACGAGAACTTCGGCGTGCACTTCGCCTTCTTCGGTCGAACCGACCACGAGGTGCGCATGCGTATCCTCGAGGGTCGGCGCAGCCGGCTCGAGGAACGCCTCGACCGGGTGCGCGGGTCGCTGACCCGGACGCGGGAGAAGCTCGACGGATACACCCTCGAGTTGCAGCGACACGGCTTGGAGTCGGTCGAGCGCGAGGTGCGCTGGCTGAACGAGCTCATCACCGCCGAGCGGCACGCCGGAGCCACTCCGGACGCCGCCGGACCCGAGGCACCGGTCGACGCGTCGAAGGACGCCGACCGACTTCGGACCCCCACCCAGGACGTGGCCTCGGACCCGTCCGCATCCAACAACTGAGGTCGCCGGTTCATGGCGGCTTCGTCGAGATCACAGGGAGCAACCGGAATGGGTTCGGTTCGCGTAGCCATCGTCGGCGTGGGCAACTGCGCCGCTTCGCTGGTGCAGGGCGTCGAGTACTACAAGGACGCCGACCCGAACAGCCGCGTCCCCGGCCTGATGCACGTGCAGTTCGGCGAGTATCACGTGCGTGACGTCGAGTTCGTGGCCGCTTTCGATGTGGACGCCAAGAAGGTCGGCTTCGACCTCACGGACGCCATCGGTGCCAGCGAGAACAACACGATCAAGATCTGCGACGTGCCGCCGTCGGGTGTCACCGTGCAGCGTGGCCACACCCTGGACGGTCTCGGCAAGTACTACCGCGAGACCATCGAGGAGTCGCCCGAGGCCCCCGTCGACGTGGTCAAGGTCCTCAAGGACCAGGCCGTCGACGTCCTCGTCTGCTACCTCCCGGTGGGCTCCGAGGACGCGGCCAAGTTCTACGCCCAGTGCGCCATCGACGCCAAGGTCGCGTTCGTCAACGCTCTCCCGGTCTTCATCGCCGGGACCAAGGAGTGGGCGGACAAGTTCACCGAGGCGGGCGTGCCGATCGTCGGCGACGACATCAAGTCGCAGGTGGGCGCCACGATCACGCACCGCGTGATGGCGAAGCTCTTCGAGGACCGCGGTGTCCTGCTGGAGCGCACCATGCAGCTCAACGTCGGCGGCAACATGGACTTCAAGAACATGTTGGAGCGCGAGCGCCTGGAGTCGAAGAAGATCTCCAAGACGCAGTCCGTCACCTCGCAGGTCGATCGTGACCTCGGCGCGGACAACGTGCACATCGGCCCGTCGGACTACGTCGCGTGGCTCGACGACCGCAAGTGGGCGTACGTGCGCCTCGAGGGTCGCGCCTTCGGTGACGTCCCGCTGAACCTGGAGTACAAGCTCGAGGTCTGGGACTCGCCGAACTCGGCCGGTGTCATCATCGACGCCGTGCGCGCCGCGAAGATCGCCAAGGACCGCGGCATCGGTGGCCCGATCCTGTCGGCGTCCTCGTACTTCATGAAGTCCCCGCCGGTGCAGTACTTCGACGACGAGGCCCGCAACGCCGTCGAGTCCTTCATCAAGGGCGACATCGAGCGCTGACCCGCTCCGCTCGTCGCGCACCCTCGTGGTGCACCCGGGCAATCGAAGGCCCGGCTCCCGTCCAGGAGCCGGGCCTTCGGCGTACCCGCCGGAGCCGGGTGCCGTTTCCGGTCGCGGACCGGCCGCCGGCTACGGTGGGCGCCGTGGCCCTCATCCGTGATCTGCGCTCGCTGCTGAAGCTGCGCGACTTCCGTCGGCTCTTCGCCACCCGGCTGACCTCACAGCTGTCCGACGGGGCCTTCCAGGTCGCCATCGCGGGCCAGGCGTTCTTCTCGCCGGAGAAGCAGACCTCGGCGGCGGACATCGCGACCGCATTCGCGGTACTGCTGCTTCCCTATTCGCTGGTCGGACCGTTCACCGGGGTGCTGCTCGACCGGTGGCGGCGCCGGCAGGTGCTGGTGCTGTGCAACCTGCTGCGGGCGGTACTGGTCGCGGCGACCGCGGGCCTGGTGCTGCTCGGGGTGCCCGACCCGGTCTTCTACGCGGCGGCGCTCGCCGTGCTCTCGGTGAACCGGTTCGTGCTCGCCGGGCTGTCCGCGTCGCTGCCGCGGGTGGTGCCGGCCGAGCAGCTGGTGACCGCGAACTCGGTGTCTCCCACGGCCGGGACCGTCGCGGCGGCGATCGGCGGCGGGGCGGCGGTGCTCGTGCACGCGTTCCTGGCCGAGGGCTCCGGGGCGACCGCGCTGGTGATCGTGGTGTCCGGGCTGCTGTACCTGGGCTCGGCGGCGGTCGCGGCCACGATGCCGACCGATCTGCTCGGCCCCGACCCGGACCGGGTGTTGCCCGGGGTGGGCCAGGCGCTGCGTTCGGTGGCGCGCGGGCTGCGCGAGGGCGCGACGCACGTGTGGCGGCGTCGGGCGCCCGCGCACGCGTTGGCGGCGATCACCGCGATGCGGTTCTGCTACGGCGTGCTCACCGTGATGACCGTCTTGCTCTGCCGCAACACGTTCAACGATCCGAGCGACCCCGACGGCGGACTGGCCACCTTCGGGATCACGGTCAGCGTCTCCGCGCTCGGCTTCTTCGTCGCGGCCGTGGCCACGCCCGCGATCACCACCCGGATCGGCGTCGCGGCCTGGATCGGCACGTGTGCGCTCGCGGGGGCGGTGTGTCAGACCGCGCTGGGCCTGCCGTTCGCGTTCGCGCCGCTGGTGGTGGGCGCGTTCCTGCTCGGGCTGACCTCGCAGGGCGCCAAGATCGGCGTGGACACGATCG
The DNA here is from genome assembly GCF_044458105.1 of Embleya sp. NPDC050493. NCBI lineage: Bacteria > Bacillati > Actinomycetota > Actinomycetes > Kitasatosporales > Streptomycetaceae > Embleya > Embleya sp. NPDC050493. The sequence goes on from NZ_JBITHP010000009.1 coordinate 113,827, forward strand.
TGCAGACCACCGTCGACGACGCGTACCGGGGCCGGGTGTTCTCCGTGTACGACGTGCTGTTCAACGTCGCCTTCGTGGGCGCTGCCGCGGTCGCCGCGCTCGGGCTGCCCGACGACGGCCGCTCGCCGGCGGTGCTGTTCGGGGTGGCCGCGGTGTACGCGTCGACCGGTGTCCTGTACACACTGGCAGCGCGCCGGCACCCTCCGGTGATCACCACGGCCCTTCCGGTGGACAGTCGCCGGCCCTGATATCCCTTTTGATACCTCTCGGGGCTTATTTTCCTCGGCTACATGTCCAGGAAATTACCTGCGGGTAGTGCAATGGCGAGAGCGAAGTTCTAATCTGCACATCCAGCGATTTTCGGCACCTCTGGAGATACTCCATGTCCAATAACGTCGGTTCGGGTGAAAACGATCCTCTGCCGTACATACCGGCATGGACCGAGAACACCCCGCCGCACGGGCACGCGCTCCCGCCGCAGGAAGCGTCGATGTCGCACCCGCCCGTGGTTCGCCGGGCGCCGGGCGACGGACGCGCGGCACGCCGGGCGGCGGCCGCGCCGCCGAGCGGGCGGACCGGACGCGGGCGCGGGGCATGGATCGCGGTGCTGGCCGTGCTGCTGGTCGGCGGCACGGCCGCCGGGGGCTGGTGGTACGTGCACAAGGAGGACGGTGGGCCGCGGATCCACGAGGGGGACTGTCTGCGGGACAGGGCGACCATCGACCAGGACCCGGTGAAGTGCGAGGACCCGGCGGCGCGATTCATCGTGGTCGAGCGGGTCCAGGGGACCACGTTCTCGGGGGTCTGCGATTCGGTGCCGGGCGATCCCATCGCGTTGGCCTCGGACCCCACCGTGGAGAGCTTCGTCCTGTGTCTCGCCGCGCGGAAATGAGCCGCGGCACAGCCGAATAACGCCTCTATGCCCGTTATTCCGCTCACATTCGACCGGCACAAGGGGAATCCCCGCAGCGGGTGTCCGGCGGGACCCCTAGTGTTCCGGACTGTCTCACCAGTCCCCTGCAACGGAGATCGTCCCCATGTCCAATCCCTTCCCGCCCGGCCCGAACGGCCCCCAGCAGCCGAACCAGGGCTGGAACCAGCAGCCGGGCCAGCCCCAGCAGCCCCAGCAGGGTTGGGGTCAGCAGCCCGGTCAGCCGCAGCAGCCGCAGGGCGGCTTCCCGCCGCCCGGGGGCTTCCCGCAGGGTGGTCAGCCGGGCTTCTACGGCGGCCCGCCGCCGCCTCCGCCGCGCAGCAGCAAGGTCAAGAAGATCCTCATCCCGATCGTCGTTCTCGTGGTGCTGGCGATCGTCGGTGTCGTGGTCAAGGGCGCGCTCAAGAAGGACGACGCGTCGAGCGCGAAGGCCGGCGACTGCCTCGCACGCATCGAGGGTGGCATCGGCAAGAAGAAGATGCCGAAGATCGCCAAGTGCGACTCGCCGGACGCCAAATGGAAGATCGTCAAGAAGGTCGACGGCAGCTCCGACAAGAGCAAGTGTGAAGGTCTCCCGGACAACCTTGGTGTCTTCGCGACCTTCTACTGGTCCGGTTCCAAGGACGGCGTGGTCTGCCTGGCCTTCACCTCGAAGACCACGCTCGCGGACGTCAAGGCGTTCGACCCGATCAGCACGATGGGCCGTACCGACGAAGACTTCGAGGAGACCAAGAAGGCACTCGAAGCAAAGGGCGCCAAGTTCGAGTAGCGTCCCGCACCCCGCTCATTCCGAAGCCCGCCGGTCGTCCCCCCGGCGGGCTTCGCGCGTTCACGCCTCGGCGTTCGCCGCCCACCACTCCCGCAGCGCGGCGACCGCCGCTTCGTGGTCCATCGGGCCGTGTTCGAGCCGCATCTCCAGCATGTGCCGGTAGGCCCTGCCCACCAGCGGGCCGGGCGGCACCTCCAGCAGCTTCATGATCTCGTTGCCGTCCAGGTCCGGCCGGATCGAGTCCAGCTCCTCCTGCTCGGCGAGCTGCGCGATCCGCTCCTCCAGCGAGTCGTAGGCGCGCGCGAGCGTGGCCGCCTTGCGCTTGTTGCGCGTCGTGCAGTCCGACCGGGTCAGCTTGTGCAGCCGATCCAGCAGCGGCCCCGCGTCCCGCACGTATCGGCGCACCGCCGAGTCGGTCCACTCACCCGTGCCGTAGCCGTGGAAGCGCAGGTGCAGCTCGACCAGGCGCGTGATGTCGTCCGTGACGTCCTTCGGGTACTTCAGCGCCTTCAGCCGCTTGCGCGTCATGTGCGCACCGACCATCTCGTGGTGGTGGAACGAGACCCGCCCGTCCGGCTCGAAGCGCCGCGTGCGCGGCTTCCCGATGTCGTGCAGCAGCGCGGCCAACCGCAGGATCAGGTCCGGCTCGCCCGGCGACTCCAGCGCCATGGCCTGTTCGAGCACGGTGAGCGTGTGCTCGTACACGTCCTTGTGCCGGTGGTGCTCGTCCACCTCCAGGCGCAGCGTCGGCAGCTCGGGCAACACCCGCGCGGCCAGCCCGGTGGAGACCAGCAGCTCCAGGCCCTTGCGCGGGTGGTCGGAGCAGATCAGCTTGTTGAGCTCGTCCCGGACCCGCTCGGCGGAGACGATCTCGATCCGCTCGGCCATGTCCGTCATCGCCGCGACCACCTCCGGCGCGACCTCGAAGTCGAGCTGCGCGGCGAAGCGCGCGGCGCGCATCATCCGCAGCGGGTCGTCGCCGAAGGAGTCCTCGGGCCTGCCCGGTGTGCGCAGCACCCGCGCGGCCAGGTCCTCCAGCCCGCCGTGCGGGTCGACGAAGGTGATCCCGGGCAGCGCGACCGCCATCGCGTTGACCGTGAAGTCGCGACGGACCAGGTCGTCGTCGATCGAGTCGCCGTAGGAGACCTCGGGCTTGCGCGAGGTGCGGTCGTACGCCTCGGAGCGGTAGGTGGTGATCTCGATCTGGTAGTCCGGCGAGCCCGCGAGCTTCTTGCGGCATCCCACCGTGCCGAACGCGATGCCCACGTCCCACACCGCGTCCGCCCACGGGCGCACGATCGCCAGCACCTGTTCGGGGCGGGCGTCGGTGGTGAAGTCGAGGTCGTTGCCGAGCCGACCGAGCAGGGCGTCCCGCACCGAGCCGCCGACCAGCGCGAGCGTGTGCCCGGCCGCCTCGAAGCGGCGGGCGAGGTCGTCGGCGACGGGGGCGACGCGCAACAGTTCGGTGACGGCGCGGCGCTGTACGGCGCTCAGTTCGCCGATGGCCGGCGGGTCGTCCGGGTGGGGTGTGTTCTTGGCGTTCGGCACGGGAGACAAGGTTACGGGTCGAGGCCGCGGGTCTCGCGCGCATTACGTCGGGGCCGCATCCGCGAACGGGCCGTGCGATGGGGTGATCATGGCGTGATGGCGTGGCGCATGTCGCACTAAGCTTGGCGGATGCCTTCCGAGACCACGCCGCCGCGCCGTCGGCTGCAGGTGGTCGAGGAGACCTCGGCAGGTGGTCTGGTGGTCGATCGACTCACCCTGCGTGCGGCGTTGATCGCGCGCCGGGATCGCCGCGGCCGGTTGTTGTGGTCGCTGCCCAAGGGGCACATCGAGAGCGGCGAGAGTGTGGTCGACGCCGCGCTGCGCGAGGTCGAGGAGGAGACCGGCATCGTGGGTCGGGTGCTGGCCCCGCTCGGGGTGATCGACTATTGGTTCACCGCGCCGGATCGGCGGGTGCACAAGACCGTCCACCACTACCTCATGGAGGCGGCGGGCGGGGATCTGTCGGACGACGACATCGAGGTCGAAGCGGTGGCTTGGGTTCCGCTCGGCGCGCTCACGGCGCGCCTCGCCTACCCCGACGAGCGGCGATTGGTCACGCTCGCCCCGGAGCTGTTGGCGGACAGCGCGTGAGCGATCGCCGATCCCGGCCCGGAACCGGGGTCATCGTGCTTCGCGGCCGGATGCTCGCGGTGCTGATACTGGCCCTGGTGCTCGCCGCCGGCCTGCTCGGGGTGCTCCCGCCGACGGCCGCGCGCGCCGCCGACGGCGACGGGATCCAGGTCCTGATCACCAAGATGACCCCGGTGGCCAAGGCCGGCGGAAGCGTCACCATCGAGGGCCGGGTGCTGAACACCGGCAGCAGGGCGATCGACTCGATGGAGGTCGCGGTGCGCCTGCGCACCTCCGAGCCGCTCTTTCGAAGCGGCATCGGCTCGCCCGAGGACGCCCAGTCGACCGGAACCCTGCTGCGCACCCCCAAGCCGGTCGTGGTGCACAACCTTGCCCCCGGACCGGGCGCGGCCCAGCCGTGGACCTTCACCTTCCCCGCCGACCCGCTGGGTCTGAACGCGGCCGGCGCGTACCCGCTGGGGATCGAGGCCAGGACCGGGGGCAAGACGATCGGCGCGGCCCGCACGTTCCTGCCGTGGATTCCCAAGAACGGCCTCAAGAACGTCCAGAACCTGCGGGTCGCCACGGTCTGGCCGCTCGTCGATCGCCCGCATCGGGACGGCACCACGCTCGGCGACGAGGCCCAGACGCCGGTGTTCCGCGACGACGGCCTGGCCGCTCAGTTCGCTCCGGGCGGGCGGCTGTACGACCTGGTGAACATCGGCACCGGGATGAAGGTGGACTGGGCGATCGATCCCGAACTGGTGGACTCCGCCGCCGAGATGACCGGCGGCTATCGGGTCGCGCCGCCCGGCAGCCTGGACCCGGACAAGCCGAAGAAGTCCCGGGACGGCAAGCCGCCGAGCGAGGAGGACACCGCCAAGGCGACGCCGAACCAGACCACGAACACCCTCGCCGGCGGTGGCGGCCAGGTCGCGGCCGGATGGCTGGACCGGCTCAAGGCCGGCCTCGGCACCCAGCCCGTGATCGCGCTGCCGTACGCCGACACCGATCTCGCCGCGGTCGCACACGCCCTGGAGGCCGGCCGGGCCGACCTGCGCCCGCAGCTGAGCGAGGCCCTGGCCGAATCCGCCACCGTCATGCAGCGCACCCTGGCCCGCCCGGTGCGCACCGACGTCGCCTGGCCCGCCGGCGGTGCGCTGGACTCCTCGATCGTCCAGCTCGCGAGCGGCAGCGGGGCAAGCACCGTGATCGCCTCCGGCGCGTCCCTGGCGCCGACCAAGGAACCCCGGGTCACCCCATCGGCCACCTCCGCCCTGCCGGGGGCCGACAAGGGCACCGCGCTGGTCACCGACCCGGACATCGACAAGATCCTGGCCACCGATGCCAAGGCACCGGGGCAGGGCGTGCTGACCACCCAGCAGTTGTTGGCCGAGCTGCTGACGATCGTGCTCCAGGAGCCCTCGGCCTCGCGCAGCTTGTTGATCGCCCCGCCGCGCACCATGGACGCCGCGCTGGCCAACGTGCTCAAGGACGTGCTCAACGCCTCGGCCGACTGGACCCGCAGCAGCACCCTGGCCGAGCTCGCCGCCGAGCCCGCCCCGCTGCCCGCCCGCAAGCTCGCCGGCTATCCCAAGGCGGTCCGGGCGAGCGAGCCGTCGTTGCAGTACCTCAGCGAGACCGACAACCTGGTCCGCTCGATGCAGACCTTCGCCTCGATACTGACCCGCCCCGAGCGGGTGACCGGCCCGTTCAACCCCGCGCTGCTGCGCCTGCTGTCCACCGAGTGGCGCGGCGACCCGCAGGGCATGGACCGCTATCGGCTCGGCGTCACCCGTGGCCTGCGCGAACTGCAATCGCTGGTCTACATCATCCGCAGAACCGGCGTGACGCTGTCCGGCGACGAGGGCAACATCCCGGTCACCGTGGTGAACAACCTCCAGCAGCCGGTCACCGTGCGGATCGCCGTGGGCTCGCATCAGCCCAACCGGCTCAAACTCGGCGACCCGATCACCGTGACGGTGCCCGACGGGCGCCGGCGGGAGGTGCCGATCTCGGCGAAGTCGGCCGCGAACGGCAAGGTCATGGTCGACGTCCAATTGCTCACCCCGGACGGACGGGCGGTTCGGCCGCCCGAGTCGTTCTTCGTCAACACCACCACGATCGACGCGCTGACCCGCTGGATCATCGGCGGCCTCGCCTTCCTGCTCGCGGTGTTCTCGCTGCGGGCCTTCCTGCGCAAACGTCGGGAAGCGGCCCTTGCCGGGGACACGAACGACGAGGATGGTGAGGACGGCGACGACACGCCGTCGCATGCCGGCTTCCCGGAGGAGCCCGGCTCGGATGCGATCCGACCGGCATCCGGGTGGCCGCCGGCCCACTTCGCGGGGCCGTACGCCGGCGGAAACGGACCGCCGGATCCGGCCGACCCGCACGGACACACACCGTCGAGATCCACGACCGACCGCCCCGAATGAGAAAGTGGGCACCGGACACTCAACCTGACCGAGAAGACGAGGGCCCGCCCGCATGAGCGACCGGAGCGACGAACGTCAGCCGTACACCGGCGGCTCCGCCGAGCCGGACGACGGCGCGCACGACGATCCCTACCGGGGTCGGCCGCCCGCCGACCCCTACCTGCAGCAGTACGTCGATCCGTACGGACAGCCGGCCGATCCCTACGCCGTGCAACCGCCGGACCCGTACGCGCAGCCGGGCGATCCGGGCTATGCCGACCCGAACGCACCGCACCCGGGGTACGGCGAGCCGGCGGCGTACCCGCAGCAGGGCTACCCCGGGCAGGGCGGCTACGGCTCCGGGCCCGAACCGGTCTACGGGGATCCGTACGGCTCCGGATCGAACGCGGGCGGCTACGACCCGTATGCCCAGCAGCAGCCGCCGCAGCAGCCCGACCAGGGCGGCGGCGCGTGGTTCCGGGACGAGTTGAGCGACCCGCCGGCGAACGATCCCTACGTGGGCGTGGACGAACTCTTCACCCCGGAGGCGCCGAGCGGCTACGACGCGGGCCCGCAGTACGACCCGGGCGTGCCGTACGACCCGTCCGCCCAGGGGCAGCACTACGGCGGCGGCGGATACGGCTCGGGCGACCCGTACCAGCAGCACCAGGCCCCGCCGGCGCAGAACTACCAGCAGCAGCCACAGCAACAACAACACCAGCAGCATCAACAGCCACACCAGCAACCGGTGCAGCAGCAGTCGTACGTCCCGCAGCAGCCGAGCCCGCAGCAGGGGCAGGGCGGCTGGGGCGACTACGACCGGCCCGGCGGCTGGCTGATGGACCAGACGCTGACCGGCATCAACCTCGGCCTCGCCGGCGACATCGCGGGCATGCCCTCCTACACCGAGGCGTACCAGCGCTACGAGACCCAGCACCGGGCCGAGGCCGCGGCCGCGTCGATGTCCGCGAGCGCGGTCCTGGATGCCCCGCCGGTCCCGCTGAACCCCTCCACGTCGCCCGTCTACCGGATGCCCGGCTCGGGCGCCGAGGAGCGCATGGCCGGCATCCCGGTCGGCGGCGAGGGCAAGAAGGGCAGCAAGCTCGGCGGGATAATGCGATCCTCCGCCGTCATGGCGGCGGGCACGATCGTGTCCCGGATGACCGGCTTCGTGCGCAACCTGGTCGCCGCGGCGGCGCTGGGCACGGCGATCCTGGCGAACACCTACAACGTCGCCAACACGATGCCGACGCTGCTGTACATCCTGGTCGGCGGCGGCGCGCTGAACGCGGTCTTCGTACCGCAGCTGGTGCGCGCGATGCGCCAGGACGACGACGGCGGCGAGGCGTACGCGAACCGCCTGCTCACCCTGGTCATGACGGTGCTCGCGGGGCTGGTGGTGATCGCCTGGCTGGGCGCGCCGCTGCTGATCCGGGGCTTCGCGAACTCGCTGGCGAAACACCACCAGGACTACGAGCTGGCGATCACCTTCGCCCGCTACTGCCTGCCGATCATCTTCTTCATGGGTCTGCACGTGCTGTTCGGGCAGATCCTCAACGCGCGCGAGCGCTACGGCCCGATGATGTGGACCCCGGTCCTGAACAACATCGTCATCATCGCCACGTTCGGCCTGTACATCTGGGTGGCCGGCACCGCGAAGAACACCGGGCAGAACTCGGACACCATCACTCCGGACGAGATCCGGCTGCTGGGCCTGGGCACGCTGCTGGGGATGGTCGTGCAGTCGATGGCGATGATCCCGTACCTGAAGGCGGCCCGGTTCCGCTTCCGGCCCCGGTTCGACTGGCGCGGCTCGGGGATGGGCAAGGCGCTCGGGCTGGCCAAGTGGACGTTCCTGTTCGTGCTCGCGAACCAGGCGGGCTACCTGGTGGTGACCCAGCTCGCCACCGCGATCGACGTGGACGCGCGGGACCAGAACATCCAGTTCGGCGTCGGCTTCACCGCCTACAGCAGCGCGCTGCTGATCTGGCAGCTGCCGCAGGCGGTGATCACCGTGTCGGTGATGACCGCGATGTTGCCCCGGATGAGCCGGGCCGCCGCGGACGGCGACCTGGCCAGCGTGCGTGGCGACATCTCCTCCGGGCTGCGGTTGTCGGCGGTGGCGATGATCCCGTGTGCGGCGATCTTCGTGGCGCTGGGTCGCGACATCGGCGGCTTCATCTTCGCCCCGACCGGAGAACAGAGCGCGCACTGGATCGGCTACATGCTGATGGCGCTCGGCCTGGGACTGATTCCGTACTCGGCGCAGTACGTGCTGCTGCGCGGGTTCTACGTGTACGAGGACACCCGGACGCCGTTCCTGAACACGGTATGGATCGCCGGCGCCCAGGCGGCCTTCGCGGGTCTCGCCTACGTCGCGCTGCCCACCAAGTGGGCCGGTGTCGGCATCGCCGGCGGCTACAGCCTCGCCTACCTGGTGGGCGTGGTGCTGGCCGCACAACGGCTCAAGAAGCGGCTCGGCGACCTGGACGGCCGACGGGTGACCCGGACCTACACCCGGCTGTCGATCGCCGCCGCGGTCGGCGGCGCCGCGGCGTTCTTCGTGGCCCGGGTGTGCACGGGCCACTTCGGCTCGGGCATGGGCGGCTCGGCGATCGCGGTGGGCGCGGGGATCGTGACGATGTTCGTCGTGTTCTTCATCGCGGCCAACCGGATGCGGGTCGAGGAGATGACCGCGATGACCGGGATGATCAAGGGCCGGCTCGGCCGCTGACCGCCGACTCGACCCCGCACGGACCACCGCCCGCCGAATCCCGCACCGGGAATTCGGCGGGCGGAACTGTGTGGGATGTACCACCATGGGCGAGTGAGGGTGTGCCGCACGCCGGAACCGGGGTAAAGCTCCCGATACGCCGGTCTCGGTTTCCTTACGGATCTTGCGAGGAGGCAACCCGAAGTGGGGCCGGAGAGTCTCATGGTGTGTAGAGGTCGTCCCTGACCTACGGCCCGAGATGCCTCACCTCTACGATGAGTACGCCGACGAGGAGGATGAGGCCGAGGTGACGGACCGAACCGCAGGATCCGTCGACCTAGCGACGGACGAGGCAAACCCCGTACCGCCAAAGGCTTCTGATACATCGTCGGACAATCCGGTCGGTTCGGACGGCAAGGTCTCCGGCGGTAATGTCTCAGGGGTCTCGGGAAGTACCACCACGGTTCTGCCCGTCGATGCGGAACCCGAACCCGACGCGGGCGAAGAGGTCGGATCCGAAGCCGCCACATCCACCGAAGCCGACGAGTCCGTGACCGGCGCCGGTGTGAACAACGGCTCTGCGCACGGCGATTCGGCCGAGGTCGCGGACGCCGCACCCGCCGCACCTGCCGCGGCCGCCGGGTCCACCGCGCCCTCCCGAGCCCCCGCTGCCGAGGCCCTGCCCGCAGCGTCCGCGGCCGCCGTGTCCGTGGCCGCCGAGTCCGACTCCGAGTCGGCCGAGGACGAACCGGTAACCCACAAGCGGGCGAAGCGGAAAAGGCCTGCCGACTCCACCGCCCGGAGCGGCGGGGCGAGCACTCCCGAGTCGGCCGCCCCGAAGACCACCGAGCCCGAGTCGGCTCGGCCGGCGCCGGCCGCGGAACCCGCGGCGCCGCGAGTCAGTCGCGGCACCCGGTTGGCCGACCGCTACCGGCTCGAACACCGCCTGTCGCAGAACGGCCGCAGCGAGACCTGGCGCGCCGTCGACGAGAAGCTCCGGCGCGCGGTGGGCGTGCACATCGTCCCCGCCGGCGGGGAGCACGGCCGGGCCGTGATCGCCGCCGCCCGTGCCGCCGCGCTGATGGGCGACCCACGCTTCGTCCAGGTGCTCGACTGCGCCGAACAGGACGGCCTGATCTACGTGGTGAAGGAGTGGCTGCCCGACGCGGACAACCTCACCAAGGTCTTCGAGAGCGCGCCGCTGCCGCCGCACGAGGTGTACGAACTCTCCCGCGCGGTCGCCCAGGCGATGTCCGTCGCGCACCGGGCCGGTCTGTCGCACCTGCGCCTGACGCCGGAGAACGTGCTGCGCATGCACACCGGCCAGTACAAGATCGTCGGCCTGGCGGTCGAGGCGGCCCTCTACGGACACGACACGACCGACGCGGCCCGCGACGACACGCACGCGGTCGGCAGGCTGATGTACGCGGCGCTGACCCGGCGTTGGGTCGACGGCACCGAATACGGGCTACAGGCCGCTCCGTTCACCGGCGGCAGGCTGTGCGCGCCCGGCCAGATCCGGGCCGGTGTGGACGACACGCTGGCCGCGCTGGCGATGCGCGCGCTGGGCCACGAGATCAAGCACGAACCGGCGTTCGAGACACCGGGCGAACTGTCCGCGGCGATCGGCGCGATCCCGGAGATCCATCCGCCCGAGCAGGGCGAGATCGTCGGCGGCCCGGAGCAGGACGAGTACCCCGTCTACACGCCGACGCCGACCCGGACGGTCTACACGACGGCCGGCTACACCGGCGGCGGTGGCTCGAACGGCTCCGTCCGACCGCCGGTCGCACCGCCGCCCCCGCTGGGCGGCCGGTTCGGCGCGACGGTCAAGGGTGCGGTCGCGGTGCTCGTGGTGCTCGCGATCGTCCTGGTGACGTGGCAGGTGGCCAGCCATGTGGGGGACGGGGAGGAGAAGCCGGATCCGTTGAAGCGGCAGGGGGGCGAGCCGTCGCCGAGCGCGGCGCCGAGCACGGTCGTCCCGACGCCGGTCGTCAAGCCGCCCAAGGCGGCCAAGGAGATCTCGATCGGCGACAGTCCGCCGACCGCACCCGAGGACGTGAAGAAAACCTTCGACGGGAATGCCGCCACGTACTGGCGCACGAACTATATGGTGCAAGGCCCGCCGGTCATCTTCAACCGCAGGGGTTACGGCATCGTCTACGACTTGGGCTCGGTTCGCGAGGTGCGTGGCGCGAAGATCGAGCTGGGTGCTCCCGGCGGGCCCGACCCCGAGACGTCACGCACCGACTTCAAGCTCATGGCGGCGCCCGGCGCGAAGTCGATGCCCTCCTCGGAGGAAGCGTTCAAGGAAGAGGTCGGACGGGGCACCACGATCACCACCGACCTGGAGATCAAGGCCACCGGCAAACCTGTCCGGGCGCAATACGTCCTGCTGGTGATGACGGCGATGCCCAATGTCGAGTCGAACGTCGGCAACTACCAGATTTTCCACAGCGGCTACCAGAACGCCTGGCGCGAGGTCTCCTTCGTCACCCTCGACTGACCCCCGCCCGGGCGATCGAGGCGAACCCCTCTCCAAGGCGCCGGCGGCCCATGCCAGGATGACCCCGGGCCCAGGGGAGGTAGGCGGTGAGTACGGAGCAGACCGGATCGGCGTACGCGGACGTCACCGACGCCGATCTGCTCACCCGGCACGCCGCCGGCGACCCCGACGCGTTCGGCGAGGTCGTCCGTCGACACCGCGACCGGCTGTGGGCGGTGGCCCTGCGCACGCTGGGCGACCGCGAGGAAGCCGCTGACGCCCTCCAGGACGCCCTGGTATCCGCCTACCGTGCCGCGGGTAGGTTCGAGGGCCGCGCGGCCGTCACGACGTGGCTGCACCGGATCGTGGTGAACGCCTGCCTGGACCGGGCCCGGCGTCGGGCCGCCCGGCCGGCCGTACCGCTGCCCGAGGATCTCGACCAGCGGCTGCCCGCGCCCGTGCACGAGGACCCGGCGATCCGCGGCGAGACCCGCGCGGAGGTGCTCGCCGCGCTGGCCACGCTGCCGGCCGAGCAGCGGGCCGCACTGGTGCTGGTGGACATGGAGGGCTACCCCGTCGACGAGGCGGCCCGGATCCTGCAGGTCGCCTCGGGCACCATCAAGAGCCGCTGCGCCCGCGGTCGCGCCAAGCTGCTGCCGCTGGTGCGGCACCTGCGCGAGGCGGGGCCGCCCGGACCGTCCCGGGCATCCGGGAACCCCGGAGCCGGACAATCCGTCCCATCGACGGACGACCGACCGAGAACCGGCGGTCCGGCCCCCGACGCGGGCGGCACGAGCATGGAGGGAGGTGGCACACGATGAGCGAGCACATCGACGTCGAGGTGCTGTCCGACCTCGTCGAAGGACTGCTCGATCCGGAGCAGGCGACCGCCGTGCACGCACACCTCGCCGAGTGCGCCGAGTGTCGCGACACCCGGGACGCGCTCGCGGAGGTCCGCGAGTTGCTCGGCGCACAGCCCGCCGAACCGATGCCCGCCGACGTGGTCGCGCGAATCGACGACGCGCTCGCGCTGGCCGCGCTCCCGCCGCCGCGACCCGCCGAGGCACCTTCGGTGGGCATCCCCCGCACGAGCGTCCCGGCCGCCGCGGCACCGCCCGCACCGACCGCGGCGCCGCATGCGTCCGACCACGGCTTCGACCACGGCGTCGTCCATCTGGACGCCGCCCGTCGCCGGCGGCGCCGCGGTCCGCTGCTGCTCGCGGCCGCCGCAGTGGCGGCGGTGGCCCTGGGCGTCACCGTCCTGGTCGGCACCGGGGGCGACGACGACGGCGCCCACAAACCGACCGCCGCCAAGGACAACTCCGCCGTGTCCGCGCCCCAGGGTGCCGACCGGCCCGCGCCGTCCGGCAAGGCGGGCGAGCAACCGGGCGCGAAGTCGGAAGCGCAGACCCCGGAGCTGCCGCAGCGGCCGTCCATCGCGGCTCCCCGGGAGTACACGGCCGCCCGACTGCCCGAGCAGGTCGCGCAGTTGTTGCGCCGCGGTACGGCGACCCCGCTCGTGGACCTGCCCGGCTGCGTCGCCGCCGCGATCGGCCCGGACGCCGCCCGGCCGCTGGCCACCGACGACGGCCGCTATGCCGGCAAGCCGGTCCGGGTCGTGGTCCTCGACGGCCCGAGTGCCGACCGGGTCCGGGTGTACATCGTGGACGCGTCCTGCGCCACACAGCTCTCGGCGGCCCCGTCGGGCCCCGTCACCGGCTCCGTGTTGCTCAGCACCGTGGTCCCCCGAGGGTGATCCCCGGCACGCCGTGCTCGCGGCGTTGGGAGCCGGGAATGGTGCGCACCTAGGATCCGTTGTCGAACGAGACACCGCATCTCATCGGGGCGCGGGGCTCGCAGACCCGCACAGCCGAGGCCGGCCTCCGGCCCGAGGCTCGACAAGGAACCAGGAAAGGCTCAGCGTGAGCGACGTCCGCAACGTGATCATCATCGGATCGGGTCCGACCGGGTACACGGCCGCCGTCTACGCAGCACGCGCGGACCTGAAGCCGCTGGTCTTCGAAGGCGCCGTCACTGCGGGCGGCGCACTGATGAACACCACCGAGGTCGAGAACTTCCCCGGCTGGCCGGACGGCATCATGGGTCCGGATCTGATGGACAACATGCGCAAGCAGGCCGAGCGCTTCGGCGCCGAGCTGATTCCGGACGACGTCGTGGCCGTCGACCTCACCGGCGCGGTCAAGACCGTCACGGACGGCGCGGGCACCGTGCACAAGGCGCACGCGGTGATCCTGGCGACCGGGTCCGCGTACCGCAAGCTCAACCTGCCCAACGAGGACGCTCTCTCCGGTCGCGGTGTCTCCTGGTGTGCCACCTGCGACGGCTTCTTCTTCCGGGACCAGGACATCGCGGTGGTCGGCGGTGGCGACTCGGCGATCGAGGAGGCCACGTTCCTGTCCCGCTTCGCCCGCTCGGTGACCGTCATCCACCGTCGGGACGAGCTGCGCGCGAGCAAGGCGATGCAACATCGGGCGTTCGCCGACGAGAAGATCTCGTTCGCGTGGAACAGCGAGGTCGCCGAGATCGTGGGCGACGGCAAGCTCACCGGCGTCAAGCTGCGTGACACCGGCACCGGCGAGCTGCGCGACCTGGCGGTGACCGGCCTGTTCATCGCGGTCGGCCACGACCCGCGCACCGAACTCCTGGGCGACCAGATCGAGCTGGACGCCGAGGGCTACATCAAGGTCGACGCCCCGACCACGCACACCAACCTCACCGGCGTCTTCGCGGCGGGCGATGTCGTGGACCACACCTACCGGCAGGCGATCACCGCGGCCGGCACCGGCTGTGCCGCCGCGCTCGACGCCGAGCGCTACCTCGCCTCGCTCGCCGACGGCGCCGTCGCCTGACCCACAACTCGTCCCACTTCCTTCCACCCGAGCACACCGAGGAGCAACCATGGCCGGGGCCACCGTCACCGTCACCGACAAGACCTTCGACACCGACGTCCTGATGAGCGACAAGGCAGTGCTCGTCGACTTCTGGGCCGAGTGGTGCGGCCCGTGCCGCCAGATCGCCCCGGCGCTCGAGCAGATCGCGGACGAGAACGGTGACAAGCTCACCGTCGCGAAGCTCAACATCGACCAGAACCCGGAGATCACCACCCGCTACGGCGTGATGTCGATCCCGACCCTGCACGTCTTCAAGGGCGGCGAGATCGTCAAGACGATCGTCGGTGCGAAGCCGAAGTCGATGCTCCTCAAGGAGCTCGCCGAGTACGTCTGAGTCGACCCGATCGACGCGGCGGCCGCGCGGCATCCGAAGGGCGCTTCCCGGAACCGGGGAGCGCCCTTCGCGCGTGTCAGGGCGTACCGACGACCGGCGGGCGGCCCGGGACGGCGGATCGCCCGCCCGCGCCGGAATCCGGACCCCGAGAGCCCCGCTCCGGTACGGGAACGACCGAATGCGCGCGTACGATCGAGTGTTGCGTCAAAACTCGGGAGGACTTCTTTCCATGACCATGCAGCGGCGGTACCGACGCGGTGACACCGGCCCCGCAGTGGCCGAGATCAGGTCCAAACTGGTGCTGCTCGGCCTCCTGCCCGCCGGTGCCCATGCGGTCGCCGGCAGCGGGGACGGGGACGGCCACGGCGGCTACGCGGACGCGGTGTTCGACCATTCCGTGGATCTCGCCGTTCGGCATTTCCAGCAGCAGCGGGCAATGACCGTGGACGGCATCGTCGGCCCGGAGACCTACCGTCACCTCGACGAGGCACGGTGGCGCCTCGGCGACCGCATGCTGTCCTACTCGATCGGTCACCCGACGGTCGGGGACGACGTGGCCACCCTTCAGCAGCGGCTGCTCGACATGGGCTTCGACTGCGGCCGGGTGGACGGCATCCTGGGCCCCGCCACCGAGCGCGCGCTGCGCGAATTCCAGCGCAACTACGGGCTGGGCGCAGACGGCACGTGTGGACCGGCCACGTTCCGAGCCCTCGACCGGCTCGCGCGCACGGTCGTCGGCGGCCAGCCGCACGCGATGCGCGAATCCGAACTCCTGCACCGCTCCGGCCCATCGCTGGCCGGCAAGACCGTGGTGATCGACCCGGGTCACGGCGGCACGGACCTGGGCGTGGTGGCACACGGACTCGCCGAGGCCGAGGTGGTGTGGGATCTCGCCCGGCGACTGGAGGGTCGGCTGTCCGCCCTCGGCGTCCAGGCGTACCTCACCCGCGGCCTGGACTCCGACGGCATCGGCGAGGAGGACCGTGCGGCCTTCGCCAATGCCACCGACGCGGACCTGGTGATATCCCTGCACGCGGACCGCAACGAAAGCCCGCGGGCGAGCGGCGTCTCCAGCTACTACTACGGCAGCGGAAGCGACCGGTACGGGCGACGCTCGCCGACCGGAGAGCACTTCGCGAGCCTGGTTCAGCGCGAACTCGTCGCGCGTACCGGCCTGGTCGACGGTCGGACCCACGGCAAGGCGTGGACGCTGCTACGGCGTACCCGGATGCCCGCCGTGCGGATCGAGTTGGGCTACCTCACCAACGCGGAGGACGCGGCCCGACTGGCCGGGTCGGAATTCCGCGACCACGCCGCCGAGTCGATCGTGGTGGCCCTCCAGCGGCTCTACCTGCCGCCGGACGAGGACGTGCCCACCGGCATGCTGCGACTGCCCGTCTTCACCTGAGTCGACCGGCACCCGAGTCGACCGGCGTCCGAGCCGGCAGCAACCGAACCACTCAGTACCCGAGTCGATCGGCTCTCGCCCGAGCGAGCGCCGCCTCGTCGAGGACGACCCGATCCACCGGCCGACGTGAGCCCTCAGGCAGCGCATGGACCGGAATCGCGGGCCCATCGGGCGTCCACGGCGCGGGAATCGACACCCGGGAACGCGGCGAACCACCGAGCAGCCCGCCGACGAAACCGCCGACGGCACCCACTCCCAGACCCGCGACGATCCAACGCATCGACCTCATCGCCCCTCCAGGGGTGCCACGTTTCACGTGAAACGTGCGCGAGCGGCACCGCCGCATCGAGCGGGCGGCGCGTTTCACGTGAAACACAAGCAAGGAAGGGGCCCGCGGTCAACGACCGCGGGCCCCTTCTCCGTATTTCCGTGCTTCGGTGTTTCTGCGTCGACTACGGGACCAACACCGAGGGTTGGTCATCGGCCGCGGTCGACTCGGCCGGGGTCGACTCGGCCGCAGTCGACTCGGGTCGCGCCCGACCCTGCGGCTCACTCAGCCGCTTGGCGAACTGGTCGCCTTCACCGGGCGCCATCGAGGCAAGGATGCGTTCCAGATCCTCGACCGACGCGAACTCGACGACGATCTTGCCCTTCTTCGGGCCGAGGACCACCTTCACCTCGGTCTCGAAGCGGTCCTTGAGCCGATCCGCGAGCTGGTTCAGGGCCGGCGCGACGAGCCCACCGGGTCGCGGCTTCTGCGTCTTCGCCGGCCGCGCCGGACCCTCACCCTTGATCTGCGAGGCGATCTCTTCGACGGTGCGCACCGTCATGCCCTCGCGGATGATGCGCTTGGCGAGCTTGGCCAGCTCGTCCGGATACTCCTCGATCTTGAGCAACGCGATCGCGTGCCCGGCGAGGAGCGTCCCGGCCGCCAGGCTGGTCCGCACCTCGGTCGGCAACTTCAACAGCCGCAGGGTGTTCGACACATACGGGCGCGAGCGTCCGATCCGCTTGGCGAGGCTGTCGTGACTGCACGCGAACTCCTCCAGCAACTGCTCGTAGGCCATGGCCTCTTCGAGCGGGTTGAGTTCGGAACGGTGCAGGTTCTCCAGGAGCGCGTCGAGCAACAGCTTGTCGTCCTGGGTGACCCGGACGATGGCCGGCACGTGGGTCAGCCCCGCCTCGCGAGAGGCCCGCCACCGGCGCTCGCCCATCACCAGTTCGTAGGTGCCGTCACCCGACGCACGGACCACGACCGGCTGGAGCACACCCACTTCCCGGATCGACTGGACCAACTCGGCCATCGCGCCCTCGTCGAACACCTCGCGGGGCTGGCGCGGGTTCGGCGTGATCACATCGAGCAGCAACTCGGCGTACAGCGCGGCCGGCTGCACCGCTGTCCTGCTGCCTCGTGGCGATTCCTGGACCGGGACCGAGGCCGGCGACATGGCCGGCTCGTCGGTCGCTATTTCCGCCATCCTGCGCAGGGTCTCCGCAGCGGAGGACGACGGCTTCAGCGCCCGAGTGGGGATGATCGATTCGAGCCCCTTGCCCAAACCCCTGCGTTGTCCGCTCATACTTCCTCCTTCGCCTTCGCCACGCCGCGCAGCGCCATCTCCCGAGCCGCTTCAAGATACGACAACGCACCGGTGGAGCCCGGGTCGTAGGTCATCACGGTCTGGCCGTAGCTGGGTGCCTCGGAGATTCGCACCGAACGCGGGATCGCGGTCGGCAGCACCTCGTCCGGGAAGTGGTCGCGCACCTCCTGGGCCACCTGCGAGGCCAGCCGGGTGCGGGCGTCGTACATGGTGAGCAGGATCGTCGACACGGCCAGGTTCGGATTCAGGTGCGCGCGGACCAGTTCCACGTTGCGCAACAACTGGCCGAGCCCCTCCAGCGCGTAGTACTCGCACTGGATCGGGATGACCACCTCGGCACCCGCCACGAGCGCGTTGACGGTCAACAGGCCGAGCGAGGGCGGACAGTCGATCAGGATGTAGTCCAACGGCTGCTCGTAGGACGAGATGGCGCGCTGGAGCCGACTCTCCCGGGCGACCAGGGAGACGAGTTCGATCTCGGCGCCGGCCAGGTCGATCGTGGCCGGAGCACAGAACAGGCCCTCGACGTCGCGCACCGGCTGGACGACCTCGGCCAGGTCGCGGCCCTCGACGAGCACCTCGTAGATCGACGGCGTGCCCGCGTGATGGTCCACCCCGAGCGCCGTGGAGGCGTTGCCCTGCGGGTCGAGGTCTATCACCAACACCCGGGCGCCGTGCATCGCCAACGCCGCCGCGAGGTTCACGGTCGACGTGGTCTTGCCGACGCCACCCTTCTGGTTCGCGACCACCATGACCCGGGTGCGCTCCGGGCGCGGTAGCCCTTCCGAAGCGCGGCCCATCGTCTCGACGGCCTGTCTGGCCGCCCGGGCGATGGGCGTGTCTTCGATACCGGGGGCCTCTGTTTCACGTGAAACGTCGACGCCGGCGCCTACTCGGGGCGCCGGCATCGAGGCTGTCGGATACTCGGACGGCAACGGTCCACTCTCCTCTCCTGCCGCGGCGACATGGGAACTCGGGCCGACGGAATGACCACGCACTGCGGCGGCACCCTCAGAGGGTGTCACGTTCCGGCGCGCCTCAGGCGAGTAGAAGCGTTTCCACGGAAGACGTTTCACGTGAAACACGATCCCGGGTGCGGCGATGCCACGGCGCTCACGACACACCCCGAGCGGGCAGGAACGGCGTTTCAGCCGTCCGGCCCAACCCGGGGCGGCTGCTACTTCCCGGGACGCCGCCGCGTTGTCTTCGCGGCTCGGCGCGCCTTCGTCGCCTTGGACTCCTTGGCCACGACGGTGCCGATCCGCACCCGGACCACGGTGGTCAGCGGGTCCACGATTCCGGCACCCGCGTGCGCGACCGTCCAGGACACCGCACCGAGCTTGCGCAAGTCCGCCTCGGACTCCAGGAGTTCCTCGGCGGCCGAGTCGCCCTTGAGGGCGAGCATCTCGCCGCCCGAACCGAGCAGCGGCAGGCCCCACCCGGCCAGCTTGGCCAGCGGCGCGACCGCACGTGCGGTCACCACGTCGGCGGAGGTACGGCCGCGCAGTTCCTCGGCGCGCCCGCGCAGCACCTCGACGTTGTCGAGGCCGAGTTCCTCGACCACCTCGTCGAGGAACGTGGTGCGCCGCAACAACGGCTCGACGAGGGTGATCCGCAGGTCCGGCCGGACCAGCGCGAGCGGAATGCCCGGCAGACCACCACCCGAACCGACGTCGTGCACGATCGCGTTCTCCGCGATCAATTCGGCGACCACCCCGCAGTTGAGCAGGTGCCGCTCCCAGAGCCGGCCGACTTCGCGTGGGCCGACCATGCCCCGGCGTACACCGGGACCGGCCAGCAGATCGGCATAGCGGATCGCGCGGTCCAGGTTGGCACCGAAGAGGCGAGCCGCCGCCTCCGGGGCCTCGGGCGCGCGCTCGTCCGCCGGCGGGTCGGGGGTCGTGTCGTCCTGACGTTTCACGTGGAACATCATCCCAGGAACGGCGCCGGGGGCCCCCCCCGGGGGGGGGGGGGGGGGGGGGGGGGGGGTGGGGGAGGGGGAGGGGGGGGGGGGGTGGGGGGGGGGGGGGCGGGCCGCCGGGTGGGGGGGGGGCGCCCCCCCCCG
>NZ_JBITHP010000009.1:133586-286454 GCF_044458105.1 Embleya sp. NPDC050493
CGGGCGGACGGGCGCGGGGGGGGGGGGGGTGGGGCCGCCCTGCGTTACCGGTGTCTAAACCCCCCCCGCCGGGGCCCGGCCCCCCCGGGGGTGGGGGGGGGGGCCGGCGCGACGGTTTGCGGAAACGGATCCGGGGATCCGATCAGGCGGGCAGGACGACGACGCAGCGATTGGGCTCCTCGCCCTCCGACTCGCTGCGCAGTCCGGCCTCCGCGACGGTGTCGTGCACGACCTTGCGCTCGAACGGGGTCATCGGCTTCAGCTTGAGGGACGTACCCGCCGCCTTGACCTCTTCCACCGCCTCGGTGGCGATCTCCGCCAGGTTCGCCCGCTTGGCGGCACGGAAGCCGTCCACGTCGAGCATCAACCGGCTGCGCTCGCCGGTCTCGCGGTGCACGGCCAGCCGGGTCAGTTCCTGGAGGGCTTCCAGGACCTCGCCGTCGCGACCGACGAGCCGCTTGAGGTCGGCGCCGGAGGATTCGCTTTCGTCGCCGGCGATCACCGAGACCGACGCGCGTCCGCCTTCGACGTCCATGTCGATGTCGCCGTCGAGGTCGGCGATGTCGAGCAGGGCCTCCAGGTAGTCCGCGGCGATCTCGCCCTCCTGCTCCAGACGGCTGATCTCCTCCGCGGTGAGCGTGATCCGACGCGAGGCGGCGGGTGAGTCGACGGCGGGGGTCGTGCCTTCCGTCACAGGGGAACTCCTTTGTGGACGAGTGAGCGAGTCGGTGGAGAGGGCGGCCGCCCCGTCGAGGGCGGTCACTTCTTCCTCGGGTGGTGCTTCCGGCTCTGGGTCTGCTTGCGCGGGCCGGCGTTACGCGCACCGGAATGCGGTGTCCGCGCGGTCGAGCCCTTCACCGAGCCGTTCGAGCGGGCGGTGCCGGACGTGCCGTTGCTCGCCGCGGCACCGGCCTCCGAGCCCTCCTCGGCGTCCCTGGCGGCCGCGTCCGCGTCGTCCCGGGCACGGGCCTTGCGCTGCGACTTGGTGAGCCTGGTGGGCTGCTGGCGCCGGGCGGCCTGGGCCTTCAGCTCGGCCTGCTGGGCCTCGTACTCGGCGGTGTCCATCAGCTTGCCGTCGGGAAGCAGCACCTTGCCCTGCTTGCGCGCCTTCTCCGCGAGCTTCTCCTGCCGCACCTTGAACGCCGGGCTGCCGGGCGTGGGGTTGCGGTTGATCACGAACAGCTGCTGACCCATCGTCCACACGTTGGTGGTGAGCCAGTAGATGAGCACACCGACGGGGAAGTTGATGCCGAAGACCGCGAACATGATCGGGAACGCGTACATCATCAGCTTCTGCTGCTTCGCGAACGGGTTGCCCACGAGCGAAGCGGGGTCGGTGTTCTTCGTCATCAGCTGGCGCTGGGTGAAGAACTGCGACCCGGACATCAGCACGATCATCACGATGGTGACGATGCGCACGGTGGTCAGGTCGGCCCCGAGGCTGGCGATCTTGGCCGCCGAGTCGGTGAACTTGGCGGCGATCGGGGCGCCGAAGATGTGCGCCTGCTGGGCGCTGTTCACCAGGTCGCGGTCGATCACGCCGACCGTGCGGTTCTGCGAGACGCGCTGCAGCACGTGGAACAGGGCGAAGAAGAACGGCGACTGGACCAGGATCGGAAGGCAGCTCGAGAGCGGGTTGGTACCCGTCTCCTTGTAGAGCTTCATCATTTCCTGGGACTGACGCTCACGGTCGTCCTTGTACCGCTTCTGGACCTCCTTGATCCGCGGCTGCAGCGCCTGGAGACCACGGGTCGCCTTGATCTGCTTCACGAAGAGCGGGATCAGGCAGATCCGGATGACGACCACGAGGCAGACGATGGACAGGCCCCAGGACCAACCGCTGCTCTTGCCGAAGATCGGGCTGAACAACGAGTGGAACTGAACGATGATCCACGAGACGGCGGTATATAGGGGGTTAAGAATCCCCACGGTCAAGCTCCTCGGGCGGTGGTGTTCGCACCGGGCGCGGGCTCGGTACGGCCGGTGCTGGACGTCTGCTGCCGCTCGTGCGGCTCCGACTCCGAGCGCGACTTCCGCTCGGGGAGTCGCCACGGTCGGCGTGTGCGCGGCGGCACAGGATCGACACCGCCAGAGTTCCAGGGGTTGCAGCGCAGGATGCGCCACACGGTGAGGTAGGTGCCCTTGAAGGCGCCGTGCACGGACATCGCCTCGTACCCATAATGCGAGCACGACGGGTAGAAGCGACACACCGGCCCCAGCATCGGGCTGATCGTCCACTGATAGACCCGAATGAACCCCATGAACAGGTACTTCACGCCGTCGCTCCCGGCTTGGCCGCGGGCCCATCCGCTCGAACCGCGACAGGGCGCCCGGCCCGGCCCAGGAGCCGGTCGAACGCTGCGTCCAGATCCCGTGCCAGGGCGGAATGGTCCGCCTGGGCTGCGGGTGGCAATGCCCGTACCACGACCAGGCTACCTGCCGGGAGCAGGGCCATCCGATCGCGTATGAGGTGGCGTAGCCGACGCTTGACGACGTTACGGACTACCGCGGGGCCGACAGCCTTGCTCACGACGAAACCCGCACGCGGTGGTGGAGCGTGCTCCACATCCGCGTGCGGGTCCTCTGCCACAGATTGGCGCAGGGTGTCCGGCTCGGACGGCGGTGCGGTCGCCGGGGTGCGTTCGGACGTCACTGGTCCGCTCGTCTCCTGACGATGCAGGTGGACGACCAGATGGGGACGGCCGGCTCGACGCCCGCGGCGAACCGCGATCGCGAAGTCCTCGCGCCGCCTCAGCCGGTTATCGGCAGGCAGCACGGAGAGATCCGCGAACTCAGGCGGAAAGCTCCGCGCGGCCCTTGCGGCGGCGGGCAGCAAGGATGGCGCGACCGGCACGGGTGCGCATGCGCAGCCGGAACCCGTGGGTCTTCGCCCGGCGACGGTTGTTCGGCTGGAAGGTGCGCTTGCTCACTCGGGGGCTCCAGGATTTGAATCGTGGGCCGGCAGAAAAGACCGCCGGCCACCACCGTACGTCCGCATCGACATGATCTCGGACATGCGGCAGCGGTCGTCAGACAACTAGACCGGCCCACGGTACGTACCAACAGGCGACGGGGTCAAATGGGGGATCCGGGGCACGTCGCCCACCTGCGGAAACGTCGTACGGGGCAGGCTGTACACAGCCTGTGGACAACGGGTTGAGCAGGCTACCGGGCGCCACTACCGTGAACAGGTGGGTCGGACCGGAGCGCTCGCTCCCGGGGTCCGGGACACTGGGAGCCCTCCCGAGACCTGCGTCGATGCAATGAAAGAGCGTGCACTGTGGCTGACATCACCAGCGACCTCGCCGCAGTCTGGGCACGGTTCCTGGAACGACTGGCCACCGACGACTCGGTCACGGCCAAGGACAAAGGATGGCTCCAGCGGACACAGCCGCTGACCCTCTTCTCCGACACCGCGCTGCTCGCGGTGCCGAACGAGTTCGCCAAGGAAGTCCTGGAGACCCGGCTCCGCCAGGTGGTCACGGACGCGTTGAGCCACGGTTTCGGGCGGCCGATCCGGTTCGCGGTCAGCGTCGAGCCGGGTGCGGGCGAGCCGGAGCCGGTGCCCGAGCGGCACGACCGTTCGCCCCGGCACGACGACTACAACCCCGGCCCCTACGGTCGCTCCTCCTATGGCGGCGACCGCTACGGCCGCGACGGCTACCCGCAGGAGCCGTACGGACAGCAGCCGTACCGCCAGGACCGCGATCCCTACGCCGAGCCGCAGTATCAGCAGGACTACCCGCACGAGCGCTACGCGCCCGGACCGTACCGGGATCAGCGCGACCCGCGCGAGCAGCGCGACCCCAGGGACCCCCGGGATGCGCGCGACGCCCGGGAGCAGCGCGACCTGCGCGATCCGCGGGAGCCGCGCGAGTCCCGGGACGCTCGCGATCCCCGGGATCCACGGGATTCTCGCGATCAATACGGATACGGGGGCAATCCGAACGTTTCATCCGATCACCCGGGAATTCCGCCATCGGATGGAACCCTGTTTGCGGACCGCGAAGACCTGTTCGGGCCGCCCGGCTTTTCCACACCGTCCGTCCACAGCTTTGTGGATAATTCGACACATCAATCCGGCGACAGAGATCAGTCGCCGGGTGTCGCGCAACCGCCACAGCAGTCCCCTCCTCCCCACCAGTCCCCGCCCGTACCGCCGGCCGATGCGCCCGGCGGGCGACCGCTGCGGTTGGCTCGGCCGGGCACCGGGCGTGAACACGGCGTGGTCGAGCACGAGCCGGCCGCCAGGCTGAACCCGAAATACCTGTTCGAGACGTTCGTCATCGGCTCCAGCAACCGGTTCGCGCACGCGGCCGCGGTGGCGGTCGCCGAGGCGCCCGCGAAGGCGTACAACCCGCTGTTCATCTACGGCGAGTCGGGGCTGGGCAAGACGCACCTGCTGCACGCGATCGGGCACTACGCGAAGAGCCTGTATCCGGGTACCCGGGTGCGCTACGTGAGCTCGGAGGAGTTCACCAACGAATTCATCAACTCGATCCGCGACGGCAAGGCCGACGGCTTCCGTCGACGTTATCGAGACGTCGATGTCCTGCTCGTGGACGACATCCAGTTCCTGGAGACCAAGGAGCAGACCCAGGAGGAGTTCTTCCACACCTTCAATACGCTGCACAACGCGAACAAGCAGATCGTCATCTCCTCCGACCGGCCGCCCAAGCAGCTGGTGACGCTGGAGGACCGGCTGCGCAACCGATTCGAGTGGGGACTGTTGACCGACGTCCAGCCGCCCGAGTTGGAGACCCGGATCGCGATCCTGCGGAAGAAGGCGATCCAGGAGGGCCTCAACGCGCCGCCGGACGTGCTGGAGTACATCGCCAGCAAGATCTCCCGGAACATCCGCGAGCTGGAGGGCGCGCTGATCCGGGTGACCGCGTTCGCCAGCCTGAACCGCCAGCCGGTGGACCTGCAGCTCACCGAGATCGTGCTCAAGGACCTGATCCCGGACAGCGCGGGGCCCGAGATCACGGCGACCACGATCATGGCGCACACCGCCGCGTACTTCGGCCTGTCCGTCGAGGACCTGTGCGGCACCTCGCGCAGCCGGGTGCTGGTCACCGCGCGCCAGATCGCGATGTATCTGTGCCGTGAGCTGACCGATCTTTCGCTGCCCAAGATCGGCGCCCAGTTCGGCGGGCGCGACCACACGACGGTGATGCACGCGGACCGCAAGATCCGCTCGTTGATGGCCGAACGGCGCTCGATCTACAACCAGGTGACCGAGTTGACGAACCGCATCAAGAGCTGAAACGGCACCCGATCACCACCGAGAAGCGGCCGGCGTTCCCCTTTGGGGCCGCCGGCCTTCGCATGTGCGATGTGACCTTCGTCACATCGCCCGAAATGGGGCCGAGTTATCCACCGATCGGCGCCGACTCGGGCTTCCACACCATGGGGATGACGCATCCACCCCGGAGTTCCCCACAATGGCTGCGGGAACCTGGGGAAAAAGCCGGCGAGCCGGCAGGTCAGGTTCCTGTGGTGATGTGGAATGGATTCCTCCACAGACTGTGGATAACTTTTCCGCCGCAGACCGTCCACCGCCGTGTTGTCCGGTTGTCCACGTCCCGTCCACCGAAATTCCGCGCTTGTCCCCAGGTTGTCCACGGATCTGTCCACAGTCGGGTCGGTTTCACCCCTTACGGTGAATCCGAAGCCAACGGGCATCCGCAGAGGGTGGGGACAAGTGGCCCTCGACCTGGGGATTGTTTGGGGACAAGTACGGGTACGGCTGGGGACGGCCTGTGGAGCCAATTCGGGCATCCACAGACACAGGGGGTTTATCCACGGGTTCACCCACACCTCGAAGTGGACAAAAAACCGGCCCTGACCTGCGCGTATACCGGTTATCCACGGTATCCACACCCCCTACTACTACGACCACACGTAGTTCAAGAGAGATCCACGGAAAACGGTCGGGTCGGCCCGAATCTGTGGACTGCCGGTTTGCCGGGGGCTGCGCGGGCTGTCGGCGCGGTGCGTCAGACTGTGTGCCGGTGGTAGGCCCCGACGGCCTGCCACCGATGCCGAACGAACGAACGGCAGACACACGACAGACAGACGGCCGGTAACGGCAGGAGGCGGTGAACCGGTGAAGTTCCGGGTCGAGCGTGACGTTCTCGCTGATGCGGTGGCGTGGACCGCGCGGAGTCTCCCGGCGCGGCCGGCGGTTCCCGTCCTCGCCGGACTGCTCCTGGAAGCCGCGGACCAGCGACTGACGCTGTCCAGCTTCGACTACGAGGTCTCCGCCCGTGGCGGCGTCGAGGCCGAGATCGACGAGCCGGGCCGGGTGCTGGTGTCCGGGCGACTGCTCGCGGACATCTCCAAGAGCCTGCCGAACCGCCCCGTCGAGGTGTCCACCGACGGCGCCAAGGTGACCGTGGTCTGCGGCAGCGCACGGTTCACCCTGCCCACCCTCCCGGTGGAGGACTACCCGGCGCTGCCGGACATGCCCACCGCCGCGGGATCCGTCGAGGGCGATGTCTTCGCCGCCGCCGTGGCCCAGGTGGCCATCGCGGCCGGCCGCGACGACACGCTGCCGATGCTGACCGGCGTCCGGGTCGAGATCGAGGGCGACCTGGTCACCCTCGCCGCCACCGACCGATACCGGCTCGCGGTCCGCCAGTTCCACTGGAAGCCCGAGGCCGACGGCCTCTCCTCGGCGGTGGCCCTGGTGCCCGCCAAGACCCTCAACGACACCGCCAAGTCGCTGACCCAGGGCGACAGCGTGCAGATCGCGCTGTCCGGGGACAAGATCGGCGAGGGCATGATCGGCTTCGAGGGCGCCGGCCGGCGCACCACCACCCGCCTGCTCGAAGGCGAATTCCCCAAGTACCGCGCGCTGTTCCCGGAGCAGTCGGAGACCGTCGCGACGGTGGAGACCGCGCCGTTCGTGGACGCCGTCAAGCGCGTGTCCCTGGTCGCCGAGCGCAACACCCCGGTGCGGCTGTCCTTCTCCGACGGCCGACTGGTGCTCGAAGCCGGTTCCGGCGACGAGGCGCAGGCCTCCGAGGCGATCGACGCGACGCTGGAGGGCGAGGAGATCTCGATCGCCTTCAACCCGACGTTCCTGCTCGAAGGACTCAGCGCGATCGGTTCGCCGGTCGCCCAGATCTCCTTCACCACGTCCACGAAGCCGGCCGTGATGACCGGCAAGCCCGACGTCGAGGCCGAGGCCACCGACGAGTACCGCTACCTGATCATGCCGGTGCGCCTGTCCGGCTGACCGAGGGCCGCGGCTCAACCGGGCCGAACGGGCTCCGGGTTCGTACGGGTCCGCCGTGCATGACCCCGCAGCAGCACGGGCAACCGCTACCCGCGTACCGTCGACGCGGTGAAAAGCCCCCACAAGGGGTGCGGAAGCGGCCTCGGCGGTGCCCCACCCGGCATCGCAGCAGCGAACGAAGGATTTCAGGATGCAGCTCGGACTCGTCGGCCTCGGCAAGATGGGTGGCAACATGCGCGAGCGTCTGCGCCGCGCGGGCCACACGGTGGTGGGCTACGACCGCAACGCGGACATCGCGGATGTGCACAGCCTCAAGGAACTTGTGGACGCACTCCCGACGCCGCGCGTGGTGTGGGTGATGGTGCCCGCGGGAGCACCCACCCAGGCCACGGTCGACGAGCTCGGCGAACTGCTGTCCCCCGGTGACGTGCTCGTCGACGGCGGCAACTCGCGCTGGACGGACGACATCAAGCACGCCGAGGCGCTGGCCGCGAAGAACATCGGCTTCGTCGACTGCGGTGTCTCCGGCGGCGTTTGGGGCCGGGACAACGGCTATGCGCTGATGTGCGGCGGCGACGCCGCGAACATCGAGAAGGTCCAGCCGATCTTCGACGCACTCAAGCCCGAGGGCCCCGCGGGCTTCGTGCACGCGGGCAAGGTCGGCGCCGGGCACTTCGCGAAGATGGTGCACAACGGCATCGAGTACGCGCTGATGCAGGCCTACGCCGAGGGCTGGGAACTGCTGGAGGCCGCCGATGTGGTCACCGACGTGCGCGAGGTGTTCCGCAGCTGGCAGGAGGGCACCGTCATTCGCTCGTGGCTGCTCGACCTGGCCGTGCGGGCGATGGACGACGACGAGCACCTGGAGGGCCTGCGCGGCTACGCGGAGGACTCCGGCGAGGGCCGCTGGACCGTGGAGGCGGCGATCGACCACGCCGTCCCGCTGCCCGCGATCACCGCGTCGCTGTTCGCCCGATTCGCGTCCCGGCAGGACGACTCGCCGCAGATGAAGATGATCGCCGCGCTGCGCAATCAGTTCGGTGGGCACGCGGTCACCGCCGCGTCGACGCACAAGGGGGCCGACGCCCCGGGCGCCGACACCACGCCGCCGAAGGAGGCCGACGCAGGCTGAGCAATCGGCCCGCCCGCCCATGCATGTAGCGCACCTGTCACTCGTCGACTATCGGTCGTACGCCCGGATCGAGCTCCCCCTCGAACCGGGCGTGACCGCGTTCGTGGGACCCAACGGCCAGGGCAAGACCAACCTCGTCGAGGCGATCGGCTACCTGGCCACGCTCGGCAGCCACCGGGTCGCCTCGGACGCACCCCTGGTCCGGCTCGGCGCCGAGCGGGCGTACGTACGGGCGAGCATCGTCCGCGAGGACGGCCGCAGTGCGCTGGCCGAGTTGGAGATCAACCCCGGCAAGGCCAACCGGGCCCGGATCAACCGCTCGTCCGCGACCCGCCCGCGCGACCTGCTCGGCCTGCTGCGCACCGTGCTGTTCGCCCCGGAGGACCTGGCCCTGGTCAAGGGCGATCCGGGCGAACGCCGCAGGTTCCTCGACGAGTTGCTGACCGCGCGCACCCCGCGCCTGCTGGGGGTGCGGCAGGACTACGACCGGGTGCTCAAGCAGCGCAACACGCTGCTGCGCACCGCGGCCCTGGCCCGGCGGGCGGGCGGCGGGCGCAGCGGTGCGCTGAGCACGCTGGACGTGTGGGACGAGCACCTGGCCGCCACGGGCGCCGAACTCACCTTCGCCCGGCTCGATCTGGTCGCCGCGCTGCAACCGCTGGTGGACAAGGCCTACGACGCGTTGTCCACAGGCGGTGGACCGATCGTGCTGGACTACCGCAGTTCGATGTCGGAGGACCCGCTGCCCACCGACCGGGCCGGCATCCACGCGGTGCTCACGGCGGCGATCGCGGCCGGCCGGGCGGCCGAGGTCGAGCGCGGTCAGACGCTGATCGGCCCGCACCGCGACGATCTCGTGCTGCGGCTGGGCCCGCTGCCCGCCAAGGGCTACGCCAGCCACGGCGAGTCCTGGTCGTACGCGCTGGCCCTGCGGCTGGGCTCCTACGAGCTGCTGCGCGCGGACGGCGGCGAGCCGGTCCTGGTGCTCGACGACGTGTTCGCCGAACTGGACGTCACACGTCGGGCGCGGCTCGCCGAGATGGTCGCGCACGGTGAACAGGTGCTGGTCACGGCCGCGGTGGCCGAGGATGTGCCGCCCGCGCTCGCGGGTGCGCGCTACGACGTCGCCGCGGGTGAGGTGCGAAGGGTCGAGGTTGATGAGTGACGAGGCCCACATCCCGTCTCCCGGCGGCCCCGGGCGGGCCGAGCAGCCGGCCGCCGAGCCGATCCGCGGGATCGACCTGGCCCGCGCGGCGCTGACCCAGGCCCGCGCCCAGGCACGGACCCGACACGATCTTCGGCAGGACCGGAACCAGGCACGGCGTGGCTTGAAACGCAGTGGTTCGGGACCCGACGACCGCGACCCCCAGCCGCTGCGTCAGATCATGGGGCGCCTGGTCACCGAGCGCGGCTGGCAGACCCCGGCGGCGGTGCACGGCGTACTCCAGCGGTGGCCGGAAATCGTCGGTCCGGCGATGGCGGCCAACTGTCGCCCGGAGCGCTTCGAGGACGGCGAACTGGTGGTCCGCGCCGAATCCGACAACTACGCGACGCACGTGCGCTGGCTCGCGCCGAAACTGCTCGCCCGCCTCAATCAGGAGCTGGGCGACGGCACCGTCACCTTCATTCGGGTCCTCGGCCCGGCGCAGGAGCGCCGCCGGGGACAGTGGCGCGCACAGCCGTAGACGGTTTTCGGCCATGGGATGTACCGCCGGCGTGCACTCCCCGGTACGCATCCGCTCCGATCGGCCGGGTCGGCGGGGACGATGTGTCCGGTGTCATACCGGTCTGACACGCTGTTACCGTCCGAGTCGCTCGCGCCGCGTGGACAGCCATGAGAGCGATTCGGGACCCCGGGGCAAGTAGGGGGACATGCGACAGGGCACATCAGGGCGCCACACGCGGACACAGGGCCCTTGGGAACCCATCTTTGTGTCGCCCCGACCGGTAGACTGAACCAGCAATACCGCTCATGCGGATCCTGTTTCGACTTCCGCGGCTCCGTGCCCGGGGGCGTGTCGGGCCGGCTGCCTGCCGTCCGACCCTCCCTGCCGATCCTGCTCCCGGGCAGGGAGCCGTGCTGTGCCAGAAAGGGCGCTTCGTGGCCGATTCCGGCAACCCCAAGGAGAATGACGTGGCCGGCTCGCCGGAAACCTCTGCCGCGATCAACTCGCAGTCGTACGGCGCGAGTGACATCCAGGTCCTGGAGGGCCTCGACGCGGTCCGGAAGCGCCCGGGCATGTACATCGGTTCCACCGGTGAGCGCGGCCTGCACCACCTGGTCTACGAGGTGGTGGACAACTCGGTCGACGAGGCGCTCGCGGGCCACGCGACGCACATCGAGGCGACCATCCTCGCCGACGGCGGCGTGCGCGTGGTCGACAACGGGCGTGGCATCCCGGTCGACATGCACCCGGTGGAGAAGAAGCCCGCCGTCGAGGTCGTGCTGACCATCCTGCACGCGGGCGGCAAGTTCGGCGGCGGCGGCTACTCGGTCTCCGGTGGTCTGCACGGCGTCGGCGTCTCCGTGGTCAACGCGCTGTCCTCGCGCCTGGCGGTGGACATCCGCCGCGACGGCTACCGCTGGACGCAGGACTACAAGCTCGGCACGCCCACCGCGCCGCTGGAGCGGCACGAGGCGACCACCGAGACGGGCACCCAGGTCACCTTCTGGGCCGACGCGGACATCTTCGAGACCACGGTCTACTCGTTCGAGACGCTCTCCCGGCGCTTCCAGGAGATGGCCTTCCTCAACAAGGGCCTGACCATCTCGCTCACCGACGAGCGTCCGGACCACGTGGACGACAAGGGCGAGCAGCTCACGGTCACGTACCACTACGAGGGCGGCATCGCCGACTTCGTGCGCTACCTCAACTCGCGCAAGGGCGAGCTGGTCCACCCGTCGGTGATCGACATCGAGGCCGAGGACAAGGCCCGGACCATCTCGGTGGAAGTCGCGATGCAGTGGAACTCGCAGTACACCGAGGGTGTGCACAGCTTCGCCAACACGATCCACACGCACGGCGGCGGTACCCACGAAGAGGGCTTCCGGTCCGCGCTGACCGCGCTGATCAACCGCTACGCGCGCGAGAAGAAGCTGCTCAAGGAGAAGGACGAGAACCTCGCCGGCGAGGACATCCGCGAGGGTCTGACCGCGATCATCTCGGTCAAGCTCGGCGACCCGCAGTTCGAGGGCCAGACCAAGGACAAGCTGGGCAACACCGAGGCCAAGACCTTCGTGCAGCGGGTCGTGCACGAGCACCTCACCGACTGGCTCGACCGCAACCCCAGCGAGGCCGCGGACATCATCCGCAAGTCGATCCAGGCCGCGACCGCGCGGATGGCCGCCCGCAAGGCGCGCGACCTGACCCGGCGCAAGGGCCTCCTGGAGACCGCCTCGCTGCCGGGCAAGCTGAGCGACTGCCAGAGCAACGACCCGTCCAAGTGCGAGATCTTCATCGTCGAGGGCGACTCGGCCGGTGGTTCGGCCAAGTCCGGCCGTGACCCGATGTACCAGGCGATCCTGCCGATCCGCGGCAAGATCCTGAACGTCGAGAAGGCCAGGATCGACAAGATCCTGCAGAACACCGAGGTCCAGGCGCTCATCTCGGCCTTCGGCACCGGTGTGCACGAGGACTTCGACATCGAGAAGCTCCGCTATCACAAGATCATCCTGATGGCGGACGCCGACGTCGACGGCCAGCACATCAACACCCTGCTGCTGACCTTCCTGTTCCGCTTCATGCGTCCGCTGGTCGAGGCCGGTCACGTCTACTTGTCGCGGCCGCCGCTCTACAAGATCAAGTGGAGCCGGGACGACTTCGAGTACGCCTACTCCGACCGCGAGCGCGACGCGCTGCTCGAACTCGGCCGGCAGGCCGGCAAGCGCGCGAAGGACGACTCGATCCAGCGCTTCAAGGGTCTCGGCGAGATGAACGCCGAGGAGCTTCGGGTGACCACGATGGACATCGACCACCGGGTCCTGGGCCAGGTCACGCTCGACGACGCGGCCCAGGCCGACGAACTGTTCTCGGTGCTCATGGGCGAGGACGTCGAAGCCCGCCGCTCCTTCATCCAGCGCAACGCCAAGGACGTCAGGTTCCTGGACATCTGACCAGCCGGGGGGATCCGCGGCAGCGCGGATGTCCACCTCCGAGTCGGCCCCACGCCACACCTCGAAAGGACTTTGACCAGCAATGGCCGAAGAGAACACCCCGGCGCCCGAAGGCGACCCGGCGGACGCGGTGAACAGCACCGGCGGTCTGCGGATCGAGCCCGTCGGGCTCGAAACCGAGATGCAGCGCAGCTACCTCGACTACGCGATGAGCGTGATCGTCTCGCGCGCCCTGCCCGACGTGCGCGACGGTCTCAAGCCGGTGCACCGCCGCGTGCTCTACGCGATGTACGACGGCGGCTACCGGCCCGAGAAGGGCTTCTACAAGTGCGCCCGCGTCGTCGGCGACGTGATGGGCACCTACCACCCGCACGGCGACACCTCGATCTACGACGCGCTGGTCCGGCTGGCCCAGCCGTGGTCGATGCGGATGCCGCTGGTGGACAGCAACGGCAACTTCGGCTCGCCGGGCAACGACCCGGCCGCGGCCATGCGGTACACCGAGTGCAAGCTCAAGTGGCTGTCCATGGAGATGCTCCGGGACATCGACGAGGACACCGTCGATCTCCAGGACAACTACGACGGCCGCAACCAGGAGCCGACGGTCCTGCCGGCGCGCTTCCCGAACCTGCTCGTCAACGGCTCCGCGGGCATCGCGGTCGGCATGGCGACCAACATCCCGCCGCACAACCTGCGTGAGGTCGCGTCCGGCGCGCAGTGGTTCCTGCAGAACCCGGACGTCTCCGCGGAAGAGCTCCAGGACGCCCTGATCGAGCGGATCAAGGGTCCGGACTTCCCCAGCGGCGCGCTGGTCGTCGGCCGTCGCGGGATCGAGGACGCGTACCGCACCGGCCGCGGCTCGATCACCATGCGCGCGGTGGTCGAGGTCGAGGAGATCCAGAACCGGCAGTGCCTGGTGGTCACCGAGCTGCCCTACCAGGTCAACCCGGACAATCTCGCGCAGAAGATCGCCGACCTGGTCAAGGACGGCAAGATCGGCGGCATCGCCGACGTCCGCGACGAGACCTCCTCGCGTACCGGCCAGCGCCTGGTGATCGTGCTCAAGCGCGACGCGGTGGCCAAGGTCGTGCTGAACAACCTGTACAAGCACACCCAGCTGCAGGACACCTTCGGCGCGAACATGCTCGCGCTCGTGGACGGTGTCCCGCGCACGCTCTCGATCGACCTCTTCATCCGCAACTGGGTGGAGCACCAGATCGAGGTGATCGTCCGGCGGACCCGCTTCCGGCTGCGCAAGGCCGAGGAGCGCGCGCACATCCTGCGTGGTCTGCTCAAGGCCCTGGACGCGATCGAGGAGGTCATCGCGCTGATCCGGGCCTCGAACACGGTCGACGAGGCGCGTACGGGCCTGATCGGGCTCCTGGAGATCGACGAGATCCAGGCCAACGCGATCCTGGAGATGCAGCTTCGCCGGCTGGCCGCCCTGGAGCACCAGAAGATCACCGCCGAGCACGACGAGCTGATGGCGAAGATCACCGACTACCAGGCGATCCTGGCCTCGCCGGACCGGCAGCGGCAGATCATCAGCGAGGAACTGGCCGCGATCGTCGACAAGTTCGGCGACGACCGGCGCAGCGCGCTGGTGCCCTTCGACGGTGACATGTCCATCGAGGACCTGATCGCCGAAGAGGACATCGTCATCACGATCACGCGCGGCGGTTACGTCAAGCGCACCCGGACCGACCTGTACCGCTCGCAGAAGCGTGGCGGCAAGGGGGTGCGCGGCGCGCAGCTGAAGCAGGACGACATCGTCGACCACTTCTTCGTGACCACCACGCACCACTGGATCCTGTTCTTCACCAACAAGGGCCGGGTCTATCGGGCGAAGGCGTACGAGCTGCCGGACACCGGTCGCGACGCGCGTGGACAGCACGTGGCGAACCTGCTCGCGTTCCAGCCGGACGAGAAGATCGCCCAGGTGCTCGACCTGCGCGACTACGAGGTCGCGCCGTACCTGGTGCTGGCGACCAAGGCCGGTCTGGTGAAGAAGACCGCGCTCAAGGAGTACGACACCAACCGCGCGGCCGGTGTGATCGCGATCAACCTGCGCTCGGACGAGGCCGGTGACGACGACGAGGTGATCGGCGCCGAACTGGTCTCCGCGGACGACGACCTGCTGCTCGTGAGCAAGAAGGCACAGTCGATCCGGTTCACCGCCACGGACGAGACGCTGCGACCGATGGGTCGGGCGACATCCGGGGTGAAGGGGATGAGTTTCCGCGAAGGCGACGAACTGCTGTCGATGAATGTGGTGCGCGAGGGTACTTTCGTGTTCACCGCCACCGATGGCGGCTTCGCAAAGCGAACCAGTGTGGACGAGTATCGCGTCCAGGGACGTGGGGGCCTGGGTATCAAGGCCGCCAAGATCGTCGAGGACCGAGGTTCACTCGTCGGGGCGCTCGTCGTGGACGACACGGATGAAATCCTCGCCATCACGCTCGGCGGTGGAGTGATCCGCACCCGCGCCGCGGGTGTCCGGCACACCGGACGTGACACGATGGGTGTGCAGCTGATCAACCTGGGTAAGGGCGACGCCGTTGTCGGCATCGCACGTAACGCCGAACCTGAGCCCGAGGCCGAGATCGACCCTGAGGTCGACGGGGCCGAAGCCGGTGCGGCCGATGGCACGCACGAGCCGACCTCCACCGTCGAAGGGGAGGTCGCGCCCGGCGGGCAGGAAGGGTGACGCGTGAGCACAGACCGGAAGTCGGCCGGCGGGAGAGGCGAGCGCGCCGACCGGGGTCGGGCCGGCGGGCGCGCTGACAGCACGAGCCGCAACGAGGCGGCACCGCCTCCCACGGGACCGGTGCCGCCGAAGCCGGCAGCCCCACCCCCCGGGCACGGGGCCGGGCCCACCGGGGACGCGGCGGCTCGCCCGCCGCGTCCTTCGGCGCCCACCCCGTTCACGTCGCCGTTCCCGCCCGCGGCAGCGGCGGGCGAGGGCACGGAGCGGCCGCCGGCCGCGGTCAACGGCAGCAAGGCCGCCACCCGCCCGACGGGTGGCGGCACGATGACCTCGCCGCGCCCGACCCGGGGCACCCCGGCCGGCGGTGCCCCGTCGACCGCTCACCGAGTGGGGCAGCCCGTGGCGCAGCAAGGGCGGACCGGGCCGGAGGCGCAGGCCCGACCGATCGCGCGCACCCGGCGGGCCCGGCTGCGGGCGGCGCGGGTGGACCCGTGGTCGGTGATGAAGGTCGGTTTCCTGCTGTCCCTGGCACTGGGCGTGGTGCTGATGGTCGCGGTGACCGTGTTGTGGCTGGTCCTGGACGGCCTGGGGGTGTTCACCTCGGTCGGTGACACGGTCAAGGAAGCCACCCAGTCGGAGAACAACGCCGGCTTCGATCTCCAGCACTTCCTGTCCCTGAAGAACACCCTCTTCTTCAGCGGCGTCGTGGCCATCGTCGACGTCATCCTGGTGACGGCGCTGGCCACACTCGGAGCATTCCTCTACAACCTCACCGCGTCGTTCACGGGTGGCATCGAGGTCACGCTGGCCGAGGAGGACTAAGGATTTTGGAGGCGGGCAAGCGGTGCGGTACGCTC
Organism: Embleya sp. NPDC050493; assembly: GCF_044458105.1. Taxonomy (NCBI): domain Bacteria; kingdom Bacillati; phylum Actinomycetota; class Actinomycetes; order Kitasatosporales; family Streptomycetaceae; genus Embleya; species Embleya sp. NPDC050493. Next base: position 149,640 of record NZ_JBITHP010000009.1, read on the forward strand.
TCTGAGCACGCACGCGGGCCTATAGCTCAGACGGTTAGAGCGCTTCCCTGATAAGGAAGAGGCCACAGGTTCAAGTCCTGTTAGGCCCACTTTCGCGCAAGCAGTTCGAGGGCCCTTCCCCGTGATTCGGGGAAGGGCCCTCGATCGTTTCCGGGGTCGAGCGGGGATCTCCCGTGGTCGGCGGCCGTCGACCCGCGGTTCTCGTGGGGGGCTCGACTGGCGCCTGACCGGGTCTTTCGGTATTGGTCGGTGCCTTGATGCACCTGTTATTGTCGAGCCCAACCCGACCGCGGCGCCCCAGGCGTGCGGACAGGTGCACGAACGTCACTCGCAGGACGGAGAGGCCACGCTGATGAAGAAGCTGATCCTGGTGGCTTTGGCTGCTGTAGGTGGCCTGTTGGTCTACCGCCAGATCCAGGCGGATCGGGCCGAGCAGGATCTGTGGACCGAGGCGACGGACGCGGTTCCGGCGGGTACTGCCACCCGCTGAGTAGATCCTGTGGGAGACCCCGCAGAAGCTTGACCCACCCGGGGAAACGCACGTTTCACGTGAAACGCCCGTTTCCCCGGGTGAGGTATTGTCCAACGCCGACCGGGATTACCGGTAACCTGGTTCGGCACCGAGGGGCCTTAGCTCAGCTGGTAGAGCGCTGCCTTTGCAAGGCAGATGTCAGGGGTTCGACTCCCCTAGGCTCCACAGGGATCGGACCCCGCCGACCGCGACCACGCGGTCGGCGGGGTCTTTTTGATCGCATCGGGCGCGATCGAATCAGACGGGATTCAGCGTGAAGGCGCCGGCCCGGGTGGCCGACTGGACGATGTGGGATCGCTCGACGGTGTACTTGCCCGCCTCCGTCGTCAGCCACATGTCGGAGTGCTCGGCCTGTAGGGCGACCTTGCCGGTGGCGGCATCGCGGGAGAGCCAGAAAATCTGGTTCCCGTAGATCCAGCCGTTACAGTCGCCCTCGGTGACCCACGAGCCTTCGTCCAGGGACCACAGCGTGAGGCACTTGCCGTTGTGTCGGGACTTGAAGATGTACTGGGCCGTGTCGCCGGGCCAGTGGCAGACCCGCCACTGCTGGTTGTATCCACCCCAGTAGCGGTACTGCAGGACCGATCCTGCGTTGTCGGGGCCCAACGAGATGTCGAACACCATGCCGTTGGAGGTGCCGATCGTGTAGTAGCCGTCGCAGATCCAGCCGTCGTCGGTGGGATTGGGTGAGGCCGACGCGGGCAGGGCGGTCGACAGCATTGCGATGACGGCGATGAGAGCGGCGCCCAGAGCCCGCAGCGGGCGCCGTGCTCGGCGTCGGTTGCGGTGGGGAATCGTGGTCACGCTGTTTTCCTCTCGGATCGATTGCCGGGTCAGCAGGGACCCAGGCGGTCCTGGGCGGCGCGACGCACTGTGTTCACCGGTTCGGGGATGCAGTTCTTGACGACGGTGCCGATCTCGGGGGTCTCGAACGTGGTGTAGGTGCCGATACCGCCCCTGATCGCGTTGATCCAGATGCCGGTGGTCGGGCCGGTCTGGGCGCAGATGTACTTCACGAACCGGCCGTCGACCCGGCGGGTGCCGCGATAGAGGCCGTAGTAGCCCGTCTTGTTGAAGTTCCAGGTGTTGGTGATCGCATTCGTCCTGGTGGACGACTTGGTGTTCGAGACGGAGAAGCCGACCTTGAACGCGACCTTGGCGAAGACGGGGCCCACGGACGCGCTGAACTCCTCGCTGTTGTCGACCGTGGTCGCCACCGAGTCGACCTGGGTCAGGGTTTCGGTGCGCTGACCGGTGGTGCCCTCTGCGATGTAGACGGGGAGGAAGTCGGTGATCACCGGAGTGACGCGGGTGGTCACGTCGTAATAGACGGAGTCGACGGTCGGATTGCAACTGCTGGTGGCCGGGGGACGCGGAGGCGTGTCGGCGTGCGCTGTCCCGACGGTCGGCCCACCGAAGCCGGTGGCGACGACAACGGCGAGGACGGCGGGCACGGCACCGCGTCTGGCGGATATGGACATGCCGATTCCCTTTCGGGGATTGGGTGGTGCGGTGTCCCGGCCCCGGGAGCGGGGGCGGGCGGAGTGGTCTCTTCCCGCCCCGGGAGCGGGGGCAGGCGAAGACGTCTCCTGTGTGCTCTTTGTGCTGGGAGCGATTCAAGGGTCACGTGGTGTTACTCGGCATTCCAGTGCAAGGCTTGCCCTGGAACCGGGCCACCATCGATGCCCCGAGTGGCTGGTTGGTGACTTTCGGCAGTGATCGATGAGCGCCGAGAATGCGGCATGGACACCGAGATCGCGATCCGGGACTTCCTCATCTCCCGCCGGACGCAGCTGCGCCCCGAGGATCTGGGGCTGCCACGGCAGGGAATGCGCCGGGTGCGGGGGCTACGCCGGGAAGAGGTCGCCGCCCTCGCGAACGTCAGCGTCGACCAGTACATCCGCCTGGAGCGGGGACAGGCGTCCCGAGTGTCGGACGCGGTCGTCGACGCCGTCGCGCACGCATTGCGCCTGACCCCGGGCGAGTGCCGCTATCTGCGCAGCCTGGCCCGCCCGGCCGTCGCGTCCGCGGAGGCGGGCGCCGGCAGGCCGGTGCGGGAGAGTGTGCAGCGCTTCCTCGACTCGATGTGCGACACGCCCGCCTACCTCGTCGGCCGCGGCGGGGCGATCCTCGCCTGGAACCGCATGGCCGTGCTCGTCTTCGTCGACTTCGCGCGCGTGCCGACGGCTCGGCGCACCGTCGGTCGGCTCGTCTTCACTGACCCCCGGGCCCGCCTCCTCTACGTGGACTGGGAAGTAAAGGCACGGGAGGCGGTGGCCTACCTGCGGACCGAGTCGGGGAAACGGCCGCACGACGCGGCGCTGTCCCGGCAGATCGAGGAACTGGCCGAGGCCAGCGCGGATTTCCGGCGGCTGTGGGCGGCGCAGCTCGTGCTCGACCACACGCACGACATCACCCACCTCAACCGTCCACCCGTCGGAACGTTGGACCTGACCTGGGAGGCGTTCCAACCGAAGGGCGACCCGGACGAGTTGGTCATCGTCTACACCGCCGCGAACGCGCGAACCGCGGCGGCGCTGGGCCGGCTGACCTGACCGCCGGCCCGGCCCACGCGCACGACGCCGGCCGGGCCCACGCACCATTCCGCACCTAGGCCCCCGCCCGCGCACGCCGCAGGGCCCGCCGTACCGGATGGTGCGGCGGGCCCTGCAAAGCGGGTGTCGTGGCGTCAATCGTTCTTCGGGGTGGTCGAGCGGAACTCGTCCTCCGCGGGCTTGGCCTCGTTGTCGAGATTGTCGAGCGACTCGGCCGTCTTGGGCGTGGTCGCGGCGCCCTGGAGCGTGGGGTCGGGCTCGTCGGTCAGCCACTCGGGCTGCGCGTTGCGCCGACGCCACCACGTGAAGGCCAGGTAGCCGCCGCCCGCGACCGCGGTGATCAGCAGGAAGCGCCGGCCGCGTCCGCGACGCTGCTTCTTGCGGGCGACCTTCTCGATCTCCGCCGCGGTCACCTCGCCCTTGATCACCGAAAGCGCCGCGCCGGCCCTGGAGCGGGCCTCGTCGCGGACCGGCTCGGCGGCCACCCGGGCCTGGTCGACCGCCTGGTACACGCGCGGCACCACGTCGTGGCGGACCCGGTGCCGGGCCACCTCCACGGCGTGCTCCACACGGGGGGCGGCGCTGTCCTTGGCGTGCACCAGGGCGGGGACCACACGTTCGCGGGTGGTCTCGACCGCTCGGTCACGCGCCGCGCCCGCGTAGTGTGCCGCCGCGTCCTTCGCGTTGGCGGCGTGTGGGGCGAGCCGCTCCCTGGTCCTGCCGGTCGCCTCACGTACCGGATCCATGCGGGTCACGACATCCTCCTACTCGCCGGGTTCATCCGCTATCTGTTCCCGACGATCCCGGGATCATGCGCCACGCATCGGCCGGGGATCCGTACGGTGGAAAGGTGCCCGCGGTGGTCTCGTGGCAGGAGCCGACCGCGGCGTGCGAGGATTTCGAGGATTCAAGAAGACCGTCCGTGTAACCGTAGGGAAGGCGCACCAGTGGCCGAGGACCTTTTCGCCACCATCAAGACCAACCACGGGGACATCCGTATCCGGCTGTTCCCGAACCACGCGCCCAAGACGGTCGCGAACTTCGTGGAGCTCTCCCAGGGCCGGCGCGAGTGGGTCCACCCCGGCAAGGGGCAGAAGACCACCGACCGGTTGTACGACGGCACCGTCTTCCACCGCGTCATCGCCGACTTCATGATCCAGGGCGGCGACCCGCTGGGCACCGGCACCGGTGGACCGGGCTACCGCTTCGCCGACGAGTTCCACCCGGATCTGCAGTTCTCCAAGCCGTACCTGCTGGCGATGGCGAACGCGGGACCGGGCACCAACGGCTCCCAGTTCTTCATCACCGTGGGTGTCACGCCGCACCTGAACCACAAGCACACCATCTTCGGCGAGGTCGCCGACGTGGACAGCCGCAAGGTCGTCGACGCGATCGCCGGCACCGAGACCGACATGCGGGACCGTCCGACCTCCGACGTCGTGATCAACACCGTCGAGGTCGAGACCGTCACGTCCTGAACCCCGAGTACGCGGGCCGGGGCCTTCGGGTCCCGGCCCGCGTCACGTGCCCGAAGGTGAGCATGAGCTCCGACGAACAAAGACCGGGTACGGCCGGACCGGCCGGTCCGCCCGTGTGTTACCGGCACCCCGACCGCGAGACGAACATCCGCTGTACCCGCTGTGAGCGCCCGGTCTGCGGCGATTGCATGGTGAGCGCGTCGGTCGGTTTCCAGTGCCCGGACTGTGTACGGCAGGGCACCCGTCAGGTTCGCGAGGCGCGCACCGTGGCGGGCGGCCGGGTGGCGACCGCGACCGCGAACGCGATCGTGACCAAGACCCTGATCGGGCTCAACCTCGCGGTCTTCCTGCTGGTCCTGGTGGTCGGCGACAAGTTCGTCGACAGGATGATCCTGGTCGGCCGGTTCTTCGACGGCGGCGAGTGGCAGGGGGTCGCCGAGGGTCAGTGGTACCGCCTGCTCACCGCGGCGTTCCTGCATCAGCAGGTGTGGCACATCGGGTTGAACATGGTGGGCCTGTGGATGCTGGGGCCCCCGTTGGAGGCCGCGCTCGGCCGTACCCGGTTCGTCGCCCTCTATCTGGTCTCCGCGTTCGGCGGCACCGCGCTGTCGTACCTGATCGCCGATCCGCGGCAGGGCTCGCTGGGTGCTTCCGGGGCGCTGTTCGGGCTGTTCGGCGCGATGATCGTGCTCGGGCGCCGACTCCGGTACGACCTGCGACCGCTGGGCATCCTGCTCGCGCTCAACCTGATGATCACGTTTCTCAACATGGGCACGATCGACTGGCGTGCGCACATCGGCGGACTCGTCGCGGGCACGCTCGCGGCGATCGGCCTGGTCTACGCGCCGCAGCGCAATCGCACCCTGATCCAGGTGGGGACACTGCTCGCGGTGTCCGCGGTCATCGTGGTGATCGTGCTGGTCCGGACCGCGCAGATCGTCTGATCGAACGACGGGTCCCGGTTGCGCAGTGAATCATCTCAATGACCCGAAGTGATGAATCCGGGATGCGAGCCGTTGCCCGCATCCCGGTCGCTCGTTGGACCATGAAGGGTTATCCACAGGCTTTGCCGGGTTATCCCCACTGTGGATAACTCTGTGGAGTCTTCCGGGGAAAGCTCGCTGAGCTGCGCCGATGCGCTACTTCCACTGGGTGGACACACCGAAGCCGGCGGCGATGAAGCCGAAGCCGACGACGATGTTCCAGTTCTTCAGGGACTCGACCGGGAAGCGCATGTCGGTCACGTAGAAGACCACGATCCACAGCAGGCCGATCGCGAAGAGAGCCAGCATGAACGGCGCCACCCAGCGGCGCGAGTCCAGCTTTATGGTCGTCTTCTTGGGCGGCGGCGGGGTGAAGTCGTCCTTCTTACGGATCCGGGACTTCGGCACGAGAGTCTCTCCTGTCGATGTAGCCGGACGAGTGGGTGCGCAGCACACGCGACACGATCCGGTGATGTGTCGGTTAGCGTAGTCGCTGTCAGGTCCGGAAGGAGGGTACGGCGACGTGCGTATCTTCGCCATGCGGCCGTTCGGAACGACTTGGCGTGCGATCGTACCCCGGTTGTCCGCTCTTGTGGTGTTCGCCCTGGCCGGGCTGCTGTTCTGGATCAGTGCGGACACCTCGCACGGCACCAATCTGCGCAGCGACGCGCAGATGCTTCGGCTGTCCGATGTGATCCGGGACCAGGGCCGGCGCAACGAGAGCGCCCAGCAGGATCTGTCCGAGTTGCAGAAGGACGTGGACTCGCTGGTGCAGGAGCAGGCCAACGACCCGCAGGCACGCGGACGGATCGACGCGGTCGCGGACCCGGCCGGGGTCACCCCGGTGTCCGGCGAGGGGCTGACGGTGACCCTGACGGATGCCCCGCCGGACGCGAAGTCGCGCGTGCCCGGGGTGCGCGAGCCCACCGCGGACGACCTGGTGGTGCACCAGCAGGACATCCAGGGCGTGGTGAACGCGCTGTGGAGCGGCGGCGCCCGGGCGATCCAGATCATGGACCAGCGGATCGTGGCCACCTCCGCCGTGCGGTGTGTCGGCAACACGCTGATCCTGCACGGTCGGGTGTACTCGCCGCCGTACGTGATTTCGGCGGTGGGCGATACCGGAGCCCTGCGGCGCGCGTTGGACCAGAGCAAGAGCGTGTCCAACTACACCGACTACGTCGAGGCGTTCGGACTCGGCTGGAAGGTCGAGGACAGGAAGCGCCTGGACGCGCCGGGGTATACGGGCCCCCTCGGCCTGGAGTATGCGAAAGTCTCCGGGACGTGATCGGCAGCGGTGAACCGAGGGGAGTCTGACGACAGTGTTGCGGACCACGATGCGGGGCCTCGGGGAGGTCTTCATCACGCTGGGCGTCGTCATCCTGTTGTTCGTCGTCTATCAGCTCTACTGGACCGGCGTGCTGGCCGATCGGGCGCGGGCCGACGAGATGCACAGGCTCGACGAGGCGCGCAAGCGGATCGTGGCGGCGATGCCCAAGGACACACCGGTCGCGCAGACGCCCAAGCAGGCTCCGTACCAGGACGGCGAGCCGTTCGGCACCATGTACGTGCCGCGCTTCGGGAGCGACTGGTACAAGACGATCCGACCCGGCGTGACGCCCAAGGAACTGCAGAAGGGCCTGGGCTGGTACAAGGGCAGCGCGCAGGCGGGCGAGGACGGCAACTTCGCGATCGCCGGGCACCGCAAGACCTACGGCGACCCGTTCCTGAACGTGCCCAAGCTGCAGGTGGGCGACAAGATCGTGATCGAGGGCATCACCGAGTGGTTCGTCTACTCGATCGACAAGCCGGTCAGCCTCAGCGGTGACAAGGCGGTCCTGAAGACCATCCCCGAGGACGTGCACGTGCTCGACGCGGTCCCGGAGAAGGCCTATACGACTCCCGGGAAATACATCACCCTGACCACCTGCGAACCTGAGTTCGGCAGCACGCACCGGTTGATCGTCTGGGGCCACCTGGAGTCGCGTACTCCGTTGGCGGCGGGCAAGCCGGCGGCGTTGCAGGGATGAGCGAGTCGAGCCGCGCGGGCGGCGAGCGAGAGAGGGCCTGGGCCTGATGTACGGCTGGATCTGGCGCACTCTGCCGGGAAACGCGTGGGTGAAGCTGTTGATCTCCCTGCTCCTGGTGTTGGCGATCGTGTACGCGCTGTTCACGTGGGTCTTCCCGTGGGCGGAACCCCTGCTCCCGTTCAGCGATGTGACGGTCGATCAGGAGAACGTCACGAACACCACCGGCCCCGGCGGCGCACCGCGCCCGGCCGGTGCGACCGGTGGGACCTCCCCCACGGCGCTGCCGGGAGGGCTGCCCGGATGAGCGCGCGCATTCTCGTCGTGGACAACTACGACAGCTTCGTCTTCAACCTCGTGCAGTACCTGTACCAACTCGGCGCGACCTGTGAGGTCCGACGCAACGACGCGGTGACCGTCGAAGAGGCCGAGGAGTTCGACGGCGTACTGCTCTCGCCCGGCCCCGGGACGCCCGAGGGTGCCGGGATCTGCATGGAGATGGTCCGTCGCGAGGGCGGCCGGGTGCCGGTTTTCGGGGTGTGCCTGGGCATGCAGTCCATCGCGGCGGCGCACGGCGCTACCGTTGGCCGAGCCCCCGAGCTCCTGCACGGCAAGACCAGCCCTGTGGTGCATGAGGGGGCGGGCGTGTTCGCCGGCCTGCCGTCGCCGTTCACCGCGACGCGCTATCACTCGCTCGCGGTGGATCCGGACACGATTCCGGCCGAACTGGAGGTGACCGCATGGACCGGGACCGGCGTGATCATGGGCCTGCGGCACCGCGACCGACCGGTCGAAGGCGTGCAGTTCCACCCGGAGTCGGTGCTGACGGAGTACGGCCACCGGATGCTGGCGAACTGGCTGGTGACGTGCGGGGACCCGACGGCGCCGGCCCGGTCGGCGGGACTGGCTCCCGTCGTAGGGCGCACGCCGCTCCCGACCTGACCGAGGCCGCCCCGATACCCGAGAGCGGGTACGGATCCGGCGAGATCGCCCCGTACCCGGCCGGAGCGTACTCGGGCGACCTGGTCCAGCCAGGCTTCGCGGAACCGCCCACAACGGCCCTTCCCGCCGTTTCCGAGCCGATGCCCGGTGGTCGTGCGGCGCGGCGGCGGGCCGCGCAGAGCCGGGCGGCCGCGGCCGGGGCGCAGGCTCCGATCGGGACACCGCCGCACGCGCCGACGCAGTCGTTCCCCGCGACGCCGGGGGCGGCCGGGTTGCCGGCCGTTCGACCGGTGCCGGGAGTGCCCGCGGCTCGGCCGGCTCCGACCGAGCCGACGGACGGCCCCGATGCGTGGTTTCGGGTCGACGGGCAGGTACCGATCGGCGGGCCGGTGCTCGACCCGGTCGTCGAACCGGCGCTCGACCCGTCCCTCGCACCGGCCGTGCGGTCGAGTCCGACGACCGCGGCGTCGAGCACCCCCGGCGGGCGGGCGGCCCGGCGCAAGGCGCAACGGAGGAAGCCCGGTCGAACCGGTGGCCGGCCGCCCGCGGGCCCGGCGGTCGCCGAGGGGGCCGGTCGGGCCGCCCGACGCCGGGCCGCCAAACCGTCGATGGGTTCGCGGGTGTTGACCGCGGGTGCCCGATTCGTCGGCGAACTCGCCATGACGGTGGGCCTGCTGCTCGTGCTCTACGTGGTCTACCTGAAGTGGTGGACGAACATCGTGGCGGAGGAGAAGGCCCGGGACACGGCGCACAACATACAGCAGAGCTGGGGCGACCCGGCCGCGGTGGATCCCCGCAACCCCGGCCAATTCGTCGCGCCGAACAAGGGGTTCGCGCTGTTGTACATCCCCCGGATCGGGATGGAGAAGCAGGCGATAGCCGAGGGCACCGATCGGGCCAAGGTGCTCAACAACGGCCTGGTGGGCCACTACACGGACCCGCAGACGGCGATGCCGTGGGATGCCCAGGGCAACTTCGCGGTGGCCGCACACCGCAACGGGCACGGTGAGCCGTTCCGCTACATCAACAAGCTCAAGCCCGGCGACAAGCTGGTCGTGGAGACGGCCACCACGTACTTCACGTACACCGTCGACGCCGACCTGCCGCAGACCTCGCCGCAGCACATCGAGGTGATCGACCCGATCCCGGACCGGGGGCCGTACAAGAAGGCCGGCCGGTACATCACGCTCACCACGTGCACCCCCGACGGGGCGTCGACCTACCGGCTGATCGTCTGGGGACATCTGGAGGAGGAGCGTCCCCGGTCGCAGGGGAAACCGGACGCGCTGCTCGCCGCGGCCAAGTGAGGACGCATCACATTCCGGTCTCCGGGACCTGACCTAACTGCTTGTCTATGCCAAGCTGTCGGCTCATGGGCGTTGTACGCAAAACGATTCGCGTCGGGGCGGAACTCCTCCTGACACTCGGCCTGGTCGGTCTGCTGCTGTGTGTCCACCAGCTCTACTGGACCAACTTCGAGGCCCGGGCCGAGGCCCGCAGCGAAGTGGAGCACCTGCGCAAGAACTGGGCCAAGGCGCCCGCGCCGGCCCTCGCGCCGGACTCCGCGTCGAACTCCGCGCCGCCCGAGGCGCTGCCGCCGAGCGACATCGTGGACGGACCCACGGACGTCAGTGTCGACGGCGGCAAGGACGGCCAGCGGGTGCCCGGTTCGTACAGTATTCGCGGTGAGACGCTGGCCATCCTGTGGATTCCCAGACTCGGCTCGGACTGGGCCCAGCCGATCATCGAGGGCTCCAGCCTGGCATCGTTGTCGAAGGGCGTCGGCCACTACACCTATCCGCCCTACATCGGTCCCGGCGGCCCGGGCAACTTCGGGCTCGCGGGGCACCGCAACGGACACGGTGAGCCGTTCCGGTACCTCAACAAGCTCAGGGCGGGCGACAAGGTGGTCGTCGAGACCAAGAACCAGTGGTTCACCTACACGATCGTCAAGGGCCCGTTCATCACCAAGCCCTCCAACGGCTCGGTGCTCACCGCGCGACCGCCGGACCTGGGCGGCCCGGCCGGTCGTCGGCTGATCACCCTGACCACGTGCGATCCGGAGTTCACCTCCCGGAACCGGATGATCTACTGGGGCGAACTCACCGCCACCGACGCCAAACAGGGCAAATCCAAGCCGGCGGCGCTGCGCCACTGAGCGAGTCGCGCCGCCGAGCGGGACGGCTGCTCCTGCGCGGCCCCGCCGATCGCGCCGCCGAGGGACGTGCACGAAATCTTCCGCAACGAACAGGCCCGAGGCCCCGGAAGCAACGCTTCCGGGGCCTCGGGCCTTGATGCGCGGTGACCGCCCGGCTCAGTTGGGCCAGTTGCCGTGGCCGCCGCGGAGGTCGCCGCCCATGATCGGGTTGCCACCGCCGCGGTTGTCACCGGAGGGGGGCGGGGACGTGGTGCCGCCGGTGTTGCCGCCGGGGTTGCCCGTCGAGTTGGACGGCGGCGGCGATGTGGTGGCCGGCTGCGGGCCCTTGGACACCGTCAGGTTGACCGTGCTGCCCTCGTTGATCTTCGAGTTCGCGGTCTCGCTCTGCTTGATGACCTGGCCCACCGGCTTGTCCGCCGAGTACTGGTCGGGCGACTTGGTGACCTTGAACCCGAGGTTCTCGAGCTTGGCCTTGGCTTCCTCGTAGGAGAGCCCGACCACGCTCGGCACCTGTACCTGCTGCTTGCCGCTGAAGATCGTCAGGGTGACCTTGTCGCCCTCGTTCAGCTCGGTGCCGGAGTCGGGGTTGGTCGAGCACACCGTGTCACGCTGGCAGTTGGTCAGCGTCTGGCTGCGCGTCACCTCGGCCACCAGGTTCGCGGCCTTGAGCTTGGCCGTGGCCTCTTCCTCGGACAGACCCTTGAGGCCGGTGGGCACGGTGGTCTTCTTCGGGCCGCCGAAGGCCCACACCTGGATCGTGTCGCCCTTCTTGGCGCTCGTGCCGGCCTCGGGGGTCTGCTTGCAGATGTTCCCCTTCGTGCCGGTGGCGCCCGGTGGACACTTCGACGGATCGTCGTTCATGTTGATCTTGAACCCGGCGTTCTCCACCGCCGTCGTGGCCTCGACCAGGGTCTTCCCGACCAGCGTCGGCGTGCTCGCCGACTTGTCCTCGCCGTCGCCCATCAGGGTCTTGCCCACGAAGAACGCGGCGACCAGGACGGCGACGCAGGCCAGGGCGAGCAGGATCCACGCACCGCCGCGGGACTTCCGGGGCTCGTCCCGGTGGCGATCGTTGTCGTCGAGCTCGTACTGCCCGGTGTTCGGCCCGCGACCGTGCGCCGGGATGACCTGGGTCGCCCCGCCCGCGGTCGGCGGCAGGTACTGCGTCGCCGGGTCGGCCCCCATCGGCGCGGCCATCACGCTCGGCGCGCCCACCGGGAGCCCGTGCAGGGCCCGCTCGATGTCGGCTCGCATCTCGTCGGCGCTCTGGTACCGGTTGTCCGGGTTCTTCGCCAGCGACTTGAGCACGATCGAGTCGATCGTCGGCGAGACCTCCGGGTCGAAGGTGCTCGGCGGCAGCGGGTCCTCGCGGACGTGCTGATACGCCACCGCGACCGGCGAGTCGCCGATGAACGGCGGGCGTTCGGTGAGCAGCTCGTAGAGCAGGCAGCCGGTGGAGTACAGGTCGGTACGGGCGTCCACGGTCTCGCCGCGGGCCTGCTCCGGGGAGAGATACTGGGCGGTGCCGATCACGGCCGCGGTCTGGGTCATCGTCATGCCGTTGTCGGCCATGGACCGGGCGATGCCGAAGTCCATCACCTTGACCGTGCCCTGCCGCGTCAGCATGACGTTGGCGGGCTTGATGTCGCGGTGGATGATCCCGTTGCGGTGGCTGTACTCCAGGGCCTGGAGCACGCCGGCCGTCATCTCCAGCGCCCGTTCGGGCAGCAGCCGGCGACCGGAGTGCAACAGCTCGCGCAGCGTCGAGCCGTCCACGTACTCCATCACGATGTACGGGATCGAGATCCCGTCGATGTAGTCCTCGCCGGTGTCGTAGACCGCGACGATCGCCGGGTGGTTCAGCGAGGCGGCGGATTGCGCCTCGCGGCGGAACCGGGCCTGGAACGTAGGGTCACGGGCGAGATCGGCGCGCAGTGTCTTGACCGCCACACTGCGTCCCAGACGAATGTCACGGCCCATGTACACCTCGGCCATGCCACCACGGCCGAGGACCGCGCCGATCTCGTACCGGTCGCCGAGGCGACGCGGCTCTTCCATAACTTCCAGCCCTTCCCTTACCGGTCCACGGCCTTCGGTCTTCGGCCGGCCGGGACCGGGGCGGATGCCCGACCGGTCCGGCACGTTCTCCGACACGGTACCGGTGTGACGGCCCGGGTCGTCGTCACACCCGAGTCACGAGGACACGTCGGTATCTGATTGCAGTAGTGGTCGGAGTTGCTATCGGTGTGATCGCAGGCCATGGCTCACTTCTTGACCACGGCTTCCATCATTGCCTTGGCGATCGGAGCGGCGAGGCTGCTGCCGCTGACCTCGTTGCGCTCGGCGTCGCTGTCCTCCACCACGACCGCGACGGCGACCTTCTTGCCGTCGGCGCCCTTGGCGTAGGAGACGAACCACGCGTAGGGCGGCTCGCTGTTCTTGACCCCGCGCTGCGCCGTGCCGGTCTTGCCGCCGACGGTGACCCCGGGAATCCGGGCCGACTTGCCGGTGCCGTTCTCGACGACGCCCTTCATCATGTCCTGGAGCATCTGCGCGACCTCCGGCGTGATGGCCTGGTTCGCCACCTGCGGCTGGGTCTTCTCCAGCACCGAGAGGTTCTGCGCGCGCAACTCGTCGACGAGGTAGGGCTTCATCACCTTGCCGTTGTTGACGATCCCGGCGACGACCATGGCCATCTGCATCGGGGTCGAGGCCACGCTGTCCTGGCCGATCGACGAGCGCATCAGCTGGCCCTGGTCCAGCCCGGCGGGGAACACGCTGGGGGCGACCCGGCTCGGGATGTCCAGCGGGTTCTGGTTGGTGCCCTTGCCGAAGTTGTTGAAGCCGAAGGCGTCGGCCTGGGCCTTCACCTTCTCCTGCGACAACTGCTGACCGACGCTGGCGAACACGGTGTTGCAGGACAGTTCGAGCGCCTTCTGCAAGGTTGCGCCGGCGCACTCGGTGGGGTGCGAGTCCGGGAGGAACTGGGTCGAGTTCGGGTAGAACAGCTTGCCCCCCACGAGCGGGACGTTCGGCACGGTGTCCGGCTTGAAATCCCCCGAGGACAGCGCCGCCGCGGCGGTGACCAGCTTGAAGGTCGAGCCGGGTGCGTAGGTGTATCGGATCGCCCGGTTGTCCATCGGCTTCTTCGGGTCGAAGTTGGTATCCGGGGTCTTGCGCGTCTTGGACGTGTCCAGGGTGAGCCCGTCGTACGCCTTGGCGACCGCGTTGCGGTCGTTCTGGGCGAGCACGTTCGGGTCGTAGGACGGCGTGCTGGCCATGGCGAGCACCTTGCCGGTGTCGGGGTCGATCGCTACCGCGGCGCCGGTCTTGCCGTCGAGGCCGTTGAACGCGGCCTCCTGGGCCTTGGCGTTGATCGTCAGCGCGACGTTGCCGCCCCGGGTGCCCTTGTTCGTCACGGTGTCGAGCACCTTGCGGACGAACAGCCGGCTGTCCTTGCCGCTGAGGATGTCGTCCTCGATGCTCTCGAGGAGGTTGCTGCCGATGTAGGGCGAGATGTAGCCGGTGATCGGCGCGTACATCGGGCCGAACTCGTACTTGCGCAGGTACTCGTACTGCCGGTCGTCGGTCTTGACCGAGCTGGTGATCGGCTTGCCCTCGACCAGGAAGTCGCCGCGCGGGTGCGAGTACTTCTCGTACGCCGCGCGTCTGTTGTTCTTGTTGTCCGCGTAGTCGTCGGCTTTGACGACCTGGACCCAGTTGGCCCGCAGCATCAGCGCCGCGATCAGGATCAGGCAGAAGACGGAGACCCGCCTCAAAGGCTTGTTCACGGTATGTCCCTCCCCTGGGCGTGCGTTGCGGCGGCGGTCACGGGTTCTGCCCGCCGGTGCCGCTCTGGCCCGGTGGGCCGTATGGTGTTCCGCCGCCGGGGCTCGGCGGCGGAACGAATGGTCTGGCCGGCGTCGGGGATCCGCCCGAGGGTGCCGGTCCGCCGGGTGCGCTCGGCACCCCGCCCGCGACCGTCAGCGCCTCGGGGGAGGCGGAGCCTTCGGCCGGCGTCGAACTCGGCGGCGGCGGGGTGGAGCCGGCGGCGGGTGTGTCGCCCCGGCCCGAGGCATGCGAGCCGCGCCTGGGTGCGACGCCCTCGCTCGGGTCGAACGCGCCGGGCGGTGGCGCCGGTCGGCGGGCCGTATCGCTGATCCGGATCAGGACCGCCACCAGGGCCCAGTTGGTGATCACGGACGAACCACCCTGCGCCAGGAAGGGCATCGTCATACCGGTGAGCGGGATCAGTCCGGTGACACCGCCGGCCACGATGAAGACCTGGAGCGCGAGCGCGATCGACAGGCCCGCCGCGAGCAGTTTGCCGAACGGATCGCGAGCGGCCAACGCGGTACGCAGGCCGCGTTCGATCAGCAGGGCGTACACCATGAAGATGGCCATCATTCCGGCGAGACCCAGCTCTTCACCGACCGTGGTGAGGATGAAGTCGCTGCGCGCCGCGAAACCGATCTCGGTGGGGTGACCCTGGTTGAGACCGGTGCCGAGCAGGCCGCCGGTGCCGTAGCCGAACAGGGCTTGGGCCAGCTGCTGCGACTTGCCCGGGGCAGGGTTCGCGTACGCGTCCATCGGGTCCATCCAGGCCGCGACCCGGTCGTGCACGTGCGGTTCGAGCGTGCCGACCACCACCGCGCCGGCAACGGCCATCACGACACCGAACAGCAGCCAACTGGTGCGCTCCGTGGCGACGTAGAGCATCACCACGAAGACGCCGAAGAACAGCAGCGAGGTACCGAGGTCGCGTTCGAAGACCAGGATCAGGATGCTGAGCAACCAGACCACGATGATCGGGCCCATGTCCCGGCCACGCGGGAAGTACAGGCCCATCACCTTGCGGCTGGCCAGCGCCAGCGCGTCGCGCTTGGCCATCAGGTAGCCCGCGAAGAAGATGGTGATCACGATCTTGGTGAACTCGCCGGGCTGGATCGAGAACGGTCCGAGTCGGATCCAGATCTTGGCGCCGTACGTGTCACCCGGGAACGGGATGGGGGACACCAGCAGTACCAGGGCCAACGCCATGAACGTGTAGGTGTAGCGCTGCAGCAGACGGTGGTCGCGCAAGGCGACCACCACGACGGCGAACAGTGCGACGCCGATCGCCGAGTACATCAGCTGGGATCCGGCCGCCGCGGTGCCCTTGAGGTTGCCGGGGAGGCCGACCCCCTTGACGATGTCCAGGTCGAGCCGATTGATGAACATCAGGCCCATGCCGTTGAGGAAGGTGGCCAACGGCAGCAGCAGCGGGTCGGCGTACGGCGCGAACTTGCGCACCAACAGGTGCGCGAGGCCCGCGAAGACGCCGAGGCCGAGCCCGTACTTGACCAGGCTCCCCACCGGCAGTGACCCGTCCCCCGCCAGTCCCACGTTGGCATAAGCCAGCATCGGCACCAGAACCGCGAAGCCGAGCATCATCAACTCGGTGTTGCGGCGATTCGGTGCGGCTTGGGGGGTGATCGTCGTGTTGCTCACGGCGCTCCCCTCAGTTCGTTCCGGTGGTTCCGGGCAGTCGCGGATAGCACTGCTTGGCCAGGTCGGTCTCTTCGGCGGAGAGTCCCGATCCGGGCGCCTCCGGCACCGCGGCCGGCGGCGCCGAACTCGGTGGCGCCGAACTCGCCGGTGTGGTCGGGCTGGTCGCCGTGGCACCGCGGCCCTTGGATCCCGGGTCGGCCGTGGAGGAGCTTCGAGTGCTTCGCGATGCGGTGGTCGGGGTGTGCTTGGAGACCGGCGCGTTGGTCTGCAGCGCGGCCGGCAAGCCCGGGTTCTGCTGCGGGAACGTGTCCACGCTGCCCGCGGGTTGGGCGCCCGGGTTGCCCTCGACCGCCTTCTTCGCGTCGTCCGCCGCATACGCCCTGCGACACACGTCGGCCTGCCGCTTGAGCCGGTCGATGGTGTGCCGGGCCTCGGTCAGGCTGGCCGCGTCGAGCGTGCTGTTGACCGCGTCCCGGTTGGTCTGGCCGATCATCGTGAGCTTCAGCTCGTCGTAGCTCTGGTAGGTGCTCGCGAGGTTGAGGCCCAGGATCTTGGAGTCGATCCCCCGGTAGATCGCGACGTGGTCTCCTTTGTCGGCCACGAAGTACTGGGTCTGCGTCCAGTAGTACGCGCCGCCGAGTGCGGCCACGAGCACCGCGACCCCGCCCCAGATGGGCAGCGTCCGACGCAGTGTGGACTTCGGCTTGGGCTTGCGCCGACTGCCCGGCTCGGAGACCAGGGCCTCGGTCTCGTACTCGCCGGCGGTCAACTCGCGGGCCCGGGACGCGGGTGTGGTCGGCAGTGTCGTGGTGTCGTCCACGACGCTGGCCACCGCGCCGACCACGATCGGGCTGTCGGAGGGCTGATCGGCCGGGTCCACCACATCCGCGACGATGCAGGTGATGTTGTCGGGGCCGCCGCCGCGCAGCGCGAGCTGGATCAGCTCCTGCACCGCGTCGCCGGGGTTGGCGTAGGTCAGGAGGGTGGCCTCCATGGTCTCCCGGCTGACCACCCCCGACAGGCCGTCGCTGCAGATCAGATAACGATCGCCGGGGCGGGCCTCGCGCACCGACAGGTCCGGCTCGACGTGGCCGCGCCCGTCCAGGGCTCGCATCAACAGCGAGCGCTGCGGATGGTGGTCGGCTTCCTCCTCGGTGATGCGGCCCTCGTCGACCAGGCGCTGCACCCAGGTGTGGTCCTGGGTGATCTGTTCCAGGGCGCCGTCACGCAGGAGGTAGGCACGGGAGTCGCCGATGTGGGCGAGGCCGAGTCGGCTACCCGTCCACAGCAGCGCGGTCAACGTGGTCCCCATGCCTTCGAGCTGGGGGTCGTCGTCGACCATCACACGCAGTCGGTCGTTGGCGCGATCGACCGCCGAACGCAGCGCGTCCAGCAGATCGGCTCCGGGCACGTCCTCGTCGAGTTCGACGATGGTGGACAGGACTTCGGAGCTGGCGACTTCGCCCGCTGCCTGCCCGCCCATGCCGTCGGCGACCGCGAGCAGGCGAGGGCCGGCGTAGCCGGAGTCCTCGTTGCCTTCTCGGATCATGCCCTTGTGGGATCCGGCGGCGAAGCGGAGAGAGAGGCTCATTCAGGCTACCTGCGCAGCTCGATAACGGTCTTGCCGATACGGATCGGCGCTCCGAGCGGCACGGGGGTCGGACCGGTCAGGCGCGTACGGTCCAAGTAGGTACCGTTCGTCGACCCGAGGTCTTCGACCACCCAGCTGCCGTCGGGCGCAGGGTAGATGCGGGCGTGCCGACTCGACGCGTAGTCGTCGTCGAGCACGATGGTCGAGTCGTGCGCCCGGCCGATGGTGATCTGCTGATCCGTCAGATTTATCGTCGTGCCGGTCAGCGAGCCCTCGGTGATCACCAACTTGCTGGGATTGTTGCGCTGGCCGCGGCGGGGCCGGGCCTGCTGCCGCTGCGGGGGCGGGGCCTGCTGCGCCTGCTGAGGCGGAGCGGCACCTCCTCCACCGGCGGCGGGCGCGGCGGTTCTGCGCCGCGCGGGTCGTTGGGTCACGCGTGTGCCGAAGAGGTCGCTACGGATCACCTGTACGGCGACGATCACGAACAACCACAGCACAGCGAGGAAACCCAACCGCATAACGGTGAGGGTCAGCTCAGACATGCGCCCGTTGTCACCCCTCGGCTTGGCGGAACACGACAGTGGTGCTGCCGAGCACGATGCGCGATCCGTCCCGCAGACCGGCACGCTGACAGTGCTGGCCGTCGACGACGATCCCGTTGGTCGAACCGAGGTCCGTGATCGACGCCGGAGCGCCGATGCGGATCTCGGCGTGGTGCCGCGAGACGCTCGGATCGTCCACGCGAACTTCCACATCGGTGCTGCGGCCCAACTTCACGACCGGGGCAGTGAGCTCGTGACGTACCCCGTTGACCTCCAGCCAGGTACGCAGCCGTGGTGCAGGCTGCGCATTCTGGCCGTAGGCGGCCTGCTCCCCCGGCTGCGGCCGGGGAGGCGTCGGCGTTCCCGGGGTCCCGGGCGGACCGAAGGGCGGTGGTGCGGGCACCCCGGGCGGGGGTGGCCCGCCGGGTCGACCGTATCCGTAACCCTGTGGTGGCTGCTCCGGTTGCGGCCCCCCGCCCGGGAAGGGCGGTTGTTGTGGGGGCTGCTGTAGTTCGTGCGACTGACTGCCCGCGAGTGCCTGACTGCGCACACGGTACAGACCCGTGTCCAAGTCGTCGGCATGCTCGAAGTGGACCTCGACCGGACCGATGAAGGAATAGCGCTGTTGTTGCGCGTAGTCCCGCACCACGGTCGCCAGCTCGCCGCCGAGTTGCTGCACGTACGGGCTCAGGCGCTCATAGTCGTGTTGGCCGAGCTCGACGACGAAGTCGTTCGGGACCATGGTTCGGTCGCGGTTCCAGATCGTCGCGTTGTTGTCGCACTCGCGCTTGAGCGCGCTGGCGATCTCGACGGGCTGGACATCGGACTTGAACGCCTTGGCGAAGGCGCCGTTGACCAGGCCCTCAAGCCGTTGCTCGAACTTCTTCAGGGGACCCACGGGCACCTCCTTCCGTACGCGATCGGCCGGTCCGGTCCTACAGTCTGCTCACTGATCGTATCCACGCGTGGGAAACGGGCGCGGTTCCCTACCGTGGCCACTGTAAGGAGTGTTGGCTTTCACAGGGATTCCTACACCCTGTTGCCCCCTCCGTGGCTCGCTTGCAGTAGTTGTGCCGCGACCGTGTGCGTGGCCGGGGTCGAAGCCCGTTCACCGTACGGTGCAGGGCAAGCATGCCGGAGAGGCGGGGGTCGTGGGGATCCCGGTCCACAAAGATGAACCGTTGGTTGCTCTGGGTGTCCATACGGATGCTCATGGTGTGAGCGGTGGGGCCTGCGGGTATGGATTCGTATCGGGCCTGGAGCCCGTGCTAATCTTTGATTGCTCGCGCGGGTGGCGGAATAGGCAGACGCGCTGGATTCAGGTTCCAGTGCCCGAAAGGGCGTGGGGGTTCAACTCCCCCCTCGCGCACCGAGCAAAGGCCCCAGGTCATCGACCTGGGGCCTTTCTGTATCTCCGGCCGGGTGAGCCCGGCTGTGTGTCGGCGGTGGGCCGTGCGCTTGATCCGGGGAGGATCGGTAGATGTCGGGGACTTCGGTGGGGCGGGAATTCATCGTTCCGGGTTTTCGGGACAGGTCGGATGTGGCGTCGAAGGCGCTGGGCAAGGGGCTGCGCGAGCGGGTGTCGCGGGCCGCGCACGCGAGCTTCGAACCCGCGGTGGATCGGCCCGACGTGGTGGAGAGCGTCGAGCGGGCCAACCTCGGGCGGCTCGAACACCTGGTGCCGCTGCGGATCGGCCGCATGGCGGCCTCGCCGTTCGCATTCCTGCGCGGCTCGGCCGGGTTGATGGCGGCCGATCTCGCGGCGCAGCCGGTCACCGGGTTGACCGGGCAGATCTGCGGTGACGCGCACGCCGGGAACTTCGGGGTGTTCGGCACCGCCGAGGGCCGGTTGGTGATGGACCTCAACGACTTCGACGAGACCGTGCAGGGCCCGTGGGAGTGGGACCTGAAACGACTGACCGCCTCGCTCGTGGTGGCCGGGCGGGTGGGCGGTCTGGATGCGGACGCGTGTCACCGGGCGGCCTACGACGCCGCGGCCTCCTATCGCAAGACGATGAAGGTGCTGGCGAAGATGCCGGTGTTGCAGGCGTGGCACGCGATCGCGGACGAGTCGCTGGTGGCGCATGCGGACGCGGCCGAACTGTCCGGTCTGTTGGCCCAGGTCACCGCGAAGGCCCGGCGCAACACCAGCGCGCGGTTCGCGGCCAAGGCGACCCGGCGACGCTCCGACGGCACCTGGCACTTCGTGCCGGAGCCGCCGGTGCTCACCTCGGTGGACGACGCGCTCGCCCACGCGGTGGCGGCCGGCCTGGAGAGCTATGTGGACACGCTCTCCACCGAACGCCGGCCGCTGTTGGCCCGGTTCGCGATCGAGGACGTGGCGTTTCGGGTGGTGGGCACGGGCAGTGTCGGTACCCGGGCCTACGTGGTGCTGCTGCTGGGCAACGGCGACGAGCCGCTGGTGCTCCAGGTCAAGGAGGCCCGGCCCTCGGCGCTCGCGCCGTATCTGCCGCCCGCGCACGTCGAGCACGAGGGGCGCCGGGTCGTGGTGGGCCAGAAATGGATGCAGGCGGGTACCGACTCGCTGCTCGGGTGGACCTCGATCGACGGGCGCGCGTACATGGTGCGCCGGTTCCGCAACATGAAGGGGAGCATCGACCCGAGCGCGTTGGCCGCGCACGAGATAGACGACTACGCCCGGATGACCGGCGCGCTGCTGGCCCGCGCGCACAGCCACTCGGTGGACCCCAAGGTGCTCGCGGGCTACTGCGGCAAGAGCGATCGGCTGGACGACGCGTTCGCGCGGTTCGCGGTGCGCTACGCGGATCGCACCGAGGCCGACCACGAACAACTGCTCGCGGCCGTGCGATCGGGGCGGCTGCCGGCCGAGACCGGGGTCTGACCCCGGGTCACCGGCGGCCGGCGAACAGCCGTGCCGCCGGTGCGGGATCCCGCACCGGGTGCGGAGGCGGGTCGCGAAGGCACGGATACCGGCCGGGAAGTTCGGGGGCCGCCCGCCGGAGCTCCGGCGAGCCGGCCGGGCTCGTGCCACGGGCCGGCGGGGCCGCGTCCGGGGCGGGGTAGTGCGCCGTCGGGGATCGGCCGGCCGCGATGGTGCGGCGGTCCCCGATCGTGGGGCGCGGTGCACCGCCTCGTGCGCGTCGCCGCGCACGAGGGCTTCGTGGTCCACCCGCGCCACCGGGATCCCCGACGCGAGCGCGGCCGTTGCCTCGGGGACGAAGTGCGGGTCGATGCGACGGGGGTTCAGGGGATCCGCGGGGACGGGCAGGACCTCGGGTGCGCCTTCCCCGGGGGATGCGGTGCTGGGAAGGACGGTATTGCGTGGGCATGCCGGATGAAGGGTGGACCCTTCATCCGGCCGTGCGCCCTATGACTGCTTCATCGACGCGATGGACGCTCGCGTGAACTCGATGAGGTGCTTGCGCCGGTTCGCCCGGGCCTCCTCGGATTCCGAGTCGGCCCCCAGCAGTACCCGCGACATCTGCGGCATCGTCTGTTGCCAGGCGGCGACGCCGATGAGCGAGAAGAGCAGCTGGGCGACCTCCGGCGAGGGCTTCACGCCGAGATGATCGGCGAACTCCTGAAGTTTCGCGGCGTAGCTCGTGACTCGCCGCTCCTCGTCCGGAACCGGGTCGTGGCCGTAGTACAACGCCTCCCACACCAGCAACCGGAGCAGCTCCGGGCGGGCGCAGTAGAAGTCGTAGACCTGGGCGATGTACTCGGCCGGGTCGTCGTTGGGCATCGTGACGACCGTGTTGAGCTCCTGGAGCGACTCCGTCAGCACGTGCTGGAAGAGCTGCTCCTTGTTGCCGAAGTACGCGTAGATGCGCTCCTTGTTCACCCCGGCGCGCAGGGCGATGCGGTCGACGCGGGCGCCGGCGATGCCGTGCTCGGCGAACTCCGCGCGGGCGGCGTCGAGAAGTTTGGCTCGGGTGCGTGCGGTGTCGGGCGGCATGGCTGGATCTTATCCCCTCTAGCCAACTGCTTTGTTGGATCGACTGGCCAGGGACGGCCTGACCATGCTGCCCTACCACATAGGCTGCTGGGGGGTGTTGCGAGTGATTTGATCTTCAAAGTCCGGCAGACGCGCCCGCCGGCCGGTGTCGCGCGGGAACAGAACAGCACACAAGGGACGTGATGGACGAGGTCAGCGCGCCGACCCCCTGGTCGGACCCCGAAATCGCCGAGTTGGAACGACAGGTCGCCGCCGCGGAGACCGCGCTGCTCGACGACGAAGTGGATGTGACGACCCTTCAGGTCGAGCTGGACAACCTGGCGATCGTGCACCACCGCCGACTGGGGCCGCTGTACGAGCGACTCGACGAGCTGGACGCGCTGATCGCGGAGGCGATCGCGGCGCACACCGGCGATCCCACGGACATCCGGCGCGCGGTCGAATTGCGTGGTGTGGTCACGGATATGCCGGATCTGGACTCGCTGCTGGGCGCCCTCGACGGCGCGGGCGGGGGGTCGGGCGGGGCATCGGGCGGCGCGGGCGAGGCGGCCGACGAGCCGATGCCGGTGCCGGAGGTGCACCGGGTCAGCCCCGGTGCCGAGGCGCGCAAGCTCTTTCGCGAGCTGGCCCGGCGGGCCCACCCGGACCTGGTCCAGGATCCCGAGGAGAAGCAGCGCCGAGGCACCTTCATCGCCCGGGTGAACGCCGCCTACGCGCGCGGCGACGTGACCGAGCTGCTGGCTCTCGGTACGGAATGGGCCACCTCCCCGGAGGGTGCGATCGGTCCGGACGCGGAGAGTCGGGGGCAGTGGCTGCGCAGCCGGCTGGCCTGGCTCACCCACCGGCGGGCCGAGCTGGCGGGCCTGCGCGATCAGCTGATGGAGGGCGCGATGGGTCAGCTGCTCCAGCTCGCGCCGAACGACCCCGACGGGCTGCTGGAGCACCTGGCCGATCAGCTCCTGCACGACATCGCGGAGAAGGAGAAGGTGCTCGGCACACTGGTCGATCCCTGACCGCGGGCCCGGGCCCGTCCGGCGGCTCCCGGCGGGGCCGCGCCGAGTGGATCGCGGCGCGCCGGCGACCCTCCCGGGCCGGCCGGATGGGCGTCGGCCGGCCCGGGAGGATTGCGGCCATCGCCGCTCGCCCATCCTGCTCGCCCGGTGGCACACAGCCGTCATTTCGGCCGCGTGTCGTGCGCGTGGGCGGGGTGGTTCGCTCTTTCGAGGCACGTGTGCACGGCGCCGATGGCCGACAATGTGCGATGAGCGCGGCCGGACGGGTTCCGGACGCCTGACCTCCCGGAGATTCGATGCACCTGTCGCCCCCGCCGGCCGTGCCCGCCGCCGCGGTCCCTGACGACGCCTTCGTCCTGGACGTACGGGAGGTGCACGAATGGGACGCCGGTCATGTCGCCGGTGCCCGGCACCTCCCGATGAGCACGCTCCTGGAGCGGATCGACGAGGTGCCGCACGACACGCGTGTGTACGTGATGTGCCGCGTCGGCGGCCGGTCCGCCCAGGTCACCCACTATCTGGGACAGCAGGGCTGGGACGCGGTCAACGTCGACGGCGGCATGCTGGCGTGGGAGGCCGCCGGACGGCCCATGGTGAGCGAGACGCAGGCCGCCCCCGTGGTGGTGTGACTCCCGGACCGGCCGCAGGACCGGTCAGGACCGGCGTTCCGCGATGAACACCGCGGTCGCCTCGGCGGTCGGCTCGCCGTCGGCGCGGATCTCACCGGTCGCGAAGCTCTTGCGCCCTTCGCGACCGGTCCAGCGACCGGTCAGCTCCAGCGGCACGTCGTAGGGCGTGGCCCGGCGGTAGCGGATGTCCAGCCCGGCGGTCAGCCCGGGCGCCCCCGCCGCGGACGCGGCGACGCCCAGCAACTGGTCGAGCAGGACCGCCACGATCCCGCCGTGCGCCCGGGCGGGCGGCCCGCCGTGCGCCGCGGTCAGCGTGCAGTGCGCGCGGATCTCCACCGATTCCGGGTCGGCCGTGGGGTCCGGCCTCGGCTCGACCTCCTCGAAGATCAGCCTGGGCGCCTGCGGGTTGAGCCGACCCGAGCCCATCTGGGTCAGGTGCTCCAGCCGGCCGTTCGGATGTTGGATCAGCGACACCGCCTGCGAGCGCCGGGCGGCGTTCAGCAGCGCGGTCAGTTCGGCGACCCGACGGGCCGCGTCCGCGCGCACCGCCGCGTCCACGTCCGTCCACACCACCGCCTCGACCAGGTCGCGTACCCGGTCGGCGAGGTCCAGCGCCTCCGCGGTCACGTCGTCGGGGCCGGGCAGCGTGCCGGCCATCAGCTCGGCGAGCGCGGTGGCCGAGGCCGGCGGCAGCGGCCTGGTGTTCGAGTTCATACCCGTACCTCCGTGACACTTTTCTTGATCTTGCCAAGAATGCGGAAAGAATATGACGGTGCATCAGATCTAACGGTCTATCAGATCCGGCTCGACCGGATCTCGGTGAGGGAGTGCGGCATGGTGACGATCGCGGAACTCGTCCATCACCAGTGGGGCGACCAACGGACCGGGCTGTACTTCGAGGATCGGACCTGGACGCACCACGAACTCGCCCGAGCCGCCGCCGCCCGGGCGGCGCTGCTCACCGACCTGCTCCCGAGCGGGGCCGAGCCGCACGTGGGCGTCCTGCTCGACAACGTGCCCGAGTTCCCGCACTGGCTCTCCGGCGCGGCGGTGGCGGGCGCCACCCTCGTGGGGGTGAACTCCACGCGGCGCGGCGCGGAACTGGCGCGCGACATCACGCACGCCGAGTGCGGGGTGATCGTCACCGAGCGCGCCCACCTGCCCCTGCTCGAAGGGCTCGACCTGGGGATCCCGGCGGAGCGGATCCTGGTGGTCGACGATCCCGCGTACGACGACCTGCTGCGCCCGTACGAGGACGCCGCGCTGCCCGCCCTGGTCGCGGATCCCGCGGATCGCCTGCTGATCGTGTTCACCTCCGGGTCCACCGGCGCGCCCAAGGGCGTGGTCTGCTCGCAGGGCCGGTTGGCCGGCGCCGGGACCGTGTTGTCCGAGCAGTTCGGCTTCGGGCCGGACGACGTCAACTACATCTGCATGCCGATGTTCCACGGCAACGCGTTGATGGCCAACTGGTCGCCGGCGCTGCGGGCGGGCGGTGCGGTCGCTTTGCGCCGGCGGTTCTCGGCGTCCGCGTTCCTGCCCGATATCCGCCGCTACAACGCGTCCTACTTCACCTACGTGGGCCGGGCGATCTCCTATCTGCTGGCCACCCCGGAGCGGCCGGACGATCGGGACAATCCGCTGCGCGCCGGGTTCGGCACCGAGGCGGGTGCGGTGGACATGGCGCGCTTCGAGGCCCGGTTCGGGTGCGCGCTGACCGAGGGGTACGGCTCCTCGGAGGGCGGCATGAGCGTCAACTGGCGGCCTGGTACGCCCGCGGGTGCCGTCGGGCCGTGTCCCGAGCACGGCGCGGTGCTCGATCCGGCGACCGGCCTGGAGTGCGCCCGGGCCGAGTTCGACGCGGCGGGTCGACTCGTCAACGGGGACGCGGCGATCGGGGAACTGGTCAACACCGGGCGCAACGGGTTCGAGGGGTACTGGCGCAACGAGGAGGCCTCGGCGGCCCGGGCGCGCGACGGGCAGTACTGGACGGGCGACCACTTCTACCGGGACGCGGCCGGGTACCTCTACTTCGCCGCCCGCGCCGACGACAAGTTGCGGGTGGACGGCGAGAACCTGGCGGTGGCCGGTATCGAGGGCATCCTCGCCCGCTTCGCGCCGTTCGAGGTCGTGGTCGTGTACGGGGTTCCGGACCCGGTGACCGGGGACCAGGTGATGGCGTGCGTGCAGGTGCGCGAGGGCGCCGAGTTCGACCCGGGGGAGTTCGCCGCCTTCATGGCCGAGCAGCCGGACCTGGGCACCAAGATGACGCCGACGTTCGTGCGGGTGGTGGACGAGGTGCCGACCACCGCGACCAACAAGGTGCACAAGGTCGGCCTGCGGCGGGCGGGCTTCCGGGCGGCGGGGCAGGTGTGGTGGCGGCCCGAGCGGGGCGCGGCGTACCGGCTGCTCGACGACGCGGGGCGGGAGGAACTGCTCGGCCGCTACCGGGCGCACGACCGTGAGGGCGTGCTGGACCTGTGAGCCGGTGAGCCGATGAGTCGGCCGTGAGGGGTGCGACCCCGGCCCGGTATGCCCGCACCCCCGTGCCGGACATCGTGGTCGGGCCGGGGTCGCACCGGCGCCCAGAGTAGAACACGTTCTATGGTCACGGAAACCGTCTCTACCGAGTGGTTGGCAACGGTTTCGGTACGACCGGCGGATCGGACCCGGTAGCGTGCCGGCAGCACGGGTCCGGACCGGTGGGCCCATCGACCACGGGAGAGGCATGCAGTCGCCTGACGACGCGACGTCCGGGCAACCGGCGGATCGGTCGAAGCCCGGACTCGAGGCGGGTGCGGCGGCGGTGGGCACCTCGACCGCCGACACGACGGCGGACCGGGGCCCGGCGCCGGATCCGGACCGGCCGCCGGCTCGGATCCCGGCACAGGCGGGGGAACGCGCCCCCGTGGACACACCGATCGAGACGGCGGTGCCCTCGGACGAACAGCGCTCGACCGCGGTGCGTTCGATCTCCGCGCTGTTCGCCGTGCTCGCGATCCTGGTGACCCTGGTTCACGTGTTCTTCGTCTTCCTGCACGTCGCGCCGAGCAACACGCTGAGCCAGGAGTACCGCAAGCCGACCGGCACCTGGATCTACCCGTACTTCGAGCAGAACTGGGCGCTGTTCGCGCCCAATCCGATGTCGGAGAACTTCCGCCTCCAGGCCCAGTCGCGGATACGGGGCGCGGACGGCAGCGTCGTCGAGTCCGAGTGGTCCGACCTGACCGGGAACGACCTGGAGCACATCCGGGGCAACCCCTATCCCAGCAAGGCCGACCAGAACATGATCCGACGCGCGTGGTCGAGCTATGCCGACGCGCACGAGGCCAAGGACGAGTCGGCGATCGGCACGCGCGGCCCGCTGACCCAGCGCTACCTGCGCCGGATCGTGGTGCACCGCTTCCAGGACGCGGGAGCCGACCGCAGACTCGAATCCGTCCGGATCCGGGTCGCGACCACGCCGATCGGCAAGCCGGACGCGAAGGTCGGGCCGGAAACCTCGTACCGCACGCTCGGCTGGTGGGAGACGAAGCCCGATGACTTCCGCTGAGCCGCAGCCGCGCGGCGCGGCAAGTGCGTACCGCCGGGTCGAGGACGCCGTCGGCGGGTGGCTGGTGCACGCCCTCGACACCGTCAGCACCCGGACCTTCGCCGTGCACCAGGCGGCCCTGCTGCGGATCGGCTACGGCCTGGTCTTCCTGGTCGGCCTGATCCGCGAGTACTTCAACCGCCGGGAGATCTGGGGCGACCAGTCGGCCTGGTCGCCGGACATGGCCCGGGAGTTGCTGGGCGGCATCGGCGGGGTGAGCCTGCTCCTGGAGAGCGACTCGCGGATGTGGTTCGAAGGCGTCTACATCGCGGCGATCGTGATCAGCGCTCTGTTCGTGCTCGGATGGCACACCCGGGCGATGAGCATCCTGTTCGCGATCATGGTCGTGTCCTTCAACAGCCGGTCCATCCTGATGACCGACGGTGGCGACACCGTCCTGCTGCTGATGTCGATCTACCTCGCCTTCACCGCCTGCGGACGGGTCTGGTCGCTGGACGCGCGCCGGGCCAGGCGCACCGGGATCCGCCCCGGCACCGGACCCGGACACGAGATCGGCGTGCTGGTCGCGCTGATCGCGATGGTCGCGCTCGGCACCACCTGCCGAGGCGACTCGTGGGCCTTGGACCCGGAGTTCTCCTTCGCGTTCGTCTGTCGCTGGATCTGGATCCCCGGGATCGCGATCGCCTTCGGCGCGCTGTGGCGGCTGCCCCGCCAGGCCGAGCAGGTACGGGCCGGCCTGGTGACCGCCGTGCACAACTGCGCGCTGTTCGTGATCGCCGCCGAGGTCTGCTTCATCTACGGCGCGGCCGGGCTGTACAAGGTGCAGGGCTCGTACTGGCAGGACGGCACGGCGATGCACTACGTGCTCAACCTGGAGTACTTCGCGCCGTGGCCCGGGTTCAGCCACATGCTCGGCGAGAACGCCGAGATGGGCGTGCTGATCAGCTACCTCACGGTGTTCATCCAGGTCGGCTTCGTGTTCATGCTGTTCGCCAAGCGGGTCAAGTACGTCGCGATCGTGATCCTGCTCGGCATGCACTTCGGCATCGCGATCATGCTGGGCCTGCCCGCGTTCTCCGCGTCCATGTCCGTGGGCGACGCGCTGTTCCTGCCCACCGCGTTCCTGATCTGGACCCGATCGCGAGTGCTCACCCGGCTGACGGCTCGGCTGCGCCGCGGACCGGCCGCGGCGAAACCGGCGCCGGTGGTCGGCACGGAGCCGGCCGCGCCGGATACGTCCGACGGACTCGAAGGAGTGGCCTCGGCGTCGAGCCGGGCCTGATCCGAGCGTGCCCGGAGGGTCCCGGTGCCGAGTGGCGCACGCCGCCGCCGCGCGTCCGGGACCCGGTTCGACAGGTCCTACGCTGCTGTTATGAACCCCCAGGAGACGCAGACCCTCGCACTGTGGCGGGCCGCCTCGCCCGGGGCGGTGCTGCTCGACGGCTTCCACGCGGTCAAGCACGCGTTGCGGTTCGGCGCCGAGATCGAACTCGTGGTGACCACCGACCGGGCGGCCGTCGTCGCCCTGGCCGACGAACTCGCGGCCGACGTGGGCGACTACCTGGAGGAGACGGCGCACGAGGTGTCCGAGCCGTTCCTGCGCGATCTGGTCCCGCGCGGCAGCCCGACCGGGGTGGTGGCACTGGCCGGTCGCCCCGAGCCCGAGCCGGGACGGGTCCGCAGCGCGCCGATCGTGCTCCTGGAGAACCCGCGCAACCTGGGCAACGTCGGGGCGGTGGTGCGGCTGGCCGCCGGATTCGGCGTCGCCGCCGTGCTGACCACCGGCGACCTGGACCCGTGGCACCCCAACGTGGTCCGCGGCAGTGCGGGGCTGCACTTCGCGACCACGGTCGCCCGGGTGGCTTCCCCGCACGCGCTGCCGGCCGGACCGGTCTTCGTGCTCGATCCCGAGGGCGCGGACCTGCGCGACATCGAGATCCCGGACGACGCGATCCTGGCGTTCGGTACCGAGCGACACGGCGTCTCGGCGGCGCTGCGCGAGCGCGCCGACCGGCTCGTGGCCATCCCCATGCGGCCGAAGGTGTCCAGCTACAACCTCGCGACCAGCGTCGCCATGACGCTCTTCCGCTGGTCCGCGACCTCCGCGAACGCACCGACGTGAGCGGCTACGACGCGGTCGTCCTGGCCGGCGGCGCGGCCCGCCGGCTGGCCGGTGCCGACAAGCCGGGCCTGCTCGTGGCGGGCGTCTCGCTGCTCGACCGGGTGCTCACCGCGCTGGCCGGGGCGGAGCGGATCGTGGTCGCCGGGCCGCGCCGGGCCACCGCGCGCGAGGTGGTGTGGGTGCGCGAGGATCCGCCCGGCGGCGGCCCGGTGGCCGCGCTGGCCGCCGCACTGCCGCTGGTCCGGGCCGAGGTGGTCGTGCTGCTCGCCGCGGATCTGCCGTTCGTGCCCGCCGAGTTGATCGAGCGCCTGGTGGCCGCGCTGGACCGGGAGCCCGGTCGAGCCGGCGCGGTCGCGGTCGATGCCGACGGGCGCGATCAGATCCTGCTCGGCGCCTATCGCACCGCCGCGCTCCGGGCCGGCGTCGCGGCCCTGGCCGAACCGGCCGGGGCGGCGCTGCGCCGGGTGGTCGAGCCGCTCGCGCCGCGCCGGATCCGGGCCGACCCCGAAGCCGTGTTCGACTGCGACACCTGGACCGATGTGCGCGACGCGCGAGCACGGTCGGGGAGGATGGACACAGCCCCGAAGAGGAGAGACATGACTGGCTTGGAAGAGTGGACCGAAGCGGTCAAGCAGGAACTGGGCATCGAGCTGGACGTGGACATCGCGGCGCTGCTGGACATGACCCGGGTGGCGGCGCACAACGTACAGCGACCGGCCGCGCCGCTCACCTCCTTCCTGGTCGGTTACGCGGCGGCGAGTCGGGGCGGCGGCGCGGCGGCGGTGGCCGAGGCACTGCGCCAGGCACAGGACCTCGCCGAGCGTCGCGGCACGGGCTCCGAGCCGGGCGCCTGATGATCTCTCGGGAGAGTCGGACCATGGCGCGTTCCGAGCCGCACCCGCAGCAGGCACCGGGCTGGCCCGAGGCCCGGGCCACCGCCCGCGCGGCCGGACGACCGCTGCCTGCCGTCTCGCGCACGCTGCACCACGCGCGCGATCACGTACTGGCCCGGCCCATCGTCGCGCTCACCGATCTGCCCTCCTTCGACACCTCGGCGATGGACGGGTGGGCGGTCGCCGGCCCCGGGCCGTGGCGGGTGCGCGGGCGGTTGCTCGCGGGCGACGCGGGCGCGGAGATCGGCGTGATGCGCGACGGGGACGCGGTCGAGATCGCCACCGGCGCGCGGGTCCCGCACGGGGCCACCGCCGTGCTGCGCAGCGAACAGAGCCGGGTCGAGGGCCGCACGCTGTTCGCCGACGTGCACATCCAGCAGGGCACCGACATCCGCGCGTGCGGTCAGGAGTGCCGGCGCGGCGACGAATTGTTGCCGGCCGGCACCACGGTCACCCCCGGGGTCACCGGGCTGGCCGCCGCCTCCGGCTACGACGAACTCGTGGTGGTCGACCGGCCGCGGGTGGAACTCCTGGTGTTGGGCGACGAGTTGCTCGATGCCGGGCTGCCGAGGGACGGCCGGATCCGGGACGCGCTCGGCCCGCTGATCACGCCGTGGCTGCGCACCCTCGGCGCCGACCTGCTGCGGGTTCGCCGGGTCGGGGACAACCTGGACACGCTGCGCGGACACGTGAGCGCATCCCGCGCCGACGTGGTGATCACCACCGGCGGCACCGCCGACGGCCCGCGCGATCACGTGCACCGGCTGCTCGCCGATCTGGAGGCGGACATCCTGGTGGACGGCGTCGCGGTTCGGCCCGGGCATCCGATGTTGCTCGCCCACCTGCCCGGCGAGCGCCCCGGCGCGGGCCGCTATCTGGTCGGCCTGCCCGGCAACCCGCTGGCCGCGGTGGCCGGCATGCTCACCCTCGCGGTGCCGCTGCTGCGCCGGCTCTCCGGGCGCCCGGAACCGCGCCCGCGCCGGATCAGGCTCGGCGTCGACATCGCCGGCCACCCGTGCGACACCCGCCTGGTGCCGATGCGCGGGGATCGCCCGCTGGCCTTCTCCGGCCCGGCGATGTTGCGCGGACTCGCGCTCGCCGACGGCATCGCGGTGGTGCCGCCCGGCGGCGCGCGTGCGGGCGAGCGGGTCGAGGTGCTCGGGGCACCGCGATGAAGACCGTGCGCTTTCCCGACGACCGGCCGGCCGATCGCCGCGGGCCGCGCGGCGCGCTCGCCCGGCCGCTGCCGGCGCTGAAGAAGCGCACCGACGAACCGGCGGGCCTGGCCGGGCAGGCGGGCGCGACCGTACACATCCCCAAGGACCGTCCCGGTCCGCTGATGCAGGTGTTGCGCCGGTTCGGGATGGCGCTGCTGGTCCTGGCGGTCACCATCCTGGTGGTCTACCTCGATCGGGACGGCTACCGCGACGCCGTGGACGAGCGGGTCTCGCTGCTCGACGCGGTCTACTACGCGACGGTCACCCTGTCCACGACCGGCTACGGCGACGTCACCCCCGCCAGTGACGGCGCCCGTCTGGTGAACGTCGTCCTGATCACCCCGCTGCGGGTGATCTTCCTGATCATCCTGGTCGGCACGACCCTCGAGGTGCTCACCGAGCGCACGCGGGAGCAGTTGCGGCTCAACCGTTGGAGGTCCACGTTGCGCGACCACACGATCCTGGTCGGCTACGGCACGACCGGATACAGCGCGGTGCACACGCTGATGGCACAGGGGATCTCGCGGGAGAACATCGTCATCGTCGACTCCGACCCCGAGGCGGTCACCGAGGCGAGCGACGACGACAAGCTCGTGGTGGTCTCCGGCGACGCGACCCGGGCGGAGGTGCTGCGCCGGGCCGAGGTGGAACGGGCGCGGAACATCATCGTCTCGGTCAACCGGGACGACACCGCGGCCCTGGTCACGCTGACCGCGCGGCAGTTGAACCGGCGGGCCTGGATCGTGGTGGCGGTGCGCGAGGACGAGAACGCGCCGCTGATCCGGCAGAGCGGAGCCGACTCGGTGGTCACCACCGCGAGCGCGGCGGGCCGACTGCTCGGGGTCTCCCTGCTCAGCCCGAACGTCGGCGAGGTGATGGAGGACCTCATGCACTACGGCGAGGGCATGGACCTGGTCGAGCGGCCGATCGACAAGCGCGAGGCGGGCAAGTCGCCGGGCGAGTGCGGCGATCTGGTGGTGGCCGTGGTGCGCGGACACCGTACGTTGCGGCACGATGACCCCGAGGCGGCGGTGCTCGGGGCGGGCGACCGACTCGTGGTGATCAAAACACACAAACCGCAGCCGAAGACGGGCGACTCATAGGCTGGATGCCATGTACGCGATCACGATTGCCGAGCCGGGCGGACCCGAGGTACTGACCTGGACCGAGGTCCCGGACGAGAAACCCGAACCCGGCGAGGTGCTGGTGGAGGTGGCCGCGTCGGCGGTCAATCGGGCCGACCTGTTGCAGCGCCAGGGGTTCTACCATCCACCCGCGGGCGCGTCCGCCCATCCCGGTCTGGAGGCGTCCGGCCGGATCGTCGAGGTCGGCGCGGGGGTGTCCGGCTGGGCGGTCGGCGACGAGGTGTGTGCGCTGCTCGCGGGCGGCGGGTACGCCGAGCGGGTCCGGGTGCCCACCGGCCAACTGCTGCCCGTGCCCGAGGGGGTCGACCTGGTCTCGGCCGCGGCACTGCCCGAGGTGGTGTGCACGGTCTGGTCGAACGTGTTCATGGTCGCCCATCTGCGCAAGGGCGAGACCTTCCTGGTGCACGGCGGCTCCAGCGGCATCGGCACGATGGCGATCCAGTTGGCCTCGGCCGCGGGTGCCCGGGTGTTCGCCACCGCGGGATCGGCGGCCAAGTTGGCCCGCTGCCGCGAACTGGGCGCCGACGTCACGATCAACTACCGGGACGAGGACTTCGTCGCCCGGGTCCGCGAGGCCACCGACGGGGCCGGGGTGGACGTGATCCTGGACAACATGGGCGCCAAGTACCTCGATCGCAACGTGGACGCGCTCGCGGTCAACGGCCGGCTCGTGGTGATCGGTCTCCAGGGTGGTGCCCGCGGCGAACTGGACCTCAACAAGCTGCTGACGAAGCGGGCCGCGATCGCCGCGACCTCGCTGCGCGGCCGCCCGACGACGGAGAAGTCCGCGATCGTGGCGGCCGTACGCGAGCACGTGTGGCCGCTCCTGGACGCGGGCCGGATCCGGCCGATCATCGATCGGGTGCTGCCGGTGGCCGACGCGGCCGAGGCGCACCGCGTGGTCGAGGCGAGCGGGCACATCGGCAAGGTGCTGCTGAAGGTGCGCTGACCCGGCGGGCGCGGGCCCTCGGGGTGTCGCGGGCCGGGCGAGACGTTGCCGCCGGGTGGGTGCACGGTGCGGCGGTCGGGCCGGCCTGCCGCCGGACGAATGAAAATCGGATGACCATCCCGGTGCGGCGAATGTCGTTGAATGGGTCTTTTGTCGATTTTCCTTAGTCTGGCGGCATGCCTACCCCCGGCGGCTTCGCACGTCGATTGGCTGCCGGGTGCGTGCTCGCGGCGGCCCTCGCCCTTTCCGGTGCCCCGGCCCTGACCGATGCGCTCGCCGGCGCGCCGGCGCTTCCCGGTGCCGCGGCGCCGGCTGCCGTCCCGGTCCGCGCGAGCGCGGCGTCCGCTCCCCCGCCCGCCCCGATCGGCGGGTCGCCGCCGGCGAGCACCCCGACCGGCGACGCGGACTCGGCCGCCTCCCCACGCGGTCGGGCGCCGGCCGCGGCCGAACTGCACCCCGATCCACCGGTACACGGGCACGCGCCGGCCGAGCCCACCGGACCGCCGAAGCCGGCCCCGGTCACGGACCCGCCGACGCAACAGGAGTGGGATCGATTCCTGGACCGGCTGGCCGCACACGGCGCCCGTCCGCTGACCGACGAGTCGGGCCGGGCGGTGCTCGACGTCGAGCACGAACTCCTGCTCACCGGGGGCACCGACGGCCTGAACGAACTTCGCTCCTGGGGGGCGGAGATCACCGGGGACGATCGGCCCGGGGTGTACGCCGTGCGCTCCGGCGGGCGAGTCGTCGCGCGGTATCTGATCGAGTCCGACCCGAACGCCTCGACCGACGCCTCCGCTCCTGTCACCCCTCCGGCCTTCGATGCGCCGCCCACGCTGGCCAGAACCGGTCCATCCGTTGTGAATTTGACTCCGATCGCCCTCGGAGGAGCCGGTATCGTCTGCGCCGGTGGACTGCTTGTCCGGTGTTTTCCGGCATCGCGACAACGCTGAGAGTCGCGACGGGCGTCGGTCCCGCCGGGCAGACTGTGTGTCTGGCGCATCGCGGATGAAGGGTGCAGGCTCGTCGAGGATGCGGATCGTGATACGGCGGTACCTTCCGGAAACGTCCGACCGGTGGTGGGGGAAGGAGGCGTGATGTGGTCGATCGGCGGGTTTCACAGGCGGATACCGCTGGGCCCGACGATCATCGCGCTGACCCTCATCACGCTGCTCGTGCTCACGAACGTCTGCGGCTCCGGCCCCGGAATGCAGGCTCGCCACAACGGAGCCGGCCCCTCACCCGCGGACATCCCGCCGCAACTGCCCGCCCAGGACCAGAGCGTCGAGGCGACCCCCGTGCCCTCCGGCGCCGCGCCCACGTCCGGCGGATCGCCGACCGCGAACGGGCAGTCCGTCCCGGTGCCGACGGTCACCGTGACCGAGACGGTGACCGCACCGCCGGGGAACGCTCCGGCCTCGGGCGATCGGCCGGCAGACCCGCCCGCCACGCGGGCTCCCGGCGGGCAGCCCGGCGGCTCGGGTGGCACCACCACGACGGCCGGCCCCGGCGGCGCCTCGCCGACCACGCCGCCACCGCTGGGCCAGCGGTTCCGGGTGAGCGACCTGCGGCTCGGCGCCGACCGGGCGAACGGCTCCTGGGTGCGCTGCAACGGGATCGACCAGGTGGAGTTCCTCGGCACCGTGGTCGTGGACGGGCCGGGCCCCGGTGACGTGATCTTCCAGTGGGTGTCCGATGTGCCCTTCACGTTTCCGCCGGACATCCTGCACTTCACCGGTAGCGGCCCGCGTCAGCAGACCATTCCGCTCCCCTGGCCGATCCCGCCGCAACTCTTCGGCGAGGTGGGAGGGGTCGTGCAGCTGCTGATCCTCCAACCGGTCGCCAACGCACAGACCGAGCGGTACACGTTCAATTTCAACTGCCGCAACGGGATTTCCAACGACCATTGACGACTGGCCCGTTCGCCGGCTGATCCGGCTTCTTCCGTAGGTCCTTCCAACGCGTGCCGATCTGCCGAACCCGGCCCGGGCGCGTGTTGCCGGGTAGCCGGCCGCATGCCCCCGAACCGGTGATTCCGTGGTCGCGACCGGGCCTCGCGCCGATCGGGCCGCCGATCCTCGCGGCCCTGCTCGCGGCGCTTTTGACACGATCTCGCGCAGTGGTGCGCGGCAGGACGGCATAACCTCTCGGCGCTCCTAGGATGAGATGTATGGATACGCCGAACAACGAAGCGAATGGTGAGAACCCGCAGGTGGTGATCGTCGGGCCGGATGGCATGGCGCTCGGTGGCGGCCTCGGTGAAGAGGGCGGTGAACTCGCGGTGACCGACATGGTCGAACAGCCCGCGAAGGTCATGCGCATCGGCAGCATGATCAAGCAGCTGCTGGAGGAGGTGCGCGCGGCTCCTCTCGACGAGGCGAGCCGGGTGCGACTCAAGGAGATCCACGCCAGCTCGATCAAGGAACTGGAGAAGGGGCTCGCCCCGGAACTGGTCGAGGAACTGGAGCGGCTCTCGCTCCCGTTCACACACGACTCGGTGCCCAGCGAATCCGAACTGCGGATCGCGCAGGCGCAGCTGGTGGGCTGGCTGGAGGGCCTGTTCCACGGCATCCAGACCGCGTTGTTCGCGCAGCAGATGGCGGCGCGCGCACAGCTGGAGACGATGCGTCGGGCCCTTCCGCCCGGCGTGGTCCCCGGCGGGCAGGGCGAGCCGCCGCACACCCAGTCGGGTCCCTACCTCTAGCGTTCCGGTAGGGACGGTGCCGGTTGGCGCCGACCCGCTGCGCTCTCGTCGTGTCTCTGACAGGCTGTCGGCGATGCGACGGGAGCGCTTTCCGGTAGGTCGACGCGCACCGAGGTCGTGCGCGAGTGGTGCAGCGTGGAGGGCGGCCTGAGGGTGACCGTTTCGGGGGACCCGGCTCGGGCGAACGGGCGTGTCTTCGGCGGCGGGCGGTATCGCACCGGGCGCCGGATCGGCGGCGGTGGCATGGCCGTGGTGCACGAGGCGCACGACCTGATGCTCGACCGCATCGTCGCGGTCAAGCGGCTGCGCAGCGACCTGGCCGAGGACACCATCGCGCGTTCGCGGTTCGCCCGCGAGGCCGAGCACGCCGCCGCGCTGAACCACCCCACGATCGTCTCCGTGTTCGACACCGGTGCCGACCCCGGCGAGGACGGCGTGCTGGTGCCGTGGATCGTGATGGAGCTGATCCGGGGGCTGACCCTGCGCGACCTGCTGGAGGCACACGGCCCGGTGCCGTGGCCGCGTGCCCTGGCGATCACCGCGAAGGTGTTGGACGCGCTGGAGTACAGCCACGACCGCGGCCTGGTGCACCGCGACATCAAGCCGGTCAACGTGATGATCACGCCGAGCGGCGCGGTCAAGGTGATGGACTTCGGCATCGCCCGCGCGCTGTTCATCACCGACGGTGCGCTCACCGACCCCGGTCGGATCATGGGCACCCCGCAGTACTTCTCGCCGGAGCAGGCGTTCGGACACCCCGCGTCCACCCGCAGCGACCTGTACTCGGTGGGCTGCCTGCTGCACGAACTGCTGGTCGGCGTGCCGCCGTTCGACGGCGGTACGGCCGTGCACATCGCCTACCGGCACATGCGCGAGGAGCCGACCCCGCCGTCCGCGTACCGGCCCGACGTGCCCGCCGCGGTGGACGATCTGGTGCTGCACGCGTTGCGCAAGGATCCGCATCTGCGCTTCGACACCGCCGGGCGGATGCGCGAGTCGGTGCGCCGGATCCTGCCCGAGGACGTGTGGGACTCGGTCCTGTACGGCGCCGGCGTCCCGGCATCGCCGGCCGGACCGCCGGACCCGGCGATGGCGGTGGGGCCGATGGGACAGCCGGGACCGGTGGGCCGGCGTCCGCAGCGCCCGCCCGGTGGTGGTCCGCCGTGGGCGCGGGTGATGTCCGGGTTCGGGCCCAGGGCCCGCTCGGCGGGCGCACACAGCGCGCCGGGCGCGTACGGCCGCAGGAGCGGCGCGGGTGCGGCGTTCGCGGCGACGGTCCTGGGCGTCCTGGCCGTGCTCGCATCGATCCTGATGTTGCGCTGAACCGGATCCGCCGCGGACGGGCCGGCCGGATCTCGCGGTGTGTGCCGGTACGCCCGGGGAAGGCATCGGCCGGGGATCCGGAATCCCGTTACGATGGGCTCTTCACCCGGGAGTACCGCTGATCCCGGTATCGTTTCGGGACTTGAAGCGAGGATGCACCACATTTCATCTGCACTTCGGCGCGGGCTCACGCCCGGACGCCACGTGAGGGGACTGTCGAGGATGATCGCCGAGTCCCCGGCCACAACCCTGACGCCCGAATCGGCGTGCCTTTGTGGCCGGCTGATCGTTGGAACCGTCGTGCTCCCCCGCTCCCGTGGTGTTTTCCGCTCCGACCTGCTCGCGGCGGACTCCACCGCCCCAGTTCGGCGGCCCCGGGCGGGCCGCCCCGACGTGCAGGGCGAGGAGCGATGACCCCGCCGCAGGGACCGGACGACCGTGAGGCGTCCGGCACACAGGTGAAGACGGTCGGATCCGGCCGCTACGAGCTCGGTCGCCAGCTCGGTCGTGGCGGCATGGCCGAGGTGTTGATGGCCCACGACGTACGGCTGGGCCGTACCGTCGCGGTCAAGACGCTGCGCCCGGACCTCGCGCAGGACCCGGTGGCCCGCTCCCGGTTCGGCCGCGAGGCGCAGAACGCGGCATCGCTCAACCACCCCGCGATCGTGTCGGTCTACGACACGGGCGAGGACCGGGTCGGCGACGAGCTGGTGCCGTTCATCGTGATGGAGTGCGTCGAGGGTCGGACGGTGCGGGAACTGCTCGGCGAGGGCAACCCCATACCGCTGGAGCAGGCGCTTCGGGTCACCGAGGGGATCCTGGAGGCGCTGGAGTACAGCCACCGGCACGGCATCATCCACCGCGACATCAAGCCCGCGAACGTGATCATCACCAACTCGGGCGCGGTCAAGGTGATGGACTTCGGCATCGCCCGCGCGATGCACAGCGCGGCGACCACGATGACCCAGACCGGCATGGTCATGGGCACGCCGCAGTACCTGTCGCCGGAGCAGGCCCTGGGCCGGACCGTGGACGCGCGCAGCGACCTGTACTCCAGCGGTTGTCTGCTCTACGAACTGCTCGCGCTGCGTCCGCCGTTCAACGGTGACACGCCGCTGTCGGTGGTGTACCAGCACGTCCAGGACGACCCGCGGCCGCCGTCGATGATGGATCCGCGGGTGCCCCCGCACCTGGACGCGATCGCGTTGAAGGCGCTGGCGAAGAACCCCGACGACCGGTACCAGACCGCCGACGAGATGCGGATGGACATCCGCCGTGCGCTGGCCGGTCAGCCGGTCTCGGTCGCGGTTCCGCCGCGGGTGCCGACCCAGCAGGGGCAGCGGCCCGAGTTCGGTTCGTGGAGCCAGGTCGCCGCCGGTACGGCCGCGGCCTCGGCGCACACCGGCTCGGCCGAGGCCACCGCGGCGATGCCGCCGCTCGCGGGTGGCACCGGCACCGGGGCGGCGGTGCCCGGGCAGGGCGCCAACGACGGCGGCACCGGCCCGCTGCCGATCCTGCCGCAGGAGCAGCCGCACAAGCGCAGGGTGCCGCTCTACCTGATGGCCGCGATCGCGGTGATCCTGGTCGCGGTCGGGGCGGTGTTCCTGGTCAAGGGGATGCAGAAGGACGACGACAGTCCGACGACCACGGACAAGAAGAACACTGTCGTGACGCCGAGCAACGACGAGGTCGCACAGCCGGGGACGAGCAACCAGCCCAATCCGAGCGGCAAGGCGACGACGAGCACGATCCCGTCCAACCCGACGTCGACGTGGCGTGGGGCATCGGCGACCGCCAACACGCGGGACCCGGGCGGGACGAGTTCGGGCCAGTCGCACGCGCCCACCTCGCCCCCGCCGACCAAGCCGTCCGAGACGTCGCGAGCGACCAACCCGGCGACCACGCAGCCGGGTACGACCAAGGGCGGCGGCGAGACGAAGCCGCCGGACCCGGTCGGCGGCGGCGCGGGCAATCCGGGCGGCGGCAGCGGCACGACGCCCTGATCCGAGGACGCGGGAAACCCGCGTGCGCCACGATCCGTGGCGCACGCGGGTTTTCGCGTACGGGGGCCGGGTTCAGCCCAGGAACGCCTTCAGGACCTCGTCGTAGGCCATCGTCCACCACACGATCAGCGCGGCGGAGGCGGGGAACAGCGGGGCACACCGCGGGTCGTGTTCGAGGTAGTGCCGGGTGAGCATCCAGAAGTCGTTCAGCCGTTCCCACCACAGTCGGTGCACGGCGGCGGCGAGTTGGGTGGGTCCCGGGTCGACCACACCGCGGTACCCGGCCACGAAGCCGCGCACCCGATCGAGGTCGAGGGTGCCCGAGATCGGGTCGGTGAAGAAGATCAGGGCGGCCCGGACCAGTTCCTCGGTGTCGGGCAGTGCGGCGAGCCGGTCCCAGTCGATGATCGCCACCGGCTCGTTGCCCCGGTACAGCAGGTTCAGCGGGTGGAAGTCGCCGTGCACGTAGCCGGTCCGCGGCGCCTCGTGGTCGCGTGGTCGCCGGTGCGCGTGCCGCAGGAGCATCGCGCGTCGTTCGATCAGGCGCAGTTCGGCGAGCCGGTCGAACGCGTCGGTCTCGGGTCGGGCCCGGATCCGGGTGAGCAGGCGTTCGACGGTGGCCAACGATTCGTGCGGGTCGGCCGTGGGCACCAGCAGCGGCTGCTGCACGGGCGGGAGCAGCTTCGGCAACATCACGTGCACGCCGCCGAGCAGCGCGCCCACCCGGGCACAACCGCGCGGGTCGAGATCGGTGCCGCGTCGGTGGATGCCGTCCACCCAGGGGTACAGCGCGAACCAGCGGCCGCGCGAGGTGAACACGGTGCGCCCGCGCCGGTCCGCCACCGGCGGGATCGCGGGTATCCCGCAGCCGGCGAGCCGTTGGGTGATGTGGTGCTGGAAGCGGATGGTGTCGGGTCGTTGGTCCAGATAGTGCTTGAGAAACCAGCGTCCCCTGGTGGTGACGACCTCGTAACCTCGGTTGAGGAGGCCCTCGGCGATGGGCCGGAATGAGAGAGCCTTGCCGACCCGGTAGCGGTCGATCGTCACAGCCAGTGGGGACCCTGGCCGAGAGGGGGAGTACACGGCGTCAATCTATGTCACGTAAAGCAATAGAGTGACTACTCTGTGCAACCTTCACGCGTACGCGTGTCTTTGATGTCACGCGTTCGGGGAGGCGGCTGGTGCGTACACCGATACCGGCCGGTGCAGGCCCGGCTCAACCGAACAACTTTTCCAGCACTTGGGCGACGCCGTCCTCCTGATTGCTCCCGGTATGCCGGGCCACCGCGGCCAGCACATCGGGGTGCGCGTTGGCCACCGCGTACGCCTGTCCGGCCCAGGCCAACAGTGGCAGATCGTTGGGCATGTCGCCGAACGCCACCACGTCCTCGGTGCGGATGCCGCGCTGCGCGCAGAACCAGGCCAGGGTGCTGGCCTTGCTGATCCCCAGCGCGCTGATCTCCACCAGGGCGATCGCGGACGAGTGGGTGAACTCCGCGTACGCACCGGCCCGGTCGCGGGCCAGCGCGAGGAAGACGTCCGGGTCCAGGCTGTGGTGCCGGGCGAGCAGCTTGAGCACCGGACCAGTGAGCAGTTCCTCGACCGGACCGACCGCGTGCACGATCGACACGTCGCGCTCCAGCGCGGGGTAGTCCGGCTCGTGCATGAAGCCGGTCTCGGTCTCCACCGCGAAGGACACGTCCGGCACCGCCTCGCGGAGCAGCCGGGTGACCTTGCGGGCCGCGGTCACATCCATCGTGTGGGTGCCCACCACACGCTCGGCCCGCAGGTCGTACACGACCGCGCCGTTGCCGCAGATGGCCAGGCCGTGGTGGCCGGTGACCTCGGCGACGCGGCTCATCCAGCGCGGCGGCCGGCCGGTCACGAAGACCACCTCCGCGCCCGCCGCCTCGACGAGTTCCAGTGCGGCGAGGGTGCGTGCGGAGATGGACCCGTCGTCGCGCACGATGGTGCCGTCGAGGTCGGTGGCCACTAGGCGTGGGCGATTCGTGATCGTCACGGGTACATCCTCGCTCAGAAACGATCCGCCGAGTCCGCGGGGCCGGGCCGGGCGCTCGGACGGCCGGCGGGCCGGGCCGGATCGCTCAGTCGAGTTGGCGCAGCCCCTCGGTCGCGATGCGCTCGAAGACCGCCTGGTCGGCGGCGAAGACCGAATCGGGCACCGGCCAGTGCAGCACCAGTTCGGTGATGCCCAACTCGCGGTAGCGGCCCGCGTAGTCGACGAACGCGTCCAGCGAATCCAGCGGTCGCTCCGGGGTCGAGCCCTGGAGCAGGACCTTCGCCAACTCCTCGGGCTTGCGGCCCTCGGCCGCGCAGATGTCGGAGAGCCGTTCGAGCTGTTCGGCGATCACGGCCGGGCAGTCCCGGGCCGCGGTGGTCTTGGCATCGCGGGGGTCGCCGTAGGTGATCCAGCCCTCGCCGTGCCGTGCGGTCAGCCGCATGCCGCGGGGACCGGTGGCCGCGATGTACATCGGCACCCGGGGCCGCTGCCGGCCGCTCGGGATCATCCGCACGTCGTTCGCGGTGTAGTAGGTGCCCTCCTGGGTCACCGCCGGTTCGCTGAGCAACCGGTCCAGCAGCGGGACGAACTCGGCGAGCCGGTCGGCCCGCTCGCGCGGGGACCACGGCTGCCCGCCCAGGGCGGTGGCGTCGAAACCGGTGCCGCCGGCGCCGATGCCCGCGATCAACCGACCGCAGGAGATGTCGTCGATGGCGGCGAGGTCCTTGGCGAGGGTGACCGGGTGCCGGAAGTTGGGCGAGGTGACCATCGTGCCCAGGCGCAGCCGCTCGGTGGCCGTGGCGGCCGCGGTGAGGGTGGGCACCGCGCCGAACCACGGATGTTCGCGAAAGCTGCGCCAGGACAGGTGGTCGTAGGTGTACGCGGCGTGAAAGCCGAGGTCTTCGGCGCG
The DNA here is from genome assembly GCF_044458105.1 of Embleya sp. NPDC050493. NCBI lineage: Bacteria > Bacillati > Actinomycetota > Actinomycetes > Kitasatosporales > Streptomycetaceae > Embleya > Embleya sp. NPDC050493. Next base: position 192,353 of record NZ_JBITHP010000009.1, read on the forward strand.
ACGCCACACCTTCCGGCCCTCGGTCCAGCGGTGGATCGGGAGGATCACAGTGCTCAAACGCATCAGTCGACCATACGTGCCCGGCACGGCGCTCCCGCGGACGGTCCGGCACGGCTCGGTCAGCGCACGTACGCCCCGGCCCGGGCCGCCGCGGCGGCGGCCGTCGCGGCGCGCTCCGCGCTCGCCTCGTCCAGCGGATCGCCGCTCGCCAGCAGTCGGTAGTACAGCGGCGCCGACACCGCCCGGATCACCTCGTGCGGGTCCGTTCCCGCGGGCACCTCGCCGCGGGCGATCGCGGCCTCCACGCACGGTGCCCACTCCTTGATCCGGGTCGCGTAGAACGTGTGCAGCGCGGCGGAGGTACGGGGGTCGCAGGTCGCGGCCGCGATCACCGCCTTGAACAGCGCGCCCTGCCGCTCGTCGGTGAGCGTGCGGCGCACCAGGTGTGCGTTGGCCCGCAGATCGCCGAGCAGCGATCCGGTCTCGGTGCGCGACACCGAACTCTCGGCCATGTCCGCCAGCAGGTCGGCGACGAGTGCGGTGGTGCTGCCCCAGCGCCGGTAGACGGTGGTCTTGCCGACCTCGGCGCGCTGCGCGACCTCGGCCAGGTCCAGGCCGGCGAAGCCGTGCCGGGCGAGCGCGTCCCCGGCCGCGCGCAGCACCGCGTCGCGGACCCGGGCGGTGCGCCCGCCGGGGCGGACCGTGCCGGGGTCGGCCGGGCCGTCGACCGGCTCCGGGGCGTGCGCGGGGGTGTGCTTCGCGATGTGCTCGGCGGGGCCGGGAGCGGGATCGCCGGCGGGACCGTCCGAAATCATAACGGGACTCCTGTTCCATTAAGTCGATCCAGCGTGTTACCTTCGAGCATCTTAACGGGAAAGCAGACCCGTTAGAGCATCTCGGGAGATTCAGATGTCCACGCTCGAGCACGGCACCCGCCCCCTCGCGTCCCCACCCGCCGCTCCGCCCGCCGCCCCGTCCCTGCCGACCGGGCATCGCATGACCGGTCGGCAGAAGCTGATCCTCACCCTCCTCCTGGGCGCCCAGTTCATGATCGCGGTGGACTTCTCGATTCTGAACGTCGCACTGCCCGTGGTCGGCGAGGGCCTCGGCTTCTCGCTGAACAACCTGCAGTGGGTGGCCACCGCCTTCGCGCTCACCGCCGCCGGCTTCACCCTGCTCTTCGGCCGGATCGCGGACCTGTTCGGCCGCAAGCGGCTGTTCCTGGGCGGCATGGCCCTGCTCGGCGCCTCCTCCGCGCTCGGCGGCTTCGCCACGTCGCCCGAGATGTTGCTGACCGCCCGGGTGCTCCAGGGGCTGGCCACCGCGGCGGTGACCCCGGCCGGCCTGTCGCTGCTGACCACCGCGTTCAAGGAGGGCCCGCTGCGGGACAGGGCGCTGGGCCTGAACGGCGCGCTGATGTCGGCCGGCTTCACCGCGGGCGCGGTGCTGGGCGGCCTGCTCACCGACATGTTGTCCTGGCGCTGGGCCTTCTTCGTCAACGTGCCCGTGGCCGCACTGGTGCTGATCCTGGCGCCGTCCGTGATCACCGACGCCCGGCCGGCCCAGCGGCCCCGGCTCGACGTGCCCGGTGCGGTCGCGGTCACCGGCGGCCTGCTGGCCCTGGTCTTCGGCCTGACCCGGGCCGGCGCCGAGGGCTGGGGCGAACCCGCCACCCTCGGCGCGCTGGTCGCCGGCGCCGTGCTCCTGGTCGCCTTCTGGTTCATCGAGCAGCGCTCCGCGTCGCCGCTGGTCCCGGTCGGCATCATGAAGCGCCGCTCGGTGCTCTGGGGCAACGTGTCCGGCCTGATCGCGTTCGTCACCGAGACCTCGCTGGTCTTCCTGCTCACGCTCTACCTCCAGGAGGTCCTGGACTACTCGCCGCTGGCCACGGGGCTCGCGTTCGGCGTGCTGGGCATCGGCACGGTCCTCGGCGGCACCCTCGGCGGCCGGGCGGTGAGCCGGTTCGGCACCCGCACCACGATCGTCGCGGGCGGTGTCGTCCAGGCCCTGGCCACCCTGTCGCTGGTCGCCCTCGGCAGCTCCGGCGGCTGGATTTGGCTGTTGCTCGCGGCGACCTTCGTCGGCGGTGTGGGCAACATGCTGATGATCGTGGGCTTCATGGTCACCGCGACCTCCGGCCTGCCGGACGCCGAGCAGGGGCTGGCCACCGGTCTGGCCACGATGACCCAGCAGGTGGGCATCACGATGGGCATCCCGATCATGAGCGCGATCGCCACCGCGCGGATGAGCTCGCTCGGCAGCACCGGGCCCGACGCGGTCCTGTCCGGAGTCGCCGTGGCGATCCTGGTCGACTCGGCCCTGGTCCTGCTCGGCGCGCTGCTGGCGGGTCTGTTCCTGGCCCCGCGGCGGACCGGGCGGACGACGACCTGAGCGCCGCCCGACGGCGGCTGCCGGCGGGCCGCCGACAGCCCGGCGGGCGACGGCCCGGCCGCCTCGATCCCCGGCCTCGCCATGCTCGCGCCGGAGTTGCCCGAGCCGGCCGGGCCGCGCCGAGCCGCCGCCACCCGTGCCGTGCCGAGCCACCGCGCCGCCCAGGCCGTGCCGAGCCACCACGAGCAGCCCGAGCCGCCCGCAATCGACCGACGACGAGCAGAACGAGGAGATCCGTCATGACCACGACCGACACCACCTTCGACACCCTGCCGCCTTCGATCACCATTCCCGGTGCCGACTACGACGTCCCGGTCCGGATCTTCGCGGGCGGCCCCGGCTCGGCCGGCCTCCTGGTCTGGGCGCACGGCGGGAGTTGGCACTCGGGGGCCACCGCGGGCTGGGCGCCGGCGCTGACCCACCTGGCCCGGATCGGCTCGACCACCGTGGTCGGCGTCGACTACCGGTTGGCCCCTGAACACCCGCACCCCGCGGCCCTGCTCGACGTGCTCACCGTGCTGGACTGGGCCCGGGACCGGGCCGGCGCCGAGCCGATCTCGGTCGGCGGGGACAGCGCGGGCGCCACGATCGCCGCGTCCGCCGCCCTGGCCCGGCGCGACCCGGACCGCCCGCTCACCGCGCAGGTGCTCGCCTATCCGCCGATCGACCCCGACCGCCGGGCCGAGTCCTACCACGGCCGACCGGGGGCCTTCCCGTCCCGGGCCGCGCTGGGCTCGGCCTGGCGGGCGTACCGGGGGCAGGCGCCGATCCACCCGGCCGCCGTCGGTGCCCGCCCCCTGTACAGCACCCCGCACGAGGCCGCCGACCTCACCGGAGCCGCCCCCGCGATCGTCGCGGTCGGCTCGCTCGACCCGGTCGTGGACGACGTCCGCGCCTACGCCGGGCGGCTGCGCGCCGCCGGTGTCCCGGTCGACTGGCACGAACCCGCCGGCACCGGGCACGGCGCCTTCCTGACCGACCCGACCTTCCGGTACCGGCTGGGCACCGCGTACGCGGCGGCCCGGCGCGGTGCCCGACCCACCCGGAGGATGCGATGAGCACCAACGCCCTGCTTCGACACTTCGCCGACCTGCGCGACGGCACCCACGGCGACGCGGTCTCCCGACCGGACCGGGAAGAGCTGTTCCGCACGGCCGTCGTGCTGCTCGACCCGTACGCCCACCGGGCGCTCGCGGACCTGGACACCGATCTGCTGCTGGGCACCGGCGAATACACCGCCACCGGCGTGCGACGCACCCGGGACGGCGGTCTGGAGGCGGTCTGGACGCTGTCCTGGCCGCAGCAGCGGGCGGCCGGGCTCGCGCCGATCATCCTGCGGGCGACCTACGGCGCCGGCTTCCACCACCCGCACCTGCGCGGCGGAACGGTCGGCGAATGGCCGCTGAACGTGTTCACCCCCGAGCAGGCCGCCGAGGAATTGCCCACGCTGCGCGCGATCGCCGCCGCCGACCTGCACAACCTGGTCTTCCTGCGGGACTTCCGGATCGTTCCGGCGACGACGGCGCCGCGGCCGAGAGCGGGGTGAACAGCCCGGCGAGGGGCTGCGGGTGCCGGGGTGTCCGCAGCCCATCGCGTGCATTGTGCAGCTACTTGTAGGATGACTGGGCAACCCCACGAATTCGGGAGAGTCCATGTCGCTCCAGGCAGCCGGTAGACGTTCCCTCGTCGACGATGCGATCGATCAGCTTCGCACCCAACTGACCGCCGGCACCTGGCCGATCGGTGCCCGCATTCCCAGTGAGAGCGTGATCGCCGAACGGCTCCGGGTCGGCCGGAACACCGTGCGCGAGGCCATCCGCGTGCTCGTGCACGCCGGGATGCTGGAGTCGCGCCAGGGCGACGGGACCTACGTACGCTCCATCACCGACCCCGGCGACCTGGTGCGCCGGATCGAGCACGCCGACCTGCGGGACATCTTCGAGATGCGCCGCGCACTGGACGTGGAGGCCGCCCGGCTCGCCGCCCAGCGCCGCGACGCCGAGGACCTGGACCGGATCCGCCGCGCGCTGATCCGCCGCGGCGCGGCCGACGGCAGCGCGGACAGCCCCGAGCCGCACCACTTCGACCGGGGCGAGCCGGCCGAGGGCGAGCTGGACGACCTGGTCGAACAGGACGTGGCCTTCCACACCGCGATCGCCATCGCGTCGCACAACTCGGCGATGGTCTCCACCTACCGCTGGTTCAGCGACTCGTTGTGGCGCAGCATCCGCACGGTGGTCGGCGACGGCACCCTCCCGGACGCGTCACACGCCCTGCACGTGGCGCTGGCCGACGCGATCGAGGCGGGCGATCCGGACGCGGCCGAGCGGGCCGTGCGACGAATCCTCGAACCGGCCGTGATCGCCCTCGACGCGCTGCTGCACGACCCGACGGAGCACGGCCCCTCGAAGCACCGGCCGACGGAGCACCACCCGACGGAGCACGAACCGATGGAGCACGACGCATGAGCACGACCGAGCTGCGCATATCCCCGACCGGCGGGACGGCCCGCAGCACCGCGCGGGCGACCGGCGGCGCGCTGCTGCTCGCCGGCATCGTGCTGATCGCGCTCAACATGCGGGCCGGACTCTCCAGCGTGTCCCCGCTCGTGGGCGAACTGCGCGGCGTGTTCCACCTGTCCGCGACCACCGGCAGCCTGATCACCGCGATACCGGTGCTGTTCCTGGGGCTGATCTCGCCGCTCGCGCCGATCGCGGCACGCCGGCACGGCACCGAACTCGTGCTGCTCGGCGCGCTGATCGTGATCGGCGTCGGGATCCTGCTGCGGACGATTGCGGACCTGACCGCGTTGTTCGCGGGCGGCGCGCTGGTCGGTGCCGGGATCGCGGTGCTGAACGTGCTGATGCCGGGCGTGGTCAAGCGCGAGTTCCCGCACCGGGCGGCGGCGATGATCGGCGTGTACAGCGCCGCCATGGTGTTCGGCGCCGCGGTCTCGGCGGGCGCGACGGTGCCGCTGGAGAACGCGATGGGGCACGGCTGGCAGCCGGCGCTCGGCATCTGGGCGCTGCTCGCGTTCGCGGCGGTGGCGGTCTGGCTGCCGCACGTGCGCCGTCGCCGGGGGACCGTCGCGGCGGCGATGCCGCACGTGCCCGGCCTGTGGAAGTCGCCGTTGGCCTGGCTGGTCACCGGGTTCATGGGCCTGCAGTCGCTGCTGTTCTACGTACTGCTCGCCTGGATGCCGACCATCCTCACCGACAACGGGATGAGCAAGGGCACCGCGGCGACGATCTTCGCGTTCAACACGTTCGTCCAGATCCCGGCCTCGCTCGCGGGGTCGATCATCGCCGGCCGGATGCGGAACCAGAGCCCGCTGGTGTTCGGCTCGGTCGGCCTGGTCGCGGCCGGCTACGTGGGGCTGATGGTGGCGCCCACGGGCGGGGCGTGGGTGTGGGCGGTGCTCCTGGGGCTCGGACAGGGCGGCGCGGTGTCGCTCGCGCTGACCCTGATCGTGCTGCGCTCGCCGGATCCGAACACGGCCGCGCAGTTGTCCGGGATGGCGCAGGCGGTCGGTTACGTGTTCGCCGCGTTCGGGCCATTGGCCGCCGGCGCGCTCCACCAGGCCACGGACGGGTGGACGGTGCCGATCGTGCTGATGCTGGTGTTGTCCGCCTGTGCGCTCGCCTGCGGGGTGGGTGCGTCGCGGCCGGTGCACGTACGCGTGGCGCGGGAGGTTGTTGCGCCCGCCCGCCCACCCGTTACGTGAGGTGGGGTTGCTGCGGATTCGGGCATCGGGGTGGGTGATCGGGGCCTCGCGGCCAGGCGACGGGCACGGGTTGTGCGGCCGGCGCCGACGTCCGGTTCGGATCTCCGGTTCGGTTTTCGGTCCGGATCTCCGGTTCAGATGTCGGGGAACAGGCGTTCCAGGACCACCGCGACGCCGTCGTCCATGTTGGACAGGGTCACCTCGTCAGCGACGGCGAGCAGTTCGGCGTGCGCGTTGGCCATGGCCACGCCGTGGGCGGCCCACTTGAACATGGTGACGTCGTTGGGCATGTCGCCGAACGCGATGGTGTCGGCGGCCTTGACGCCCAACTTGCGCGCGGCCAGGGACAGGCCGATCGCCTTGCTCAGGCCCGGCGGCAGCAACTCGACGATGCCCGTCCCGGCATGCGTGACGTCCACCAGACCGGTGCAGATCTTGCGCGCGCACGCGGTCAGCCGGTCGTCGTCGTAGTCGGCGTGGTACAGGTAGAGCTTGAGGATCGGCTCCGACCACAGCTCGTCGCGGTCCTGGACCACGTGTACCGGCAACACCGACTCGTACCGGTAGCCGCGCTCCACGACGACCTCGCCGGCCAGCCCGTCCCGGCTGACCGCGAACCGTACGTCGCCCAGTTCCTCGGTCAGCCGCTCGGTGGCCAGCCTGGCCAACCCTCGGTCCAGCGTGACCGACGTCAGCAGCCGCTGCTCGCCCGCGTGGTAGACCTGCGCGCCCTGTCCGCACACCGCGAGCCCCCGGTAGCCGAGCGCCTCGAACACCGGACGCGTCCAGGCCACCGCGCGACCGGTCACTATCACGTGCTTCGCACCGGCCGCGGTGACCCGGGCCAGCGCCGCGCGGTTGCGCGCCGAGATGGTGTGGTCCGCGCGCAGGAGCGTGCCGTCCAGGTCGGTGGCGACCAGGGAGAAGGTCACGCCTGCACCGGTTCCAGCACCTCACGGCCACCGAGGAAGGGACGCAGCGCCTGCGGGACGACCACCGAGCCGTCCGACTGCTGGTGGTTCTCCAGGATCGCCACGATCGTGCGCGGCACCGCGCACAGCGTGCCGTTGAGCGTGGCCAGCGGACGGGTGCCCTGCTCGTCGCGCATCCGCACGTGGAGCCGGCGGGCCTGGAACTCGGTGCAGTTCGAGGTCGAGGTGACCTCGCGGTACTTGCCCTGCGTCGGGATCCACGCCTCGATGTCGAACTTGCGCGCGGCCGAGGCGCCCAGGTCGCCGGAGGCGACGTCGATCACCCGGTAGGGAAGTTCGAGCCGGTTCAGGAACTCCTTCTCCCACGCCACCAGGCGCCGGTGCTCGGCCTCGGCCTCCTCCGGCGCGACGAAGCAGAACATCTCCACCTTGTCGAACTGGTGCACGCGGATGATGCCGCGCGTGTCCTTGCCGTACGTGCCCGCCTCGCGGCGGAAACACGGCGAGAAGCCGGCGTAGCGCAGCGGCAGTTCGGCGGCCGGGATGATCTCGTCCATGTGGTACGCCGCGAGCGGGACCTCGGCCGTGCCCACGAGGTAGTAGTCGTCCGCTTCGAGGTGGAACACGTTCTCCGCGGCCTGACCGAGGAAGCCGGTGCCCTCCATCGCGTGCGGGCGCACCAGGGCGGGCGTCAACATCGGCGTGAAGCCGGCCTCGGTCGCCTGCGCGATCGCCATGTTGACCAGCGCGAGTTCGAGCAGCGCACCGATGCCGGTCAGGTAGTAGAAGCGCGATCCGGACACCTTCGCGGCCCGCTCGACGTCGATCGCCTTGAGCATCCGGCCCAGCTCGACGTGGTCGCGCGGCTCGAAGCCCTCGGCCGCGAAGTCGCGCGGGGTGCCGATCTCCTCGAGTGTGACGAAGTCCTCTTCGCCACCCACCGGCGCGTCCGGGTCGATCAGGTTGGCCAGCGCCTTGAGCAGCCGATCGGTCTCGGCCTTGGCCTCGGCCTGCTCGGCGTCGGCGGTCTTGACCTCGGCGGCCAGCGTCTGGGCCCGGGTCAGCAGTTCCTGTCGCTCGTCGCCCTTGGCCTTGGAGACCTGCTTGCCGATCGACTTCTGCTCGTTGCGCAGCGCGTCGAACCGGGAGCCGGACGAGCGGCGGAGCTCGTCCGCCGCGAGCAGCGCATCGACGATGGTCTCGTCCTCGCCGCGGGCGCGCTGCGAAGCGCGGACACGGTCGGGATCCTCACGGAGCAGTCGCAGGTCGATCACGACCAAAGACTACCGGGGCCCCGCCAACCAATTTCGCGAGTGCGGCGAACCCGACGGCACGCAATCGGATGTGCCGGCCGGAATCCGGGCTATGAATGAGAGATGACCTCCACTCCCACCTGGACCAGGAAGCGCCTCGACCCGGACCGGCGATTCGGCCTCAGGATGACCCTGGTCGCGCTTGCGCTGCTGGTGGGCGCCCTTCCGTTCGGACTGCTCGCGCTGTTGGTGGAGACCAAGTGGTCGCCGCTGCTCGACCTGGACAAGGACGTGGCGACCGGACTCAACGACTGGGTCCGCGAGCACCCCGGGTGGCAACACGCGCTGCGGATTCTCAGCGACTGGATCTGGGATCCGAACATGTACCGCCTCCTGGTGGCGATCATGTGCGGATGGCTCTGGTGGCGCGGTGCCCGCCGACTGGTGGTGTGGGCGGTGGTCACCGTGGTGGTCGGTGGCCTGCTCGGCGCGGGATTCAAGCTCGTGTTCACCCGGTCCCGGCCGAATCTGCCCAATCCGGTCGACCACGCCGGCGGCTGGTCCTTCCCGTCCGGCCACGCGCTGATGGGTGTGATCGGCCCGGGTGTGCTGCTGCTGGCGCTGTTGCCGCTGATACCGCGGGTGTGGCGGCCGCTCGCCTGGGTGGTCGCGATCGTCTCGGCGGTCGGCGTCGGGTTCACCCGGGTCGCGCTCGGCGTGCATTACGTCACGGACGTGGTCGGCGGCTGGGTGCTCGGCCTGATAGTGCTCGCCGCGACCTCGGCGGTCTTCGAATGGTGGCGCCGTGACGCCGGACTGCGGGACGTGGACGCGACCGAGGAGGGCCTCGAACCGGAGATCGAAGGGCACGATCGGGATCCGGAGATTTCGCACATTCGACCCGCAACCGACGGGGACTCCTCGGATCGGCGGAACTGAAGGATCGGCGGCCGGGTAAGAATGTCGGTCATGCTGACCGAAGCAGGACGGTTCCTGCGCCGTATCGTCCTGCCCCTTGCCATATTGACCTTCGTCATGGTCGGCCTCGGTCTGCTGATCACCAAGTCCCTCGACGGTGTCTGGCCGTTCACGATCGAGGACGACCTGGACCGCACCTTCGCCGACCATCGCTCGGGCGGCTGGAACGACGTCACCGACGTGTTCTCCACGCTGGCCGACACCCGTGTGATCATCGCCACCACGCTGCTCGCGGCCGTGGTGGCCCGGATCGTCGGCCACTCCTGGCGCGGTCCGATGTTCCTGGCCTGCGCCGTGGCCGGCCAGGCGCTGGTGTTCTTCCTCGTGCAACTCTTCGTCTCGCGCGATCGCCCGGACGTCCCGCGCCTGGACCCGGCGGCCGCGACGTCGAGCTTCCCGTCCGGGCACACCGGCGCCGCGTTCGCGCTGTACGGCGGGCTGGCGGTGCTGCTCACGGTCCGGCTGCGCGGGCGCTGGCCGGCCGTCCTGGTGTGGGTGCTGCTGGGCGCGATACCGCTCGCGGTGGCCGGGAGCCGGATGTACCGCGGCATGCACCACCCCAGCGACGTGCTGATGTCGATGTTGTACGCGAGTGTCGTGCTCGTGGTGATGAACCGCGCACTGCTGTCCCCGAAGTCGGTCTGGGGGTACGGGTTCCGGCGGCGCGAGGCGCCGCAGGGGGCCGACGGCGGGTTGCCGCGCGCGGCACTGGTGGTCAACCCGATCAAGCTCGACGTCGCCGAGTCGCGCACCCGAATCGACCGGATCATGCACGACGCCGGGTGGGCCCCGCCACTGTGGCTGGAGACGACGGTGCTCGATCCGGGCGCCGGGGTGACCGCGAAGGCACTGGCCGAGGGCGTCGACCTGGTCATAGCGGCGGGCGGCGACGGCACGATCCGTGAGTGCGCGGGCGCACTGGCCGGTACGGACACCCCGCTCGCGGTGATCCCGGCGGGCACCGGCAACCTGCTCGCGCGCAACCTCGGTCTGCCGATCGACATCGCCGACGCGTTGCACGTGGCGATGCACGGGCGGGACCGGCGGATCGACCTGGGCACGGTGGACCCGGACGACGAACTCGCCGCCACGGCGGGCGCCGAACCGCGCTGCTTCACCGCGATGGCCGGCATCGGCCTGGACGCGGCGATGGTCGCGGACGCGCCGGACGCGCTGAAGAAGAAGGTCGGATGGCCCGCGTACGTGGTCTCCGCTGCCCGCCACCTGCGCGACCGACGGATGCAGGTGACGCTGACCGTGGACGACGGCGAGCCGATCCGGCGCCGGGCCCGGATGGTGCTGGTGGGCAACGTCGGCGCGCTCCAGGCCGGCATGCAGTTGTTGCCGGGAGCGGTGCCGGACGACGGGCTGCTGGATGTGGTGGTGTTCGCGCCGTACGGGATGACCGGTTGGGCGCACGCCACGGTCCGGGTGATAGGCCGGCGCCGCGATCAGGAGCCGGCCGTGGTGCCGGTCAAGCAGCAACGGCTGCGCCCGATCGAGCACTTCACCGGCCGACGGGTGCTGATCGAGACCGATCGGCCGGAGCCGCGCGAGTTGGACGGCGATCCGATCGGACCCGGCACGCGGCTCGCGGTGCGGATCCGACCGGGCTCGCTCACGGTGCGTGTGCCCTGAGGGCTCGCGCGGGGCGGGCCCGGAGGCTCACGGTGGGTCCGGTCGGGGGCTGCCGGTGGGTGGGTGCCGAAGACTCGTGGTGCGGGTGCCTTCGGGAGTCGCCGGCGCCGTGCCGACTCAGAGGCCGCCGCGTGCGCGGGCCAGCCATTCGCTCGCGTTGGCGAATTCGGCGTCCGAGGTGCCGCGGCGCAGTTGCGGGCGGACCCGGTCGGCGCGCGGATAGGACCCCAGGAAGCGCACCGCCGCGCACACCCGCCGCAGCCCCATCAGCGCCTCGCCGACCCGGGCGTCGGCGACATGGCCCTCGGCGTCGATCGAGAAGAAGTAGTGCCCGAGCCCGTCCCCGGTCGGCCGCGACTCGATCCGGGTCAGGTTGACGCCGCGAACCGCGAACTCCTGGAGGATCTCCAGAAGCGCGCCCGGGTGGTCGTCGACGATGTACGCCACCACGGTGGTGCGGTCGGCGCCGGTGGGCGTGGTGGGGCGGTCCGGGCGCTCGACCAGGACGAAGCGGGTGACCGCGCCCTCGACGTCGTGGATGTCGGTGACCAGCGGCACCAGGCCGTACGGCCCGGCCGCGAACTCGCCGGCCAGGGCCGCGTCGTAGCGACCCTCCTGGACCAGGCGGGCGGCGTCGGCGTTGGACGCGGACGAGAACCAGTGCGCGTCGGGCAGGTTGGTCGAGAGCCAGTTGCGCACCTGCGGCTGCGCGTGCGAGTGGCTGGAGATGGTCTTGATGTCCGCCAGGGTCACCCCGGGACGCACCAGCAGCGCGAACGCGATCGGCAGCAGGACCTCGGCGGTGATCACGAGCGGGGCACCCGTGGCCAGTTCGTCCAGCGTGATGGACACGGCACCTTCGACCGAGTTCTCCAGCGCGACCACCGCGCCGTCGGCGTCGCCGCGGCGGACCGCGTCCAAGGCGGCGGGCACCGACTCCATCGGGGTGACCTCGGCGTGCTCCGCGCCGGGCAGTATGCGCAGGGCGGCCTCGGTGAAGGTGCCCGGGGGGCCGAGGTAGGTCCAGCGGGGCGCGGCGGCGGGCGTGCGGGCGTCGGACATGTCGTCACTGTACTGAGCCGGCCGGCGTGCTTGGGTCGTATTCCTTGCTGTGGACGGTCGCGGTGCGCGGTACCGCCGGGAGGGTGAGGCTGGGCCTGTGGAAAACGCCGCGACGCTGCTGCCGGTGACCCCCACCCTGGGGATTGTCGCCGTGCTGCTCCTGCTTGCCGCGACGGCGGTCGCGGGCGCGGCGAGACTGGGCCACGGCCGGGCGGTCGTGGTGTCCGGGCTCCGGGCGGCGGGACAGTTGCTCGCCGTGTCGTTCGTCATCACACACGTGGTGGATCGGCTCGGCTTCGCAGCGCTGTTCGTGGTGATGATGTACACCGTTGCGGCCCTGACGGCGGCCGGACGGGTGACCGCGAACCGACGGTTGTTCTGGCCCGCGGTGCCGATCGTGACGGCGACGGGGCCGACCCTGGGGCTGCTGTGGGCGACGGGTCTGCTGCCGGCCAAAGGCATCGTGCTGATCCCGATCGCGGGCATCCTGATCGGCGGCGCGATGACCGCGACGGTGCTGGCGGGACGGCGGGCGCTGGAGGAGTTGACACAGCGCCGTGGCGAGGTCGAAGCCGCTCTGACCTTGGGTTTCACCGATCGCGACGCGGCGATGGAGATCTGCCGGCCGGCCGCGTCCGGGGCGATGATCCCGGCCCTGGACCAGACCAGGACGGTCGGGTTGGTGACCCTGCCGGGGGCCTTCGTGGGCATGCTGCTCGGCGGGGCGACACCGCTGCAGGCGGGGGCGGTGCAGCTGTTCGTGTTGATCGCGCTGCTTCAGGTCCAGGCGGTTGCGGTGGCCCTGACCATCGAGTTGGCGGCGCGGGGGCGACTGGTGCGGACGGAGCCGGGTCAGGGGCGCACGGGCGGCTCGGGCACGTAGCGGTAGGTCTGGCCGCGCACCGCCGAGCGCATGGTCGAGTCGCTCACGCCGTGCTCGCGGGCGAGCCGGTACACGGACACCCCGTCCCGGGCCCGACGCCGACACGCGGCCACGACCTCGGGGGTGAGCCGACGTCGATCACCGGCTGTGGGTTGATCCACCGGCCTGTGGATAACCCTGTGGAAATCGCTGTGGAGAACTTGGCCGGGGCTGTGGGTTTCCGAGGTGGGAGGGGTTGTGTGAGGAGTATCTGTGGACAACGGGCCGCCCGCCGACTCGAACCGGCCGGTGAGACGGGCGACGGCCATGGTGTTGATCTCGACGGCCTTGGTGAGGTCCCCGGTGCGGGCGGCGAGATCGGTGATCGACCCGATCGCACGGGACAGCAGCGCATCCATGTTTTCGCTGGTGGCGGGGGTGTAGCGGCCGGTGCGGCGGATGGTGGGGAGGACGTCGTGGGTGACCCAGCGGCGGAAGGGTTTGGCCTCGGGCTTGTTGCTGCGCAGGATCAATGTGTAGAGACCCGACTCACTGACGAAGGTCATGTTCGGATTGCCCCGATTAATTCCGTAAGGTTTTCTTACGCTATTCGCCTGACCTGCGGTTTTGCTGACAACAACCGTCATCTTCTCGTCCGGGTCGAGCACGCTGACCGCTACGCGCGAGTTGCTGTGCTCCAAGACCTCACACACGTCGATCGCGCAGAACCACGGATCGCCGGCGACCGTCACGACGCGCACCTGGCTGCTGCCGGCGAACGTGAAGATCTCAACGGAGTCGTCGGTACTCATCCCCACCCCTTGTGCATCTTGAATGCATCATCTGAATTGCCCGAATAATTCCGTGTCGAATTGCCACGGTATTCGCCTGACCTGCGGTTTTGCGGGCGGTTGTTGACCCCGGCGATGCGTGCCGGTCGCTGCGGTGCCGCTGCTTCGAGGGTCTCGCGTGTCCCCCGAACGGCATATCGCGTTCGCCCATACGTATGAACGAGTGGGAGGCTGCCGGGTTACGCCCCGGTTGGTGGGTCTGTTCGCCCTTGGGGGATTCGCGAGGTCGGGCGGCCATGTGCTGGTTTTCGGTGGGTATCGTTTGATTCCAGTACGTGATCAAACGGCCACGGGGAGGGATCTTGGCTGGTGGTGGCGGTGCCGATGGGGGTGGCTCGGCGGGGGTTCGGGTCGAGACGGGAGCGTTGCGGCAGGGGGCGGCGGCGGCTCGTGAGGTGGCGGGGGCACTTCGGCAGGCGGCGGGGAAGCCGAGTGCCGCGGTCGTCGGGTGTCCGGGGTTCGCGGTTGCGGCGGCGGCCGGTGCGGTGGCGGCGGCGTGGGCGGATCACCTGCGGGCGCTCGGAGACGGGTACGACGCGGCCGGCGATGTGCTGTGGACGAACGCCGACGCGCACGATCGCACCGATCAGGCGGCGGCGGGGGCGTTCGCCGGGGCTCGGCCCTGATGGTGACGCTGACGCAGCTGCGCGACGCCGCGTTGGGTGGGCTGGATCGGGCGGTGGCCGAGTGGACCGACCTGGCGGGCGCGCTGGACGGGTTGGTCGGGCGGGCGACGACCGGTGTGGGCGGGCCGCTGCGGGCCTCGCACTGGGACGGCGCGGATGCGGATGCGGCGGAGCGGGCTTTGGCCGCGCGGGGTGAGCAGGTCAGGGTCGCGGCGCAGGAGGCCCGGTGCGTGCTGACGGTGCTGGATGCGGCGGCCGACCAACTCCGCAGTGCCCGGCACGATTTGCTGGCGGGATTGGCGGAGGCCGCGGCCGCGGGGTTCACCGTGTTCGAGGACGGGCGGATGGAGCCGGCCGATCCGACGCGCGGCGTCGACGCGGCGATGGTCTCGCGGCGACACGAGTTGGAGCAGCGGTTGGCCGTGCCGGTCCGGAAGGCGACCGAGGTCGACACGCACTGTGCGGAGGCGCTGGCCCGGCTGTATCCGACGGCGGCGGCCGATTGGGCGGACACCGCCGCCGACGGCGCGTGCGTGATGGCGTTGGCGGGCTTGGACCTCGCCACCATCCCGAAGGGCGATCCGGTCGCGGCGGCCAAGTGGTGGGCGGGGCTGAATCCGTCGGAGCAGGCGATGTATCTGGCCGGCTATCCGGCGGTGCTGGGGGCGATGGACGGGTTGCCGACGGAGGTCCGGGACCGCGCCAATCGGGTCGCGCTGGCCGAGACGAAGGTCGCGCTGCTTGCGGAGTTGGCCGCCGCGCGGGCCAAGCGGGATGCGGCGGGGCGCACCGACGACGCGAAGTGGCGATTCCGCGTCACGGCGCTCAAGGAACGCCTGGCGGCGATCGAGGGCTTGGAGGCGACACTGCGCTCCGGCGACGACCTGTACCTGATGGGCTTCAGCGCCAAGGACGACGGCCGCGCAATCGTCGCCATCGGCAACCCGGACAAGGCCGCCCACACGGCGGTCTATGTGCCGGGGACGGGGGCGGGATTGGCGAGAATCGGTGCGGATGTCAGCAGGATGCGGAGTCTATGGCTGGCTACTCAGCAGATAAACGACCCAGGAGAGGTATCGACCATCACGTGGGTGGGGTACGACGCTCCAGACACACTGACGCATGCCATGAGTACGTCGTATGCGGATGATGCGGCCCCAGCCTTCGTGAAATTTTTGAGAGGTATTGGAGTTTCTCAAGGTATCGACTCGAACAATCACGTGACAGTAATTGGTCATAGCTATGGGTCAGTCGTTTTGGGGCAAGCGGCACACCAAAGTGGAGGACTTGTCGCGAAAGATATCATCGTGGCCGGAAGTCCGGGGATGCATGTAACTCGGGCGACCGACCTTAATTGTCATCCACGCCATGTCTGGGTTGCGGCGGCGGAGAATGACATCGTTACTGGGATGGGTTCGGGCGCACATGCCCCAGCTGTGGATGACGGGAGGAGGCCGCGGCGAGTTACTCCGGATGATTCCGAGTTTGGCGCAAATCGTTTTACGACTGATGGCGCTAACGGACACAGTGAGTACTGGTCGTCGCGTCATTCGGCCAGTCTGGATAATCAGGCAGCGATTGTTTCCGGAAACTACGAGGACGTGCGCCTTCTATGGGGAGAACGCCCGTGAAACTTTTCCTCTATGTTCTTTCGCTCGTTGGATTCCTCGCTGGATGCGGCGGAGGTGGCGTAGACAGTATTGCTGACGGCGATCCTTCATATGTAAAGGTTAGAGAGTCGCTGCGAGAGGCGTCGAGCAGGGTTTTGGATGGGCTGAGGATTCGCGGGAGTTATCAGGCTGAGGACGTATTTCATGTATCTGGCTGTGAATCTGATTCAAAGGAGGGAGGCGGGAAGCTGTGGGAAGCTGCGCACTTTTGGCAGATCGACGAGGTCAATTCAGGGGAGGTTCAATCATCCATCGACCGTCTTCGTGACAGCCTGGAGGCCCAAGGTTGGACTATCGTCGACTTCGCCCGCCCTCCGCAGGTAAAGAATACGGTTGTCAGGGCCCAGGATCCCAAGGCCGGATATGTGGTTCGGGTTATCGGCGTGCAGGAAAAGAGTCGCGTTGCGGTTCGTGTTTCCGCGCCGTGTTTCAGAGCATCTGGGGATTCCTAGGGGGCCGGAGGCGGAAGATGGCCCAGAAGGTGAGGGACGCGAGTGCGGCGGTGGTGAAGAGGATGGTGGAGCGGAGCCACATGGCTCGGGTGATGCCGTCGGCGGCGCCCGTCGGGTCGAGGAGGGCCAGGATGAACAGGAACACGGCCAGGGCGTAGATGGCCGCCCAGGCCCAGCGGTTCCATTGCCACAGGGCGTGGCCGTCCATGAACCGCATCGGCAGCAGGCCGAAGACCAGGCCCACCACCGCGGCCACGAAGCACTGGGTGAGCACGTCCTCGGCGAAGACCCAGCCGAAGGGGGCGCCGTCGGACTCGTTCAGGACGTGGGTCACCGGGATGCGCCACACCCACGCGACCACCGCGAGGCCCGCCAGGGACCACGAGCCGAGGGCGATCGCGCGGCCCTCGTCGGCCGGCGACATCCGCCGCAGCCCGGCCGAGGTGAAAGCCAGGAACAGGCCGTACACGTAGCCGGGCGTCAGATGCAGCATGCGCGAGGCCGCGGCCAGGACCAGGGCGACGCCGAGTGCCCCGGGCAGCAGTCGAGGCAGCGCGCGGATGCGCGAGACGCGGCGTCGGTAGGCCTCCGCCGAGCCTTCGTACACCAGCACGCCCAGCGGGACCGCCGCCACCAGGGCCAGGGCGAGTGCGGCCGTGCCCGCGTTCCAGCCGGTACCCGGTTCGACCGCGACGCAGAACGCGGCCGAGAGCAGCACGAAGGTCAGCACCTGCAACTCGGGTAGCCGGGGTTGCGATCGAGGCCGCGCCGCTCCCGGGCGCAGCCTGCGCCGGATCCGCAGGTGGTTCTGCTCCCAGGTCTTGTTGAACAGTTCGGCCGAGAAGCCCAGTACGGGCAGTGCCACCACCGCCGTTGCGCCGGCCAGCAGCACCGGCCGGGGCTCGTCGAACAGCGCGTTCGGGCTCGGCAGGTTCACCGCCGCCTCGGACCGGTCCGTCGCCGGCGCCGCGGTTCGGGCCGCGCCGAGCACCGCGACCCGTACCGAGAAGTCGCCGTCGTACCCCGGGCCCGTCGCGCACGCGACCGTCAACGTCCCGTCTCCGCCCGGAAGTTCACGCGGGACTCGGAGTTCGCCCGCGAACCGCCCGTCGCCGGCCACCGGCACGGTCCCCAGCACAGTGGTGCCATGACGTACCGTCAGCGAGCCGGCCCCGCCGTCGACCGGTCGGCCGCACGCGACGAATCCACTGCCCGCGATCCGCAACGGTCGTCCGGCGGTCGGCTGCGTGGGGGTCAGCGTCAACTCCGGTTGGGCGACCCGGAAGTCGGTGCGCAGCGTGACCCCGTTGTCGGGCATCCCGGCCCCCTGGGCGAAGCAGCTCACGGTGACCGGCTGTGGGCCGCGATCGGGTCCGTCCGGCACGGTGAAGCGGTAGGACTCGCCGCTGCTCCCGGTGCTCTGCACGCTGAGCTTGGTCAGGTCCCGCCCACCCCAGGTCACCCGCGCGTCGTCGCTCGCGTTCGCGTCTCCGCAGTGCAGGTCGGTCCACAGCGTGACCTCGGTGCCCGGTGCTCCGGCGGCCGGCTCCAGGATCAGCCGCTTCGCGGACAGGTCGGCCGGCTGCTTCCGGGTCTCCTGGGGTCGAAACGAGTCGATCTCGATCGGGGTCTGCGCGAGGGCGCGTTCCTCCTCGCCGTTGCACCGCACGGCGATCCGGTTCACCGGCCCGGGGATGTTGCCCTCCGCGTTCGAGCTGTAGACCGGGGCCGGAATCTCGTGCCGGAACGCGATCGAGTTGCCGTGCGCGGTGTCCACCGGCAGGTCGGCCGCGAGCAGATCCTGGTACTCCCCGGAACTGCCCCCGTTGGCCGACAGCAGGTACACGTCCACCTTGTTCAACGCGCAGCCGGTCAGCCCGGAGCCCCGGATCGCCACCACGTCCCCGGGCTTGGCCGTTCCGGGCGTCACGGTCACCGTGGGACCGCTTGCCCCCGTCGCCGGAGCCGCGAGCGCGATGGGCGCCAGCGTGAGCGCCACCGCCCCGATCCCCGTCCCGAACGCGACCCGCACCCGCGTCTGCGTCCGTCCCGACGTCCGCCCCCGCGTCTGCGTTCGTGCTCTCGTCCGTGCCCGCGTCCGCAGCAGTTTTCCGTACATGGTCCCCGTTCCCCGTAGCCGAGCACCGAAGATGATGCCGGCCGGTTCCGCTTCCGGGGGCCTTGTCCGTCGAATCCGACATCCGGCGTGACCGGGCGTCAGGTTCGGCGGTCGATGAACGTCTCCAGGCCGTCGAGCAGGCGTTGCAGGCCGAACTCGAACGCTGCCTCGCCGTCCTGGGTGAAGCTGTCCTCGGCGAGCGCGGCCAGTTTCGGGTAGCGCCCGCTCGCCATCGCCGCGTTCAGCAGTGGGGCCTGGGCGGCCCAGAACTGCTCGTCGCTGACGCCGGTGCGCTGCGCCGCGCGCACGGTGTTGAAGTGGGTGCGCGCCATACCGCTGACGTAGCCGCCGTCGATGATCGACAGGACCGTCAGCTTCTCCCGGTCCGACAACCTCGCGTCCCCGATCGCGGCCAACGTGAACTCCAGGGCCTGCAACGAGTTGGGGCCCAGGACCGGTCGGGCCTGATCGACGCCGAGCAACCACGGGTGGCGGTTGTACATCCGCCAGATACCGCGAGCGACCTGCTCCAGCGCGCCACGCCAGCCGAGTCCGGGGGAAACTTCGGCGCCGTCGCCGGGCGCGTTGACCCTGTCGACCATCAGGTCGATCAACTCGGCCTTGCCCGGGACGTAGCGATAGAGGGACATCGTGCCGGAGCCGATCTCGGCGGCCACGCGACGCATCGAGACCGCGTCCAGTCCCTCTGCGTCGGCGACGGCGATCGCGGCCGTGACGATTCCGTCCAGGGTCAGCGCCGGCTTGGGGCCTCGGGCCGGTTTCCGGTCCACGCCCCACAGCAGTTCGAGGCTGCGGGCGAGGTCGCCGCTGCCGGTGTGGTCGGTGCTCGTCATGGTGTCCCCATCGTAGGAGCCCGGTTCGGTTGCCCGAGGACGGTGCCTCGACGCCTCGCGGCCCCGGCGCACCGGCGCCGACCCGTCGGCCCGAACTGGGTACGCCGTACGCGCAATCGGGTACGGTGTACTCGGTTTGGTGGAGGTCGAGAAGGAGACCGATGGGAACGTCGATGCGAGCGCCGATGGAAACGTCACCGGAAACCACGAGCCACGCGGTCCTCGCGCAGGGCCTGACCAAGCGCTACGGCACGACCCGCGCACTCGACGATTTCGACCTGACCGTGCCGCGCGGCACCGTACAGGGACTGCTCGGCCCCAACGGGGCGGGCAAGACCACGGCGGTCCGGATCCTGTCCACACTGCTGCGCCCGGATGGCGGCCGGGCCCTGGTCGCCGGCCACGACGTGGCCGGAGATCCCCGGCGGGTGCGCCGACACATCGGACTGGTCGGCCAACACCCGGCCGTCGACGAAGTGGTGACGGGGCGGCGCAACCTGATCCTGTTCGGACGCCTGTTCCATCTGGATCGACGCCGGGCGGCACGCCGAGCCGACGAACTGCTGGAGCAGTTCGGCCTGGTCGAGGTCGCGGACCGGGGGGTCCGGCAGTACAGCGGCGGCATGCGCCGGCGGCTCGACCTGGCCGTGAGCATGATCCTCGCTCCGGACGTGCTCTTCCTGGACGAGCCGACCACCGGCCTCGATCCGCGCGGGCGCAACGAGGTCTGGGAAGCCGTGCGTTCGTTGCTCGCGGGCGGCACCGCGGTGTTGCTGACCACGCAATACCTGGACGAGGCGGACAAGTTGGCGGACCGGATCGCGGTGCTCGATCGTGGCCGCAAGATCGCCGACGACACCCCGGATCGGCTCAAGCGCGAACTGGGCGGCGATCGCATCGAGATCGTCGTACGCGATGTGGTCGACCTGCCGCGCGTGGTCGAGGTGCCGGCCCGGGTGGCCGACTCGGCCGGCGAGCCGGTGCTCGACCGCGAGGAACGACGGGTGACCGCGCCGGTCGACGATCGGGTCGCGGCGCTCACCAACGTTGCCCGGACCTGTCAGGACGAGGGGATCGCGATCGAGGACATCGGGGTGCGCCGGCCGACCCTGGACGAGGTCTTCCTGCGGCTGACCGGCCGAAGTGCCCGGGAGCCGAACCGACCGGGGGCCGGCTCCGACCGCCCGCACCCGTCGAGCCGGCCGTCGGCCGCATCCGTCGAGGAGGGGATCCGTCCGTGAGCGCGACCACCGTGCCCCCCGCCGAGGTGCCCGAGCGCCGGTTGTACTGGGCGATTGCGGACTGTCTGACCGTCGTGCGCAACGAACTGGTGCACATCGCCCGACAACCGAGCGCCCTGGCCTGGCAGTTGGGCTTCCCGATCGTGTCCGTACTGCTGTTCGTGTACGTCTTCGGCAGCGCGATGGATGTGGGCGGCTCGGTCGATTACCGGGACTACGCGCTGCCCGGGATGTTCGCGATGACCATGGCGCAGGGGTTCATGAGCACCGCGACGATCGTCGCGTCCACCCGCCGGCTCGGCGTGATGGACCGCTACCGCTCGATGCCGATGGCGCCCTCGGCGGTGGTCACCGGGCGCGGGGTCGCCGACGTGCTCGGCGCGAGCGTCGACCTCGCCGTGCTCGCGGCGATCGCGCTCGTCGTCGGATGGCGCCCGGACGGCACCCTGCCCGAAGCCCTGGCCGCCTTCGGGTTGTTGCTGCTGTTGCGCTTCTCGCTGACCTGGGTCGGCGTGTACCTGGGGCTGCTGGTGCCCGACGCGGAGACGGCGGGCAGCCTGTTCGCCGTGGCCTTCCCGTTCGGCATCGTCTCCAGCGTCTTCACGCCGCCGTCGATGATGCCGCAGTGGCTGGGCGCGGTGGCGATGTGGAATCCGGTCTCGTCCACCGCGAACGCGATCCGCGACCTGTTCGGCAATCCGGCTCCGCACGGGGACGGCTGGATCGAGGAGCACGCGTTGGCGATGGCGATGGTTTGGCCGGTGCTGATCACCGCGCTCTTCCTGCCGCTCGCGGTGCGGCGCTTCCGGGCACTCGGCCGCTGATCGATGCTCGACCGGTCACGGATGAGGCCGAGGCGGCGACCCGGGCGGCCATAGATCCGCTACGGAACAATCTATTGGCTTACCTATCTTGTTACGCTGCCGGTATGACTACCGAGAGCCTGGCCCCGACCGTCCTGGACATGACCGGCATGTTCGTGCACGCCGGGCACGTGATGAACACCCGGATGGCGGCCGCACTCGCCGCGATCGACGTCACGCCGCGCAGCTACTGCGTGCTTGCGCACGCGGTCGATCAGGACCTGACCCAGGCCCAGGTGGCCGAGCTGGCCGATCTGGACAAGACCACGATGGTGGTCACCATGGACGAGCTGGAGCAGGCCGGGCTGGCCGAGCGGCGGCCCGCGCCGACCGACCGGCGGGCGCGGATCATCGTGGTGACCGACGCCGGACGCGACCTGATCCGAGCCGGACGCGGGATCGTCGACGGCGTGCATCGCGAGGTGCTGGAGGCGCTGCCCGAGGACGAGCGCACGGTGTTCATGTCCGCGCTGACCCGCCTGGTCGGCGGAGTGCTCGCGAAGCCGGTCGAGTCCGAGGTGACGGTACGGCGGGCCAGGACGCCGAAGCGGTAGGCCTCTCCGGCGGTCGGGCCCTCGGGCGGCCGGCCCCGCGCGAGGGCGTGCCCGCGCGCGAGGGTGTGCCTGCGAGCCACGGAGGGATCCGGCGAAGAAGAGTCCGTAGAAGAATGGTCCATAGAAGACGAGTCTGAAAGAGATCGTCTACAACAAAACTATCTGCTAACGTCTCTCCTGTGAGTCGGTCGTCCAGGGGAGATGAGCAGATATGTCACGCATGGCTGTATCGACGGACAGGTCACGCTGGTCGGCGCTCGCGGTGCTGTGTGCCGGGGTGTTGATGGTGGTCCTCGACGGCACGATCGTCACCGTGGCGCTGCCCGCCATCCAGAGCGACCTGGGCTTCTCCCAGTCGGGCCTGGCCTGGGTGGTCAACGCGTACGGGATCGCCTTCGGCGGCCTGCTGCTCCTCGCCGGTCGGCTCGGCGACCTGATCGGGCGGCGCCGGATGTTCATCGCCGGCATGGTCGTCTTCACCGCCGCGTCGCTGCTGTGCGGTGTGGCGACCGGGCCCGAACTGCTGATCGCCGCCCGCTTCCTCCAGGGCATCGGCGGCGCGATGTCGTCGGCGGTGGCGATCGGGATGATCGTCACGCTGTTCCCGGATCCGCGCGAGCGGGCCAAGGCGATCGGCGCGTTCAGCTTCGTCGGCGCGGCGGGTGCCTCGATCGGCCTCGTGCTCGGCGGGCTGCTCACCGAGACCTTCACGTGGCACTGGATCTTCTTCGTCAACGTGCCGATCGGCGTCGTGGCCACCGTGCTCGCCTTCCGCCTGCTGGTCGCCGACCGGGGGCTCGGGCGGTCCGCGGGCGCGGATCTGTGGGGCGCGCTGCTGATCACGTCCGGTCTGATGGTGCTCGTCTACACGATCGTGGAGGCCGACGCGCAGGGATGGGCCTCGGCACGCACGCTCGGCATGGGTGCGGTCTCGCTGCTGCTGATCCTCGGCTTCGTGGTCCGCCAGGGCAGGGCGCGGACGCCGTTGTTGCCGCTGCGGGTGTTCCGGTCGGCGCGGGTGTCGGGAGCGAACGCGATCCAGATGCTGATGGTCGGCGCGCTGTTCGCCTTCCAGTTGATGATCGCGCTGTACCTCCAGCACGTGCTTGGCTACGGCGCGGCCCGCACGGGCGTTGCGATGTTGCCGTCGGCGGTCGTCATCGGCATCGTCACGCTCGGCTTCTCGGCCCGGATCAACGCCCGCTTCGGCGAGCGCAACGTCGTGATCGCCGGCCTGGCCCTGCTCCTGGTCGGGCTGCTGTTCCTGGCCCGGGTGCCGGCCGACGGCGACTACGTCACCGACGTGCTGCCCGCGATGTTGCTGCTGACCGGCTTCGGTCTGGCCATCCCCGCGCTCACCACGCTGGGCATGTCCGGGGCCACCACCGAGGACGCCGGAGTGGTCGGCGGTCTGTTCAACACCACCCAGCAGGTCGGCGGCGCACTCGGGCTGGCCGTCCTGAACACGCTCGCCGGCGCCAAGGCGGAACGGTTGCTCGCCGAGGGCAGGTCCACTGCCGACGCGCTGACCGGCGGCTACACGCTCGCCTTCGGCATCGGAGCCGGCCTGATCGCCGCCGCGATCGTCCTCACCCTGCTGGTGCTGCGCTCCCCGAACCGGGACGGGGAGTCGACCGTGATCGCGGACAACACGGAGGAAGACACCAAGGCGGCGACCGAGTCGCCGGCCCACGCCCTCTGATCGTCGACCACCCCGAGGCCCTTGTCGCACCTGCGACGGGGGCCTTCGGTATTCGCCCGGATCGCCCGAGCGGCCGGGAACTCACCGGACAGGTGCGCGAGTTGGGGTATTTAGACCCGTTCGGGTGAATCCTGCGGGAATTTGGATCTTCCGGGGGATCGGTCACCCTAGGCTCACGCTACGTAAGAAGCTTGCCAGGCCGATTTCGGCCCCAGCGCGGTGTGCAACCACCGCACCAGGGGCCTACCGATACGAGATAGAAGCGAATCCCGTATGGATGTCCTCCACCGTACCCAAAACCCTTACGCCGCAAGGCCCAACCGCGCATATCCCACCCCTTCGGGTGCGGCCCGATGACCATCGTCCGGGCCGAGCACAAGCGCGACTTCGTTCAGGTGAGCAACTCCCTCGCCCGCGACGACCGGTTGGAGTACGGCGCTCGCGGACTGGCCGAGGAGCTGCTCTCCCGGCGGCATGTCGCCACCTACGACTCGCGCGCGATCGCCGCCAAGTGCCGTCGTGAAGGCCGGAGTACCATCCGCCGCTACTTCGCCCAGCTCCAAGAGCACGGCTACCTGCGTCGGCGGACCGTCCGGGACGAGCGCGGGCGACTGATCACTCAGACCGTGCTGTGCGAGGACCCCAACGCCGCCGACCCCTTCGCCGAACTCGACGCCACCGCGCGGGAAGGGGAGAAATGCCTGGTCGCACCGACGGCCAGGGTCCCGGCGACCGGCCGGCCGACGGCCCCGCGGTCGGTCGGTAAACCCCCCGATACGAACAAGACGAATACGTGTGGGGGATCCCTTCCCACCCCCCACCCCACGACCGAGACGTGCGCGCGCGAAACGCGTGCACGCGCGTCCCCGGCCGGCCACGATTCGCTCGACTCGTTCGTATTTCCCGAACACATCGAGCAGGCCGAACAGTTGCTGGTCGAACTCCGCCTCGATGCCCCTCGCCTGACCCTGGGCACACGCGAGATCGATTTCCTCACACCCCTGGCCGGGCAGTGGCTCGCACGCGGAGTCCCCTACCACCGGGTCCTGTTCGCCCTCACCTGCGGCCTGCCCGATCGGATCGCCGCCCCCGCGCGGTTGGTCGAGCATCGGCTGCGGAGCAAGATGCCGCCGGCGGACCCCGGCTACATCCCGCCGTGGCCGCTCGCGCCCGCGCCGTCCCCGAGGCTTCGCACCCGCGCACCGCTTCCGAGGATTCCCGCGCAAGCCCCGGCACCGCCGTCCGAACGCCTCGACGCGCGGTGCGGAACGTGCGCAGGCGACGCGCCCGGCGGGGCCCCGGGTACGCCCGGCGACCGGATGATCTGCGTCGACTGCCAAAGCGACAGCTATGCCCACACGGCCGACACCGGCGTGGCCAAGCTCCGAGCGGCGCTTCGCGAAGCGCGTGACCGGCGCTGATCCGCGCGGAACCCGTCCTGACCCGTGCGGGACCCGCGCCCGCGTCGACTCGTGCCGGGTTCGTCAGACCGCGGCCGTTCGGGTCGCCGCTGCTTCCTCGTAGGCCAGTTGTGCTGCTGCGATTTCCTCGATGTGGCTTTCCGACCAGACCCGGATCGCCTCCATCAGGCCGCTCACGCTGTCGCCGAGTTCGGTCAGCGAGTACTCGACCTGGGGCGGCACGGTCGGATGGACGGTGCGCCGGACCAGGCCGTTGCGTTCCAGGTCGCGCAGGGTCTGGGTGAGCATCTTCTTGGTGATGCCGCCCAGTCGGCGGCGCAGTTCCGCGTACCGCAGCGTGCCCGGGTGCAGCGCCCCGACGACGAGGGCCACCCACTTGTTCGCGATCAGGTGCAGCACGGCCCGGGACGCGCAGTCGCTGAGATATACGTCGGCGCCGCCGAAAGGACGCAGGTCGGGAGGGGTATGCATGAGGTACCCAGGTACCAGGAAAGTGCCTTCTTCACAAATACATACCGGAACGCCGAAGCTTGCCCGCATGACGACGAACACGCAGACGAACCCGCAGACGGACTCGCACACGAACATGATCACCGTGCATCAGGACAGGCTCGGCGGCCCGGAGGTTCTCCGGCTGATCGAGACCGCGATACCCACGCCAGGACCCGGCGAGGTACTGGTCGAAGTGCGCGCCGCGGGGGTCAACCCGATCGACACCAAGATCCGGGCCGGCGGGATGTGGCTGGTGCCGCCGTTCACCCTCGGCTGGGACGTCTCCGGCGTCGTGGCCGGGGTCGGCGAGGGGGTGCGGCGCTTCGCCGTCGGCGACGAGGTGTACGGCATTCCGGACTTCCCGCACCTGGCGGGTGGCTACGCGGAGTTCGTGGTGGCCTCGGAGTCGTCGTTCGCGCCGAAGCCGACCTCCCTCGACCACGTGCACGCCGCGGCGCTGCCGCTGTCCGCGTCCATCGCGTGGCAGGCCCTGGTCGAGGGCGCCGGGGTGGGGCCCGGCCAACGGGTGCTGATCCACGCGGCGGCGGGCGGCGTCGGACACCTGGCGGTGCAGATCGCCAAGTCCCGGGGAGCGTACGTGATCGGCACGGCGAGCGCGGCCAAGCACGAACTGCTGCGCGAGCTGGGAGCGGACGAGATCGTGGACTACACGACCACCGACTTCGGCACGGCGGTCCGCGACGTGGACGTCGTCCTCGACCTGATCGGCGGCGACTACGAGGACCGCTCGCTGCCCACGCTCCGGCCCGGCGGCATCCTGCTCAACATCACCAACCCGCCCGCCGCCGATGCCACCGCGGCCAAGGCCGAGGCGGCGGGCCGGCGCGGGCTCACGTTCGACCTGGACCCCAATCCCGAGCGCCTGGCCCTGATCGGCGAGTTGGCGGACGCCGGCAAGCTGCGCCCGATCGTCAGCGAGACCTTCCCGCTGGCCGAGGTGGTCAAGGCACACGAGACGGCCGAGGCGAACCGCACCACCGGCAAGATCGTGCTGATCCCCTGAGCCCGGCGAGGAAGCCGCAAGCCCGGTCCGCAGGCACCGCACGCACCACCCGCACCACACGCACCGAAACGTGTGGTCCTGGCCCGACGAAGCCCGGTACTCCCGCCGCAGCCGGCCGGAGTGCCGGGCTTCGACCACACGCGTCCCGCCCGGTCGCGCCCGACGCCACCCCGCCGCACGGCACCCAGCCCGTGCCGCCCTACTCGGTGATCTCGATCGTGCCCGCCATCCCGGTGCCCACGTGATACATGCAGTTGAACGTGTAGGAACCCGGTCGGCCGAAACTCAGCTTGATGTCCTGGGACTTGCCGCCCTCGGACGGCCCGACCGGCGCACCGCCGGGCAGGATCATCTGGTGCGGCGTGATCCCGGTGTCCGCCAAAGTGATCACCAGCGGGCCGGTCCGGGCGCGGATCACCGACGGCGAGAAGCGCAGCTTGTCGTCCACCCGCAACTCGATCCGTTGCACCCCGTCGGTGCCCAGTGCCGCGACGCCCTCGGATGCCGCGGCGGTCGCCTCGGCCTCGCCCATGTACGAACCGGGGCCGCCCTCCGCCCCCCAACTCCCGCAGCCGGTGAGCAGCAGCGGCAGGGCCAGTGCCCCGACCAACCATCGACGCCGCATGGGACTCAGCCCTCCAGCAGGGATTGACCGACATACCCGCCCGGGGCGCACCCCGGCGGAATCACGAACAGCGCGCTCGCCTCGTGCCGCAGGAACGGGGAGAGCGCGTCGCCGCGGGCCAGCTTGCGCTGGATCGGCACGAAGCCGTCGTCGGGATCGTGCTGCCACGCGACGAACAGCAGCCCGGCGTCCGGCGCGCCGTCCGTGCCGAACCCGTCGTGGTAGGAGTAGCCGCGCCGCAACATCGTCGCCCCCCGGTTGAACTCCGGTGCCGCGACCCGCATGTGGGCGTTCGCGGTGATCACCAGTTCGCCGTCGGGACCGCGCTTGCCGAAGTCGGCGGCGCTGTGCTCGCCGCCGCCGGTCAGCGGTGCGCCGGTGTCCTTGCTCCGGCCGATCACCCGCTCCTGGTGGCCCTTGTCGAGGCCGTCCCAGGCGTCGAGCAACATCCGGATCCGGCGGAAGACCACGTACGTGCCGCCGGTCGTCCAGGCCTGTTCGGGACCCGCGGCCGTGGTGACGAAGATCTTCTCGTCGAACTTGGGGTCGGCCGGCTTCGGATTGTTGCTGCCGTCGATCTGGCCCATCAGGTTCCGATGCGTCATCGGCTTGGCCGTGGCGCCCGGTGAGCGGGCGAAGCCGTTCATCTGCCAGCGGATCCGGGCCACCCCCTTGGCCAGCTTCTGCAACGCGCGGACCGCGCCGAAGGCGACCAGACCGTCGTCCGCGCACACCTGGACGAACAGGTCGCCGTCGCTGCGGGCGGGGTCGAGTGCGTCGTCCGGGAACGGCGGAAGCGGCTTGAGTGCGGCGGGCCGCTTCGCGGCGAGCCCCACCTTGTCGAACAGGGCGGCGCCGAAGCCGAAGGTGACCGTCAACGAGCAGGCCCCGGCGTCCGCCGCGACCTGGTCGTCGCCCGCCACCGGTCGGCCCGAGGTCAGCTGCGCGGCCGCGTCCGACCAGCGCCGCATCAGCGCGGCGACCGCGGCCCGGTCCGCACCGGGCTCCAGGTCCCAGCCCAGGAAGACGCCCTTGGCCTGGGCCGGCGTGGTGATGCCGGCCTGATGTTTCCCGTGAAACGGCACGCTGGTCGCGCCGACGCGGGTCAGCGCCGGGCCGCCCTCGCCGTCGGACTCGCCCGCGAACGCGACCGCGCCGCCGGTGGCACCGACCACCAGGCCGCCCGCCCCGGCCGCGCCCGCGACACCGACGAAGCGGCGGCGCGAGACGGCCGAACCGCTGCTCGCTCGATCGGGGGATTCCGGGCTGCTCATCACGTCGTCCTTCGCAGGTTCCAGCGGCTCGCGGGCGCCCTCGGCGCCGCGCTCACCGTCCATCACATTCGGCATGTCGACCGGGTCCACCGCGTCGGCCGCCACCGCCGGCGACGGCCCTCGGCGCACCACCACGACCAGCGCGAGCGCCGTACCCAGGCCCGCACCGAGCACCAGCACGGTCAGCGCCCGGTCCGGCACCAGCCCGCCCACGAACGGCGACGACGAGCGCCACAACACCGGCAGGTCGTAGCCGGCCACCCGCAGCGCCAGCACACCGAGCGCCGGCGCGGCCAACCACGCGCCGCCCACCCGACCCCGGACCAGCAGCACCGCGCCCGCGAACGCGACCGCCGCGGACAACAGTTGCAGCAGATTGCCGGCCAGGAACGCGCCCGCCCAGGCACCGAGACCGCCGGCCCGGGCCGCCGCGACCAGGGCCAGGTGCAGCACGCTCGCCGCCGCGACCACGCCCGCGAGTACGCCGTACCCGCGCAGGGCGCGACGGCGGACCGGCGGCAACCACACCGCGGCGAGCACCACCGACGCGAGTGCGATCGATCCGGCGATGCCCGGCCACGGGCTGGGCCCGGGCACCCAGCGCAGTTCGCCGGTGGCGGCCAGTTCACGGTCGCCGACGCGCATCGGCACGGTCCAGGTGGAGATCCGCTGCGCGCGGTCGGGATCGGCCATCACCCTCGGTGGCAGCCGTTGTTGCACGATCCAGTGCACCCGCTGGTCGTACCAGCGGGCCACCGGCTCGGTGGAGATCCGGTGCCACTGCGGGGCGCCGGTCGGTTGCAGGTTCGACTTCTCGTCGACCGAGCCCCATCGCTCGCTGCTGAGTTGTACGGCGGGCGACTGACGGTTCTCGAACACCCCGCCCCGGCCGATCCGCAGGAACGGCTCGCTCATGTACCCGAGCACGATCACGTCCTGCGGGCCGGTGTTGCGCAGTTCCATCCGCGCGCCGTTCTCGATCACCTTGACCGTCAGGCCCGGGTCGAGCCTGCTCGGCGAGGTCATCACGGTGTGGAAGTTGCTCGGCCCCTGACCGGACAACTCCTGCGCGAACGCGCTGTTCGTCGGGGTCAGGCAGGCCAGCACCGCGACGAACAGCACCACGAGGCGACGTACGTGCCTCACTTGACCTCCACGGGCACCGTCACGGTGACGCGATCGACGTCGGAGGTACGGATCGCGAAGGACAACTCCCAGCGCCCCGCCATCGGCATCGACAGATCGCCGAGCCAGTGTCCGGGACCACCCCGGCGCACCTGCACGTCCGCGCCGTCGATGCCCTTGCCCGGGAGCGCCATCGACACGGTCAGCTCCTCCACCTCACGGATCTGCCCGATCGGATCGGAGAGGTAGAGGTGCAGTTCGTTGGGCCCCACCCGGGCCGGGTCGACCGTGACGTCGAGCCTGCCCTTGCCCGCCGCGCCACCGGCGTCGAACGGGATGGTGCGACTGAACGGCCCCGCCGCCTCGGCCTGCTTGCGCTCGTGCGCGGTGCGGCCGGGTTCGGTGTCGGTGAGCACCGTGGTGACCCCCAGCACCGCGATCGCCAGGGCGGCCTCGATCGCGACCGCCTTGCGCAGCACGGCCCATCTCGGGCCGCCCGCCGTGCTCTTGCCGACCGTGCCCTTTCCGAGCGGGGCCTTGCCGGTCGCCTCCAATTGCCGCATCAGCCAGCGCCGGGAGACCCACGCACCGGCCAGCATCAGCAGCACCAAGTCGACCTTGAAGACCAGCAGCAGGCCGAACGTGGTGTCGAACAGCGCCGCGAAGGAACCCACCTGCCGCCAGGCCGCGTACAACCCGGTCGCCACCAGCACGCACACCGAGGCGAACGCGGTCCGGGAGAAGATCCGCACCGTCGGCACGTCCAGGCCCGCCTCCGGCGCCGGGTCGCCCGGGCGCAGGATCAGCGTGACCACGATCGCGAGCCCGCCGAGCCACGTCGACATCGCGAGCAGGTGCAGCGTGTCCGCGGCCATCGCCAGTTCGACCTGTCGGCCCACCGACGCATGGTCGGCGATCGGCCAGGTGACGGCGATCGCGGTGCACAGCACGGCCCAGACGCCGGCCAGGATGTGCCGGGTACGGTCGGCCGCGTGGGCGAGCGAGGCGATCAGCCAGCCGAGCAGTGCGCCGGCCGCGCCGAGCAGCAGCACCCGCACCGCGATCGCCTTGCCCAGCTTGGTGTCCAGCGTCGCGCGCAGCACTTCCGCGTCGAACGCCGAGGACAGGCCCAGGCCGGAGGCGTTCGGACCGTGCAACATCAGCACCGCGAGCGAGGCCAGCAGCAGCCCGCCCCACGCACCGGACAGCAGCAGCCAGACCCGGAATCGGCCGACCGCGGCCGGCCGGGCGATCAGCAGGAACAGCACCGCGCCGCCGAGCACCGCGAAGGACAGATAGGCGACCCCGGTGGCGGCCTGCTCCGACACGTCGGTCGCGGTGGAACCCTGGTCGGTCAGGTCGGAGACCCGCACACCGCCGGAGGCCTGGCCGATGTTGAAGGTGAACGCGCCCGAGATCGGGTGCGAGTCGGCCGAGACCGCACGCCAGGCGACCGTGTAGGTACCGGTGGGCAGGCCACCGCGCAGCGGGGTGACCACGCTGGTGTCGCCGTCCGGCCCGTGCTTGGTCTGGTTGTTGTCGACCCGGGTGCCGGCCGGGTCGAAGACCTTCACTCCGCCGAGGCCGATCTCCACACCCTCGCTGAACCTCAGCGTGACCGTCGCGGGCGCGGTCGACAGGGTCGAACCGGATGCCGGGTTGGACGACTCCAGGACGGCATGCGCCGACGCCGCCCCGGCCCCGCCGAGCACGAGCGCGGCGAGCAGCAGGGGCAGCGCGAGCAGCCACGCGAGCGCACGGTGGCCGGCCCCGCGAACGGCGCGGGCCGCGGCCGGGGGCGGCGCCGAGGCGGCCGCCGGGTCAGTGACCCGCATGGCCCGTGTGGTCCGCGGCGGGGGCGGCCGACGAGGTTTCCGAGCCCGGCGCGGCTGTACCCGGTGCGGTCGCCGCGGGCGAGCCCGCGGTCGGTGCGTCTCCCGGGCGTTCGGTCACCCCGAGCACGGGCACCTGTACGGTGACCGGCCCGGTGTGCTGGAAGGTCAGCGTCAGCGGCACGGTGTCCCCCTTCTTCACGGCCTTGTTCGGGTTCATGAACATGATGTGGTTGCCGCCGCGGGCCAGCACGCCCTTGCCGTGTGCGGGCACGTCCAGACCCGGGATGTGCTGCATCGAGTTGCCGGCGGTCCGGTGCAGCATCACCTCGCCGGACAGCGGGCTGGTCACCGAGAGCAGCCGGTCGGCGGTGTCGCCGTCGTTCTGCACGATCAGGTAGCCCGCCGCGACGTCCGCCGACGAGGGCTGCGGGATGTACGGGTCGACGATGCGCAGTTGCGGGACGCCCTGGGCGGCGCCCGCGTTCGCCGGCGCGGCGGCCCTGCGGTCGCCGGCGTCGGAGGAGCCGGAGTCGGCGCATGCCACCAGCACGCCGCCGATCCCGAGCGCCAGCACGCCGCCGACGGCGAGTGGTACGGCCTTGCGGGGGAGGGGGAAGAGCTTCACTTCTTGGCGTCCTCGGGGTGGATCAGCAGCGGCAGGTCATGGGCGAAGTCGTCGGAGGAGTTCCCGTTCGGGGTGCCGTCCGGCAGCAGTCCGCTGCTCGCGCTGTACATGACCGGTCCCTCGTTGTTGGGGGCGAAGGCGATCACCTGGGTGCCGTGGGTGCTCACGACCTTGCCGTCCGGGCCGGTGGTCGGCGGCTCGATGGAGACCCCGACCTGGCGCGCGGCGGCCTGGATCCGGTCGAACGGGCCGGTCAGTCCGACGAAGGACTTGTCCAGCGAGTCCAGCCACTCGCGCAGCGCCGCCTGGGTGTCGCGCTCGGGGTCGGTGGTCACGAAGACCACGTCCACGGTGGCCCGGTCCTGCGCGGGCAGCTTGCCGAGCGCCCGGACGATGTCGCCCATGACCGTGGGGCACGCGTCCGGGCAGTGGGTGTAGCCGAAGTACAACAGCGTGGTGCGCCCGGCCGTCTTGGCCCGGAAGTCGTACGGCTGCCCGGAGGTGTCGGTCAGGGTCAGTTCCGGCTTGCTCCACGGCGGGTCGACGGCGATGCCCTTGTACTTGGAGTTCGCCTCGCGCACCTTCACCGGCGAGCCGTTGTCGGACTTGTCGGAGTCACCGCACCCGGTGGCCACGAGCAGCCCGGCCGCGACCAGCGCGGCGAGGCGAAGGCCGGTGCGGCGGGTCCGGCCGAGGGACTGCGTTGCGTTGCTCATCGTTCTCCAGGTCGTTGCTGCCGAGGGCTCGTACCCGACGCGTTCGGCGTCGGCGCGGGCCCGGTGGCCCGGGTGCGGGCACCGATGGGATCGGTGCGCGCACCCGGGCCGGGAAGTTCGCGCCCGGAGCCGGGGTGAGGGCCCCGGCCCGAAGCGGGACACGAGGATCAGGCGGAGGTGCCCCGACGCGACGCGCGCAGGACGGCGAACACGCCGGCGCCCAGGCCCAGTACGCCGACCACGATGCCGACCACGCCGAGCGTGCGGGCGGTCGAGTCGTCGCTCTTGTCCTCGGCGACCGCGGCGACGGACGCCTTGGCGTCGGTCGAGGGCTTGGCCGACGCGGCGGTCGGCGTCGTGCCGGCGCCCGCCTTGGCGGTGAGCTTGAGGGTCGGCGCCGGGTACTGCGGCTCCTTGCCGTCCGGACCGGCCAGGTCGATCCAGCGCACGACCTCGCCGCTGTCGTAGGTCTGCACGGCCTTGAAGACGAGCTTGTCGGTGTCGGTGGGCAGCTTGCCCATGGACACCTCGAAGTCCTCGAACGTGCCCGGGTTCACCCGGGTGCCGGCGTCCGCGGTCCAGGTGATCTTGGAGACCACCTCGGTGAGCGGCTTGCCGTGGTTGTCGATCGGCGTGGCCAGCTTGGTCTTCTCGACCTCCGCCTTCCAGCCCGGCATCGCCCGGGTCTGCACCGACGTGAGCGGCTTGTCGGCGGGCAGGGTGATCTCGAGCTTGGTGGTCCCCGCGTCGTCGCGCTCGTTGGGGACCCGGAAGGCGACCTTGGCGTAGGAGCCCTGGTCGGCGGTGCCCGGCTGCACGCTCACGTGCGCGGAGGCCGAGCCCGCGAAGAAGAGGATGCCGGCGCCGGCCGAGGCGGCTGCCACGGACAGCCGGCGGCGCGTGGTGGACAGGGTCATGGGGTGTCTGCTCCATGGGTGATCCGGCCGAGGGCACACTGGGTCGGCCTCGGTCCGGGAGGGGACGGCAGGAGGGCGGACACGCGCCACCGCCGATCCGGCACCCGGTCGAGCGGGATCATCCGGGATCAGCAGGCGAGCGCGTACTCCACCGGCGGGCCGCGCCGGGTCACCGCATGCCGAAGCAGCGTCTGATGGGTGGTCAGGTCCGGCTCCGCGCCGGTCCGCCGGGCCCGGCCCGCCGGCTCGGCGACCGGGACCACCACGCCGCACAACACCGCGAGCACCACGCGCAGCGGTGCCGAGGCCAGTTCGATCAGGGCGAACAGCGCGGCTTCGCCGCGCCGCAGCCACCAGCCGGTGAGCAGGGCCGCCACCAGGTGCGCGCACACCATCGCGGTGCCGCCGTCCAGCAGCATCGGCCCGGAGCCGGACATGTGGTGATGCCCGCTCGGCGCCGGAGCCGGGAACAGCGCGGGGTCCACCCGCGCGCTGCGCACGATCTGCTCGGACGTCCAGCCCGGAGGCAGCAGGATGTGCCCGGCCGAGTCGCGCGGGCCGCACAACAGTCGGTCCAGCAGGGTGCTCGCCCCCGAGCCGCCGGGGCGGGCCGAGCCGGTGGGCGCGGCGGCGCTCGCGGCCGTGGCGAACAGGGAGTGCAGCGCGAGTTGGCCCATCGCGAGCAGCGCGGTGATCGAGCCGAGGGAGCGCTGCCGACCGGCGCCGGCGAAGGCCGAGACGAACACCACACCGAAGCCGGCGACGGGCGCCCACAACGGCAGCGGCGCGCTCGACATCCACGCGTGACCGCATGCCGCGAGCGCGGCGCAGACCGCCGCGAACACGGCGGCGCGCACAGCGCGGAAAGGTACGGACACGGCCTGCATGACGCCCCATCGTCTCATCGCACGACGGCCCCCTGT
Source organism: Embleya sp. NPDC050493 (assembly GCF_044458105.1). Lineage (NCBI taxonomy): Bacteria > Bacillati > Actinomycetota > Actinomycetes > Kitasatosporales > Streptomycetaceae > Embleya > Embleya sp. NPDC050493. The sequence goes on from NZ_JBITHP010000009.1 coordinate 227,102, forward strand.
GCCCGGGGCCGGCAATTCCCGCTCGCCGTTCGTCGTCGCCGCCCGCCGGCGTTCCGACACCGCGGGGCGGGCAGGTGGTGTCCCCGGGATGCGGCCGAACGAATCGTCTTCACGGACTATTGACGACCGATCAAGTGATGTGCGCATACCGAGACCGACCGGCGGCAATAAAACCAGGTGTGTCTCCCCGCCAATGGGGAGAGACCGCCGGATAGAGCCGGACTCCCAGAGAAGTCGAAAGGCCGCTCATGGACATGAGGTGGACTGTCCACCTGCCACGGGATACGGCGAGCGTACCGATGGCGCGCAGGCTTTTGGTCGGCGCCATGGAGACCGCGGGGGTGGATCGAGAGATCGCGATGGAGATCGGCCTCGCGCTGTCCGAGGCGTGCGCGAATGTGGTGGAGCACGCCCGGGGCGGGCCGTATTCCGAATATCAGATTCGTGCCGGTATTACCGGTGATTGTTGTCGGGTCGAGATCATCGACGGCGGCCCGGGTTTTCCCCCCGATCGGCTGCGCGGATCGGCGGTCGCGGTCGGTCCGGGTGCGGAGAACGGCCGAGGATTGATGCTGATCCGGGCGATGACCGACCACGTGCAGCTCAGCAACCATCCCAGGCGCGGTGCGGTGCTGCGCTTCGAGAAGACGCTGCGCTGGCGCAAGGACGCGCTGGTCCCGGTGTCGTAGCCGGGGCGCGAGGGTCCCGGCCGGGGTGCCGGCCGGGACCGGGCCCGACCCGAACGGCCGTGCCGGACGGGCTCGTTCCGGCGTAAGGCTACGATCGGAGCAGTGGACCGGGCCGAGGTACGGGAATTGCTCGACCGCGTGGCCGCCGGCGAGGCGGGCGTGGCCGAGGCGCTCGACGCCCTCGTCCGCGGGCCCGCGGCGGGCTTCGCGGACCTGGGATTCGCCCGGGTGGACACCCATCGGGAACTGCGCACCGGAGATCCCGAGGTGGTCTTCGCGGCCGGCAAGACCCCCGAACAGACCGTCGCGCTCTTTCGTCGATTGCGCGAGACGAGTCGCCGGCCCGCACTCGCCACCCGGGCCTCGGCGGCCGTGGTCGAGGCGGTGTACGCGGCGTTTCCCGGCGAGGCCTACACCGACGACGGCGGCACGTGCGTTGCGGTGGGCGCGCCGCCGGCGACCCGCGGCCTGGTCCGGGTGGTCTCCGCGGGCACCTCGGACGTGGCGGTGGCGGGAGAGGCCGCGTTCACCGCGCGTCTGTTCGGCGCCCGGGTGGAGCGGATCGAGGACGTGGGCGTGGCCGGCATCCACCGGCTGCTCGCGGTGCACGCCGAACTCGACGCGGCGGACTGTCTGATCGTGGTCGCCGGCATGGAGGGCGCACTGCCCAGTGTCGTGGCGGGCCTGGTGTCGGTGCCGGTGCTCGCGGTGCCCACCAGCGTGGGCTACGGCGCGTCCTTCGGCGGCCTCGCGGCGCTGCTGGCGATGCTCAACTCGTGCGCGCCCGGAGTCGCGGTGTGCAACATCGACAACGGCTTCGGGGCGGGCGTGTTCGCGGCCCGAGTGGCGCGACGCGCCCGGTCGGACCGGACCGACGCGACGCCCGATGCCGTAACGCCCGACTCCGCAACGCCTTAACCGACCGAGCGCCGAAGCACGGGAACAGCCAAACGCAAGAATGCGGTCGGTTTCGGTCGCTTCGTCGGTTTCCCGGCAGGACCCCCCGTCGGCTGCGACAGTGGCCGCGAGGGGAGGTATCCGCTTGGCCATCGCATGGTTCCAGTGCCAGGCCGGTGCGAGCGGCGACATGCTGCTCGGGGCCCTGATCGACGCCGGCGCCCCGCTGGAGGCCGTCCAGCAAGCCGTCGACGCGGTGAGCGTCGAACCGATTCCGATCACCGTCGAACGCACCGACCGACACGGGATCGCCGCGACCCGTGCCATCGTCAAGACCGTGCCCAGCCATGTGCATCGCACCTGGCACGACGTCCGCGACCTGCTCGACCGGGCCGATCTGCCCGAACCCGTGCATGCCCGGGCGCACGACGTGTTCGGCCGACTCGCGCACGCCGAGGCCCGCGCGCACGGATGTCCGCCCGAGGAGGTGCACTTCCACGAGGTCGGCGCGCTGGACGCGATCGCCGACGTGGTCGGCACCTGCACGGCGCTGCACGCACTGGGCATCGAGGAGGCGGTCGGCTCGCCGGTCGCGCTGGGCAGCGGCAGCGTCCGGGCCGCGCACGGTGTGTTGCCGGTGCCGGTGCCGGCCGTGCTCGAACTGATGCGGGTGGCCGCCGCCCCGGTGTACGCGGGCCCGGCCCCGTACGAGATGTGCACGCCCACCGGTGCGGCCCTGCTCACCTCGGTGTGCCGGACCTGGGGGCCGATGCCGGCCCTGCGGATCACCGCGGACGGGGCCGGCGCGGGCAGCCGTCGGGTCGAGGAGGTGCCCAACATCCTGCGGGTCGTGCTCGGCGAGCCGTGCGAGGCGCAGCGGATCCAACCGACCGGCGAGGACGTGCTGATCGAGACCAACGTGGACGACCTCGACCCGCGTCTGTGGCCGGCGGTGCTGGGCAAACTGCTCGCGATCGGCGCGGGCGACGCGTGGTTGGTGCCGATCCTGATGAAGAAGGGCCGCCCGGCCCACACGCTGTGCGTGCTGGTCCCGGCGGACCGGGTGGACGCCGCGCTGCACACGGTGTTCGTGGAGACCTCGACGATAGGGGCGCGGATCGTGCCGGTGGCCAAACGCGCGCTGGCCCGCGAGTTCGGCACGGTACGGGTGGAGGGTCTGCCGGTGCGGGTCAAGACCGCGATGTTCGACGGCAGGGTGGTCAACGCCCAGCCGGAGTACGAGGACGTGGCCGCCGTGGCCACGTCGCTGGGCCGACCGGTGAAGGTGGTGATGGGCGCGGCGACCGCGGCGGCGTACGCGGCCGGATTGCTGCCCTGAACATGGCAGCTCGGCGCGCCGCATAGCCTGGGGCGATCATTCGTCCCCGTGTTGGCCGCGTACGTCGAGGAGCAGGCACCCGTGATCGCTCGTCCCCTCCGGTTGCTGCTCGCGCTGCTCACGGCCGTGGTCGCGGTGTCGGCGCTGCCCGGGTCGGCCGGCGCCGCGCCCGCCCGCGCCGCCGCCGCCGACCATGTCGTGCTGCTCGGGATCCCGGGCCTGACCTGGGCCGATATCGATGCCAAGGGAACTCCGGGCCTGGCCGCGCTGGCCGGGCACGCGACCTCGGCCGCGATGTCGGTGCGCACCGTGCATGCGCGTGCGTGTCCCGTCGACGGGTGGCTCACCACGGGCGCGGGCGCCCGCTCGACGGATTCCCGGACCGGTGCGCGGAGCGCCGAGCCGTGCGCCGAGCCGGTGCCGCCGACCCTGGCCCCGGACGGCTCGGCGACGGTGCCGAACATGCGCGCGATCGTCGAGCGCAACGAGGACTTCGGCTACAACCCCAGGTACGGGCAACTGGCCGGCTCGGTCGCCGAGCACGGCGGGGCGGTCACCTCGGTCGGCCCCGGCGCGGCCTACGCGAGCGCCGACCCGAGCGGTCGGGTGCGCGGTGCCTACCTGCCGGATCCGGCCGCCGTGGACACCGCGCTGATCGAGCGTTCCGCCCTGACCCTGGTCGACCTCGGCGGGCTGACCGGCCCCGGCGTCGACCGCGCCGACCGGCTGCGGGTGGTGGACGCGCAGGTGGCCCGGATCGCCGCCGCGCTGCCGCCGCGCACCCAACTCGTGGTGGCCGGCCTCGCCGATGACACCGGCACCCCGCACCTGCGCGCGCTCCTGGTGAGCGGCCCCGGCACCGCGCCCGGCACGACCTTCGGCTCCGGCTACCTGACCGCCACCTCGACGCGCAACGACGGCCTGGTCCAGCTCACCGACCTGGCCCCGAGCCTGCTTGCGCCGCTGGGCATCGACGCGCCGAGCGCGCTGGTCGGCGCGGTGTACACCCGGGCGGCGGGCCCCTTCGGCGGCGCCGCGATCGACGAGCTGCGCCTGTTCGACGCGGGCGCCCAGGCGTCGCGCACGGTGCGCGAGGCCTGGTACTTCTTCACCTGGGTCACCCTGTTGCCGATCGTCTGCGCGGCGATCGCGCTGTGGCTCGCCGTGCGGTTCGCGCGTGGCGGCCGGACCCGGGCCCGGCGCACGGTGATACGCACCGCGACCGTGATCGGGGTGTTCTTCGGGGCGGTCCCCGGCGGGTCCTTCCTGGTCGGCCTGGTGCCGTGGGAGCAGGCCGGCGACCCGGCCTGGACGCTGCTCGGACTCACCGTCGCGTTCGCCGCCGTGCTCGCGGCCCTCGCCCTGCTCGGCCCCTGGCGCAGGCACCCGTACGGCCCGGCGGGCGTGGTCGCCGCGGCCACCGCGGTGATCCTGGCCGGCGACGTGATGGTCGGCTCACCGCTCCAGATGAACACCCTGTTCGGCCTGTCCCCGCTGGTCGCGGGCCGGTTCTACGGCTTCGGCAACGTCGCCTGGACGATCTTCGCGATGGCCGTGCTGCTCGCCGTCGGGTGGCCGGTGGGCCGGCTGCTCGCCGCCGATCGCCGGCGGGCGGCGATCGTGGTGCTCTCGGCGGTGGGCGCGGTCGCGGTGGTGGCCGACGGATGGCCGGCCTTCGGCAGCGACTTCGGTGGCGTACTGGCGCTGATCCCGGGCCTGGCGGTGCTCGGTCTGCTCCTGACCGGCACCCGGATCTCGTGGGCCAAGGTCGGCCTGGTCGGCCTGGGCGCGGTCGTGGTGATCGGCACCATCGCCGTCCTGGACTGGCGCCGCCCGGCGGCGAGCCGCTCGCACCTGGGCCGGTTCGTCCAGGAGATCCTCGACGGCGACGCGGGCGACACGCTGCACCGCAAGATCATGGGCAACCTGCACTCGTTCACCACGCCGTTCACGCTGATCATCCCGGTCGTGTTCGTGCTGCTCATCCTCGCCGTGCGCGATCCGTCGAAGTGGCGGGCGCCGGCCCTGGCCCGGTCCTTCGAGGCGGTGCCGTGGCTGCGCTCGACGCTGATCGCGTGCTGGCTGACCGCGGTGGTCGGCTACGCGGTGAACGACTCCGGCATCCAGATCCCGGCGGTCGCGCTCACGATTGCGGCGCCGCTGGCCATCGCGGTGATCGCAGCCGTGGCGGCGCCGCGGCCTATCCGGCGGGGGTTCGAGAGCCCGCCCCGGGCGGCCCGCCCGCGCGCCGACTGACCAGCACCACCGCGACCAGGATCGCCGCGCCCGCCCACGGGCCGACGGTGCCGCGCAGGGTGCGCTGGAGGGTGTCCACCGCGTCCGGCAGCGGGACGACCCGGCCGGGGACGTACGCGCACACCAGGAGCGTGCTGCGGGCCAGCAGCAGCCCGTCGAGCGCGGACGGCGCGAGCAGCACGAGCGGCGCCCAGGCCGCGACGTCGTACCAGGGCAGGCTGTACGGCGTGGTCAGCAGCCAGGCCAGGGACAACAGCGCGGCCGCCGCGGCGCTGTCGCGCAGTACGTGTGCCATCGCCGGAGGCCGGGCCCGGGCGGCGGTCCGGGCCAGCAGCCACACCACCAGCGCGGCCAGAATCCAGCCGAGCAGGCCGATCAGCGAGCGTGCCCCGTCGTGCCCGGCGGCCGACTCCAGCGGACCCAGCACCAGCCGCAGCGGCACCGCGAGCGAGACCAGCCTGGCGTTCTCCCGGAGCTGATCGAACGCGCCGAAGCCGACCGGCAGATAGGCCGCGACGCCGACCACGAGCCCCGCCCCGAGCATCGCGCCGAGCGCGCGCGGCCGCCCGCGCAGGCCCCATGCCAGGGCCAGGACGTACAGCCCGAGGGAGACCTTCGCCGCGCAGGCCAGACCGACCAGGACACCCGCGAGCACGGGGGAGCGGCGCACCGCGACCAGCGCGCCCACCGCGAACACCAGCGCGAACGCGTCCAGATGGCCGGCGCCCACCGCCACGAACAGCAGCAGCGGATTGAGCGACCACAGGATCGCCACCCGGGCCCGGGCGACCCGATCCGGGCCGGCCGCACGCTGGAGCAGCAGCCCGGTGAGTACGAACGCGGCCGCTCCGAGCAGGGTCAGCACCAGCACGATCTGGTGCACCGAGGTGCCGCCGATCCGGGCCGCGAGCCACTGCTCCGCGGTGGCCACCGGTCCGTACACCGACGGTACGTCGGTCCACGGCGCCTCGACCGCGATGCCGACCGGATCCCCGTCCCGCACCAGGGTCGCGGCGGTGTCCCGGTAGGGGTCGCCGCCGGTGGCCGCCAGACGCCCGTAGGCGGCGTAGACGAGGTGGTCGGCCGAGCCCATCGGCGGCACGCACACCACCGCGAGCGCGGCGAGCGCGCCGCCGAGGGTGAGCCGACCCGGGTCCGGGGCCCAGCCTCGACCCAGTTCGCGCAGCGCCAGCGCGATGCCGATCACGCCCACCAGGGCCGCCGCGAGCAGCAGGCCGGTCACCAACCCCGCGGCGGGGTGGGCCGTGAAGCGGTACGGCGGCAGCCAGGACGGCCCGCCCGGCAGCGGCGGCTGTGCGGCCGAGGGCCCGAGCAGGCCGGTCAGCACGACCAGGGCGATCGCCAGCGCGCACAGGCCGAGCGCGAGCGTCCCAAACGCATGTTCCACGTGAAACATCGACGGGCGACGCGCCGCGGCGGGCCGGACCGCCACCGGTTCAGCCACGCCCACGAATCGCCCCGGGCAGCGCCCCGGCCGCGCCTCGCTCGGCCAGGGCCCGGGCCACATGCGCGTACTGCCGGGCCCGATGACGCTGCGCGGCGAAGTCCGTGCCGGTCACCCGGTGGTGCAGTGCGACCTCGACCTCCTCGACCGGGAAACCCTGGCGGACCAGGTCGATGGTCAGCCCGGTCTCGACGCCGAAGCCGGCCGCGAGCGGCAGTGCCGCCTCGAACGCGGCGCGGGTCAGACAGCGCTGGCCGGAAAGCGGCTGCGTCGCGGTGAAGCCGGAGGCCCGGGCGATGCCGTCCCGGGCGGCCCGGACCACGAACCCGTGTCCGCCACCGGCACGCAGCTGGGGCGGCAACACCGCGATGGTCATCGCCGCCGTCCCGGACCGTACCGGGTCGATCAGCGGCGCCGCGGCGGTGGCGGTGTGCTCCAGGTCGGCGTCCAGGAACAGCAGGTGGCGCGGTTGTTCCCGGCCCTCGCGCAGGTCGATCGCGGCGACCACGGCGGCGCCGGTCTCCATCGCGCCGGCCTTGCCGCGATTGCGCCCGTGGCGCACCGGCACCGCACCCGCCGCCCTTGCCGCGGCGGCGGTGTCGTCCCGCGAACCGTCGTCCACCACCACCACGAGGTCCACACCGGCGATCGATCGCGCCGCCTCGACCGTGGCCGAAATTCGTTGTGCCTCGTCGTATGCCGGGATCACCACGGCCGTGTCGCCGGTCGGTGTGCCGGTCGTGTGCTCCGCCATGGCGTGATCCTACGAGCCGATCGAGGTGCCTCGAATGCCGCCGGGTTCCACCCGTCCTGCCCAACGGCGCGGCGCGGCGGCGTGAAGGTCACCGGCGTTGGGGGTACAACGGAAGGGAGCCACATCGCGGGTATGCTCCAGGATCCTGTGATCGCGGTCTCGTGAGATCTGCGGAACCTCCGAGGGCCGGCCGTTCGTCGTCCTCGGTGAGGAGTGCTGGAATAGGCGCGGCGTCGCATCGGCGCGGTGTCGCCCCAGGCAGAGACCAACAGACCCAACCGCAGCGCAAACCGCAGCAATGGATGGCACAACGGTCCGCTCGGGAGCCCCCATCTCCCGCCCGAGGCCCGATTCGCGAGGGCAACACCCGTACCGGGCGCCGTAATTCGCCACCCCTGCGCCACCTCGCGCCATGTGCCGCCAAGCGGCCTCGTCATGGTCGGCTGCGGAGTACCTGAGTATCACGCATAGTGCTTCCACGTTCACGGAAAGGAACGAGCGCATGCTGCGCGAGATCCTCGGAAGACGACGGAGGGAACGCACCGCATTGATGTCGGCCGTGCTGACGTGTGCGAGATGGCGCTGGCCGGTGGTTCCCGGCGTCGGATACGACCGCTGGTCGGGCGTGTGTCGTTGTGGTGCTACCGAATGTCGCGTGCCGGGCGCCCATCCGGGTGAACCTCCCCTGCTCGCGGCCACATGTGACGAACGCATGGCGCGCTGGTGGTGGCAACAGACCCCCGACGCGTCGGTGATCCTGGCGACGGGTGGGCGGGTGGCGGCATTGAGCGTGCCGTCGGAAGCCGGTGCCCGCTCGCTGGACCAACTCGCCCGGCTCGGTGTGCGTACCGGTCCGGTCGTCGCCGCGCCGGGCCGCTACGCGTTCCTGGTCGAGCCATACGAGTTGGGCGAACTGGGTGAGTTGCTGGACCGATACGGCCTCGATCGGTACGGCACGGTGCCCTCGACCCTGCGCTTCCACGGCGACGGCGGCTATCTCGCGCTGCCGCCGTCCCGGGTGCAGGGTGGCCTGCTGCGCTGGGCCAGGCCACCGGCGCCCTCCGGGGATCCGACGGCCGGCGGGCCGTGGTTGCCGGGCGTGGCCGACCTGGTCCGCACGCTCGTGGACACCTGCCAACACGCCGAGCCCAGAGCCTGATCGAGGCGCGCCGTCACGCGATGGAGTGATCGTTGTGGCGTAACCGCAACATGTGGTGATCGCTGCACGTAGTGGCGGCGCGATAGGCTCGGCGAGCCGATCATTCCGGCCCCGTTCCGCACCCGAATCCCGCCCGTCGGGACGCGTGTGGAAGGGGGCTTCGCGCGCTAGGAGACACCATGCAGCGCCCACGCACGGGTCACGTCCGCACGGTGGCTCTGGGCGCGGTCGTGGGTCTGTGCCTGATCGTTCCGCTCGCCGCCGCCTCCGCGGACTCGGCGGGTTCGGACAAGGGCCGCCACACCGCCGACTCGGGGCCGACCACCCGCCCGAGCGCCGCCAAGGCGGCCGAGTTCGGAAACGGTGTGGGCGACGGCGATCGGGCGGATTCGGCCAAGCTGCTCGAACTGATCGGCGGCAAGCCCGCCGCGAAGTCCTCGGCGGGGAGCGCCACTTCGCCGGCCGCGGGCACGGAGAGCGTGTGCGGCAAGGCGATCGACGGCCCCAAGGGGGTCCGGGCGCAGACCTGTGTCGAGCGCGACGGTTCGGAGGTCTGGGGCCGCGTCTACTACCGAAACCCCACGCCCGAGCCGCTGTTGCTGGTGATGAGCGTGCTGCAGCCCGGCGGCGGCACGCTGCGGGTGAACTGCTCGGTCGAGCCCAAGGAGACCGAGGGCCGCTGCGACACCCCGCGGGTGCGGGCGCCCAAGGGTCTCGACGGCTGGTCCGCGGTGGCCGAGCTGGCCTCCAAGGACGGTCTGACCAAGCTGCTCCGGTCCGGGTCGGCGACCGCTCAGCGCTGAGCCCGCACCCCCGAGGCGCGCGCGAACCCGGGTCGACACACCGGCCGGCGAATGCGGCGAATTCTCGTCGAACCCGTCGAGGAATCGCGGTGTCGGCGACCCGGAAAGAGCACGGGACAAATTCGGGAAAAGACCCCGGAAAAGTGAAGGGCCCGGCCGCTGAAGACGGGGGATGCATCAGCGACCGAGCTGGGTCAAAGGTAACAACAAGCCGGCGGATCTCCAATCCGGGTCCGGTTGTCGACCGATCACGACCGTTCACGACCGCTCCCGCACGCCCGTAGCCGGGCGCGCGGGCGATCGTCGTCCGTACGACCTCGTGTCCCGTATGCCTACCGGCTGGGCGTCAGCACCTTCTCCGGGGTGCCCTCGGCGGGGCCGGCCGGGTCGTCGGCGGGCCGGTCGGGCGGGTCCACCGCCAGGTGCGGCAGCACCCTGTCGAGCCACGCGGGCAACCACCAGTTGGCGCGTCCGAGGAGGTGCATCATGGCGGGAACGAGCAGCATGCGCAGGATGAACGCGTCCAACGCGACCGCGCCCGCCAGGCCGAGGCCGGCCATCATCGCGCCGCGGTCGCCGCTGAGGACGAACGAGGCGAACACGAAGATCATGATGAGCGCGGCCGAGTTGATCACGCGCCCGGTCCCGGCCTGACCCACGCGCACCGCACGGGCGTTGTCGCCGGTGCGCAGCCATTCCTCGTGCATGCGGCTGACCAGGAAGACCTGGTAGTCCATCGAGAGCCCGAACAGCAGCGGCAGCATGATGACCGGCAGGAAGGAGATGATCGGCCCCTCCTTGCCCAGCCCCAGCAGGTCCATGCCCCAGCCCCACTGGAAGATCGCGACCAGCATGCCGAACGACGCGCACGCGGCGATCAGGTTCATCAGCGCGGCGGTCAGCGGTACCAGCAGGCTGCGGAACGCGACCAGCATGAGCAGCGCGCCCAGCCCCACGATGAGGGCGATGAAGCCCGGCATACGATCGCCGACCACGGCCGCGAAGTCCTTCTGCAGCGCGGTCTCGCCGCCGATGTGGACCTTCAGCGTGCTGCCCTCGGCGGCGGCGGGCACGATCTCGTCACGCAGCGTGTCGATCAGCCGGTCGGTGGCCGCGGCCTGCGGGGACGTCGTGGGTACGACCTGGACGACCCGGGTGCCGGCGGCGAGTCCGCGGGCGTCGGCGGGCACCGGAGCCTCGACCACGCGCACGACACCGGGAGTGCGGCGCAATTCGGTGATCAGGGAGTCCAGCGCCTGCCGGTCCTGCGGACCGTCGAGTTCGGCGACCATGAGCAACGGGCCGTTGAAGCCCGGGCCGAAGCCCTCGGCGAGCAGGTCGTACGCCTGCCGGACGGTCTGCGAAGTCGGCTGATTCCCCTGGTCGTTGGCGCCCAGGCGAAGCGAGAGGGTCGGCACGGACAGGGCCGCCATGACGACAAGTGCGACCAGGCCGAGGGTTCGGGGCCGGCGTTGCACCAGGCGCGCCCAGCGCATGGCGGCGCTCCCGGCCTCCGCGCTCTGCGGGGCGGCGCCCGCGGCTGACTGTGCGGCCAGTGCCCGGCGTTCGCGACGGCTGAGCGCGCGCATGCCGAGCATGCCGAGCAGTGCGGGCAGCAGGGTGGCGGAGGCAAACACGCTCAGTACCACGACGAGTGTGGTGCTGATCGCGATCCCGTCGAACAGGGCGATGTCGACGGTGAACAGCGCCAGCAGCGCGACGCACACCGTGCCGCCGGCGAACACGACGGCCCGGCCGGAGGTGTTCAGGGCCCGTACCGCCGCCTCTTCGGGGGTGAGCCCGGCCCTGAGGCCGTTGCGGTGCCGCGTCACGATGAACAGGGCGTAGTCGATGCCCACGCCGAGCCCGATCAGGCTGCCCAGCAGCGTCGCGGTCTCGGGGATGTCGGTGACGTGGCTGAGCAGGATGACCGCCGAGATGCCGGTGCCGACCGCGAACACCCCGCTGACCAGCGGGAGCAGCATCGCGAACAACGATCCGAAGGCCAGGAAGAGGATGATGCCCGCCGCGACGATGCCCACGCCCTCGGCGAGCCCCGCCGGGGGTTCCTGGGCGGCCTCGATCGCGGGTCCGCCGAGTTCGACGTGCAGTCCGGGCGCACGTGCCTCCTCGGCGCGCTCGATCAGCTCCTCGAGATCCTCGGTGTCCAGCTCGAACTGCTGCTTGACGAAGGTCACCTGGGCGAACGCGATGCGACCGTCCGCGCTGACCTGCGCGGCGCCGTCCGGGCCGTACGGGCCGACCACGCGGCCGACGTCGGGCATGCGCGCGATGTCGGCGAGCAGCGCGGCCATCCGGTCGCGTACCGCGGGGTCGTGCACGGTGCCGTGCTCGGTCCGCCACACCACGTTGTCCACATCGCCGGCCGTGTCGGGGAAGGCCTTCTCCAGGCGTTCGTACGCGGTCGACGACTCGGTGCCGGGGATCTTGAACACGTTGGAGTACGCGCTGCCCAGCGTCACGCTCGCCGCGACGGTTCCGAACAGCGCGGCCACCCAGAGCAGGAGCACCGCCAACCGATGATCGAGACACCAGCGCGCCCAGGCCGCCATAGCCGTTTCCTTCCTCGTGCGGGCCTCGCGGCCCGGTTGTGCTTGCTCGGGCCAGATTCGGTCGATCCGGTGGCGGCACGGCCGGCCGGCGGCCAACTCACAGGAAGCTCACAATCAGTCCCCCGAAGTTCCGCAAACTTCGGCCGGATACTGGGGGCATGAGCAGCAGTCAGCCGCGTGCGGGCGCCAAGGTCCTGGTGGTCGAGGACGAGCCGAGCATCACCGACGTCCTCGCCATCACCCTGCGTTTCCACGGTTTCGAGGTGGTCACGGCGGACGGGGTGCATGCGGCGCTCGCCGTCGCGCGCAGGGAGCGGCCGGACGTGGTGCTCCTCGACATCACCCTCCCGGACGGCGACGGACGCCAGGTGTGCCGGGTGCTGCGGGCCGAACGCCCGGACATCGCGGTCGTGTTCCTCACCGCCCGCGATGCCCCCGCGGACGTCGTCAAGGGACTTACCCTCGGCGGCGACGACTACATCACCAAGCCGTTCAATGTGGACGAGTTGGTCGCGCGTACCCGCGCGGTGCTGCGGCGCACCCGGCCGATGCCGGACGAGAGCGCCCAGCCGGTCCCGCGTCCGCCCGTACTGCGGCACGGCGACCTGGAGTTGGACGAGGCGACGTACACCGCGCGCCGGGGCGGACGCGGCGTGGAACTGACCCCGACCGAGTTCGCGCTCCTGCGCCACCTGATCCGACACGGCGACCGGATCGTGCCGAAGGAGCAACTGCTGCGCGAGGTGTGGCAGTACGAGCACGTCGTGGAGTCGACGGTGGTCGAGACGTACATCAGCTACCTGCGCCGCAAGCTCGATCCGCTGGCGCCGGACGGGCCGCCGCTGATCACCACGCGGCGAGGCGTGGGGTACGGACTGCGACCGGCGGACTTCGGCGCATGACCGGCGAGTTCGAGGAGCGCGGTGACACGGGCGACGGGGTGGACGGGCGACCGGGCAAACGATTGGGCAAACGACCGGGCGGGCCACCGCGTCTGCGCCGGGGCGGGAAGGCGGGCGGGTCCGGGGGCGGCGGCGACAGCGCGCGGGCGGGGCGGGTCCGCCCGGGGATCGTGCTGCGGCGGGTGCGGAAGCGTCCGCACATCGTCGCCATGCGGGCGACGCTGGCACTGAGCAGCATCGCGGTGCTCGCGATCGGGCTGGCACTGCTGATCGGGTTCAGCATGATGGGGGTTCGGCACTATCTGGAGTCGGGTGTCGACGAGGACCTGGCCACGGGCCGGGCGGGCATCGAGCGGACCGGCATCACCCGGGCGCAGTTGTCCGAACCGGGCCCGACCGCGGGCCTGCGCGACGTACTGATGTCGGCCGGGCTGCACGGCAAGGTCTTCGTGCTGGTCGACGAGTTCGGCACGGCCATGCCGATCGCCGACCGGGCACCCGACGCCCTGCAACGTGCTCTGGCGGCGCAGTTCCGGGACCCGCGCGGCATGGCGCCGCACGCCGAGCCGCGTGGCATCTCCCTCGCGGGAGAGGACTACCGGGCGGCGGCGGTGCGCCTGGGCGACGGCCATTACATCCTGCTCGCCCGCTCGACCCAGGACATCGCCGGTGTGGTCGACCGGGTCGTGCACTTCGAACTGTTGGTCGGCGGAGCCCTGCTGGTGCTGCTGGGCGGGTCCATCTACTTCGTCGCATGGTGGCGGTTGCGACCCTTGGAGGACATGGTCGAGACGGCGTCGGGCATCGCCGAGGGCGGTCCGGACCGACCCGATCTGTCCGCGCGGGTGGCGCCGCGCAAGCGGTCGTTCAGCGAGGTCGAGCAGTTGCGGACCGCGTTGAACGCGATGTTGCAGCAGGTCGAGTCGGCGTTCGAGATCCGCGAACACGCGGCGACCCACCTCAAGCGGTTCGTGGCCGACGCGTCGCACGAGCTGCGGACGCCGTTGGCGGCGATTCGCGGCTATCTGCAGTTGTACGAGAAGGGAATGCTGGCGTCGGAGGACGAGCGCATCCGAGCGCTGGACCGGATGGGTGTCGAGGCCGAGCGGATGGACCGGCTGGTCGACGAGTTGTTGGCGCTGGCGCGGCTGGACCAGCGTCCGCAGTTGCGGCCGCGTCCCATCGACCTGGTGTGCGTGGTGCGCGGGGCGGTCGCCGACCTGGGTGCCCAGCAGCCGGCTCGGCGGGTGCATACGGACGTGCCGGATACCTGCGTGGTGCTGGCCGACGGGGCGACGCTGAGCCAGATCGTCGGCAATCTGCTGACCAATGTGCGGGCGCACACGCCGGTGTCCGCGGATGTGCACGTGTCGGTGTCCGAGGCTGCGGGCGACGACGGGGAGCGGCGGGCCGTGTTGCGCGTGCGCGACGAGGGCCCGGGCATGCGACCGCAGGATGCCGAGCGCATCTTCGACCGCTTCTTCCGGGCCGCGCGCGAACGCGGCGGGAACGGGGCGGCGGGCGCCGACTCGGGGAGCGGGCTGGGCATGGCCATCGTGTGGGCCGGAGTGGCCGCGAACCGGGGCACCGTGCGGGTCGAGACCGAACCGGGGGCGGGCCTGACCGTCATCGTCGAACTGCCGGCCGCGGCCGAGGATACCGACGCACTCCGGCACGACGACGCGGCGTTGCCGGCCGGGGCGGCGGAAGCCGACGCACCTCGGCAGGACGGTGCGACGGACGGGACGAAGAGCCGGGCCCCCGGCCCGCAACCGCCGGCACTCGTGTCGCCGACCGCGGAATCCCACCGGGTCCCGTCCGGCGGACCGGCCATGGTCCACCGGACGGGGTCGGGCCCTGGTTCGGCGTGATCCCGATTGTCGGTTCGACGTGATCCGACGGTCGGTTCAGTGTGATCCGACGGTCAGTTCAGTGTGATCTGACGGTTCAGCAGACCGTTGCGGGCGCTGCGCTGACGCGGCGTCAGCGGGCTGGTGTCCGCCATCGCGGCGGCGAGGCGCTCACCGAATTCGCGGGCCGGCTTCTCCACGTCCTCGGCGGTCATCGTGGTCGGCAGATCCCACACCGGGACGAGCAGCCCGTGCGCGCGGAACGAGCCGACGAAGCGGGTGCCCTCGCCCAGGCTCGACTCGCCGGCCGCGTGCAGCCGCGCGATGGCGTCGAGCAGTTCCTCCTCCGCGTGCGGCATGACCCAGCGCAGGTGGTTCTTCTCGGTGGTGCCGCACCAGTAGGCGGCGTCCACCGAGGACAGCCGAACGGTCGGCATGGCCGCCGCGTTCGCCCGCTCCAGCGATGCGCTCACCTCGGCGTTCATCGCGGCCGGATCGTCCACCCAGAAGTCGAAGCCCGGGTGCACGGTGATCTCCAGCGGCTTGGACAGGTCGAGCAGGTCCTGCAACCGGTCGCCGGACTCGGGCAGCGGGCCGGGGGCGACCGACGTGCCGTCCTCCTGGGCGAGCGCGCGCTCCAGGGCGTGCGCGAGGTCCCGGCTGACGTCGCCCGAGCTGGTGTGGGTCTGCAGACCCACCAGGATCGCGCCGTCGGCGCGCCGCAGTGCGGGCCAGGCCATCGGCAACACGGTCGCGAGGGTGACCACCTGGTCGGCGTGCTCGCCGGTCAGGGTCAACCGCGCGGTCGCGGCCGGGACCAGTTCGCGCAGCGCGATCCAGTCGCACTCGTTCGGCAGCCCCTGGAAGGGACGCAGGACGAGCGTCTCGGCGGCGGAGGCCGCCTCGCGCCCGTGACATGCCTTGTACCGGCGGCCCGAGTTGCACGGGCACGGTTCGCGACCGCCGACGACCGGGACGGATCCCGTGGCGGCTGCGGTCTGGGTCTTGTTGCCGGTGTGGCCCTTCAGCGCGGCCTTCTTGCCCATGCTGCGGTCTCTCCGCCTCGGTGTCGGGGGGATGGTGGTCGACGACTCACCAGGTCCGAGGGTACTGAGTTCCGCGGGCATGGGTTGACGCTCGAACGCGTGCGCGACGTGCGGGCGGCGGGGTGCGGCGGGGGTGCGGCGCGGTGGTCGGCCGGGTGGGGCGGGCAACGCGTGCGGCGACGGGCCGGTCCGCAGGGTGGGCGGGAAGGTGGTGTGGGTTCGGCTCTGTCGGGCGTCGCCAGGGCGCGGGTGTCGCCGGTGCGTGGTGCGCGGCCGAGGGCCGAGGTCAGGGTTGGCCCGGGGTCAGGACCCGGGGGCAGAGCCGGGGCCAGGTCCCGGAGTCAGGGCCGGGGGTCGGAGCCCGGGGTCAGGTCCCGGGGTCAGGTCCCGGGGTCGGAGCCCGGGGTCAGAGCCCGGGTTTCAGTCGAGCGGCTCCACTGCGTCGACATCGAATTCGTCCCACAGGCGGTCGGCGGTCCGGGCCCGGACCGGGACCAGCGCCCACACGGTGACCTCGTCCGGCGTGCCGCGCACGCCCCAGTCGGCCGCGAGCGTGCCGATGATGGACAGGCCACGACCCCCGTGTGCGCTCAGTGACGGGCTGGCCTGCCGGGGACGGGTGGAACTGCCGCCGTCGGTGACCTCGATCGCCAGCAGTCCGTCGGGACGCACCCACCAGGCGGCGCGGACGTTCCCGGACGGCAGGGCTCGGGCGTGGCGTAGCGCGTTGCTCAACAGTTCGGACAGGATCAGCACCGCGTCGTCCACGACGTCCCCGGCGATGCCGCGTTTGTCGAGATCGGTGGCCAGGCGGTGCCGAGCCGCGGACACACCGACCGGAGCGTGCGGTACCAACACCGCCGCGGAATCGGGCACCCCACGGGCCACGACCATTGCCACCCCCGGCCTCCTCAGTGCACTCACACGCCTGCCTCGCACGCATGTCTCGCGCGTCGGGCTTGAGATGCCCGATGCCGGCGGACGGGAAACGGCGGGGCGCCGCGCGCTCCGACTCGCCCAGGGGCGTATAGGGGTATGCGATCCTGCCAAGACGGATATAACGCCCCGAAAGGCTACCAGCGTACGCCCCCTAATCGGGGCTAACCGGACACTTGGGCCAGTACCTGTCGTGGCCGATTCGTGATGATGGCATCCACGCCGAGCCGCAGGCACAACTCGACGTCCTCGGGGGTGTCCACGGTCCACACGTGCACCCGGTGCCCGGCCCGATGCAGGCGGGCGACGTAGCGCGGGTGGGCCCGCACGATGTCGATGCTGGGGCCGGCGATGCGCACGTCCCGGGGCAGCGTGCCGTCCCGGAACAGCAGCGGCACGTGCTCCATCAGGAACACGGTGGGCAACTCGGGTGCCATCAGTCGCATCCGACGCAGGGACAACTGGGAGAAGCTCATCACCCGGATCGGCGACGGGTCCTCGGCGGCCGGCCGGGTAAGCCCGAACCGCTCCAGCAGATCGACGAGGCGACGCTCGACCAGTCCCGCGTACCGGGTGGGGTGCTTGGTCTCGATGGCCAGGCGCACCGGGCGGGGCGCGTCCACGACCAGTTCGAGCAGGCGTTCCAGGGTGAGCACCGAGCGGCGGTCCCAGTCGGGGGCCTCGGGTTCCTCGGGGCGTTCGCGTTCGACGCCGGATTCCTTCCAGGAGCCGAAGTCGAGCGCGGACAGGTCCGCGAGCTCCAGCGTCGAGACGATGCCGCTGCCGTTGGAGGTGCGGTCGACCTTGCGGTCGTGCACGCACACCAGATGGCCGTCGGCGGTCAGGCGGACATCGCATTCCAGGGCATCGGCGCCGTCCTCGATGGCCTGGAGATAGGCCGCGAGCGTGTGCTCGGGGACGGTGTCGGACGCACCGCGGTGGGCGACGACCTGCACGTTGGCGCGCAGCGGGCGCGCCCCGATGGTTGACACGGACCAATCGTGCCATCCCGAGGTGAGCGCTCGGTGACGGGCAGGTGTCGGGCGGCGGTGTCCCGGTTCGGTACGGGAGTTGTGTGCCGATGTGTACCGGTATGCGCATGCGTGCGTCGGCGTGCGTCGGCGTGCGTCGGCGTGTGTGGACGTGTGTGGGTGTGTGGGGCGATTGCGCGTTGTGTACCGGCCGGGGTTGGCGGGTCTGCGGGTCGGCGGGTCGGCGGGTCGGCGGAGGTGAGCGCGAGTTGCGAACGGCCGGGCGGCGGGGCCGGGGCCGGCGGGGGGTGGGGATACGGCTTCGCCGAGGTCGCGGTGGGCGAGCGATGGCGTCTGCGGGGCCTCGTGGGTCGGGTCGCGGGGCGTTTTCGGGGCCGATCTTCGGTGATTCCTCCGAGATTTACACCCCTGTGCGACCGGCTCCACCTGCGCGGATAACCCCGGGATAAGAGGGACGAGCGGTCGGGACGTCCGGCGCTTACGGTGTTCAGACAGGGCGTCGGGAAGTCTGTGGGCATCAAACATTCCGAATGTGTGTGGGAGGAAGACCGTGAGCGACGACCGCGACGTGACCGGCGGCGAAGTCGGTTCACCGGTGCCAGGGGAGGGCCACGGATCGTCCTCCGCCACACCACTGCCGGCGGAGCCGGGGATCGGGTCCGCGGCGGCGGAGCCGGAGTTCCGCTCCGAGGTGCCGGCCAAGCCGGTCGGGGCGCCCACCGTGGGGCAGCCGCACGGGGAGGCCGGGCCGTCCACCGCGGCGCTGCCGCCGGTGGGTGAGCCGACGGCCGAGGTGCCCGCCGCGTTCGCCGCCGCACCCGCAGCGGGTGCGGCGGGCGGCGCGGGGGTTCCGCCATTCGGGACGACCGGTGCCTACCCCGGCTACCCGGGCTACCCCGGTTTCGGCGCACCGCCCAAGCCCAAGCGCCGGCCGTCCGGGATCCTGGTCGCCGCCGTGGTGGCCGCGCTGCTCGCCGGCGGTGTCGGCGGCGGGGTGGGCGCGTGGATCGCGGAGCGGGACGACAAGCCGGCCGCGGCGGGCGTCGGCCCGTCCTCCTCGCCGGTGGACCCGGCCTCGCTGAACCGCTCGCCCACGAGCGTGGCGGGCATCGCCAAGCAGGCGGTGCCGAGCACGGTGACGATCAAGACCAAGGGCAAGGTGTCCGGCCAGGGCACCGAGAGCGGCACCGGCGCGGGCTTCGTGTACGACAAGCAGGGCCACATCCTGACCAACAACCACGTGGTGTCGCTGGCCGCCGCCGGTGGCGAGCTGAGCGTGACCTTCTCCGACGGCACCACCAAGCCGGCGAAGATCGTCGGCCGCGCCGAGGGGTACGACCTCGCGGTGATCAAGGTCGACGACATGCCCACCAACATCCAGCCGCTGCCGCTGGGCGACAACGACAAGGTCGCGGTCGGCGACCCGGTGATCGCGATCGGCGCACCGTTCACCCTCTCCAACACCGTGACCACGGGCATCGTGAGCGCCAAGGACCGCCCGGTCGCCTCCGGCGACCAGCAAAAGGTCTCGTACATGAACGCGATCCAGACCGACGCGGCGATCAACCCCGGCAACTCCGGCGGTCCGCTCCTGAACGCGGCCGGCGAGGTGATCGGAATCAACTCGGCGATCCGCTCGACCGGCGGCGGCGGGCAGTCCCCGTTCGGCCAGCAGCAGGAATCCGGCAGCATCGGCCTGGGCTTCGCGATCCCGATCAACCAGGCCCGGTGGGTCGCGGACACCCTGATCCAGGGCAACAAGCCGGTCTACGCCCAGATGGGCATCCTGCCCGACTCGCGCTACACCGGCACCGGCGCGCAGATCGTGGCGCAGAGCACCAACGGCCAGGACCCGGTCACCGCGAACGGCCCGGCGGCAAAGGCCGGCTTGAAGGCCGGCGACGTGATCACCAGGCTCAACAACCGGGCGATCGGCTCCTACGAGGACCTGTTCAGCGAGATCTGGAGCCACCGCCCGGGCGACAAGGTCAAGGTCACCTACCAGCGCGACGGCAAGGAAGCCACCACCGAGGTCACCCTGGGCCAGCGCGTGGGCGACAACTGACCCCCGCCCCCGGCCACCCATGGGCCCGCCCGGAATCCCCAGTGATCCGAGCCATCGCTCATGAGAGACTGATCCCGCCCGCACCCCCACCAGGTCGCGGCGCTGGAGGACTCGCCTAGTGGCCGATGGCGGCAGTCTTGAAAACTGCTAGCAGGGGTGACCTTGCTCGTGGGTTCGAATCCCACGTCCTCCGCAGGAAGCCGCGGGATGGCGGAAACGCGCAGGTCGGCGGCACTTTCGAGGAGACTCGAACGAGTGCCGCCGACCTTTGTGTGTGACCGGTGAAGGCTGGGGCGACGGGCGGCTGCGGTGTATGCGCGGTTGAGGCCCGGTGGGTTTCGGGGTGTGCTTCGCGGTCGGGGCCCGGGGGTGGCCTTGCTTGCGTTGCTCGGGAGCCGGTGTGGGATCGGGCGGCGGGGTGTGGGTTCTCGGGCTTCTTCGCCCGGCTCAGGTCAGTTCCGCCTCGAAGCCCTGGCGCCAGGACGGGTAGCGCAGTTGCCAGCCGAGTTCTCGTTTGGCCTTGGTGTTGGAGAAGGCGCGGCCCTCGGTCATCATGATCACCGCCACCTCGCCGGCCAGCAGGCGGGCCGGCCACTTGGGGATCCGCATCGGGGGCTTTGCTCCCGCGCAGGCGGCCAGGTGGGGCAACCACTCGCTTGCCGGGGCCGGTTCGTCGTCGACGATGTTGAACACGCCCTGCGCCTGTTGCTCCACGGCCAGGACGGTGGCGCTCGCCGCGTCGTCCAGGTGCACCCAGGAGCTGTAGCCGGTCGCGCGCCCCACCAGTGGGAACTGTCGTTTGCGTACGAGCTCGACCTGGTCGTCGGTGGCGCCCGGTCCGTAGAACGCTCCGTACCGCATGACGGCGCCGCCGGCCTTGCCGACCGCGTCCTCCACGTGACGGAGCGCTGCCATCGACGTGTGCGCCGCCGTCCCCGTCATCAGGTCCAACGGGTCCTCCTCGGTCTTCACCCATCCGCCCGTACGGATGCCGTTCCAGTTGGCGTAGCCCTGGGCGACGAAGTGGGAGACGCCGGCCGCCTCGGCCGCGGCCAGCAGGTGGTCCGTTCCCTCGGTGCGCAGCCGGATGGTGGGGACCGCCCACCGGTCGAAGTGCTTCAGATCGGGCTTGCCGGCGTGTGTCATGGAGATGCCTGTCATCTGGTGCACGATCGCGTCCGGCTGGGCCTCGGCCACCGCCGCGCCGACCGATACCGCATCAAGCCCGTCCATCACGACGGCATCCGCGCCCAGCTTCTCGAGTGAGCCCAACTTGGCCGCACTCGTCGTCGTCGCCGTCACCTGGTGGCCCCGCGCCACCAGTTGAGGCACCAGCCGCCGTCCCAACACCCCGGTCCCGCCTGCCACGAACACCCGCATGACCATCACCTTCCTGATCGGAGCCTGCCTCCGGCACCCGAGACGAGACGGCCTGCCCGGCCATCCGCGTCGGGGCCCTTTTCGAATCGCCGCGCAAGCCGGCGTACCGCTGCCACCGACCGCTGCCGCCGTACAGCTACCGGCGTCCTGCCGCCGTACCGCTATCCGCTCCCGCCGTACCGCTGTCCGCACTTGCTCCCGCCGTTCACGCCGCCGCCCGTTCGTCAACCCGCCCGGCCGGAAAGCCGCCCGCCGCAAGCCGAGCCACCGTCACCACGGCACCCGGCCGTCCTCGCCGAAGAACCCGGCGGTCGGTCTCCGTGCTTCTTCGAGCCCCGAGACGAGACAGCCCGACGACATGTGACATGTGGGCTCCGGTGCTCCGGTGCTCCCGTGCTCCCGTGCTCCCGGGATCCGGCAACCCCGGGATCCGGCAACCCCCGGATCCGGCGACCCAGGGACCCGATGCCCCAAGGCGCCTGCTCCCCTGCGTCGTGGCGTATTCGGCGGGGGCCGCCATAATCGGTGTCCGCACTCGATTCGGCCGTCGGTTTCACGGGGCCGGGATCGGGCTCGGTCGAACGGGGGACTGTGCATGATCGATCCGTTGCTGCCCGGCGATCCTCGGGAGGTTGCCGGATATCGGCTGCGGGGCAGGCTCGGCCAGGGCGGGATGGGCAGCGTCTACCTGTCGTACACGCGCGGTGGACAACCCGTCGCCCTCAAGGTGGTTCGGCCCGAACTGGCGCAGGATCCCGAGTTCCGCAGGCGGTTCGAGCGCGAAGTGCAGGCCGCTCGGCGGGTGTACGGGCCGTACACGGCGCCGGTGCTGGACAGCAACACCGACGGTCCGCTGCCGTGGCTGGCCGGTGCGTATGTCGCCGGGCCGGCGCTGTCGGAGGCCGTCCGGGTGCACGGACCGCTGCCCGTCGAGACGGTGCTGCTGCTGGTCGCCGGTGTGGCCGATGCGCTCGCGTCGGTGCATGCGGCGGGTGTCATCCATCGTGATCTCAAGCCGTCCAACGTGCTGCTGGCCGCGGACGGGCCGCGCGTCATCGACTTCGGTATCGCCCGCGCGGCGGACACCACCGCGCTCACCGGTACCGATGTCGTGGTCGGCACACCGGCGTTCATGTCTCCGGAACAGGTGCTGGGCAAGCCGGTCGGTTTCCCCAGCGACGTGTTCTCGCTCGCGCTGGTCGGCCACTACGCCGCGACCGGCGACCATCCCTTCGGGCAGGGTCACGCACAGGCCCTGATGTATCGGATCGTCAGCGAGGCACCGGAGTTGGGTGCGTGCCCGGAGCCGTTGCGGAGCCTGCTCGGCGCGTGTCTCGCCAAGGAGCCCGCCGACCGCCCCTCGCTCGCGGACGTGATCGAGGGTTGCCGGCGCGGCGCCGAGGCGAGCCCGCTCGTACGCGGAACGGGCTGGCTGCCGGCGGCGATCGCCCGGGACGCCGCCGGGCGCGAGGCGGCCCCGTCGACGGCGGCCGGCGACCGGGAAGCGGACGAGGCCGCGCCCGGCCCGCCGATCCCGCCGCCGCCGATGCCGTCCGCCCCGCCCGCGGTGTCCGCCTCGCCTGCGGTGTCTGCCGCGGCGGCCGTGTCGCCCGCACCGCCCCCGCCGGCCCCGCCGGCCCCACCGACACCCCTGCGGCCACCGATCGTGGGCATGGCGACGCCCCCGCCCCTGCTCCCGCCTCCGGTAGCCGCCCCGGCCTTCGCGCCGGCGAAGCCCGTCCCCGGCGGTGCGACGCGCCGACGACCGTGGGCCCGCATCGCGGTGGCCGCCGTGGCCGCCGTCGTGGTGATCGTCGCGGGAGTGTTCGTCATCCCCTCCCTGATCGACGGGGACGGCGACGGCGGCGGGACCGGCAACACCGGGTCCGGCCACGGCGGCGGTGACGGTTCCACGCCGACTCGGTCGAAGGTGCCCCTGGTGATCGGTGCGCCCGTGGTGCCCTCGCTCTCGTACCTCGACGACGGGATCTGCAACGGAGGCTTCGCCACGTACGTCGACCTGGAGAACCTGACGGTCAAGCTCGGGCAGAAGGACGTCGCGGACGATGCGGTGCCGCCGCTGGTCACGCTCAAGTACATGGCGTGTCACCGGGATTCGCGCGGCGACGACCACGGCCCCCTGACGGCCGAGCTGCGGTTCCTGGACACCGGAGCCGTCGCGGGTCTCGTCGGCAAGCCGGATGCGACCCTCGACGAGTGCCGCAGCGCCGCCCGGGTCGCGTCCCTGCCGAGTTCGTTGCCGCTCACCGCGCTCAATTCGAACCTCGTGGGGCCCGATACGGGGCTGTGTATCGAGACGAGTCGCAAGACCGTGGTGCTGGTGTGGGTGACCGACGTCCGGGAGGCCCCGGGCAGCGGGGGATTGCGGACGTTCTCCGTCGTCGCCACCCAGTGGCAGGCGGGAAGCACGGGGTCCTGACCGGCGGATCCGCGGTACGCGCGGAAGCCGGAGCGACCGGCTTCCGAACCCCGGCCGAGCGCGGCTTCTCCGTCCTTGTCCACCGATCGGTGGACGGCGGGTTCCATCGGTCGAGCCTGTCCGGGCTCCGGGCCCGAAGACCAGGATTTCGGGCATGACGAAACTTCCTGTTCGGATGGTGCGGTGGAGCGCCGGACACCCCTGGCGGGCCATCGCCGGCTGGGTTCTCTTTGTCGCGTTGTGCCTCGGCGGCGGCATCGCCGTCGGGACCAACGCAGCCACGGCCGACGACTTCCGGGTCGGCGAGGCCGGCCGCGGCGAGGCGATGGCCACCGAGGGTGGACTGCAACAACGCCCGGTGGAGCGGGTGTTGATCACCGCGCAGGCCGGGGGCCGCCTGGACGCGGGCGCCGCGGACGCCGCGGCCGGCGAGATCGCGGACCGCATGCGGAAGTTGCCCGAGGTGCTGTCCGTGACCGCGCCGGTGCGTTCGGCGGACGGTACGGCCGTCCGGGTGGAGGTCACCATGAAGGGCGCCGAGCTGGACGGGAAGAACCACGTCGACCCGCTGCTGGCGCAGACCGCGAAGGTGCAGGCCGGCCATCCCGGGTTGCGGATCGCGGAGAGCGGTGGTCCGTCGATCAGCAAGGACGTCCAGGGTCAGCGTGGCGAGGACCTCTCGCGTACCGAACTGATCGCCCTGCCGATCACCCTGCTCACGCTGCTGATCGTGTTCCGCTCGGCGGCGATGGCCACCGTGCCGCTGCTGCTGGCAATGTCCGCGATCGCGGCGGCCATCGGGCTGTCGATGCTCGCCTCGCACGTGATACCGGACGCCGGGGTCGGTACCAACGTCATCCTGTTGATCGGCCTGGCGGTCGGCGTCGACTACGCGCTCTTCTACCTCAAGCGCGAACGCGAGGAACGGGCCCGATCCGGTGGCCGGCTCGACACCCGGGCCCTGGTGGAACTGGCCGCGGCCACCTCCGGACACGCCGTCGTGGTGTCCGGGCTCGCCGTCGCCGCCTCCAGCGCCACCCTCTACCTCGCGGACGACGTCATCTTCTCCTCCATCGCCACCGGCGCGATCCTGGTCAGCCTGGTCGCGGTGCTCGGCTCGCTGACCGTGTTGCCCGCGCTGCTGGTCAAACTCGGCGTCCGGGCGGAGCGCCGCGCGGTCCGCCGGGCCGAACGGGTGGCCCGCCGCGGCGAGACGCCGGCGGCGAAGTCGCACCGCATCGGCGCCGGTCGGCTCACCACGGCCGTGTTGCGGATCACCAGCCGGCGTCCCGCCGCCACGCTCGCCGTCGCCGTGCTCGCCATGCTGGCCCTGACCGCCCCGCTGGCGAACCTGAAGCTGACCGACATCGGCCGGGAGACCTACTCCCGCGACCTGCCCGCGATGGAGACCTGGCATCGGCAGAACCAGGCGTTCCCCGAGCTGAAGTCGATGCACCAGATCGTGGTCCGGGCCGAGGCGGGTCGCGCCGACGAGGTGGCCGGTGCGCTGCGCGAGCTGGAAGGACGCGCGCACGGCGACCCGGTTCTCGCCGGCATCGCCGAGCTGCGGACGTCCCCCGACCACCGGATCACCATGCTGGAACTGCGGGTACCGCACTTCGTCAGCGCCGCCGCGGCGCAGGACTCGCTCGACCGGGTCCGTGCGGACTTCGTGCCGGCGACCGTGGGCAGGCTGCCCGGCGTCGACGTCGCGGTGACCGGCGACGTCGCCCGGTACGCGGACTACCCCGAGCACCAGAAGGGCAAGCTGCCGCTGATCATCGCGACGTTGCTCCTGGTGACCTTCGTGATCACCGTGTTCGCGTTCGGCTCCGTGGTGCTGGGCCTGGTCGGCGTGGTGTTGAACCTGCTCTCGGCCGGTGCCGCGCTCGGTTTGCTGGTCGTGGTCTTCCAGGGAACCTGGGCCGAGGGGCTGCTCGCCTTCGACTCGACCGGCTCGATCGGCTCGCGTGTCCCGCTGTTCCTGTTCGTGATCCTGTTCGGGTTGTCGATGGACTACCAGGTGTTCGTGATCAGTCGGATCCGCGAGGCCGCGCTGCGCGGGGTGCCGACCAGGCAGGCGGTACTCGACGGGATCGGCAGTTCGGCCGGGGTGGTGACCAGCGCCGCGTTCGTGATGGTCACGGTGTTCGCCAGTTTCATCGGGCTGCATCTGATCGAGATGAAGCAGTTCGGCTTCAGCCTCGCGGTGGCCGTACTCCTGGACGCGTTCGTGATCCGGATCATGATCCTGCCCGCCGCGATGCTGCTGCTGGGCGAGCGCAGCTGGTGGCCGTCGATCGGGACGCGTCGGACCCGGGAGCAAAACCCCGCCGCCGTTGTCCACCCGGCCGCAAAAGTAGGCTGATCAACATGTCCGAACGGCCGCAGTTCATCGACCGGTTCCGGGCGTGGACCCCACACCGCTGGTACATCCTGTTCTGGGTGCTGCTGGGCCTGGCCCCGATGGTCGTCGCCGGCAAGGACGATCCCGGGGCGAGCAGGTACTGGTCCATGGGGCTGCCGGTCGTGCTCGGCCTGTGCTACCTGATCACCCGGGTGTTTCCCGGCAATCCGGTGCTGCGGCCGAACGCCTTCCCGGGCGTGCTGATCGTCGGCCTGGGCGCGATGGCCTACACCCGCGACGGCGGTGCCACGGCGTACGCGGCGAGCCTGCCGCACTTCTGGTTCCCGGCCAGGGACCCCGGCTCCGCGATCGTGTTCGGCGGGCTCGCCGCGGCCGCCACCGTGCTGGGCGGCGTCGCCCCGCAGGGCTGGAGCCCGGATCTGCTCACCGGCAACACCCTCGCGACCGTGATCGCCTACGCGGTGAGCGTGCCGATCGGGCTGTCGGTGCATCGGTTCGTCGAGCAGAGCGGTGAGCGTGAGCGCGTCCTGGGCAGCGAACTGGCCAGTGCCCAGCAGCGGTTGGCCGAGGCCAATCAGCGCCGGGGCGCGGCGGAGGAGCGGGAACGGCTGGCCCGGGAGATTCACGACACGCTCGCCCAGGGATTCGCGTCCATCATCGTGCTGGCCGAGGCGGCGCGTTCGGGCATCGCGACCGACCCCGCGACCAGTGGTCGGCAGTTGCTCTCGATCGAGCACACCGCCCGGGAGAACCTGGCCGAGGCCCGGGTGCTGGTCGGCTCGGCGCCGCAGAGCGGAGTGGTTCCCGGCTCGGTCGCCCGGACCCTGCGTCGCACGCTGGACCGGTTCGTCGAGGACACCGGGATCACCGTGGAGGCGGAACTGCCCGACGTCGAGTGCGACCAGCAGACCCGAATCGCGCTGCTGCGCTGTACCCAGGAGTCGCTGGCGAACGTGCGCAAGCACGCGAGCGCCGGCACGGTCGGTGTGGTGCTCGCCCGGTACACCCACGGCGTCGAATTGGAGATCACCGATGACGGTCGGGGGTTCGTGGTCGACGAGGCCCGCGGCTTCGGTCTCGACGGTATGCGCAGGCGACTGGCCGAACTCGGCGGCGAGTTCACCGTCACCAGCTCGGTCGGTGACGGGACCCGGATCCTGGCGATGATTCCCACCGATGGTCAGGAGTGAACGACATGACACAGGACACGCTGCGGGTCGTCGTGGTGGACGACCACTCGGTGATGCGGGCCGGGGTGGTCGCGCTGCTGGCCTCGGCGGCCGGCATCGAGATCGTCGGCGAGGCGGGCGACGGGCTCGCCGCCGTCGAGCTGGTCGAGCGGTTGGAGCCCGATGTGGCGCTGATCGACCTGCGGATGCCGGTCCTGGACGGGGTGGCCGCCACCGCCCGGATCGTCGGCCTCGGCGGCCGCACCCGGGTGTTGATCGTGACCACCTACGACACCGACGTCGAGATCGAGCGCGCGGTCGAGGCCGGTGCCATCGGCTACCTGCTCAAGGACACCACCCGCGAGCAACTCGTCGAGGCCATTCGCTCGGCGGCCCGGGGCCAGACCGTGCTGGCCCCGAGGGTGGCCGAGCGGCTGGTCGCCCGGATGCGCCGACCCGCCCCGGTGGTGTTGACCACGCGCGAGGTGCAGGTGCTGGACGCGGTGGCCGACGGGCTCTCCAACGCGGACATCGGCAAGCGCCTGGTGATCGCCGAGGCGACGGTGAAGACGCATCTGCTGCGGGTCTTCGCCAAGCTCGACGTCAGCGACCGCACGCACGCGGTGGTCACGGCGATCGAGAGCGGGTTGCTGCCGCGGTCCAAGGACGGCATCCGCGACTGAGGCCGGGCGGGCCGGCGAAGCCGTGCCGGGTCGCGGGTCCTTGGGGCCGGGTGGCCGAGCCCGACGGCGCCCGAGCCCGACGGCGCCCGAGCGCGCCGCGGTGGATCCGGCGACCCCCGGCGCCCCCGGCGGGCCTCGATCCGCGCCGGGGCACGCATTCGCCCGTACCGGGGCCGCTCGACCCCGGAAGAGCGCTCCTATATATAGGGGATGCGCCCGGCGCGACTTTCGGCGCACGGAATCCGCTTTCCCGAAGCCACTCGTCGTGATATCGGGCGCGCTTTCCCGGCGCCCGTGCTTCCGGAGGGTCGCGTTCCGCGTCGGGATCCCTCGAAAGGGGCGGGAATAGGTCCCCGCGCGGGTGAAAGTGGCGCGGGTCACAGTTCCCGATGTGGCCCGGATCGCATTCGGCATACTTTTCCGGCCGGTGGCGGCGTGCTCTCGCAGCGTGAATACACGCAGGCCGGGAAGGGTCTGCCGGTCCATGGCCGGCCGGTTATACCCGGTGCCTGTACGGACCACCATCGGCAGAATTGTGATGCCGCTCACGCGGAGCGCGTAAGCCGGACATAAAGGCATTTAAGGCTCGCGCGAAATGCGGCTTTTGCGCCGCGAGGCCGCGTGATCACTCGATCGCCTTCGGTGATGATTCGACAATGTGTCACAGATCCACCGCGCTCTGTGTATGACCGGAGGTCAAAAGGGGCAAAAGGTTCCCAGGTTTGGACTCCGGTAAACGCGAATCCGGTCCGGAGGGCCACCGTTCGGGGCTCGGTAGGCATTTCTAATACCTATCCTGACCTGCGTAAATGCCCGAGCGGGTTGATAAGGGCCGGATAACCTGTTTATGGTCCTGGCGATGTGCAAATCGCACCTCCTGGGTTCCCGCCGGCACGGCATGGCGGAACTCGCGGTCTGGGAGGGCCGCGGGGTTGCGGCATCGGACATCACGTCTTGGACGTGACCGTTCGGTTCCGGGCGGGGGTGATCCGCAAGGATCGCGCCGGTCCATCCGCCCCAGGGGAATTCCGAGAGGAATGTATGTCTCTCCGCAACGCTTTCGGTCGCACCAACACGCACCGCGGCATGGGTCGTACCCAGCGCCGCCTGCGCACCGCGACCATTGTCGGCGTCGTCGCCGCCACCCCGCTCGTCGGGCTCGCGACCGCGACCTCGGCCGGCGCTGCCACGACTTCGACGTGGGACAAGGTCGCCCAGTGCGAGAGCGGCGGCAACTGGTCCATCAACACCGGCAACGGCTTCTACGGCGGTCTGCAGTTCACGCAGAGCACGTGGCGCGCCAACGGCGGTACCGGCAGCCCGCAGAACGCCTCGAAGGCCGAGCAGATCCGGGTCGCCGAGAACGTGCTCAAGTCCCAGGGCCCGGGCGCCTGGCCGGTGTGCTCGGTCAAGGCCGGCCTGACCCGCGGTGGCGGCAGCCCGTCCACGGACTCCGGCAGCACCGCCCCGAAGAAGGCGACTCCGAAGAAGGAGTCGACCCCCAAGAGCAGCACCCCCAAGAAGGTCGCCGTCGCGCCCAAGAGCGAGACGCCGAAGAAGGCCGCTCCGGTGAGCAAGCCGGCCGCGGCTCCGGTCGTCGAGACCACCTCGACCACCTCGACCACCTCGACCACCTCGACCACGGGCAACTACGTCGTCAAGGCCGGTGACACGCTCAGCGGCATCGCCGCGGCGAACAACGTCAGCGGTGGCTGGCAGGCGCTGTACGCGAAGAACCAGGGTGTGGTCGGTACCAACCCCGACCTGATCATCCCGGGCCAGCAGCTGGTCCTGCGCTAGAACTCCCCGGGGCCGGTCCGGTCCCGAGTGTTCGGCGCGCGCCGTGTGGTGCCCGCGACGCGGTGCACGGCGTCGGGTTGGTGATGTGTACGACAAGCAGTGCGCGGGGCGGGTCCCGCGCGTTCGGTCGGGGGCGGCCGTATCTCCTGTGTGAACACCGGGAGATGCGGTCGCCTTCGGCCGTTTCATCCGTTTTGGTCGGCGTGGTGCGGCTGCGAACACCGCGATGACGGCGGTACCACGACGCGCCGTGGAGGGGACGGGGCGTCGCGAGGGGTCCCACGGGCCGCTCGACCGGCCCGGGTGGCACCGTCAGGTGCGGCCCGGGCCGCGCTGCGTCGCGGCCGCCTCCGCGGCGCACAGCGACTCCAGGCGGCGGGCGATCGAGGCCGCGCGCTCGATCAGCAACCGGGCACGTTCGTGCTCGACCTCGCTCCACTCGCCGGGGTCCGCGCGAGATCCGCCCGAATGATGACCGTTGTTGCCCATAACCGCTTGGTTCCCACCGGATGGGGGCGATCATTCACGATGTGACGGCCCATCACTCGTGATGCCGATCACGTCGGTCCCCCGGTCGCCGGCCACATCTCTGCGGCGGGTGGTCGATTCGGGCCACACTGACGACCATGACGACTCTGATCGCCGGGGCCAATGTCCCGGTTCCCGCGGGCCCGCTGACCCTGGTGATCCGCCGCGCGGCGGACGCACCGATCGCGGACGCCTCGGCGCTGCTGCTCGGATCGCAGGGCAAGGTGCGCTCGGACGAGGACTTCGTGTTCTACAACCAGCCGGCCGCGGCCGACGGCGCGGTGCGCCACATCGGCCCGACGGCCGGCGGCGAGGCGGTCGTGGTGGACCCCGCCGGGTTGCCCGCCGACGTGGATCGGGTGGTGCTGGCCGCGTCGGTGCACGAGGGCACGTTCGCCCGGGTGGGCGGCCTCGCGCTGGCGGTCCTGGACGCCTCGGGCGCGGCCGTCGCGACGTTCCCGGTCGAGGCCGCGGGCAGCGAGACGGTGATGGTGCTCGGCGAGTTGTATCGGCGCCAGGGCGGCTGGAAGTTGCGGGCGATCGGACAGGGTTACGACACCGGGCTGGCCGGACTCGCGAGCGATTACGGCGTGGACGTCGGCGAGGAGGACGAGGCACCCGCCGAGGCCGACGCCGGGGCCGGGGTCGACGCCGCCCGGCCGGCCGGGACGCTGCCGGTGGCGCCGGTGGGCGCGACGCCCGGGTGGGCGCCGCCGCCGTACAGCGACGAGCCGACCATGCGGCTGCCCGCGCCCTCGGAGGACCCGCAACTGGCCGGGCTGCCGCCGGAGGTGGGCGCGCGGATCTCGCTGCGCAAGGAGGCGGTGCGGATCACGCTGGAGAAGAAGGGCCTGCGCGAGGTGCGCGCCCGGGTGGCGATCGTGCTGGACCGCTCCGGCTCGATGCGGGAGTTGTACGGAAACGGCGCGGTGGGGCGCCTGGTCGAGCGGATGGCGCCGATCGCGGCCCGGCTCGACGACGACGGCGAGTTGGACGCGTGGATCTTCGCCGACGAGTTCGCGCCGCTGGACCCGGTCCGGATCCCCGAACTGCCGCGCTGGATCGCGGACAACGTGTACATCGACGGACGCAACAACCGCCCGCAGTCGCCGCCGCTGCCGAACGGCGGGCAACGCGTGCCCGACCACCTGGCCGGCGTGTTCGGCGGAAACAACGAACCGGCGGTGATCGAGGACATCATCGCGCGCTACCGGCGCGAGCCGGGCGCACCGGTGCTGGTGCTGTTCTACTCGGACGGCGGGGTCAACCGCAGCAAGCAGATCCAGCGGCTGCTGACCGATGCGGCCGGACTGCCGATCTTCTGGCAATTCGTCGGTCTGGGCCGGTCGAACTACGGGATCCTGGAGCGCATCGACACGATGCCCGGCCGACTCGTGGACAACGCCGGGTTCTTCCAGGTCGACGACATCGACCGGATCTCCGACGTCGAGCTGTACGAGCGGATCCTGGCCGAGTTCCCGCAGTGGTTGACCGCCGCGCGGGCGGCGGGCATCGTGCGCTGACCCGGCGCCCGCGCGGTCGGGGTCGGCGGTCCGGCCGAGGGGCGGCCGAGGTGGCGACGGCGGTCGATCCGGCCCGCTCCCGGCCGTCCGATACGCCTACCCGACGTCGCCGTCCGCCGGGGGCCGACCCCGGCCGCCGCGGAAGGCGGCGCGGTAGTCCCTGGGGGCGACGCCGACATGGCGGGTGAAGTGTTGGCGCAGGGTCAGCGGCGAGCCGAAGCCGCATCGACGGGCGATGGCGGCGATCGAGAGGTCGCCGATCTCCAGGAGGCGCTGCGCGGCCAGGACGCGTTGGGCGGCCAACCAGCGGAGCGGTGAGGTGCCGGTACTGCGGACGAAGTGGCGGGCGAAGCTGCGCTCGGACATGCCGGCGAAGGCGGCCAGTTCGGCGACGGTCCAGGGGTGGCGCAGGTCGTCGAGGACGTGGCCGCGCAGCCGGCCGAGGGCGTCGTCCTGGTCCGTGGGCGAGGCCGGCACCGGGTTGCTGATGAACTGGGCCTGTCCGCCGGAGCGGAACGGCGCGGTCACCATCGTGCGGGCGATCTCGGTGGCGGCCGCGGCGCCGTGGTCGAGCCGGACCAGATGCAGACACAGGTCGATGCCGGCCGCCGAGCCGGCCGAGGTCCAGATCGAACCGTCGCCGACGAACAGGACGTTGGCGTCCACGGTGACCTGCGGGTGGCGGGCGGCCAGGTCCTCGGTGTCCAGCCAGTGGGCCGTCGCCCGGCGGCCGTCCAGCAGACCCGCGGCGGCGAGCACGAAGGCACCCGAGCACAACGACGCGATCGTGGCGCCCCGCCGGTGGGCGGACCGCAGGGTTTCGAGCACGTCGTCGGGAAAGACGTCCCGGCGCGGCTCGGTCCGGTGTTCGTTGCCCGGGACGATCACGAGATCGCACCCGTCGAGGCCGTCCAGGTCGTGGTCGGGGAAACAGACGACGCCGGCTCCCAGTTCCACACCGACGCGCCGGGGTCCGCACACGCGGACCTCGAACGCGGGTACACCCCGGTCCGTGCGATCGACTCCCCAGATCTCGAAGGCCACCGCGTATTCGAACACCCGTACCGGGTCGAACAGGAGGATCCCCACACGACGCATGGCGGCAACCTATCCCCGGACCGCGTCCGTGCCGGTCGCGACCCGGTCCGCGATCCGCCGGATTCCGGACCGGGCCGTGCGCGGCACGAGGCCCGGGAGCGGGTCGTCCTCGTTCCCGACCGTCCCTGCCGGCGGAGCCCGTACCCGCCGCTGCCCGCGCCCATCGGCCCCGTGACCGATGGGATCGAGCGACCGGATCGGCGTACCTCGCGCACATTCCGGGACGAGCCTCGGGGGTCGGGATGTGCGCGGGGGCTTCCGGTGCGTCTTCGATCCTGCTCGCCGACATCGGGTCGCCGTGAGTGGCGGAAACGCCAACCATGAATGGATTCCTGCCAAGGCATCGCGCCGACATTCCCGCGCGATGCCGTGCCGAGGATGTGCATAAGTTATCCACAGGCTGTGGAAACCTCTGGGGGTCGCTGAGGATTCCTGTGGACAATGCGGGTCCCATGGTGGGCCGAGCCGGCCTCACCACCTTGGTGACACGCCGTCAGGCCCCCTTGCGGGCGGGCACCTCGTCCGGGTCGAGGCGGCGCATGTCGGCGAAGCCGTCACCCGTGGAATAGCTGTCCTCGCACAGCACGAGCGCGTCCGCGTCGAAGCCCCACACGATCGCCATCCGCGTCTCGTACAGGTAGAACGCGTCCACGTCCGGTACCGACCGACCCATCCCGGCCAGGACCCGACCCGGATAGGCGATCCGCAGCAACCCCTCGGTCACCACTGTGTCCTGATCCACCGTCAGCCGATCGATGTGGTGTGCGAGTCGGCCGCAGTCGTTCTCGACCACGGCACGATAGAACTCGCGGACCTCGGCGTGACTCTTGGGGGCCCGATCCACCGGGGACGCCCCCCACTGGTGGTAGACCGCATGCGGCGACACGGTGGCCATCAGCGCGTCCAGATCGCCCTCGTGTTCGGCGCGCATGTGCGCGACCAGCGTGGTCAGGATCGCGTGCCGGCGCGGATCGGTCTCCGCGGCCAGGCGCTTCTCGGCGAGTTCCCACGTGCGTCGCGCGTCGATGAGCCCGGTCATGTGTGCACCCTCCGCCGGTCGTTGCATCGCTCGACACCTTGCACCGAAGTAGTTGACTGTGCAATACAAATCTCCACACGTGTCGCACCGGCGCACCCCCGCGTGGCATGCCGGCGGGTTCGCCCGGCGCGGCGCACCGTGTTCCGGACGACGAGGTGGCAACGGATGAGCGACGCAGGCGCAGTACGGGACGCGAACGCGATGTTCGACCTGAGCGGTCGGGTGGCGATCGTGACCGGTGGCAGCCGGGGAATCGGCCGGGCGATCGCGCACGCCTACGCGGCGGCGGGCGCCTCGGTGGTGATCGCGAGTCGCAAGGCGGACGCGTGCGAGGCGGTGGCGAAGGAGATCACCGAGGCCGGCGGCCGGGCACTCGCGGTGCCCACCCACTGCGGCGACCTCGACCGACTGGCCGCCCTGGTCGACGCGACCGTCGCCCACTTCGGCGGTATCGACATCGTGGTCAACAATGCGGCGAACGAACTCGCCCAACCCGTGGGCGAGATCACCGCACAGGCGTGGGACAAGTCGTTCGCGGTGAACCTGCGCGGGCCGGTGTTCCTGGTGCAGTACGCGCTGCCGCACCTGATCGCCTCCGGGCGGGCGTCGGTGCTGAACGTGGTCAGCGCGGCGGTGTTCACCCGGGCCGAGGGCAAGGGCCTGTACGCCGCGGGCAAGGCCGGACTGGTCGCCTTCACCCGCACGATGGCGGGCGAACTCGCCGAGCACGGCATCCGGGTCAACGCGATGGCCCCGGGTGCGGTGGAGACCGACATGGTCCGCAAGACCGGCCCCGAGGCGATGGCCCGGATGAAGGGTGCCGCGCCGCTGAAGCGGATCGCCGCGCCGGAGGAGATGACCGGCCTGGCGCTACTGCTCGCGTCCGACGCGGGCAGCTTCATGACCGGACAGATCGTCAGCATCGACGGCGGGCTGACCGTGCACTGAGCCGAGCGCCCGAACCGGACAGGACCTATGCCGGTTCCGGCGGGGTGGCGCCGATCACCGGGACCAGCGCGTCCGGGAGCGGGTAGACCCGTTCGACCGGGATCGCCTCGGCCGCGGCGGCCGGGTCGCCGGCGCGGACCAGGTCGTGCACCCGATGCGCGAGCGCGGTCACGTCGGTGATCCGCCGCGTCCACTCGTCGGCGTAGGCACGCGTCGCCCATCCGGCCAGTCCGAGCTGCAACGAGCGGTGCGCCAACGGCCGCAGGTTCAGGTCGCGTTCGGGGTCCCATTGGATCCGCACCGTGGTCGCGTGCAGCCGCCGGCCCCAGGCGTCGCGATCCGGATACGTGGGGTGCTCGTAGTGGCTCAGACATGCCCCGGCGAGCGCCGCCTCGAAGCCCTCGCGGCTGATCTCCAGGGCCAGCACTCGCTCCTGTCGCGGCTTGGTGGCCCAGCCGCAGCGGTACATCATCCAGGTGAAGCTCGGCTTGACCCAGGTCATCCGCTCCCGGCTCCAGGTGGCCGGAAATCGCCGGTCGCGGACGGCCGCGTCGGCGATCTGCGGCTTGTACGCCTGGTACACCGTGACGGTGTCGTCGGTGTACGCGGCGCGGATTTGGCGGTTCGGGATGTCCATGCCCCGCAGTGTGTCGGCGCCGGCCGGCCCGGACCACCCGTTTTCGGCGATCCGTACGAGGCGTCGGAGAAGGGGTCAAAGGGTGTGACCCCGGTTTCCAAAAAATGCTTGATATTGACAAGCGATCCCGAGTCGGAGAGATTCGATGTTGCCGGGCGACACGCGTTCCCGGTCCATATCGATGTGCAGCGCGGGGCAGACCCGACCGCGACCCTTCCGTGCCCGGCGGGCGTCGACCCGCGTCGCGACCCACGCGATCCACGCACGTGAAGGAGCAGCGACGTGCATCTCGCCCCGACCCCAGCGCAGGACGCTCTACGGGCAGAGCTGCGGGACTATTTCACCCGCCTGATCACCCCCGACGTCCGGGCGGAACTCGACCGCGAGGGCGAGGCCGGCGGCCCCACCACCCGACGGGTACGCCGGCAACTGGGCTCCGACGGCTGGCTCGGCATCGGCTGGCCGACCGAATACGGCGGCCAGGGCAAGGGCCCGGAGATGCAGTTCATCTTCTTCGACGAGGCATACCGCGCCGGCGCGCCCGTCTCCATGGTCACCCTGAACACCGTCGGCCCGACCCTGATGAAGTTCGGCACCGAGGCGCAGAAGAGCTACTACCTGCCGAAGATCCTCACGGGCGAGATCATCTTCGCGATCGGCTACAGCGAGCCCTCGGCCGGCACCGACCTGGCGTCGCTGCGCACCCGCGCGGTGCGCGAGGGCGACGAGTGGGTGATCAACGGGCAGAAGATCTTCACCTCGACCGCCCAGGGCGCCGACTGGATCTGGCTCGCCTGCCGCACCGACGTGGACGCGCCCAAGCACAAGGGCATCACGATGATCCTGGTGCCGACCAGCGACCCGGGCTTCTCCTGGACCCCGATCGTCACCGTCGGCGGGATGACCACGACGGCCACGTACTACGACAACATCCGGGTGCCCTACGACAACCTGGTGTTCGAGGAGAACTCGGGCTGGAAGCTGCTCACCAACCAGCTCAACCACGAGCGGGTCGCGCTCGCGGCGCTGGGCATGCAGGCCGAGGACTTCTTCGCCGAGGTCCTGGAATGGGCCCGGGAGACCGAGATCGAGCCGGGCGTCAAGGTGGTCGACCAGCCGTGGGTCCAGCTGAAGTTCGCCGAGACCTACGCGCGCCTGTCCGCCGTGCGGATGTTCAGCTGGCGGCTCGTGCACGACGTCGGCAACAACACGCTCAACGCGGGTGACGCGTCCGGCGTGAAGTTCTTCGGCACCGAGGGTGCCATCGAGGTGTATCGCAACCTGATGGAGATCGTCGGCCCGGACGCGACGCTGCGACCGAAGTCGCCCGGCGCGTTCAGCGACGGCCTCCTGGAGGCGATGAACCGCCGCGCGCAGATCAACACCTTCGGCGGCGGCGTCAGCGAGGTCCAGCGGGAGATCGTCGCCATGGTTCGCCTTGGCATGACCCGAGTGAAGCGGTGAAGGACGACATGACCGACCCCATCAGCCAGGACAAGGCCGCCTTCCTCGCGGTCGTCAAGAAGTACGAGGGCAGGCACGACGTCTCCGGCGTGCTCGCGCTCGACCCGGTCAACGGGCCGATGATCCGGCACTGGGCCGAGGCCATGGGCGACACCAACCCGGTGTACACCGACCCGGAGGCCGCGGCCCGGACCCACTTCGGCGAGGTGGTCGCGCCCGCGGCCATGCTCCAGGTGTGGATCATGCGTGGCATGCAGGGCGGCGCCCCGGCGAACTCGGCGACCGGCGAGTTGTACAAGCACTTCACCGACAACGGCTTCGGCTCGGTGGTCGCCACCAACTGCGAGCAGGAGTACATGCGCCCGCTGCGGCTGGGCGAGCTGGTGCAGTACGACCAGCTGATCGAGACCGTGTCCGAGGAGAAGACCACCGGCCTGGGCACCGGCCACTTCATCACCACGCTGACCAACATCTACGTCACGGGCGAGAGCGGCCGCGAGCTGGTCGGCACGCACCGCTTCCGGATCCTGCGCTACACCCCGCACAAGAAGAAGGCCGCGGCCGCGCCGCCCGCCGAGCGGCCGCTGCGCCCGCGCAAGGTGGTCAACAAGGACAATCAGGCTTTCTGGGACGGTGTGGCCGCCGGGAAGCTGCTGTTCCAGAAGTGTCTGGACTGCGCCACCCCGCGCTTCCCGTTCGCTCCGGGCTGCAACAAGTGCGCGTCGCTCGAATGGGAGACCGTCGAGTCCGCCGGCAAGGGCGTCGTGTACTCGCACGTCACCATGCACTACCCGAAGTTCCCGGCGTTCGACATGCCGTACGCGGTCGGCCTGATCGAGCTGGAGGAGGGGGTGCGGATGCTCGGCAACGTGCTGGGCGTCCCGCACGACGAGGTCCGCATCGGGATGCCGGTCGAGCTGGAATTCGTCACCCACGACGCCGAGCTGACCGTGCCCGCGTTCCGAGCGGTTGGGGAGAACTGATGGACTTCAACCTCACCGAGGACCAGCGGGAGCTGTCCTCGCTGGCCGAGCGGATCTTCGCCGACCAGTCCACCGACGAGCGGCTGAAGAAGCTCGCCCAGTCCGACGCGGAACTGGACGCGGAGCTGTGGGGCAAGGTCGCCGAAGCCGGTCTGGTCGGCGCGTTGATCGAGGAGCGGCACGGTGGTGGCGACCTGGGCCTGGTGGGCCTGGCGCTGCTGCTGGAGCAGCAGGGTCGGTTCACCGCGCAGATCCCGCTGCTCGACACGGTCGTGTACGGGCTGCTGCCGCTGCTGCGCTTTGGTTCGGGCGAGTTGATCGAGGCCGAACTGCCCGCGCTCCTGGACGGTTCGCGGATCGTGGCCGGTGCGCTCGCCGAGGTCGGCGCGGGGCTGCCCGCCGTCCCGAAGGTGACCGCCCGGCGAGACGGTGCCGGCTATCGCCTGGACGGCGACAAGCGCGCGGTGGCCTGGCTCACCGTCGCGCACCGCGTCCTGGTCACCGCCTCGCTCGACGGCGCGCTCGCGGTGTTCACCGTGGACGCCGGCGCCGCCGGAGTGGCGATCGAGGCCGCGCCGACCACCGCGCCGTGGGCCTCGGGCAATCTGCGGCTGACCGACGCACCGGCCCGGCTGGTCGGTGACAGCGGGGCCGGCCCCGAGGTCGCCGCCTGGATCGTCGACCGCGCGCGCGTCGCACTGGCCGCGCAACAGGTGGGCGTGTGCGCGCGCGGCCTGGCTCGCACGGTCGAACACGTGAACGCCCGCGAGCAGTTCGGCAAGCCGCTGTCCACCAAGCAGGGTGTGATGTTGCGCGCCGCCGAGGCGTACATGGACACCGAGGCCATCCGGGTCACCACGCTGGAGGCCGCGTGGCGCATGGACCAGGGCGAGCAGGCCACCGAACAGGCTCTGGTCGCCCGCTGGTTCGCCTCCGAGGCGGGCAAGCGTGTGGTGCACGCGTGCCAGCACCTGCACGGCGGCACCGGCTCCGACATCGACCACCCGATCCACCGCCACTTCCTGTGGGGCCGTCAGATCGACGTGACCCTGGGCAGCGGCATCCAACAGCTTGCCGCGCTCGGCAGGCTGCTCGCCCACGCGCCCGCCCAGGGAGGCAACCGATGACCACCGAGGACCTCGTGAGCCGGACCCACGCGGAGGTGTCCGTCGGCGACGAACTGCCGCCGCTGGCCATCCCGCTGACCCGCACGCTGATCGTGGCGACCGCGCTGGCGACCCGCGACTTCCAGGACGTGCACCACGATCCGCAGCTCGCCGCGGACAAGGGCTCGCCGGACATCTTCATGAACATCCTGACCAGCAATGGCCTGGTCGGCCGCTACATCACCGACTGGGCGGGCCCCGAGACCGAGCTGCGCAAGGTCGCAATCCGGCTCGGCGCCCCGAACTACCCCGGCGACACCATGACCCTGACCGGCACGGTGACCGCCAAGACCACCGCCGAGGACGGCACCCCGCTCGTGGAGATCGCCGTCGTCGGAGCCAACAAGCTCGGCAACCACGTCACCGGCACGGTCACGGTGAAGCTGCCGGAAGGAGCCGAAGCGTGAGCCTCAAGCACGCCGACAACCTGCGCGGCAAGGCCGCCATCGCCGGGATCGGCGCGACCGAGTTCTCCAAGGAGTCCGGTCGCAGCGAACTGCGGCTGGCCGTCGAGGCGGTGGGCGCGGCCCTGGACGACGCCGGGATCGCGCCGTCCGAGGTGGACGGCCTGGTCAGCTTCACGATGGACACCAACCCCGAGATCGCGGTCGCCGCCGCGGCCGGGATCGGCGACCTGACCTTCTTCAGCCGGATCCACTACGGCGGCGGCGCGGCCTGCGCCACCGTCGCGCAGGCCGCGATGGCCGTCGCCAGTGGGGTGGCCGACGTGGTGGTCTGCTACCGCGCGTTCAACGAGCGCTCCGGCCGCCGGTTCGGCTCCGGCGTGCTCCAGCGCGATCCCACCGTCGAGGGCGTGGGCCTGGGCTGGAACATGCCGCACGGGCTGCTCACGCCGGCCTCGTGGGTGGCCATGTTCGCGCAGCGCTACCTGCACGTGTACGGCGCGACCACCGAGGCGTTCGGCCACGTCGCGGTCGCCGACCGCAAGCACGCGGCGAACAACCCGAAGGCGTATTTCCACGGCAAGCCGATCACGCTGGAGGACCACCAAAACTCGCGCTGGATCGTCGAGCCGATGCGGCTGCTCGACTGCTGCCAGGAGACCGACGGCGCACAGGCGATCGTGGTGGTGAGCGCCGAACGGGCCAAGGACCTCAAGCAGAAGCCCGCGATCATCAACGCGGCGGCACAGGGCGCGGGTCGCCTCCAGGACCAGATGACCAGCTTCTACCGGGACGAGATGACCGGTCTGGCCGAGATGGGTGTGGTCGCCAAGCAGCTGTGGCAGACCTCGGGACTGACTCCCGACGACATCCAGACCGCAGTGCTCTACGACCACTTCACCCCGTTCGTGCTGATGCAGCTGGAGGAGTTCGGCTTCTGCGGGCGCGGCGAGGCGCCGGCGTTCGTCGCGAACGGCGGCCTGGAACTGGGCGGCAAGCTGCCCACGAACACGCACGGCGGCCAACTGGGCGAGGCGTACCTGCACGGGATGAACGGCATCGCCGAGGGCGTGCGGCAGATCCGCGGCAGCTCGGTCAACCAGGTCGAGAACGTGCACAACGTGCTGGTGACGGCCGGCACCGGGGTGCCGACGTCGGGGCTGGTGCTGGGCGTCGAGTAGGCGGGACCGGTGTCGATGGGGTGAGGCGCGCGCCGACGGGGGATGTGGACACCTCCGCCCCGGTGCGCTCGTTGGGCCGCTCGGGTGACGCGTCGGCGCGTCGCCCGAGCGGTCCGCAGGCCGGGTCGGACGTGGTGCGCAGCGTGGTGGGAGGCCTTCCCACCACGTCAGGAGATCTCGTGCGTCCGCTGACCACTCGTCGGATCGCCTCGACCGTGTTGCTCACCGCCGTGCTCGGCCTGCTGCCGGCCGGGCTCGCCGAAGGTGCCGGGGCACGTCCGGAGCGATCCAGGAGCGTGAAGGCGCCGGGCTTCGACACGTGCGAGACACCCACCGTGGAGACCATGCAGGCCTGGCGGGACTCGCCGTACAAGGTGGTCGGGATCTACGTCGCGGGCGACAACCGTGCCTGCAAGAGCACCCGGCTGACCTTCGACTGGGTCAAGGCCGTACACCGCCAGGGGTGGGACTTCCTGCCCATCCAGGTGGGCCTGCAGGCGCCCTGCACGCAATCCGGCAAGCCCGGCCGGATCGACCCGGCGCGGGCGGCGGAGCAGGGCATCGCCGAGGCGAACGACGCGGTGGACCGCAGCGCCACGCTCGGCTTCCGGCCGGGCAGCGCGGTCTGGTACGACATGGAGGCGTACGACAACACCGACGCCGGTTGCCGCGCCGCCGTGCTGGACTTCGTGTCCGCGTGGTCCGACCGGGTCCGCGAACGCGGCTACGTGGCGGGTTATTACAGCAGCCTCAGCTCCGGCATCGCCGACCTGATCGAGGCGGTCGACAAGCGTTCGATCCCGGACGCGGTCTGGTACGCCCGCTGGGACGGTCACGCGGCCACCACCGGCGACGGCGCGCTGCCCGACGGGTACTGGCGCGGCCGACGGGTGCACCAGTACGCCGGCAACGTCTCGGAGACCCACGGCGGACAGCGGATCGTCATCGACCGCAACGCGGTCGACGGGCCGGTCGGGGTGCTCTGACCGCGGCCGGTGCCACGCGCCGGCCCGTGCGACCCGCCGGTCGGACCGGAGGCGGCCCGACCGGCGACGTCCGGCCCGACTCAGCCCCGGTCGAGCTCGCTGACCTCCAGTTCGCCCTCCGCGTACCGGCGCCGGATCACCTTCTTGTCGAACTTGCCCACGCTGGTCTTGGGCACGGCGGTGATCAGGCTCCACCGCTCGGGCACCTGCCAGCGGGCCACCCGACCCGCGAGGTAGTCGCGCAGTTGCTCGACCGTGGTCGTGGCCCCTTCGCGCAGCACGATCGTGGCCAGCGGGCGCTCGCCCCACTTGTCGTCGGGTACGCCCACCACGGCCGCCTCGACCACGTCCTCGTGACCCATCAGGGTGTTCTCCAACTCGACCGACGAGATCCACTCGCCGCCCGACTTGATCACGTCCTTGGCCCGGTCGGTCAGCCGCAGGAAGCCGTCGGCGGTGATCGTGCCGACGTCGCCGGTACACAACCAGCCGTCCTGGAACCGGCCGCCGCCACTGGCGTCCACCGAGCCCTCGTCGCCGATGTACGCGCCCGCGATCCACGGCCCGCGCACCAGCAGTTCGCCGACCGACTCGCCGTCGAGCGGGACGTCGGCACCGTCCGGGCCGACCAGCCGGGCCTGCACCGAGGCGGGCAGGCGCCCCTGCGAGATCCGGTACGCGAACGCCTCGTCGTCGGTCAGCCCGGCCGGCGGGCGGGCCACCGAACCCAGCGGCGAGGTCTCGGTCATCCCCCACGCGTGCACGATCCGCACCCCGTGCCGCTCCTCGAACGCCTGCATCAGGCCGGGCGGGCAGGCCGATCCGCCCACCACGACCTCCTCGAGCGAGGACACGTCGGTCTTGTGCACGTCGAGGTAGTCCAGCAGCCCGGTCCAGATGGTCGGCACCGCGGCGCCGAACGTCGGCTTCTCCGCGGCGATCATCGCGGCCAGCGGCTCCGACTGGAGGAAGCGATCGGGCATCAGGATCGAGGCACCGCACATCATCGCCGCGTACGGCAGACCCCACGCGTTCACGTGGAACATCGGCACCACCGCCAGCACCATGTCCGCGGTGCCCAGGCCGAAGGCCTCCGCCGCGCACACCTGCATGCTGTGCAGATAGGTCGACCGGTGGCTGTACACGACGCCCTTGGGGTTGCCCGTGGTGCCGGAGGTGTAACACATCGCGGCGCCCTGGCGCTCGTCGATGTCCTCGGCCCAGTCGAACTCGGTCGGCCGGCCGGCGAGCAGGTCGTCGTAGCGGTGCACGTGCTTGCCCGAATCGGCGAGCGGAGCCAGATCGGTGTCGGCGCCGGTGACCACGACGTGCTCGACGGTCTTCAGGTGGGTCAGCAGCGGGGCGGCGAGCGCGGCCAGCGAGCCGTCCAGGATCAGCACCCGGTCGTCCGCGTGGTTCGCGATGTAGATCAACTGCTCCGGGGGCAGCCGCAGGTTGAGCGTGTGCAGCACCGCACCCATCGACGGGATCGCCAGGTAGCACTCCAGGTGCTCCTGGTTGTTCCACAAGAACGTGGCGACCCGCTCGTCGCCGGTGATCCCGAGTTCGCGCAGACCGTGGGCGAGTTGGGCCGACCGGCGACCGACCTCCGCGTAGGTGGCCCGCCGGGACGCGCCACCGGTCCAGGTCACCACCTCCGAAGCACCGTGCACCGTGGTTCCGTGTCGCATGATGCGAGCGATCGTCAAGGGCACGTCCTGCATCGTGCTCAGCACTGTGTGGCCTCCCTGCATTCGCCGGACGGGGACCGGTCGAGGTGAGGGGATTCTTTCTCGCCGATCGGGTCGTTGTCAGCCCCCACGGCCTCGGCTTTCGCGCCGGCGTCGAGCGCCGACCCGCGCGCCCGGCACGACCCGCCGTGCGCCCGTACGGGTGAACCAGGCGTGCCGATCGGCTGATCGGGACGGCCGAGCGGAAGAATGCGACGGTGTCCCGGTTGCTCCGGATGGCACATCGTTTTCGGCACAAGGCCTCAAGCGTCCGGTAGTTCCCGCTTTTCCGCTCTTCCGGAGGGGGACCGGCGAGCCCTCGACTTCCCCTTGGAAGGCGCTCCATGTACCCGTTGGAGGTGCGATCCGAACCGCACCGGCCGTACGACGTCGTGTTGCCGGACGCACTCGGCCATCCCGTGCTCGGCTTCCGGGACGGCTACTGGTTCCGGCTCGATCGGGACGGACCGCCGCGTCCGTTGTGCGCGCGCACCGCGATCATCGGACATCCGGAGTCCGCCGGGCCTATCGTGCAGGTCATGTGTTGGTGGATGCGCGAACACCACGACCACCCTCAGGCGATGGATCTCGCCACCGAACTGGCGCTGACCGTCGGCGAGATGAGCCGTCGGCTGCACGCCCAGGGGCCGGCGGCATGGTGAGGCGTTGTGGTTCGGTGCGGATACGGCGGGTGCCGTGCGGGCCTCGGGTGCCCGCGGTCCGGGTGCGTACGTGTGTGATTCCCCGCTGCCGGAGCGGGCCGCGGCGTCGGTGTGGGTGACCGGGGCGCGGGCGGCCCGCGTCGCCCACGGGTGGTCCGCTCGTCCGAGTGACCCGCCCGGCTGGCGCGCGGGTCACTCGGACACCGCCTAGGAGGGCGAGGCGATCTTGCCGA
Source organism: Embleya sp. NPDC050493 (assembly GCF_044458105.1). Taxonomy (NCBI): domain Bacteria; kingdom Bacillati; phylum Actinomycetota; class Actinomycetes; order Kitasatosporales; family Streptomycetaceae; genus Embleya; species Embleya sp. NPDC050493. The sequence goes on from NZ_JBITHP010000009.1 coordinate 271,250, forward strand.
GCAGGTCGACGATGCGCTGCTGTACGTCCTCGCGGGTCGAACGCTCGGCCAGGAACAGCACGGTCTCCCCGGTCTGCAACCGATGCAGGTCGTGTTCGACCAGGTCGAGCGTGGTGTAGACGACGATCGGCGTCGAGTGCAGGCGGGCGTTGTTGCGCAGCCAGTCGACCACGCCCATCCGACGCCGACGCACCAGCATCAGGTCGAGCACCACGAGATTGGGCTCGACGCTGGACGCCTTGGACACCGCCTCGCTCTCCGAGGCCGCGTGCACCACGTCCATGCCACGCCGCTCCAGGGACGCGGTGAACGCCGTCGCGATGTCCGGGTTGCCCTCCACCAGGAGCACGCGCGAGGCGTGCCCGGCGCTGTCCGCCGGCGCGAGCGAACGCAGCAGCACGGCCGGGTCGGCGCCGAACGCCGCGTCCCGGGTGGCCTGCATCAATCCGGCGGTGACCAGCACCGGGATCTGCGCGGCGGTCGCGGCGGTGCGCAACGACTGGAGCGCGGTACGGGTGATCGGGCCGGTCAGCGGATCCACGAACAGCGCGGCCGGCTGCACCGGGACGCTCGCGTCCACCTCCTCGCGCGAACGCACCAGCAGCGGACTCCAGCCACGCGCGGTCAGCGCGCCCGCCGTCGCGGTGTCCGGCTCGGGCCAGACCAACAACCGGCGCGGCTGCCCGTCCGGCGCGGGCGTGACCATGGTCGGCAGGTCGGCCCCGGACATCGTCTCGGCGTCACCGGGCGGCCCGCCCGGGAAACCGGGCCGCCGGCCCTGGACCGGAATCGGCTGATCCGGCGCGGCCGGGATCGGCGGCAACAACTCGGTGGGCATGTCGGCGGCGGCGGGTCGGCCGGGCCGATCCTGCACGCTGGTGCTGCGCGCCGAAGCGTCCGACGCGCGACCCTGCGCCGGGATCGGCGCCGGCGGAGTGGACAACCGGCGGCGCGCCTGCGCGCCCTGCGGGGTGTGCGCGCCGTTCAGCCGGCCACCGGCCGCGGGTGCCTGGGCGGGCGGGCCGGCGGCGGGTCGTTGCGGCAGCGCGGTCGGTTCGGCCCGCTCGACCTCGGAGCCGCCGTGGTGGGCGACCCCGCGGTGCGAACCGGAGGGCCCGGACGCGGACTCGCCGGCGTCGTGCGCGTCGCGCGAGGGCCGACCGCGACGCGAGCGCGGCGGGTAGACCGCCTCGAACGCGCCGCTGTTGTTGCGCGCGGCCTCCTCGGCCTCGTCGTATCCGTCGGCGTCCGGTCGCTCGTGCTGCCCCTCGGCGGAACCCGGGTTCGCGGGCACCAGCGGCACCGGTGCGACCGTGCCGGCGGGCAACGCGAACGGACCCTGCGGCGCGGCGGCCACCGAACCGGGCGGCGGCGGGGCGGGCACCGGCGGCGTGGAGGACCCGGCCGGCTCCAGGCGGGCCCGCGGCGGTTGTGCGCCGCGTCCGCGCACGGCGAGTTCGACTCCGCTGCCGGGCGCGGGGGACGCCTCGGCGGCGTCCTTCGTGCGCGCGGCGCCCGAACGCGCCTTCGAGTCGGTGCCGCTTCCGCTCCCGGGCTCGGCGGCCTCGGTCGCGTCGGCCGCCGTCGGGTCGGTCGCCACGGCCGGTGCGGCCTCGTCGTCGTCCGCCTTCGGGTCGGCCGCGTCGGCGTCGGTTTTGCCGTCCTCGGCCTTGGCGTCCTTGCCCGGCCCAGTGTCCTTCCCGGCCTTGCCGCTCTTCTCGGCGGCCGGGTCCGGTCGGCCCGTCTGGCGCGCCCGGCGACCCTTGGCCGCGCGGTGTTCGCCGGAACTCTCGGCCTGTTCGGCGGCCTCGGCGTCGGCGGGCAACTCGACCACGTACGTGCTGCCTCGGCCGGGCATGGTGTGCGACTCGACGGTGCCGCCGTGCGCCTCGACGACCGCGCGCGCGAGCGGGACCCGGACGGCGCTGCCTCGGCTCTCCGGGCCACGCACCTCGATCCGGGCCACGTTGCCGCGCTGGGCGGCCGCGACCACGACGGTGGATCCCTCGGGGCCGGCCGCGACGACGTCCGCGAGCAGGTGCCCCAGGGCCCGGGTCATCGCGTCCACGTCCACCCGCACCCCGACCGGGGACGCGTTGACCGCGAACTCCACGCCCGCGCCGCGCGCGAGGTAGGTCACGGTCTCCATGGCCCGATCGACGAGATCGTCCACCGTGGTCGGCACCCGCTCCGGCTCGGTCGCCGCGTCGGCGTCCGCCGGCTCGGCGGCCTCGGTGCCGGCCGCCTGGTGGGCGAGCACCTCGCCCGCGAGTTCCTCCAGGCTCTCCAACTCGCCCGCGACCTGACGCACCATCCGCCGGGCGCCGTGGCCGACCTCGCCGGCCGCGCCGTCGGCCACCTTCTTCAGCCGACCACGCACCGCCGCGAGCCGGCCCAGTATCTCGGCGTCGACCAACTCGGCGAGCTGGGCCCGCCGTTCGTTGAGCAACTTTTCCCGGCCGGTGTCGCTGAAGGTCATCACGGCGCCGACAACGGCGCCGCCGAGCAGGATCGGCGCGGTGATCATGTCCACCGTCACGTAGCCCTCGTCGCCGCGCCACAACACCTGGTCGCGCAGCCGCTGCCGGCGGCCGTTGCCCAGGGTCACCAGCGGCGGGCACTCCTGGGCGGGCAGCGGCGTGCCGTCGGCCCGGGCGTGCATGAGCAGTTCGTGCACGCTCTTGCCGCCGAGGTCGCTCGCGCGATGGCGCAGGATCCGGGCGGCGGCGGGGTTGGCCAGCACGATGTTGCCCTCGGCGTCGATGCCGATGATGCCCTCGCAGGCCGCGCGCAGGATCATCTCGGTCTGCCGCTGCTGGCGTGCCAGTTCGGCCTCGACGTCGACCTTGCCGGTCAGGTCGCGCACGACGATCATCAGCAACTCGTCGTCGTAACCGGCGGGCAGGTTCGCGCTGGTCACCTCGACCGGGAAGACGCCGCCGTCGGTACGGTGCGCGGACATCCGGGTCGGCTTGGTCCGGGTGTCGCGCGTGTCGTTGGCCCGCACGGAGCCCGGGATGCGCCGATGGTCGAACGAGGGCAGCAGGTCCAGGAGACCGCGCCCGACCACGGGAGTGCCCGGCGCCTCCAGAACCTCCAGTGCCATGGCGTTCGCATTGACGACGGTGCCGTTGCGATTCACCAGCAGGAGAGCATCCGGCAGGGCGTCGAGTATGGCTGCGAGGCGAGCAGCGCCTCGGGATGGCCTGCTGCTCACGAAGCGCGTACCTCCTCCGGTCCTCGGACTGCGCGACGGCCATCTTGCCCGTCGCCGCCGGGGCATGTCACGACCGACTATCCCATTGTTTTTGCAGTCACGTTGACGAGCCTAGTAATCTGTTCCTCGTCGGCAAACACCGATGGAGGCTTCGCCTAGTCCGGTCTATGGCGCCGCACTGCTAATGCGGTTTGGGTTCATCCCCATCCCGGGTTCAAATCCCGGAGCCTCCGCTTCCCGAACAGCCCGTCTGGTCCCACCAGGCGGGCTGTTTCGTGCCCATGACCATGATGTTTCGGTGAGCATTCGACGACCCCGGGTCACGAAGCGGGCCATGATGTCCGGTATACGGCTCTTTTCCGCAGCCGCCACCCGATGCTCCGCCCGCCCGCCGCGACCACCTCCGCCGGTGGCGCCGCCGACCCGATCCGGGCGACCGCGTGCCGCGACCGAATGCCCGCCGATTCGCCCACCGGCCGACATGTCCGAAAAGGCCATTTCAGCTCACAGCGAACGAGCCGGCCCTACCCCGCGCGCGTCGCCACTCCCGCCGACCGGGATCACCCCGACCGCCCTCCACCACCCGCTCGCCGGGCCCACCTCGATCCGACGATCAACTCCCGGAGGCCGTCCGCCGACCCGCCTGCCTGAGCCTCGCGGACCCGCTCCACGGTCACCCGTTCAGCCGCCGAACACCGGCAAAATGAAGGCGCTTGATCACTGATTGCCCGAGTTTGTGACACCCTCGAACAATGGATTTCACCCCCGGCCGGGGAGCATGTATTGTTGACCTCGGTCAAAGCGACCAAGCGCTCGTAGCTCAACGGATAGAGCATCTGACTACGGATCAGAAGGTTGCAGGTTCGAATCCTGCCGAGCGCACATGCAGGTCAGGGCCCCTTTCCGCTAGATCCGGAAAGGGGCCCTGATTCGTTTTCCGGGGCCTGCAAGCACCGAAGTACAGCAGTAGCCGGGTTCTGGCCCAGGCTGTCCCCGAGTTGCTCGAGCGCGGCCCGCGTATCCGCACTCGGGACGTGGCTGTGGATCTCCATCGTGATCGCGATCTGTGTGTGGCGCATGATCTCCATCACGACGCGTGGGTGAACCCCGAGCGCCACCAGCAGCGACCCGCACGTGTGCCGGGTGTCGTGCAGCCGGATCACCCCCACGCCCGCCTTGCGGGACCGCGCCGGGAACATCTTGGTCAGGTTGCCCGGCTCGTAGGACGTGCCGACACCCGTCGTGAACACCAGGTCCGACGCCGGCCACGGCCCATCCACCCGCTTGCCTGCCGCGCGTTGCCGGGCCCGCCGATCCTCATGGGCCCGCCGGGCCGCCTCCTGCTGCTCACGACGAAGCTTCAGCGCGGCCACGCACACGTCCGGCAGAGGCAACGAGGTGTCCGACGCCTCGGTCTTCGTCTCGCGGTGCAGCTGTTACCTACCTGCACGCTGGATCTGCCAACTCGGCGTCGGTTCGGCCGCGTCCAGGTCGACGCTGTCCCACGTCAGGCCCAGCACCTCCCCGCGGCGCAGGCCCAGCACGAGCACCAGGACCCACGCGGCGTAGAGCGGGTCGTCCTCGGCCTTGCCGAACTCCGGGAAGGTCTTCGCCTCTTCCACCGACCACGGCTCGAACTTCCGCTTCCGCGGCCTGCTCATCTTCACCAGCGCGCATGGAAGCTTCAGAACCGGGACGTCTACTCTGCCGGTGTCGACCCGCGAATGCGACCTGCGGGCCCGCTATACCTGGTGGACAACTGACATGGGGGCAGCCGTTTCGCTCGCGGACCGGGCCCGTGACTCGCTCATGGGAGGCGGCAGGTGGTGAACCCGTCCGCCGTGGTTCTCTACGGCCCTCCTGCATCCGGGAAGGACACCGTTACAGCAGCCCTCTCCCGAGCGGACGCGTCGTTCGTGCACTTCCGGCGGCTGAAAGCCGGGCCGGGCCGTTCGTCCGGGTACCGCATGACGGACCCCGGCACGTTGGCGGACCTGCGACGCGACGGGCTCATCGTGCACAGCAACCGGCGTTACGGCGCGGAGTATGCGACGGATGTACCCGAGCTTGATCGCCTCACGGCGGATGGGCAGATGCCTGTCGTCCACGTCGGACAAGTAGAGGCACTGTCTGCACTCGCGGCGTACCCGGCCCACTGGACTCGGGTGCTGCTCTGGTGTTCCGAAGACGTCACCGCCAAGCGCTCAGCCAACCGAGGTGATTCCGACGGCGCCGCTCGACTGAAGGCGTGGACAGAGACCCACGCAGACCTCAAAGCGCACCCCAACGTGCTGTGGTCCCTGATCGTGCGGACCGACCATACGTCGCCTGATGACACCGCTGAACTGATTCGGCGGGCCGTGAGCGACAGGGCGCCGGACCGGTTCACCTCCGCCCACCTGCTCCAAGGAGCCACATGACCACGATCGGAATCCTTCACCCGGGCAGCATGGGCGCCGCAGTGGCCGGGGAGCTGACCGGAAACGGGCACACGGTCCTGTGGTGCGCGGCGAGCCGCAGCGCAGCGAGCAAAGCGCGGGCGACCAAGTTCAACCTTGAGCCTGTCGAGGAGCTTGACGAGCTGCTCGATCGCAGCGCTGTTGTGATCTCACTTTGCCCACCGGGAGCGGCGGAAGCGGTGGCCCGCTCGGTAGCCGATCGGCGATACCCCAGGCTCTATGTGGAAGCGAACGCGGTGAGCCCGCAACGTATGGAACGTATGGCCGAACTCCTGGCGGAGGCAGGCGCCACCGTGGTCGATGGAGGCGTGGTCGGTTCCCCACCTTCCGGGACTCGCTCGCCTCGTCTGTACCTATCGGGCGCGGAGGAGGACGTGAAGCGGATCGCAGCCCTGTTCGCCGATACCCGGGTCCGGGCGCAACGCCTTCCCGGCGGGATCGGGCAGGCGTCCGCCTTGAAACTGTCGTTCGCGAGCTACCAAAAGGCGAGCAGGGCACTCGCCGCCGTGGCTCACGCGATGGCCAACGAATACGGGGTCGGTGCCGAACTGCTGGACATCGCCGAGCACCACTCCGGGCGCCACCTCGCAGACCTGGACTACACCGCCGATGTCGCCGCCAAGGCATGGCGCTGGGAGTCGGAGATGAGAGAGGTCGCCGCAGCTCTAACCGCGGTGGGCCTGCCGGTCGACCTGGCCCTGGGGGCTGCGGATGTCCTCTCCCGGTGGGCGCCTTCGAAAGACGCTGAACTTGACCCGATCGAAGCGCTCAACCAGCTCCGAAGCACCCCGTAGGGTTCACGCGCCGGCGCCCGCAGGTGTGCAGTTAGCCGGCGTCGAGTCCGCGGAAACCTGACGACATGCCCCCGTAGCGCCGCCCACAGTCACTGTAAGAGGCCGCCACGGCGAGTCGGCCCCGCGTACAGCACGGAAGCACAGCAACGCTGCCAGCCGTGGATGTCCGTAGGCCGGCGTGCGAGACCGGCTGTCGACGTGGTCACCACGCCTGGCGCAACGCCACCCATTCCTACGGATCAGAAGGTTGCAGGTTCGAATCCTGCCGAGCGCACAGCAGATGAGAGGCCCTTTCCGGGAGACCGGAAAGGGCCTCTTTCGTACCCGCTGTAGCAGCGGATGCAGCAACCGGCCGGCCACGACGGGTGGACGCCGTGCCGGCGAGCGCCGAACCGACGGACGGCAACTCGGCGCTTGCGCGCCGTCGTACGTGGCCGGTCGGAAGACGGTGGGAAGACGGGTATCGCCACACGCGCACGTCCTTCGAGCGCCGCGGCCCTGGCGACTGCGGGCCCTCCGCCGGGCATTTCAGCCAACGCACCCGCCCGGCAAGGTAGTCGTGGCAATCGGTGCGGACCCCGTCGCACGCCGTCGTCCTGATCAGCCGCCGGCCGGCCCCATCGCCGCCGGCGCCGAGTGGCGGGCCCGCCGCCGAACCGGTCCGAATGGCTGAAGGACCGTTCGATACCCGGACGGCGGGGCACCCGTTCCTCCTCGGAACATGTTCTCCAGGGAGGCCGGATTGCCCGCCAGCCACGTCGTACCCCGGTCGCGCCGGGGGGTGCTGCGGACGAAACCCGTGGACGCGATCCTCGAGGAGAGCTCCGGCGGAGGGGACGAGGAGGGACCCGCGCTCCGGCGCACCATGGGGTTGCTCGAACTGACCTTCTTCAGCGTCGGCGCGACCCTGGGCACCGGCATCTTCGTGATCCTGGGCGAAGCGGTGCCCAAGGCCGGCCCGGCCGTGGTGATCTCGTTCGTGCTCGCGGCGGTCACCGCACTGTTCTCGGCGCTGTCCTATGCCGAACTCGCCGGGACCATCCCGGTGTCCGGCTCGTCCTACTCCTACGCCTACGCCACGCTCGGCGAAGGCATCGCCTGGGTGTGCGGCTGGTGCCTGCTGCTGGAGTACGGCGTGTCGATCTCCGCCGTCGCGGTCGGCTGGGGGCAGTACGTCAACGAACTGCTCGACTCCGCCCTGGGCGTGAGCCTGCCGGCCGCGATCAGCCAACCGCCGGGCGACGGCGGCAGGTTCAACGTCCCCGCCGTGATCGTCGTACTGCTCGCGGTGATCCTGCTCGTGCGCGGCGTCTCGGAGAGCGCCGTGGCCAACACGATCATGGTCTTCATCAAGCTGATCACCCTCGCGTTCTTCTGCGCCATCGCGTTCACCGCGTTCGAGGCCGGCAACCTGTCCCCGTTCGCGCCACTCGGCGTGGCCGGGATCAGCGCGGGCGCGTCCCAGGTGTTCTTCTCCTATATCGGCTTCGACGCCGCGTCCACGGCGGGCGAGGAGGCCAAGAACCCGCGCCGGGACCTGCCGTTGGCCATCCTGATCTCGCTCGCGATCGTCACGGTCGTCTACGTCGCGGTCGCCCTCGCCGCGCTCGGCGCACTGCCCTGGCAGGAGTTCGAGGGCAGCGAGGCGACACTGGCGAAGATCGTCACCGACGTGACCGGCGGCTCGTGGGCGTCCACGATCCTGTCCGCCGGCGCGATCATCTCGATCGCCAGCGTTGTGCTGACCGTGCTGTACGGGCAGACCCGGATCCTGTTCGCGATGTCCCGCGACGGCCTGATCCCGCCGATCTTCGCGAAGGTGAATCGGCGCACCCAGAGCCCGGTGGCGAACACGCTGATCACCGGCGCATGGGTGGCCCTGCTCGCCGCGCTGGTCCCGCTCGGCCAACTCACCGAGGCGACCAGCATCGGCACCCTGTTCGCGTTCGCGCTGGTCAACATCGGGGTGATCGTGCTGCGCCGGACCCGACCCGACCTGCCGCGCGGCTTCACCGCCCCGTTCTTCCCGCTCACCCCGCTCCTGGGCGTCGGCTTCTGCATCTACCTGATGGCCCGGCTCTCCGGGACCACATGGCAGGTCTTCCTGGTCTGGATGGCCGTCGGCGTGGCGATCTACTTCCTGTACGGCTACCGGCACTCGCGCTGGCGCGCCGAGACCGAGGGTGTCGAGGTGGACCGGTGAGCGGCGAGGGCACGCGGATGCGGGTCGTGGTGGGGTGCCGGCCGGAGCCGCGTGCCCGGGACGCGCTGGTGCTGGGCATGCTGCTCGCCCGGCAACTGGGCGCGGGAGTCGTGCTCGCGCACGTGCGCCCGCCCGCGCTGCCCGGTGCCGGGGTCGGCGCCGTGGACGCGGAGTGGCGCGCGTTCCTGCGCGAGGAGAGCGATCGGCTGCTGGACGACGCTCAGGACCGACTTCGGGATTGGGCACCGGAGTTGCCGGTGGAGCGGGCGATCGACGACCACCGCGGCAGCGGCCGGGGGCTGGCCCGGATCGCCGAGCGACACCGCGCCGCGCTCGTGGTGATCGGCCCGGCCCCGGGCGGGCGGACCGCGCGCGTGGCCCTCGGCAGCACCGCCGACCAACTCCTGCACGGCTCACCCGTGCCGGTGGCACTCGCCCCGCGCGGCTTCGCCGACCACCCGCCGCCCGGGATCGCCCGATGCACGATCGCCTACCAACGCGAATCGCAACCGAGCGGAGTACTCACCTGCGGCGTGGAGTTCGCCCGCCGACTGCACGCGGACGTGCGGCTGCTCACGTTGGTGCTGCGACCGGTGCGGCTGTACTCCGGCAAACAGCACCGGGCCGCCGAACACCAGGTGCTGCGCACGGCGCGCGAGCAGGCCCGCCAGGACCTCGCGGCGGCGATGCACGAGATCGAGGTGCCGGCCGACGGCGAGACCGCCGAGGGCGACGACGTCCGCACCGCGCTGGACGCGGTCACCTGGGCCGACGATCTGCTGATCTGCGCATCCGGCAGGGTCGGCCCGGTCAAGCGGGTCTTCGTCGGCGACGCCTCGCACAAGATCGTCCGCAACGCCCGCACCCCGGTCATGGTCCTGCCACGCGGCGTCCGCGCCGACCTCTGGGACGTCTCCTGATCCATCGGCGACCACGGCTCCCGGGCTGCTCCGCCCGCCGGGCCGGGCCGACCCACCAACCCGCCGGCGCCGGCGCCGCACCGATCCGTCGGGCCCGACCAGGACCCGCCGAGCCCGCCGATTCCCGCGCACCCGGACTTCACCGAGGCCCACCGACACCCACCAGCCCCGCCGACCCGCCCTCAGGCCGCCGGCACCGCCGTGACCCGTTCCGCCTTCTCCGCGGCCGCGTCGCCCACCCACCGCGACGGCTCCGCGGCCACCTCACGCCACCACGGCTCCACCGCGCTGCCGTCCACCAGCGCCGGCTCGAACAGCGCACCGGGCCGCGGGATCACCAGGTCCGTGCCCATCGCCCGGGCCGCCGCCACCGACCGCTCGGCCGGCTCCTCCCACGCGTGCGGCGCCAGATCGAACGTGCCCCAATGGATGGGCAACATCAACCCGCCACCGAGATCCGCATGCGCCTGCACCGCGCCCTCCGGGTGCAGGTGCACCTCCGGCCACGCCTCCGCGTACGCGCCGGCCTGAATCATCGTCAGATCGAACGGTCCGTGCTCGCGCCCGATCCGTGCGAAGCCCGGGAAGTAGCCGCTGTCCCCGCTGTGGAACACCCGATGCCCGGGCCCGGCCACCACCCACGACGCCCACAGCACGGTGCCGAGCACCCGCGCGCCGCGATTGCAGTAGTGCCGAGCCGGCGTCGCGGTGAAGGTCAGCCCGGCGACCTCGCCCGCCTCGTGCCAGTCCAACTCGGTGATCCGGTCCGCGGCGATGCCCCAGCGCTCCAGGTGTGCGCCGATGCCCAGCGGCACCACGAACGCCGTATCGCGCCTGGCCAGCGCCCGGATGGTGGGCATGTCGAGGTGGTCGTAGTGGTCGTGCGAGATCACCACGACGTCCGGGTCGGGCAGGTCGGCGAAACGCACCGGCACCGCGTGCAGCCGGGCCGGGCCGAACGCCGCCGACGGCGAGCAGCGCGTGCTCCAGATCGGGTCGAACAACACTCGAACGCCGTCCATCTCGACCAGCACCGTCGCATGCCCGAGCCAGCAGGCGCGCAGCCCGGTCAGCGACGCCCGGGCGAAGTCCGACGCGGACGTGGTGACCAGCGGAATCGCGCCGGCCGGCCGACGCAGCCCGGCCGCGGCCTTTTGCGCGCGCAACATCTTGCCGACCGCGCCGGGGCTGCCGCGGCGGGTCGGCACGGGATTTTGGAAGGCACCGTCCCGGAAGTGCGGGGATCGGCGGATGCGCGCCAACCGCTCGCCGGCGGGTCTGGCGCCGAAGACCGCGGGAGTCGAAGACGTGAAGAAGTGCCCGGCCACATGGACTCCTCGGGCAAGCGGGGCCTTCGGCCGACCGTGATGGGGCCGGACCGGCGACCGGTGATCGGGATGAGTGGAGATTAACCCGGCGTCCGAGGCTGAAACGTCGTCCCGGGGGAGGGGCCGCACCCGCACCGCTCCTCCGTTCGGAGTAGGGGATGACCGCACACGGGAGCGCTTTGCCCGACAACGGCCCCCTCGGTCCCGGGTTGCGCCGTCCGAGTGAGCGAAGTTGCACCACACCGGCCCGGTGGCTGTCGGCTCGCGTGAGTAGGGTCTTGCCATCGCCACGGGGGATGACGGCGCATCAGTCCCCTTGTCCGGCACGGTTCCAGCGCCCCGTCGCGAGGTCCGCGACGGCAGTCCACAACAGCGGGGCCCGCAACCACGCCGCCCGCGGCGGCGGCATCCCCGCACAGCCACCACCACAGTCACCGCATCCCGAACAGAGCAGCGGAGCCGAGGAGTCGTCATGTCCGAGACCCGTACCTACCTTGAGCTGTCCGAAGAGGGCGACGGCGCGCACAAGTACTACGAGGTCGTCGTCGACGGCGTCGACGTCACGGTCACGTACGGGCGGATCGGGGCCAAGGGCCAGACGAGCACGGCCACCCACGCCAGCCCGGAGAAGGCGCAGGCGGACGCGAAGAAGAAGGTCGCGGCGAAGCTGCGCAAGGGCTACGAACCGGCCGTCCAGGGCGTGCGCCAGCCGCGCTCGATCACCCGCCGCGAGATCGTGTCCCGGCCGACCACGGCCCGCAACTCGGCGCCGGTGTTGTGGCGCTACCGCACCGGCTCCTCCGCGTTCGGCATCTTCGTGGACGCCGAGCGGGTGCTGGTCGGCAACCAGCGCGGCGACGTGTGGTTCCTCGACCACAGCGGCGAGGTGACCGGCCGCTACCAGCTGCCCAACGGCGTCAAGTGCATCGTCGCGGACGACTCGTGGATCTACGCCGGGTGCGACAACGGCAACGTGTACGACGTCGGCGGCAAGGCCCCGCGGGTGGCCTACGAGATCACCGACAACATCGACATCTACTGGCTCGACATCCACGACGGCGTGCTGGGCGTGTCCGACTCCAACGGCGGCTGCACCACCATCGACCACGAGGACGAGTCGTTGTGGGCCGCGGCGACCAACGGCACCGGCGCCTGGATGGTGCGCTGCGACGAGAACGCGATCTACCACGGACACAGCGCCGGGGTGCAGGCGTTCGCCGCCGCCGACGGCAAGGAGATGTGGCGGGCCAAGACGAAGGGCAGCGTGCTCTTCGGCTGGCAGGAGAAGGACGACGTGTACGCCGGCACCTCCGTCAACAAGGTGCACCGGATCGCGAAGTCGGACGGCACGATCCGCACCACCTACGACTGCGACGCGTCGGTGTTCTCCTGTGCGACCGCCGAGAACGGCAAGTACGTGTTCGCCGGCGACAGCTCCTCGACGGTGTACTGCTTCGCCGAGGACGGCAAGCGGTTGTGGAAGCTGGGCACCACGTGCGGCTCGGCCTACTCGATGCAGTACCGCGACGAGCGGCTGTACATCGTCACCACGGACGGCTCGCTGGCCTGCATCGACGTGAGCGAGGCGGCCATCGAGGCGGCCCAGGGCGGCACCGTCCCGCAGGTGCGCGACGTCAAGGCGGCCACGATCGAGGCCGTGGTGCCGACCACCGAGGTGGCCACCACCACCGACGCGGGCACCGGCGTCGTGGTCGAGTGCGTCGACCAGGGCGGCGGCCGGCTGCGGGTGCACGTGGTCACCGCGGGCTACGAGAGCGGCTGGAACGTGCAGTTCCCGAAGAACGTGCGGGTCGCCGGTGCGCGCTACGTGGTGGACGCGGTGCGTCCGGCCGAACGCGGCGGCTTCTACCGCGTCCGCGGTGAGATCCGCCGACTGGTCTGAGCCGATCGTGCGCCCGCCGCGACGGCGGGCCCGGACCGCGACGCCGAAGGGCGGCGCCCCCGTGGGGAGCGCCGCCCTTCGGCGTGGTCGAGCCGGCGAACCGGACGATCAGGGCTGCTTGTGCTCGGCCGGCTCACGCTGCTCGGCGGCCCACCCGGTGAGCGGCGGAGTCGCATCCCCCGCCTTGCGCTTGGCCATCGCCGCCACCCGCTGCTCGTGCCGGGCGCCGAACAGCTGGGGCAGCGTGGGCGTGGTCAAAAAGCCCTCGGCCCGGGCCGCCGCGATGCCGATCCGGGGCAACTCGCTCGCCTTGCGGAAGCAGATGTAGCGCGGCTCCCAGATCGGCCGGTACTTCTCGTTGGCCCGGTACAGCGACTCGATCTGCCACCAGCGCGAGAAGAACACCAGGACGGTGCGCCACAGTCGCAGCACCGGACCCGCGCCGAGCTTGTTGCCGCGCTCGAAGACCGAGCGGAACATCGCGAAGTTGAGCGAGATCCGCTCGATGTCGATCGGCGAGGACTGCTCGGGAGCGGCCTCGGCGTCCGGCTCCGGCGCGCGGCCCTTCCCCTTGCCCTTGGCGGGCTTGGCGTTGGCCGCGGCGTACGCCTTCGCACCCTCTATCACGTCGAGCACCATGAACTCGATCAGACCGTTGTCCGAGTCCCGGTCACGGCGCATCAGGTCCAGCGAGACGCCCTTGCAGCCCCACGGCACGAAGCTGAGCACCGCGCGCAGCCGGCCCTCGTCGTCCATGCACTCGACCATCAGGCAGCGCCCGTCGTCGGGGTCGCCCAGCCGGCCCAGCGCCATCGAGAAGCCGCGCTCGGTCTGTCCGTCCCGCCAGTGGTCGGCGAGGTCGAGCAGCTCGCGCATCTCGCCCTCGGGAATGTCCTCGTGCCGGCGCACCCGGGTGGTGTACCCGGCCCGCTTGACCCGGTTGTACGCCTGCCGGACACCGCGCATCGCGCGGCCCTCCAGGCTGAACTCGGCCACCTCGACGATCGCCTCGTCGCCCAACTCCAGTGCGTCCAGACCGTGTCGGGCGAAGATCGTGCCGGCCTCCTCGCTGGCGCCCATCACGGCCGGCACCCAGGCACGGTCCTCGGCCTCGGCCAGCCAGCGGTCGATCGCGCCGGGCCAGGCCTCGGGGTCGCCGATCGGGTCGCCGGACGCGAGCGAGACGCCGCCCACGACCCGGTAGGCGACCGCCGCCTTGCCGCTCGGCGACCACATGACCGCCTTGTCCCGACGCAGCGCGAAGTAGCCCAGCGAGTCGCGCTCGCCCTGCTTGTCGAGCAGCTCGCGCAGCAGCACCTCGTCGTCGGGGGTGAGCAGTTCACGGCCCTTGGGCGCGCGGAACAGCACGAACAGCACGAGCAGGAACAACGCCACACCGGCCACGTTGATCACGATGTCGACCCAGCGCGGTACCGAGACCGAGCCCAGGTCGCTGTCCGGCGCGAGGGTGAAGATGCGCAGCACCGCGTACAGGATCCGGTCGCCCATGCTCGACGTGGAGATCCGGTCGGTGGCGTTGACCAGGGTCGAGCCCAGGACCACGCCGACCACCGCGCCGCCCGCCAGCACCAGGCCGGCCTTGAGCACGTTGCCCCGGTCACCCTTGGCGCCGAACTCCGCGAAGCTCAGCAGCAGTGCGACGCACACCAGGAGGGTGATGATCGTCGAGGACCAGTTGAACGGGTGTTGGCGCAGGTCGTCGAACCACAGCGCCCAGATGTACACGGCGGTGGACGGGACCAGCAGGATCGCCGTGAACGCCCAGGCGGCCCGCTTGCGCCGACCGAGCATGATCGCGAGGAAGGCGGCGAGCGCTGCCGACGTGAAACCGGACGTGACCAGGAACGGGGTGTAGTACTCACCGGTGTCGTGGTGGCGCACCCGGTCGCGCAGCGGAACCGAGGCCGCCGACACGAAGTCCAGCGCCGCCACGATCCGCAGGTACCAGATCAACACCCCTGCCGAGATCCCGCGCACGCGCTCGGCAGCCGGGGTGCCGGTGCCGTTCTTGTTGTGGCCGTTCGCGGCGGCCCGCGTCGTGGCAGACACCGTGCTCCTCGATTGTGGGGTGGTGGAAGGGTCTCCTGTGTCTTATGTCCAGGATTGCGACTCTTCGTAACGCTCGCACAACAGCGTAGACATGCACCAAGAGATTTGGATGCGCACGACGGCCCTTTGTACGTCATCCCACGGAGGGATACCCGATCGTTTGCTACTCCCCATGGTGGAGAAGCTCGGTTCGGACGCACGGCGGGGCCGGTGGGGGAGCCTGGGACACCCCCCTCCGGCCCCGCGGGGTTGGCGGGGGGTGCCACCGCCTGACTCAGGCCCCCGGCGGGAGGGGGCCGGGGGGCGGCCAG
>NZ_JBITHP010000009.1:286464-312461 GCF_044458105.1 Embleya sp. NPDC050493
CCAGTTCTCCAAACCCCCCCGGGGGGTCACCCCTTGCGTTCCCCCCCCCCCGGGGGGGGGGCGGGGGGGGCGCCCCGGGGGGGGGGGGGGGGCCCAAACCCCCCCCCCCCCCCCCCCCCCCCGCCGGTTTCACTGGGATTCCAACCGAATGAATCAGCCGCCCAGCGGGAGTCCGCCGAGGGAGGGCACGGCGGGCAGGGACGGAGCCGCGGGCACGCCGCCGGCGGCGAGCTGACCGGCGGCGGGGGCGGCCTGTGCGACCGCCTGGCCGGCGGCGGGAGCGGCCACGGCGGCGCTCTCGCCGACCGTCCTGTTCGCGTTGCCGGCCGTGGTGGCGGCCGCCTGACCTGCGGTCTTCGAGGCCGCCGGCAGAGTCTTCGAGGCCGTCCCACCAGCCACGTCGCCCGCGCCCTCGGTGGCCGTGGGGACCTTGTCGGCGAGGCCGCCGACGTCGGGCTGGGTCAGCGCGCCGAGGCCACCCGTGGGCAGGTCCGCCGCCTGCGCGGTCGAGGCGCCGAGGATCGGGGCGGCGCCCGCGGCGATGAGCAGCGCGGCCTGGGCTACGCGGCGCGAGATGTGCGTCATGGTGCTCCTCGTGGTGTCACTGAAGGTCGGGCCCCTCCGGCACCGACCACAGTGACTACCGCTCGAAGCACGATCGAGTTGCGGGCATTGTTGGCAAAGTATTGGTAATGGCAAGGAGTGTCGTCACTATTTGCGGCTGACCGGCTGTTTGTCCGGATCGTCGCGTGGATCGGAATCATCCTGCTTTGACGCCAACGGACGGGTGATCATCACCGACTCGCCGGCCTGAGGCGGTATCGCCGTGTCAGCCGCTTCGGCGGAGCCGGAACCCGACCCCGTCCCGGCGCCGGCCGACACCGGCACCGGGTCCGGCACGGCGGGCGGCTCGACCGAGAACGCCGAGCGACCGGTGAGCAGGTATTGGACCGCGAAGCCGAGGGCGACCACCGCGGCGCCGCCGACCGCGTCCATGATCCAGTGGTTGGCGGTGCCCATCACCACCAGCGTGGTGGACAACGGATAGAGCAGGCCCAGCCAGCGCCAACCCTTGGGCGCGATGGCCAGGATCATCAGGCCGCACCACAGCGACCAGCCCACGTGCAGCGAGGGCATCGCCGCGTACTGGTTGGAGATCTTGGTGAGGGCGCCGAAGTCCGGATTGTTCAGGTCCTGCACGCCGTGCACGGTGTCGATGTAGTCGTAGCCGGGCATCAGCCGGGGCGGCGCGAGCGGGTAGAGCCAGAAACCGACCAGGCCGGTGATCGTGGCCACGCTCAGCACGGTGCGGGCCGAGCGGTACGCGGCGGGCTTGCGCACGTACAGGATCGCCAGGATGGTCAGCGGCACGATGAAGTGGAACGTCTCGTAGAAGAAGTTCATGCCGTTCTCCAGCCAGCCGATCCTCGCCACGAAGTGGTTCAGACTCCGCTCGACGTCGACGTGCAGGAACTTCTCCATGTCGATGATCTGTTGCCCGTGCGTCTCGGCGACCCGGCGCTGGTCGGGCACCGACGCCCGGATGAACGAGTAGACCTGGTAGCCGACCCGGATCATCAGCAGTTCGAGCAGCAGGTTGGGCCGGGACAGCGGACGCCAGCCGAACGGCAGCGCCGGGATCCAGGAGAACCGGCTCTGCGCGGCGGCCCCCTGCGGCATCGCCCGCGGGGTCCACTCGGCCGAGGTCTTGGTGATGAACGGCACCGCGCAGGCCGAGGCGATCGCGAGCAGCAGTGGCCCGTTGTCGGCGACCACCCGGACGGCGGACAACTTGCCCCAGATCAGCGTCTTGCTGTCGAACGTCATGATCATGAAGACCGCGACCGGCCACACCATGCGGTCGGTCTGCCGGGCGCCGAGGCGACCGGCGGCGGCGAGCAGGATCCACAACTGCTGGTGCTGCCAGGACACCGGAGCCACCGCGACCATCACACAGCCGGCCAGCGCGACGCCGAGCAGAGCCTGTCCGTCCTTGGCGTAGGCCACCGCGCGCGGCAGGCCGAACCACAACACCGCCGCGGACAGCACCACCACGAGCACTATCTCCAGCGGCCCGGAGAGCCCGATCCGCAACAACAGGCCGTGCAGCGACTGATTCGACAGCGCGTCGGCGTCGCCACCCAGACCCGCACCCGCGACGTGGTGCACCCAGTAGGTGAACGAGTCGCGCGGCATGGTGATCCAGGCGAGCGCGGTGCAGGCCAGGAAGGTGGCGGTGGTGTTCGCGGCGGCACGCTGCTTGCCGGTCATCCACAGGTAGACGGCGAACAACAACATCGCCGGGTGCAGCGCGGTGGCGACGCCGGCGGCGATCGAGGCGAGCCTGCCCGGAGCGGGTCGGAGCATCACGGGCAGCACGAGCAGCACCGGGAGCAGGCTCATCTGGCCGAGCGACAGGTTGCCCCGGACCGGCAGCGACAACACCAGGAGGCTGATGATCAGCGGGGCGGCGAGCAGCCGCGCACGACGCGTGCGAAACGCCGGAAGGGCATACGCGACCAGCACCCCGATCGCGGCCACGATCAGCAGCGTGACGATCGTCCACGCGACGCCCAACGCGTTCTCCGCCGCCTTGGTCAGCGGGCGCAGCACCCAGCCCGCGAACGGCGTGCCGGTGAACGTGGAGCCGCGCGAATCGGTGTCGTAGAGCGAGCCGGGCAGGTGCAGGACACCCTCCGGGCCGAGCCAGGCGTCCAGTTCCGGCAGCCTGCGGTCATGGGGTCGGTCGAGTACCTCGTTGGCCTGTCGGATGGCGACGCATGCGGCGAGCAGCCACAGACCCACCAGGGCCAGAGAGATCCTGGTCCTTCGTATGTCCAGCAGCCGGCGAACGCCTGCCCTCACCATGTGCGACTTCTCCCGTTTTCCGTGTCTTGTCGCCCGATGGCCCTCGATCCGTGGCGAGGCCATCCGGTTGCCACGCTTCGGACACCTTGTCACCGCCCGAGTGTGACGGAAAGCGGAGGGGCCCTCGCCGGACCCGCGCCGTACGCTCGTGGGCGGCATGGAACACATCGCCGAATCGACGAGGGGCGAGAAACAACAATGGTGCCGCAGGACGCGTCGACGCGGACGCACAAGTCCCCCGAGGGGCTCATCCCCGTCTCCTTCCGCCAGGCCGGACCAACCGACATCCCTGCCCTGGTGGAGCTGATCGAGTCCGCCTATCGCGGAGACGAGAGCCGGCAGGGCTGGACCACCGAGGCACACCTGTTGGAGGGGCAGCGCACCGACATCGACGGTGTCGCGGCGGTGGTCGAGGGGGCCGACAGTGTGATGTGGATCGCCGAGCGCGACGGCGTGTTGCTGGGTTGTTGCCAGTTGGAGCGCCGTGCGGACTCGGTCGTCTACTTCGGCATGTTCGCGATACGACCGGGTCGGCAGGGCGGCGGCCTGGGCCGGTCGTTGCTGGCCGAGGCCGAGCGGGTCGCGGTGGAGCGGTGGGGCGCCAAGCGCATGCAGATGACCGTGATCCGCCAGCGCGACGAGCTGATCGCCTGGTACGAGCGGCGCGGCTTCGCCCGAACCGGCGTGTCGTCCCCGTTCCCGTACGGCAACGAGCGGTTCGGCAGGCCACTGCGCGACGACCTGGAGTTCGAGCTGCTGTCCAAGGACCTGTGCTGACCCGGGACCCGCGCGGAACGAGGCCCGTACGACCGCGGATGCGAGCCGAACCGGGGCTCCGGACGGGCGTCGCACCGCGTCCGGCATCCGGCAGCGGGACCGGCGCCGGTCGGCCCGCGCCGGGCCGGTTCGGGATTCCCCTCGATTCGGTGATCGCCGTGCCCGGACTTCGGTAGACCGGCGCCTGGGCGTCCCGATCGTGACAGCATGGGCGTTCGGGGATAGTTCGGCCCCGACACCGGTCGCTTGGGGGAGTCGAAGCCGTGTCGCACCACGAACCGCCACCGCCGTACCCGCAACAACCCGGGCAGCCGCGACAACCCGGGCAGTCGCCCCCGCCGCCACAACGCGGCGGCCGGCGCGGCAACCCGTTGATCACGCTGGTGATTGCGCTCGTGGTGGTGGCGGTCGTGGTCACCGTGATCATCCTGGTCGCCCGCGGGGACGACGGCGAGGACGGCCCGAGCAAGTCCCCCGCGACCCCGGCACCCCGGCAACCGGGCGTGCCCTCGGGCCTGTTGCCGTCCGGACTGCTTCCCTCGGGGCTGGACATCCCCTCCGACCTGCTGCCGGACCTCGGTTAGGACCCGTCCGAGGTCGGGTCGCCGTCCGCCGGGCAGGGCCCGGGCCTCGGCTCCCGGGCAGACCCGTGACCACCCCGGAAATCGGCGTCGCTCCGCGCGGGCCGTGCCCGGATGCGAGGGCGCCCGCGTTGGGACACCCGGGTGATTCGTCGGCCCGCCCGCGGTCCGGTCACCCGATTCGGGGCGTTCGCTGCCTACTGTCGGCTGACATGGCCAAGCTGATGATCGGATCGTCCGTCCTGTTACTGATCGCCGGCGTCGTGGGCGCCGGACTGATCGTGCTGCCCGCGGCACCCGCCGGGGCGGTCGAGGAACGCATCTGGGACCGGATCGCGGACTGCGAGAGCAACGGTCGCTGGGACCTGGACTCGGGCAACGGCTACTACGGCGGGCTGCAGATCCTGCCGAGCACCTGGGACGAGGCGGGCGGGCAGGAGTACGCCACCCGCCCGGACCGGGCCACCCGCGAGGAGCAGATCGCCATCGCCGAGGAGATCCTGCTGATGCAGGGCTGGGAGGCGTGGCCGCAGTGCGCCCGACAGGTCGGGCTGCTCGGGGCGACCTACACGGTCAAGGCGGGCGACACCCTGTCCTCGATCGCTCGCGACCTCGGCGTGATCGGCGGGTGGCAGGCGCTGTACGCGGCGAACATCGACGTGATCGGCCCGGACCCGGACCGCCTGGTGCCGGGCACCGTCCTGGACGTGCCGAAGGCCGCTCGCAGGAGCGGCCCTCGATGGAAGCGAACCGATGTGGATCATCGGATGTTCGGTGCTCACGACTGGGATCGAACCAGTGACTTCCTCGGTGTGAACGAGGCGCTCTCCCGCTGAGCTACGCGAGCCTGCGTAGGTTTCGTGCACATCCTAACCAGTAGTGCGCGAGTGGGTCGCCCCCTCCCCGTGACGGGGCGGCCCGCTCGTACCCACCGCCCTTCGGCGGAGCCTCCACAGTGCCGCCGAATGCCGATCGGGTTCAACCGGTTTTCCGCCGCCCGGACGGGCGCGCAGTGCCACCAGCAGACCGCAGATGCCGAACACCAGGGTGAGTGGCGGCGCGGGCCGGCGCAGCAGTCCGATCAGGTCCAGGTCGGCGGAGAACCCGTCCCGGTGGGCGGCCGCCAGACACAGGATCGCGCCGGCCACCGCACACACCGCGCAGGCGGCGAGAGCGGTCGGGACCGACCGGCTCCGGTCGGTGTGGCGAACTGTCACGGTGGCTCCAGGGCGGATGTGCAGCGTTTCCTCCAGCCTGGCCGGGAGGCCGCCCGCGAACCAGGTAGGTGCCTGGCGGATCGGGGGTGGGGCCAGCCCCACCTTTGCCGGACGGGCCGAAACGCCTGCCCTGTCGGTGCCGTGTGCCTATCCTGGGCTGCCCGTGTGACCGCCGACCGGAGGCGCCCCGCTCGATGAAGCTGCTGCACGCCGCCGACCTGCACATCGACAGCCCGCTGCGGGGACTCTCCGGCTACGAGGGA
Organism: Embleya sp. NPDC050493; assembly: GCF_044458105.1. Taxonomy (NCBI): domain Bacteria; kingdom Bacillati; phylum Actinomycetota; class Actinomycetes; order Kitasatosporales; family Streptomycetaceae; genus Embleya; species Embleya sp. NPDC050493. Next base: position 292,171 of record NZ_JBITHP010000009.1, read on the forward strand.
GCGCCCGCGACCCGGATTCGCGGGGCGGCCCGCCGGGCGGTGGTCAATCTGGTGGACCTGGCCCTGGCCGAGGCGGTCGACGCGGTGTTGCTCGCGGGCGACATCTACGACGGCGACTGGAAGGACTACCACACCGGCCTGTTCTTCACCGTGCAGATGCGCCGCCTGGCCGAGGCGGACATCCCGGTCCTGCTGGTCGCGGGCAATCACGACGCGGACAGCCGGATCACCCGCGAACTGCGCCTGCCCGCCAACGTGCACCGGTTCTCCACCATGCGTCCCGAGACCGTGACGTTCGAGGATCTCGGTCTGGCCGTGCACGGCCAGGGCTTCGCCGTCCGGGACGTGACCGACAACCTCGCGGTGAGCTACCCGGCGCCGCGCGGCGGGATGTTCAACGTCGGGCTGCTGCACACCGCGCTGACCGGCGCCGAAGGGCACGCCAACTACGCGCCGTGCAGCGTCGGCGATCTGGTCTCGCGCGGCTACGACTACTGGGCGCTCGGCCACGTGCACACGCGCGAGGTGGTGCACGAGGCCGAGCCGTGGATCGTCTTCCCGGGCAACGTGCAGGGCCGGCACGCCCGGGAGACCGGGCCCAAGGGCGCCACGCTGATCACCGTCGACGGCGACCGGGGCCGGGCCGCGATCGAGCACCGCGACCTGGACGTGGTGCGGTGGGCGCGGCTGGACGTGGACGCGACGGGGGCGAGCGACATCGAGGACGTGCTGGACGCGGTCCGCCGGCACCTGGCCGAGGAGCGGGCCGCGGCCGGCGACCGGTTGCTGGCCACCCGGGTCCGGATCGTCGGCGCCAGTGCCGCACACGAGGCGCTGTGGCGGGACGAACGCCGGTTCGTGTTCGAGACCCGTGCCCTGGCCGCCGAGTTCTCCGGGGTGTGGCTGGAGAAGGTCCGACTGGAGACCCGGCACCGCGACCTGGGCGACGCGGGCGTCGAGTTGCCGACGCTGGTGGAGGACCTGGCGCGCACCGCCCGGGCGCTGCGCGCCGATCCCACCGCACTGGAACAACTGGTCCGGGCGGTGCCGGGGCTGCGCACGCTCGACCCCAAGGTGGCCGAGGAGGGCATCGCGCCCGCGGATCCGACCTGGCGCGCGGACATCTTCGACCAGGCCGTCGACCTGCTCACCGCGCTGGTCACCGGGAGCGACGGGGAGTCCGGATGAGAATCGACCGGCTCGACCTGATCGCGTTCGGCTGCTTCACCGACCGGCACATCGAGCTCGGCGCGCCGGGCGTCCACGTGATCTGCGGCCCGAACGAGGCCGGCAAGTCCACCGTGCGGCACGCCCTGGACCAACTCCTGTACGGGATGGACCGGCAGACCTCGTACGACTTCGTGCACGCGATGCGCGACCTCAAGCTCGGCGCTTTGGTGCGCGACGAGCACGGGAGCGTGCTGGACGTGGTGCGGCACAAGCGGGACAAGAATCCGCTCACCCGCGCGGACGGCACGGTGCTCGCCGAGACCGAGCTGACCCGGGTGCTCGCCGGCGTGGGTAGGGACGACTTCCGGCACGTGTTCGCGCTGGACCACGCCGGGCTGCGCGAGGGCGGGGCCGAATTGCTCCGGGGCGAGGGGGACATCGGGCGGGCACTGTTCGAGTCGCGCTCCTCGGCCCGGCTCGGCGAGGTGCTCACCCGCCTGGAGGAGCGCGCCGACGAGCTGTACAAGACGCGCGGGAAGAACCAGCGGATCAACGCCGGACTGACCGAACTGGGCCGGCTGCGCAAGCGGGTCCAGGACGACGGCCTGGCCCCCTCGGTGTTCGGCGAGGCGGTCAAGGAGGCCCGGCGCGCCGAGGAGGAGCGCGATCGGCTCGGCCGGGACCGCAGCGATGCGCGGGCCGCGGCGAACCGGCTGGATCGCATCCGGCAGGCGCTTCCGGTGCTGGCCCGCAGGAGCGCGCTGGATGCCGAGCGGGCCGAGCTGCTCGCCGAGGGCCCGCCGGTCGCCGCCGAACTCACGGCCGAACTGGAGGCGTTGGACGAGCGCGCCCGCGAGGCCGCGGCGGACGTCACGCGCGCCGCCCGAGACCTCGCCGAGGCCCGCGTCGAGGCGGCCGACGTGGTGGTGGACGGGGTGTTGACGGCGCACGCCGCCGAGGTGGAGGCGCTGCACGCGGACGTCGCGGCCGTGCGCGACGCGGTCGACCTGGCCGCCGACGCCGACGCCGAGGCGTCGCAGACCCGGGCGGGCGCCGCCGAACTGCTGTTCCGGGTGCGTCCGGACCGCGCCCTCGACGATCCCACCGCGTACGACGTGCCGGCCGGCGTGGGCGAACGGGTGACCGAGCTGCGCGACCGGCTCAAGATGTGCGAGGCCCGGCTCGCCGGCGCCGCCGAGCAGGTCGCGCATCGTCGCGCCCGGCTGGACGCGGCCCGTGCGGCCTGCGACCTGACCCCCGAGCCCGGCGACCCGGCCGCGTTGCGCGCGCTGCGTCGGGCGGTGCCGGGCAGCCTGGTCGAGGACATCGTGCGCGACGAGCAGCGGGTGGCCGAGCTCGAACGCGAGGCGGAGGATCTGCGCGCCCGGCACGGTCTGCACGACCCGGCCCTGTTCGCCGACGACCACGCGGCGCGACTGCCGCTGCCCGGCCGGGAGCGGGTCGCCGACCACGTGGAGCAGACGACCCGGGTCTTGGACGAACTGCACACGATCACGACGGCCCGGGACGCGGCGGTGGCCGAACACGACGCGCGGCGCCGCGAATTCGCCATGCTCTCGCTCGCCGATCCGCCGCCCGTGCCCGCGGACTGGGCCGCCGCCCGCGCCGAGCGGGACCGGTTGTGGACGCAGATCTGTGCGAGCCCGCCGCTGACCGACGACCGGATCGACGCGTTCGAGCACGCGGTTCGGGCCGCGGACGAGATCGCCGAGCGGATCGCCCGCCGGGCCGAGGACGCGGTCCGGCGCGGCCGGCTCCGGGTGGACCTCGAACACGACGAACGCACGCTGGCCCGACTGGCCGAGCGGCGGCAGGAGGCGAGCGCGCGCCGGGACGAGCTCGCGGCGCAGTGGACGCGGACCTGGGCGGCCTGCGGGCTGCCCGCGCCGGACCCGCACGACGCCGCCGCGTTGCTGGACGCGATCCGGGACCTGGCCCGGGTCGAGGTCGAGGCGCGCACGGTGCGAGCCCGACTGACCGCCGGCCGCGAGCGGGCCGCCGAGCTGGTGGCCGCGTTTCGCACCGCACTGGCCGAATCCGGCGCGCCGACCACGACGAGCACCCTGGCCGCGCTGATCGAACAGGCCGACGCACGCCGCGACGCGCTCGCCGACGCGGCGCGGCTGCGCGAGAGCGCGCTGGCGGCCGTGCGCGAGGCCGAGGCCGAACTCGCCGAGGCGGGCGCGGAGTCGGACCGGGCCCGGGACGAGCGCGCCGCGTGGGAGCGGCGCTGGTACGACCTGGTGCACGGCCTGGACCTGCCCGAGGGCGACCCCGACACGGTCGCCGCCGCGGTGGGCACGCTGGCCAAGGTGGCGGCAGCGGTCGGCCACGCGGCCGAGGCGGAGCTGCGTCGGGCCCGCGCCGCCGACCGGGTGGCCGGATTCGGCGCGCGGGTGGCCGAGGTGTTCACCGCCTGCGGGCGCCCGGTGCCGACCGAGGTCGACGGCCGACCGGCGTTCGCGGCCGTGCTCGCGCTGTACGAGGAACTGACCTCGGCCCGCAACGCCGAAGCGGCCCGCGATCGGCTCGCCGAGCGGATCGACCGGCTGGAGCGCACGGTCGCGGCCGGGCGGGAGGCGGTCGAGCACGTCGCCGGCGAGCTCGCCGCGCTGGTCGCCGGGGCCGGCGCCGCCGATGCCGACGAACTGCGCCGCGCGGTGCGGCGATCCGACCGGATACGGGAGATCGAGGGCACGCTCGCCGACCATCGCGAGCTGCTGTCGCCGGAGGTCGAACAGGAAGCCGCGCGCTACACGCCCGAGGAACTCGACGTGGAGATCGAGGACGCCGCGCGCCGCGTCGAGGAGGCCGAGGCGGCGTACGCCGCGGCGGGCGAGGCACTGGGTCGGCGCCGGCAGATCGTGCTGGACCTGGAGCGCGAGTCGACGGCCGCCGCCCGGGCGCAGGAGGAGGCCGCCGGCACGGTCGCGGCGATCGCCGAGGACACCGAGGAGTTCGTCCGGTTGCGGCTGGCCCGCGAGGTGCTGCTGCGCTGCATGGAGGACTACCGCAAGCAGAACCAGGCCCCGGTGCTGGCCCGGGCGGAGGAGGTCTTCACCGCGCTGACCGCGGGCCGCTTCGATCGGCTGCTCGTGGAGACCGACGGCCGCAAGGGTGCCCCGGTGCTGCGTGCGCGCCGTGCCGGCGGCTCCTCGTCGCCGGGTGCGCAAGGCTCCGGCGCGTTCGCGGCCGGGTCGATCGGCGTGGACGAGATGAGCGAGGGCACTCGCGATCAGCTGTATCTGGCGCTGCGGCTGGCCTCGTTGGACGCGTACGCGGATGCCGGCCGGGCGATGCCGATCGTGCTCGACGACATCGCGATGACCTTCGACGACGGACGCACGCGGGCGATGCTGGCGGTGCTGGACGCGATGGCCGACCGGTTCCAGGTGGTGCTGTTCACCCACCACCCGCACCTGGGTCGGCTCGCCGTGGACACGCTTGCGCCCGGCCGCGCCCACGTGCACGAACTGCCGGTCTACGTGGCCCGCTCGCCGGCGGGTGAGCCGGCGGCGGGGTGAGCCGGAGGGCGCGCCGGTCGAGGAGGCCGGCGGTGGCCCGGGTGGGCGGGTCAGGCGGTCATCGCGAGTCGGAAGCGCACACACTTGCCGCCGGGTTCGGGGACCGATTCCCAGCCGTCCGAGAGTGATTCGACCAGCAGCAGGCCGCGGCCGGTGGTGTCGTCGTCGGCGGCTTCGACCACCTGTGGTGCCCGGGTGTCGGTGTCGTGCACCTCGATCCATACGCAGGCGGCGCCGTCCGGGGCGCGATCTCGACGGACCACGACGCTGAACGGGCGTCCCAGGCCCGCGTGACGTACGGCATTGGTCGCCAGTTCGGAGGCGAGAAGTACGGCGATGTCGGACAAAGAGTCGAGGTCCCAGACCGTCAGTGCCACGCGGACATGCTCCCGCACGGCGGACACGCATGCGGGCATCGCCGGCAGCGTGATGGTCGGGCTGACCTCGTCCTCTGCATCCGCCACTTCCGGATCGGCCAGGGTGGTCATGCAGCTACCTCCTGTTGCGTGGGCTGCGTTTGCCCCCGCAAGCGGCCCCGCCCCGTCCCGTCGCTTTAAGTGATCTTGCAAGCGCGTAAAGTGAGGGTGCTCGGTAGGATGCTCCACGAAACCCGGTGGTGCAACTCTCGCCGCCACTTCGGTGTCCGCGTGTACACGGTTCACCCGATCGGGCGATGTCCCCGGCCCTCACATGGAGGCAGCGGGTTCTGGTCGCCCGTCGGCGTGGCCTCGACAAGTCAGGGGTGACGGGCCGATGGCGACCTTGTCGCGGGAAACCCACGCACCGACGTGGCGACGGAGCTCGTACAGCAGCGTGCAGGGGAACTGCGTCGAAGTGGTGAATCGGCACCCCTGCGAGGTGGTGGTGCGTGATTCCAAGCAACGTGCCTGCGCGGTCCTGCGGTTCACCGATCGGGAGTGGACGCACCTGTTGGTTGCCCTTGTCGGGCGCCGGAATTGACGATCAGTCAGAATCGGCTGCGGTGAGCACCGGCGGGTCGCTGTGCCGAAAGACGTGCGCCAGGCCCGGTTCGACGATCGACCCGGGCACCTCGCCGTCGAACCAGCGGTCCACGTGCGCCCAGTGATAGGGGTTCAGCAGATACTCGCCGGTCAGGCCCTCGACCGTGGCGTATTCCTGCTCCCACACATGCGTCCACGGCGACGCCCGCCCGGCCCGCCGCGCCACCCGGGACAGCGCCCACGAACGGATGGTCGCGATGTGGTCCGGCATGGCGATCAGATCCGACTCGAACTCCGCGAGCACGTCGGCGGATGTGCCGGTACGCACGGTCAACAGCAGCGTGCGCTTGATCCGCGGTCCGGTCGTCGGCACGAACGCGGCGCGTACCGGGCGCAGCGCGACCGCCTCGGCGTGCGCGGGAAGTTCGGGCGCCGCGCCGGCGTCGAGATCCCACGAGAAGCCGTGCCCGCCGACGCTGCCGGGCAGATCCGGTCCGGCCGAGCGCACCCCGGCGAGTCCGGGACCGGGCATGGTTGCGGCCAGCACCACCCAACGTGTCATGTGTGTGCTCCGCTGCGGTGTGCCGTGCGGTCCGCCCCGGAGGGGGCCGCCACGGTGGGATTCGTTCCGGTTGTACCCGTCTCGGCGGGAGCCGTCCCGGCCGCGCCCGTGGCCGCGGGGTCCGGGGCCGGTGTGTCGGCGGGTTCGGGCATCGCCGGTTGCAGCGCACGACGTTGCCGCTCCAGCGCATGGCTGTCGGTGGCCGCCCAGAACGCCGCGACCTCCGGATCCGCCGCCGCGGCACCGCGCATCGCGTAGAAGGCACGGATCCCGGGCAGCACCCACAGGATGTGCACGGTGGTCGCGTCGCGGCCCGCCGGCGAGCGCCACACCCGTTCCAGTCGCATGCCGCGGCGCTGCGCGCCGGGCAGGTAGTGATCATGGAACCGGCCCAGCCACGGCGCCACCTGATCGTTCGTCAGCGTGACGTGGTCGAGAATGTTCACCACCCCGGTGGCGGGGTCGACGCCGCTGCTCACAGCTTGTCCAGCACTCTCTCGCGGTACTGCGCGATGCGCTCGCGCAACGTGTCCAGCCCATTCGGACCGGCCAGTTCGGCCGGAGTGGGCGCGAACACCAGGCGGCTCGCACCCGCGTCGGTGAAGCGACGGACCCAGGTCGGATCGTGCTGGAGATCGCGGTCGCACGAGCCGGGCCACGCGGTGATCTCGACCGCGTCCTCGGCCCGACCGGCCGAGAGCGCCGAAGCGCGCAACAGTTCGGCGCGCGCCTCGAACTCCTCCGCGCCGATCGTGTACGGGAACCAGCCGTCGCCGATGCGACCGGCCCGGCGCACGGCGGGCTCGCTGTTGCCACCCAGGATCACCGGTACCGCGCCGCGTTCGGGCCGGGGCAGGCAGTGCACCCGCTCGAAGGTGGTGAACCGGCCGTGGAAGGTGGCGGGAGCGTCGGCCCACAGCGCGCGCATCGCGCCGACGCACTCCTCCAGTCGGGCCCCGCGCTCGGCGAAGGAGGCGCCGACGGCGGCGTATTCCTCCTTCTGCCATCCGATGCCCAGGCCCAGCATCAGCCGGCCGGCCGAGTGCCGGTCGATGGTGGCGACCCGCTTGGCCAGCACCACCGGGCTGTGCAGCGGGGCGACCACCATCGCCGTGCCGAACCGCAACGTGCGCGAGGCGCCCGCCAGGAAGGCGATGGTCTCCAGCGGATCGGGCATCGGTACGACGCCGGCGGCGCTGGGCGTGCGACCGGAATCCGAGTACGGGTACAGGGGTTCGTAATCCTCGGCGACCACGACGTGCTCGACGGTCCATACGGATTCGACGCCGCACTCCTCCAGCGTCCCGGCGAAGTCGCGCAGGAAGCCGCCGGAGGTGATCAGACCGTCCGCGAAGGGCGCCATCACGCCCAGCTTGATCGTCATTCTGACGCCCTTTCAGATCCCGTGCCCGCACCCTGCCTCGGCAGGCGTGCGAGCGCAAGGCCCGACCGACGGTGTCGTTGGACACGCGGCCGAAGGGCTCCTCGACCTCGCCTGGTGCCGGGCGCGGCACCAGGACCCGTCCCGTGCCGCTTGGGCACGGCATGCCGCGTGCGCCCGCCATCGGGGCGCGGGCGCACGCGGTCCGGAGAGCGGCCCGACAGGGGCCGAAGGGACGGGTCGGGGCAGTCCCCTAGGAGAGCTCGACCAGCTCGACCAGCTCGTCGTGGCGATACAGCGGGCGCAGGCCGTCGGCGAAACGCACCGTGTACCACTGATACGGGGACAGCGGCGGCCGATGCGCGTCCGCGAACACCTCGCACACCTCGCCGACGTGGCCCGTGCTCAGGCCCACCTGCACGCGCACGCGGGTACCGACCTCGAATCCCTGCCAGCGGGTGGCCCCGCCGCGAACATGCTCCTGGGTCCTCGTCGTCGCGTCGCCCATGACGGGCACCGCCCTTCTGCCGATGGGTAGTTCACTACAACTGTCGAGAACGGCTCCCATACCCGATATCGGGCCGCGCGCGCACGCTCTTGACCCGAGGACTCCGTTCGCGCGCGGACTTCACCCGGAAGGAGCGCCCGAGTGGCGTGGGCGAGCCGGCAGGCTTCCGATGTGGACGTCTTGTTGTGGGTCACCGCCGTGTCCGGTCTCGCCTGGCTCTACCTGACGCTGTGCCACGGCTGGTTCTGGCGCACCGACGTGCGCCTGACGGGCTCGCCCGGGCCGGTGGCCGACGCCGTGTCGGTGGCGGTGATCGTGCCCGCCCGGGACGAGGCGGCGGTGCTCGGGGACAGCCTGCCCACCCTGCTCGCGCAGGATTTTCCCGGCCGGGCCGAGGTGCTCGTGGTCGACGACGGCAGCACCGACGGGACCGGCGAGCTGGCCCGACGGCTGGGAGCGGCCGGCCGGGTGCCGCTGACCGTGACCTCGCCGGGCGAGCCGCCCGCGGGCTGGACCGGCAAGCTGTGGGCGCTGCGGCACGGCGTCGAGTCGGTGGGCGAGGTGGACTGGATCCTGTTCACCGACGCGGACATCGCGCACGCGCCGGATTCGCTCGCCCGCCTGGTCGGCGAGGCCGAGCGGGACCGGCTCGACCTGTTGTCGGTGATGGCCCGGCTGCGCACGCACACCCGGTGGGAGAAGCTGATCGTGCCCGCCTTCGTGTACTTCTTCGGCAAGCTCTTCCCGTTCCGCCGGGTGAATCGGCCGCACTCGCGGGTCGCCGCCGCGGCGGGCGGCTGTGTGCTGGTCCGGCGCACCGCCCTGGCCCGGGCCGGCGGCGTGGCGGCGATCCGGGACGCGGTGATCGACGACGTGTCGCTGGGCACCGCGGTCAAGCGGGCCGGCGGCCGGATCCGACTGGTGCTCGCGGATCCCGCGCACCACGTGGACAGCGTGCGGCCCTACCCGGCACTGGCCGATCTGTGGAACATGGTCGCGCGCAGTGCCTTCGCCCAGCTGCGGCACTCCTGGTTGTTGCTCGCGGGCACGGTGCTGGGCCTGGCGCTGATCTATCTGGCCGCACCCGTGGCCCTGTGCGCCGGGATCATCGGCGCGGATGCCCCGCTCGCGCTGCTCGGGCTCGCCGTGTGGGCGCTGATGACCGCGACCTATGTGCCGATGGTGCGCTACTACGGACGGCCGGCCGCGGCGGCGGTGTTGTTGCCGTTCGCTGCCACGCTGTACCTGGGGATGACCGTGCACTCGGCGGTCCGGCACGCCCGCGGGCGGGGGGCGGCGTGGAAGGGTCGTACGTACCCGGCGCCGGCCGAATAGGCTCCGTGGGTGCCCAGCCCAGACTCCACGGCCCGTCCCTATCGCGACGGCGTCCCCGAACACGGCCGCGTCCCCAAGTCGTACACGGTGAAGATGAGCCTTCTCCAACTCATGGACGAGTTGGGCGAGGACGCGTTGTTGCCCTCCGAACGCGAACTCGCCGCGAACTACGGCGTCGCCCGCAGCACCCTGCGGGCGGCGATCGGCGAGCTGGTGATGGAGGGCCGACTGCGCTCCGCCCGCGGGCGGGGCACCTACGTCGCGCCGCCCAAGCTCATGCAGCCGGTCAGCCTCGGCAGCTACACCGAGGCGGTGCGCTCGATGGGCCTGACCCCCGGCCGCCGCGTGGTCACCCTCGAACACCACGTCGCGCAGCCCGACCTGGCCGACCGGCTGCGGATCCGGACCGGCGACCTGACCGTGCACCTGGAGCGGGTGCTGCTCGCCGACGACGAACCGATCGGCCTGGAGAGCACCTATCTGCCGCTGGACCGCTTTCCCACCCTGCTGGAGGTCCTGCGCCCGGAGGGCTCGCTGTACCTGTGCCTGCAAAAGGACCTGGGCGTGGTGTTCGCGGAGATGGACGAGACCGTGGAGACCGTGTTGGCCGCGCCGCGCGAGGCGCTGCTCCTGGAGACCAACCCGGCGCTGCCGATGTTGCTGGTGATGCGCACGTCCTACGACCCGGAGGGGGTGCCCATCGAGCGGGTCCGGGCGCTGTTCCGGGGGGACCGGATGGGTTTCGCCACGCGCCTGCGGGCATAGGCCCCATCCGGCTTTCATAACGAGAAGGTAACAGGTTCGGACCTTAACGGACTGTTCACCCGGGCGACACACCGCCTCCGCATGCTCGGCATCGACCGCTCCCAAGCTGGTCGCATTCGCCCCCGAGAACGTGGAGGAAGCCGGTGCGAGTCATCGTCGTCGGAGGTGGCGTGCTGGGCACCATGCACGCCTGGCAGGCCATCGATCGAGGTCACGAGGTCGTGCACATCGAGCGCGAGCGTGAGGCGCGCGGTGCTTCGGTGCGCAACTTCGGCCTGGTGTGGATCGGCGGCCGGGCCGGCGGCGACGAACTGGACACCGCCCTGCGGGCCCGCGAGCTGTGGGAGCGGATCGGCGCCGACGTGCCCGGCACCGGCTTTCGGCCCAACGGCTCGCTGACGGTGTGTCGAGGCGCCGAGGAGGTCGCGGTGGCCGAAGCGGCCCTCGCCCGCCCCGACGCCGCCGAGCGCGGCCTGAAGCTGCTCACCCCGAACGAGGCCCGAGAGCACAACCCGGCGTTGCGCGGCACCTTCGACGCGGCGCTGTGGTGCGAGCGGGACGGCGCGGTCGAGTCCCGGGTCGCGCTGCCCGCGCTGCGCGCGCACCTCGCGGCCGGCGGCCGCTACACCTGGCTGCCCGGCCGCGAGGTGCGCGACCTGTTGCCGAGCGGCACCGGCGTGCGCGACGACCACGGACACACCCACGAGGGCGACCTGGTGCTGCTGTGCACCGGCGCCTGGCTGACCGGCCTGGTCCGCGAGCTGGCCCCGGAACTGCCGGTGCGCCGGGTGCGCCTGCAGATGATGCAGACCGACCCGCTCGACGAGCGGCTGACCACCTCGGTCGCCGACGGCGACAGCTTCCGCTACTACCCGGCCTACGCCGGCACCGCGCTGGACGCGCTGAAGAGCGCCCACCCGCAGGCGCCGGTGCCCGCCGAGCACCGCATGCAGCTGCTGATGGTCCAGCGCCTGGACGGCGGCCTGACCATCGGCGACACCCACGAATACGACGAGCCGTTCACGTTCGACGTGGACTCCGCGCCCTACGAGCACCTGGTCGAGGTCGCCGAGGGGCTGCTCGGCCGCCCGCTGCCCGCCGTACGCCGCCGCTGGGCCGGGGTGTACGCGCAGACCACCGACACCACCCGCGTCGTGCACCGCGAGCAGGTCGCCCCGGCGACCTGGCTGGTGACCGGCCCCGGCGGACGCGGGATGACCTGCTCACCCGCCATCGCCGAACGCACCGCGCACCTCGCCGGCCTCTAGATGCGCCCGGCGCCGTCGCGCCACCCCGAACCCGCCACCCTTCGCCGAAAGCCCACCGGAGCACCACTGATGACGCACTGTCAACTCGCCGTCCTGGACATGGCCGGCACCACCGTCGCCGACGACGGCCTCGTCGTCGAGGCGTTCACCCGGGCGATCGGCGCGGTCGGCGTCGAGGTCGGCTCCGCCGACTTCGTGCGCAAGCTCGACTACGTCGAGGCCACCATGGGCGAGAGCAAGATCACCGTCTTCCGAGCCCTGCTCGACGGCGACGAAAAGCGCGCCCGAGCCGCCAACCTCGCCTTCGAGGCCGCCTACGCCGACCTGGTCGCGCAGGGCCGCTGCGCGCCGATCGACGGTGCCGAGGACGCCATCCGCGCACTGCGCGCGGCCGGCGTCGCCGTCGCCCTGACCACCGGCTTCGGCCGACCCACCCAGGACGCGATCCTGGCCGCGCTCGGCTGGACCGACCTCGCCGATCTGACCCTGTGCCCGGCCGATGCCGGACGCGGCCGGCCGTACCCGGACATGGTGCTCACCGCGGTGCTGCGTCTGGGCGTCGAGGACCTGCGCGCGGTCGCCGTGGTCGGCGACACCGCGTACGACGTGCTCACCGGACTGCGCTCCGGCGCCTCGATCGCCGCCGGTGTGCTCACCGGCGCCCACGACCGCGCCGCGCTCGAAGCGGCCGGCGCCACCCACGTGCTCGGCTCCATCCGCGACCTCCCCGCCCTGCTCCAGGGCTGATTCGTCTTTTCGAAAGGGCGATTTCCCATGCGACGCATCCTCGGCCTCACCGCCGCCGCCACCGTGGTGGTCCTCACCGCGACCGCCTGCGGCGGGACCGGTGGGAGCGGCTCGGACGACACCGGACCCGCCGCGAACGCCGCCCCCGGCGGCGCCCCGGCCAAGGGCTCGGGCAGCGTGACCGTCTACTCCGTGGACGGGCTCGCCGACTGGTACACCAAGCGCTTCGCGGACTTCGAGAAGAAGACCGGGATCAAGGTCAACCTGGTGGAGTCCGGCTCCGGCGAGGTGGTCACGCGCATGGAGAAGGAGAAGGGCAACCCGCAGGCCGACGTGGCGATCACGCTGCCGCCGTTCATCCAGCGCGCGGCCCAGGCGAACCTGCTCACCGCGTACACGCCGGCCGGCGCCGACAAGGTGCCCGCGACCTCGAAGGACGCGCAGGGCCGCTATGTGGCCGTGGTCGACAACTACGCGTCCTGGATCTACAACCCCGATCAGGCCAAGCCCGCGCCGACCAAGTTCCGAGAGCTGACCGACGGCCGGTTCAAGTCCAAGCTCCAGTACTCCACGCCCGGCCAGGCCGGTGACGGCACCGCCGTGCTGATCCAGCTCCAGCACCTGTACGGCAAGCAGGGCGCGCTCGACTACCTCAAGCGGCTCGAATCGAACAACGTCGGCCCGTCCTCCTCCACCGGCAAGCTCCAGCCCAAGGTCGGCAAGGGCGAACTCAGCGTCGCCAACGGCGACCTGCAGATGAACCTGGCGTCGATCCACAACGACAAGTCCAACTTCAAGGTCTGGTTCCCGGCCGACGACGCGGGCAAGGCCTCGACATTCGCGCTGCCGTACTTCATGGGCCTGTCCTCGGGCGCCCCGCACGCCGACAACGGCCGCAAGCTGATGGACTACCTGCTCTCCCCGGAGGCGCAGACCTCGGTCTCCGCCGACGCGCTCGGCCTGCCCGTCCGCGAGGACGTCAAGCCGACCGACGCCAACGCCGCCGAGATCGCCAAGGCCCTGGAGGGCGTGGAGATCTGGACGCCGGAATGGGACACGGTCCTCAAGGAACTGGACGCCGACCTGGCCGACTACAACAAGGCCGTCGGTCGCTGACCCGACCGGTCCGGACACACCCCGAGAGAACCGCGGACAGGGAGGGAACCCGCATGACCGCACCAGCCATCGAGCGCACCGAGGCGACCACCGCGCACGCAGCGCCGATCGCAGCGGCGATCGGCATCCAGGATCTGACGGTCCGCTACGGATCCGTCGTGGCCCTGGAGGGGCTGAGCCTGGAGGTCGCCCGAGGCGAGACGGTCGCGCTGCTCGGACCGTCCGGCTCGGGCAAGTCCACGGCACTCAAGGCGGTCGCGGGTTTCCTCCGGCCCGCCTCCGGACGGATCACCCTGGCCGGGCGCGACGTGACGTACGAGCCGCCGAACAAGCGCGGAATCGGCGTCGTCGTGCAGAACTACGCGCTGTTCCCGCACATGCGGGTCGCGGACAACGTCGCCTTCGGCCTCAAGGCCCGCCGGGTGCCGCGTGCCGAGCTGGCCCGCCGGGTCACCGAGGCGCTGGACATGGTGGGCATGGCGAGCTACGCCCGGCGCTACCCCCGCGAGTTGTCCGGCGGCCAGCAGCAACGGGTGGCGATCGCCCGCGCGTTGGCCATCCGTCCGCCCGTACTGCTGCTCGACGAACCGCTGTCCGCGCTGGACGCGACGCTGCGCGCCGACCTGCTCGGCGAGTTGCAGCGGTTGCGGGCCGACCTGCCGGACGTGGCGATCATGTACGTCACGCACGACCAGACCGAGGCCCTCGCGCTCGCCGATCGGATCGCGGTGATGCGGGATGCGCGGCTGGTGGACCTGGACGCCACGGATCGGCTGTACCGGCGTCCGCCCAGCGAGTTCACCGCATCCTTCCTGGGCGCGGCCAACCTGCTCGGCGCGCGGGTGCTCGCGGCGTGCACGGCCGGGGACGACACGGTCGAGGTCGCGGTGGGCGGACTGACCGTCGCCGCCGATCCCACCCGGGCGTTCGCCGAGGGCGAGCGGGCGATGCTGGTGGCCCGCCCGCACACCCTCGGGGCGACCGCGGTCGACCACCCGGACACGCTGCCCGCGACGCTCACCGCGATCCAGTGGCGCGGTGCCGACTACCGGCTGACCTGCGTGCTCGACGAAGCGACGGGCCCGGCGGGGAAACCGGGTGAGCGGGAGCGGTCGGAACAGTCGGGGCGGTCGGGCCGGGAGATCCGGATCGACGTCGCCGACCTGGCCCGGGTGCCGGCGCTCGGCGAGCGACTCGGCGTGGCGCTGCCCGCCGAGCCGTGCGTCCTGGTCCCGGCGGGAGCGGCCGGATGACCGCGACCCTGACCGAATCGCCGCCCGCGGCCGAACCGACCGCGGCCCCGACGCCCGTGAGCAAGGCCCGCGGCGGCGCGTCCCGGGCATTGTGGGTGCTCCCGCCGCTCGTGCTCGCCGCCGGATTCTTCCTCTATCCGCTCGCACTCGTGGTCAAGCAGTCCTTCGTCGACAAGAACGAACACGTCGGCCTGGACGTCTGGCGCGACGTGCTGAACTCGCCCTCGTTCGGCGACGCGCTGTGGAACACGGTGAAGATCGCCGTGTTGTCCACCCTCGGCTGCCTGGTCGTCGGCTTCTTCCTGGCCCTGGTGTTGTCCTTCGTCCCGTTCCCCGGCGCCCGGGCGGTCGGGCGGATCGTGGACACCGTGCTCGCCTTCCCGTCCTTCCTGATCGCGCTGGCCTTCACCTTCCTGTACGGCACGGCGGGCGTGGTCAACGCGGCGGCGGACAAGCTCGGGCTGGGCGAACCACTCGTCGGCTTCCTGTACTCGCCGTGGTGCGTGGTGCTGGCCGAGATCACCTTCTACACCCCGTTCGTGATGCGCCCGCTGCTTGCCGCCTTCGCACTGGTGCCCCGGGACCGGCTGGACATCGCGGCCTCGCTCGGCGCGGGACCACTGCGGGTGATCCGCCAGGTGCTGCTTCCCGAGGCGTGGCCCGCACTCGCGGCCGGCGGCAGCCTGACCCTGCTGCTCACGCTCAACGAGTTCGGGATCGTGCTGTTCATCGGCGCCAAGGACGTCACCACGCTGCCGATGCTCGTCCACGCCAAGGGCGCGGTCACCTTCGACTACCCGGGCGCGTGTGTGGTCGCGGTGGTCGAGGTCGCGCTGTCGCTCACGCTCTACGCGGTCTACCGATTCGTCTTCTCCCGGACAGGAGCCGGCCGTGCTGGTCTGGTCGCGTAGCGGTCGTGCCCTCGTCTGGGCGCTCTTCGCACTCGTCTTCGCCCCCCTCGTGCTCGCCCCGCTGGCGATCCTGGGCATCGCCGCCTTCGCCGGCGACTGGAACAGCGTGCTGCCGGCGTCCTGGACGAGCGAGAACATCCGCGAGGCCACGGCGGGCACCAACCACGACAGCCTCGTGGTCAGCATCGAGACGGCGCTGGGCGCATCGCTGATCGCGATCGTGGTCGGTACGTGGGCGGCGATCGCCGCCCGGACCGCGCCGCGCTTCATTCGCCGGCTCACCGACGCGGTCTTCCACCTGCCGGTCGCGGTGCCCTCGGTGGTGGTCGGTCTGGGCATGCTGGTGGCCTTCAGCGACGGCCCGATCCTGCTCAACGGCACCAAGTGGATCGTCATCGCGGCACACGCGGTGCTGGTGGTGACATTCGCGTACTCCACGGTGTCGGCCGGCCTCGACCGGACCGACGCGGCCTTCGCGGACGTGGCCGCGTCGCTCGGCGCGAGCGCCGCCCGGGTGCTGCTGCGGGTACGGCTGCCGATGCTGCTCCCGTCGATCACCGCGGCGGCGAGCCTGGCGATCGCGCTGTCGATGGGCGAAGTCGGCGCGACGATCATGGTCTACCCGGCCGAGTGGCGGACGCTGCCGGTCTCGGTCTTCACCCTGACCGACCGGGGCAAGGTGCTGCTCGGCTCCGCGGTCACGGTGGTGCTGTTGGTCGCGACGCTGATCGTGCTCCTGGTCGTCGGCCTGCTCAAGGGCCGGGTGGAGGAGCGCAAGCGGCGGCGGTAGCGGTTCGCCGGATGGCGCCGGCGCTGCGCCGGTCGGCTCAGTTGCGGCCGAAGGTGCGCGCGGGCGGAGCCGGCGACGCGACCGCCGTGGCGTCGTGCACCACGGCCGCCCCACCGGGGAAGTCGGCCAACGCGGCGCCGTGCTCGACCCGCCCCGGGAACGGGTCGGCGGCCGTACGCCGGGCCAGCTCGCCGATCGGCAACTCGCCGTGCGAGGCGACCAGGACGACATTGCCGAACCGCCGCCCGCGCAACACCGCGGGGTCGGCGATCAGCAGCAGATTCGGGAACACCGAGCGCACCGTCGCCACCTGGGAGCGGACGAAGTCGAGCCGACCGCCGTCGGCCAGATTCACCGCGTACACCCCGCCGGGGGCCAGCGTCCTGGCCACCTCGCCGACGAACTCGGCCGACGTCAGATGCGCGGGCACCCGCGAATCGGCGAACACGTCGACCACGGCGAGATCGAACGCGGCGTCCGGCGCCTTGCCCGCCACCTCGCGGGCATCGCCGGTGCGTATCCGGATCTGCCAGTTCTTCTCCCACGGCAGTTCCCGGCGGACGAACTCCACCAACCCCGCGTCCAACTCGGCCACCTGCTGCCGCGACCGGGGCCGAGTGGCCGCCACGTAGCGGGCCAGGGTGAGCCCGCCGCCGCCGAGGTGGAAGGCCCGCAGCGGCTTGCCGGCGTCCGCGATCAGGTCGACCACGTGGCCGAGCCGACGCACGTACTCGAACTCCAACCACGTCGGGTCGCCCAGATCCACGTGCGACTGCGGCGACCCGTGCAGGCGCAGCGTCCACGCCCCGGACCGATCCGGATCGGGCTCCAACTCGACGCTGCCGGAGCCCACGTCGGCCCGGATCGGCTCGGGGGCGCGACCGCGTCGACGCTGCTTGTCTGCCATCCGACCAGTATCGAGCCGGTCGGCGCCCGACGCGGACCGACTCGATCCCGGCTCGGATCGAGACGGTCTCGGCCCGGATCGGGACGGTCCGTGCGCTTTGGCGGCGATCAGCGGCCGGTTCGGACGAAGCGCTCCAGCCTGTCGTCCGCGCCACCGCGCAGGGTGCGGTCACCGGTCACCGCGGAGACCGTGATGTTCCCCTTGTTCAGCTCGGTCCAGTCGGCATGCCGCTTGGTCTCCGGGCGACAGAACGTGCCGGGCACCGCACAGTCGCCCTGGCCGATGGCGAAGGTGTCGCCGTCGGGCGAGGCCGAATACCGGATCGCGACCACGGTCTCGGTACCGATCTCGGTCCACACCGGCCGGCCGGGCTGCTTCCCCGGCACCGCGTTCGGGTGGTTGATGCTGATCACGTATTCGTCCGACAGCGCCTTGCGGTCCTTGAGCTGTGCCACATACGAGGGCAGGAAGTCGGCGAACGCCCGGTAGGTGGCCGGAGTCACCTTGAACGAGGCCATGTCGAAGCCGCCGCTGAGCGCGATGGCCGGCTTGCCGTTGTCGATCGCGGCGATGGCGGCGCCCAGGGTGCCCGAGTCGTTGGTGACCGAGGCGACGTTGGGTCCGGAGTTGATCCCGGTGAGCACCAGGTCGGGGCCGTTCCGCCAGCCGACCTTGGCGGCGAGCCCGCCGCGCAGGGCGAGCCGCACGGTGTCCACAGGGGTGGCACTCGGCGTGGTCGGGCCGCACGGGGCGTCGCCCTTGCACACCCCGAAGACGGCTCCCTTGCTCGGGGCCTGGGCACAGTCGCCCTCGAAGCCGGCAGGCAGCGCGGTGCGCCTGGACACGGTGAGCGCGCCGCCGCCGGTGGCCGCGGTCCCGAACCCGCTCATGAATTGCCACGGCGCCATCACCACGACGTCGGCCCCGGCGGCACACAGCACCCGGCGTACCTCGTAGATGCCCCGGCCGTCGGCACCGTCGGGCTTGGCGTTCTGCATCGAGTCGTCGTTGCTCAACAGGATTCGCATCCCGGCTACGGACGGGCGGTGGTCGCCGTGGCCGGGAGCCGCGTCGGCACTCCCGGTCAGGGCCAGGAGCAGGGCGCCGGCACCGAGGGTGGCGGGCAGGGCGGCGAAGCGCTTCCGCTGAAGCTTCATGATTCCTCGACTCGACTTCGTACCGAATACGGAGGAATCGACGATCGAGCGTTCACGACTCGAACACTCGCGGCCGATTCCGGTGCGAGTGAACGTAGAAGCTGAACCTAGTGAGTGAAAGGTTTGAGACCTAAGCGTTACCAATGAGTCGGAGTCGGGGACTCTCGGTGGGCGGCAGGGCACGCCACGAGCAGCTCTCGGCGGCGAAGAAGCACTGGGACCGGCCGACGACGTCACCGGCGTCGACGGGTTCGTACGCCCCGGGTCCGTCCACCGGATCGAAGTCCAGATAGAAGAGATCGCCGTACGTCTCATCGGTGAAACACGACAGCACCGGGTCGAAATAGAGCATTCCGGAGAATCCCTTGCCGTGTTCGACCCGGTAGTCGCGAAGTCCCGTGAGCGTGAACTCGACGGGAATCCACGGCCAGCCGTGCTCCCGGTCCCGAGCGTCGACCAGGACGCGAGCCGTGGCCCCACCCGGGCTGAACGGGTCGTCGATCCGTACGCGGGTGACACACCCGTTCCCGAAATCGAACAAGCCCAGGAGATCGCCCAGGCTGTCCGGGGTGAGCAGGGACATGGGGCCCTCCGGTCGGCGGCGGTGCAGTTCGGTACTCCACCCCAATCATTACGACTGGTGCGCCGCCACCGTACGGAACTATCGGGCCGACCGCGCTCGCGCCCGGCCTCGCGCTCAGACCCGGCTGACCAGCCGGGAGATCAGCGCACCGGCGGCGAGGTAGACCACCGCGGCCAGCCCCTGGTTCACCGCGACCCGCGCCTTGACGTTGTCGGGGGTGAAGAGGTCCCGCGACCAGCGGGTCAGCCAGTCCGCCCAGTCGGCGATGGTCTCCACCGCGCCGTTGGAGGGATTGGCCTCGAAAACGAACAGAATGATGTGCAGGACGATGATCACTGCGATCGCGGCGGCCACGACACTGACGACCGTTGCGATCGGGTTCACTCGCCGTGCAGTTGAGGTAACCATGCCCGGAGTCTGCTCGGGTTCGAACACCCGAAACGGAGCCTGTGTGTGCCGGTTTGCAGTCGGCCCCGGGCCCCCGGTAGGGTCCTCCAAGTTGCCCGACAGGGAGACCTGAGACAGACGCGTGCCTAGGCGCCCGCGCTGGCTGGTCCCGGGGTGGCCAATCCGATCACATGAAGCCGGGTGTGCTGCGCATGCGCATCACACGCGTCGTTCCGTGTCCGGGTGCCCCGCAGATTCACCGGAACGCGAATTGCTGCCGATTAGACGGTGGGAAATGCGATCCGCTAATGTTCGGGGCGTCGCAGAAAGCAGCGGGAAGAACAAATTTCCGAAGCCGAAGCGGTGAGCGAAGCGGGTCGAAAGACCTGGTAAGCTCGAAGAGCCGGAAGCCAAGGAAACGAAAGTTTCGAAGGCGGAAAGCAACGGACGAAAAGCGGGCCGCAAGATCTGCTAGAGTCCGGGAGGCGGAAAACGCGGAAACGCGGTGGACGCCGAAAGCGAGGAAAGCGAAGCCGCCGAAACGGTGTGCTAAGCTGGAAACGCGAAAGCGAAACAAAAGAAACACAAGCTAGACAAGCTCAACAAGCTACACACTGAACGTTAAACGCCCGGAGGGCGCGGTTGATTCCGCACCGAAGGAAGCGTCCGTTCCTTGAGAACTCAACAGCGTGCCAAAAGTCAACGCCAAAGAAACACCCCCGGCGCTGAGCGTCTTCCCACTCGGGGAGCAGCGGTCAGTGTTGGTGGTTCCTTTGAAGAAAATCCTGGGTCCTGTCAGTGGGCCCAGGTCACAGCAAGGACGCCGGCGACATACCCGGACTATTCCTCCGGGAGAGTCGCCGCTCACTTATTGTGTTCCACCGGATTACCGGTGAACATCAATGGAGAGTTTGATCCTGGCTCAGGACGAACGCTGGCGGCGT
>NZ_JBITHP010000010.1:0-9012 GCF_044458105.1 Embleya sp. NPDC050493
CAGCCGGGCCGGCGTTTGAGGCCAAACAGCCCCGCCGGCGCTTGAGGCAAAGTAGCCCGGCCGGCGCTTGAGGCCACCCAGCCCGGCCGGCGCTTGAGGCGAAGTAGCCGGGCCGGCGCTTGAGGCCACCCAGCCCGGCCGGCGCATGAGGCCACCCAGCCCCGCCGGCGCTTGAGGCGAAGTAGCCGGGCCGGCGCTTGAGGCCACCCAGCCCGGCCGGCGCTTGAGGCCAAGCAGCCCGGCCGGCGCTTGAGGCCACCCAGCCCCGCCGGCGCATGAGGCGAACCAAAGACGACAGAGGGCGCCGTACCGGTCACCCAGCACAGCGCCCACCGAAAGCTTCAAGCTCAGCCGTGGTTGATGCAGACGTTCCCGAACGCCGGGTTCACCAGACCGACCACGTTGATGCTGTTGCCGCACAGGTTCACCGGAATGTGCACCGGAACCTGGATGTTGTTGCCCGAGGCGACACCCGGCGAGCCGACGGCAGCGCCGTCCGCCTCGGAGCTGGCGTTTGCAGCACCCATGCCCGCGGCAAGGATGCCACCGGCTGCGGCGGTGATGATGGCCGCCTTCTTGACCGTGTTCATTCTTCCTCCATGTCACAGTGCCGCACGAACGGATGCGGCACGTGGGACAACGAAGCCCGCGGCGATGAGCAACGCGCCACCGTCCGGTTGGCCGCCGATTCACCCCTGCGGGGAAGCACGCTTGCGCCGTACGCCGGTGGCAGGCGCCCGCGCACCACCCGCGCCACGTGCCCGACCCGACCAACCCCGACCGCTCGGACCGACCCCGCCCGACCCCGCCCCCAACGATCGACGCCCCGCAAAGCCGAGGCTTCGCGGGGCGTGGGGGACGAAGGGGTCTGCGTACGGTCTGCGGAGGTCGAGGCCGCGCCCGGTCGACCGGGGCACGAACCGTCGGGACGTCAGGCGTCCTCGTCGTCCTCGTCGTCGTCCTCGGGCAGGTACTCGGCGCCCTCGGACTGCCAGCCCGCCTCGCTCAGTTCCGTGCCGGCGATGTCCTCGACGAGGCTGAACGGGTCGATCAGGTACGAGACCGACTCGGCCAGGTCGCTCTCGATGGCGGCGGTCGCGTCGGCCCGGTCGCCCGGTGACAGCTCCTCGTCCGCCTTGACGCTGTCCAGCGCCGCGGCCCGCAGCGCGTCGGCGTCGGTGACCTCCAGCACGATTTCGAGGTTGAGCCGGATGTAGCGGGTCGTGGTGTCCGAGGAAGTCGCGTTTTCCATGAGCGCGAGCCTACGGGCCCGCGACCGGCCGCCGGCGCGCTGACGCGCCGCGTGCTCAGCGGTGGCCGTAGGTCACCGCGGTGAACATCAGCGCCCCGAACACGACGGAGAATCCCAGGATGTAGATCGCGATCCGGATCCACATCCCGTTCGCCCGGCTCTTCTCGCTCTCCATCACGGCGAACTCCTCAGACTTGGACGGGCTCGGCCCCGGGGCGGCTCACACACGAGCGGCTCAGACATGAGCGGGCAGGCACGGTGAGAACGCGACCAGCGCCGGCGCCGCATGGACCATCAGGAACTCGACGGGCAGGTACGCGTCGGCGGACTCCATCCGATGCGCCAGACCCGAGTCGAAGTGCGCCACGTCGCCGGGCGCGAGCAGATGGGTGGCCCCGTCCAGGGTCAACCGGAGCTGACCGGTCAGCACGTACAGCCATTCCTCGCCCGGATGCACCCGCCCCGGCCCGTCCGCCCGGCCCGCCGGCACCCGCACCCGCAGCGCCTGCATGCCGCGGCGCGGACTACCCACGCGCCAGTAGGTCCAGCCGTGCGCCTCGACCGGCTCGGCCGCGCGGGCGCGAACCACCGGCTCGGCCGACGCGCTGTCCTCGCCGAGCAGTTCGGAGACGGTCGTGTTGTAGGCCCGGGCCAACGTCAACAGGGCGGGCAGCGACGGTTGTCGGCGCTCGTGTTCGAGCCGGGAGAGATAGGCGACGGAGAGCTTGGTCAACTGCGCGGCCTCGTCGAGCTTGAAGCCGTTCGCCCGACGGGCCGCACGCAACCGATCACCGAGCCCGGTCGGCACCGCCTCGGCGGGTGTCGATTCCGGCTCGTCGGTGTCGTAGCTTGGAGAGGCGACCATGCTTCGAGGCTAGGCAGACCCGGCCAGCGAGGCAATTAACTTGCCTCAGAGGCAAATATTCAAGCGCAAATCGGATATTCGCCCCGATATCCCCCGCCTCGGTCGGGCACCTCCGGAAACCCACGACGAGCCGGCCTCACCCACGCCGGGCCGAGCGCACCCGGTCACCGCACTCACCCACACCGGGCCGGGCCGCCGCCCCTCACGCACAACGCCCCGGCACGCGCACCCCCGGCGGCACCTCGGCCTCCACCAGCACCACGCCGTCCTCGTAGCCGCGCCGACTGACCAGGCCGGCCCGGTCGAACAGGGCGAGCATGCGCCGGTTCCACGGCAACACGTGCGCCCGCAGGTCGCTCGCCCCGCGCACGGCCGCGTGCTCGACCAGCGAGCGCAGCATCGTGGTACCGAGCCCGTGCCGCTGCCACCCGTCCTCGACCAGCAGCGCCACTTCGGCGACCGGCTCGGACGCCGGGTGGAACAGGGTGGCCAGCGCCCCGATCGCACCGTCGGGCGCGACCGCCACCAGGCTCACCCCGTGCTCCGGCACCAGCAACCGGCTCAGCGCGGCCTCCGGCAGCCGCGGCGCCGAGGTGAAGTAGCGCAATCGGCGGGTCTCCGGAGAGCACCGCTCGTGCATCGCCCGCACCCGCGCGGCGTCCTCGGCGCGGGCCACCCGCACCCGTACGTGCGACGGCCACTCGTCCGCGCCGACCGCACCCACCACGGTGAGCCGGGCTCGGCCCCGCATCGGCATCGCCGTCATGTCCCTACCGCCTCTCGCCACCGGAGCGGTCCCCTCGCGGTCCTCCCCGCCGAACCCCCACGGTGTCGAGGCGGTGTTACGCATCGACTACGTGGGCGTGTCCGGAGCGAACCGATCCGGTGACGTCGCCGCCCCGGTGGCGAAACACGGCCGACTCAGCCCGCCAGGTGACCCAGCAGGTCCTGCCGGGTGACCACGCCCTGCGGCTTGCCGTGCACCAGCACCAGCGCCGCGTCGGCCTGTTCCAGCACCCGCGCCAGCCGTGCGATCGGCTCACCGGAGCCGACCACGGGCAGCGGTGCCGACATGAACTTCTCCAGCGGGTCGCCCGCCGAGGCACGACCGGACACCAGCGCGTCCAGCAGGTCGCGCTCGGCGATCGAGCCGACCACCTCGGCGGCCATCACGTCCGGGTGCCCCGCCCCGGGCTTGACCACCGGCATCTGGCTGACCCCGAACTCGCGCAGGATCGCGATCGAGTCGCCGACGCTTTCCTCCGGATGAACGTGCACCAGGGCGGGCAGGTCGCCCTGCTTGCGGGCCATGATGTCGGCCACGGTGGCCTCGTTCGGGTCCGCGTCCAGGAAGCCGTAGTCGGCCATCCACTCGTCGTTGAAGATCTTGCTGAGGTAGCCGCGCCCGGAGTCCGGCAACAACACCACGACCACGTCGTCCGGCCCGAGCCGCTCGGCCGCACGCAGCGCCGCGACCACGGCCATCCCGCACGAGCCGCCGACCAGGAGACCCTCCTCGCGGGCCAGCCGGCGCGTCATCAGGAACGAGTCGCGGTCGGACACCGCGATGATCTCGTCCGGCACCGCGCTGTCGTACGCGGTCGGCCAGAAGTCCTCACCGACGCCCTCGACCAGGTACGGCCGGCCGCTGCCGCCGGAGTACACCGAGCCCTCCGGGTCGGCGCCGACCACGCGCACGCCGCCGTTGGAGACCTCCTTGAGGAAGCGCCCGGTCCCGGAGATGGTGCCGCCGGTGCCGACGCCGGCCACGAAGCACGTGATGCGGCCGTCGGTCTGCTCCCACAACTCGGGACCCGTGGAGAGGTAGTGCGACTGCGGGTTCTCCGGGTTGGAGTACTGGTCGGGCTTCCACGCGCCGGGCGTCTCGCGCACCAGCCGGTCCGAGACGTTGTAGTAGGAGTCGGGGTGCTCGGGGTCGACCGCGGTCGGGCAGACCACCACCTCGGCCCCGTAGGCCCGCATGACATTGATCTTGTCCATGCTGACCTTGTCCGGGCAGACGAAGATGCACTTGTATCCACGTCGCTGCGCCACCATCGCCAGCCCGACTCCGGTGTTGCCGGAGGTGGGCTCGACGATCGTGCCGCCCGGACGCAACGCGCCCGACTGTTCGGCCGCGTCGATCATCCGCACGGCGATCCGGTCCTTGACCGAGCCGCCCGGGTTGAAGTACTCGACCTTCGCCAGCACCGTCGCCGACAACCCCGAGGTGACGGAGTTGAGCTTGACGAGGGGGGTGTCCCCGATCAGGTCGAGCATGGATTCGTGGTACCGCACGGAACCTCCGCCATGAGTGCGCATCAGCCGGGGCCGGATGGCCCAATATCCTCACATTGCGCTAACTTCTCCCAGCCTAGTCGCCGCCTTCCCGCCGGACACGGCGCTGCGGCCCCGACCGCGCCCACGCCGCGCGCCGCACCGCGCCCCGCTGTCCGCCGACGAACCTGACGGTCGGTTAGGGTCGGCGTGGAGTCCGCGACGGGGAGGAGCCCGAGGTCTTGTACACGACGGCCGGCCGCGGTGCCCGGCGATGATGCGCACTCGGATGGCCCGCCGGGTGGCGGCGGCCGCGGCCTTCGGTGGCGGCGGCGTGGGAGTGCTGACCGGGGCGATGTTCGCGGTGTTGTACACCGAGGCGAAGATGGCCCGCCGCACGGTGGGCGAACCCGACGGCGACCCGCCGAGCGCCGACGGGATGTACGGCGATCTGCCCGGCGAGCCGATCACGTTCGCGGTGATCGGCGACTCCACCGCCGCCGGCCTCGGCGTCGAGGACCCGATGCAGACCCCCGGCGCGTTGCTCGCCTCCGGCCTGGCCGCCGTCGCCGAGGTGCCGGTACGACTGGTCAACGTCGCCCTCTCCGGCGCCCAGTCCTCGGACCTGGAGCGTCAGGTCACCCTCGCCCTGCGACACGACCTCGACGTGGCGATGATCATGATCGGCGCGAACGACGTCACCCACCGGATGCGCCCGGCCGAGTCGGTGCGCCACCTCGAACAGGCCACCCGCCGCCTGATCGCCTCCGGCGTCGAGGTGGTCGTGGCCACGTGTCCCGACCTGGGCACGATCGAGCCGATCGCGCAGCCGCTCCGCTACCTGGCCCGGCAGTGGAGCCGCAACCTGGCCGCCGCGCAGACCATCGCCGTGGTCGAGGCGGGCGGCCGTACCGTCTCGCTCGGCTCGCTGCTCGGGCCCGAATTCCTGGCCCGGCCCAAGGCGATGTTCGGTCCGGACCGTTTCCACCCCTCGGTCGAGGGCTACGCGACCGCCGCGATGGCCTCGTTGCCGTCCCTGTGCGCCGCGTTGGACCTGTGGCCGCTGGACGAGGTGAGCCCGGACAGCTTCCGCGGCGAGGGCGTGCTGCCGATCGCGCAGGCCGCGATCGAGGCCGCCGCCGAGGGCGGCACCGAGGTGACCGGCACCGACGTCGGCGGGCGCGAGCGCGGCCCGCGCGGCCGGTGGGCACTGCTGCGCCACCGCCGCAGGCAGCAGATCCCCACCCCCGCGACGGTGGATCCGGACGCCGAGTCGGATGCCGAGCCGGACACCGCCGCCGAGGGTGATGCGAAGGTCGAGCGGACTGCGCCAACCCCGTTCGGGGACGCCCGGGGTAATGTGGCGGAAGAAATCTGACTGGGCGTCAGTTATGGCGTGGGGCAGGTCGCATGATCCGCCCCTCCCACTTTTGGCTACCAGGCAGTAACTTCAGCGTCAGTTGCGCTTCCGCACCGACGAGAGTCCCTTCGGGGTCCTCGTACCGACGGCCGCAAAGACCAACAAGGAGTCCCGATGCCCGAAGCAGTCATCGTCGCCACCGCCCGCTCCCCGATCGGTCGCGCCTTCAAGGGTTCCCTGAAGGACCTGCGGTCGGACGACCTGACCGCGCTCATGGTCCGCGCCGCCCTGGACAAGGTCCCGGCGCTGGACCCCAAGGACATCGACGACCTGATGCTGGGCTGCGGTCTGCCCGGCGGCGAGCAGGGCTTCAACATGGGCCGCAACGTCGCGGTCATGTTGGGCTACGACCACCTGCCCGGAACCACCATCACCCGCTACTGCTCGTCGTCGCTGCAGACCACCCGGATGGCGATGCACGCGATCCGCGCGGGCGAGGGCGACGCGTACATCTCGGCCGGCGTCGAAATGGTCACCAGTACCCGCGGCAAGGGCAGCAGCGACTCGATCCCGGACACCAGGAACCCGCTCTTCGCCGACGCCGCGACCCGCACCACCGAGGCCGTCGAGAAGGGCTCGACCTGGGCCGACCCGCGCGAGCAGGGTCTGCTCCCGGACGTCTACATCGGGATGGGCTTCACCGCCGAGAACCTGGCCCAGCACAAGGGCATCTCCCGGGCCGAGCAGGACGAGTTCGCGGTCCGCTCGCAGAACCGCACCGAGCAGGCGATCGCCGACGGCTTCTGGGCCGAGGACATCACGCCGGTCACGCTCGCGGACGGCACCGTGGTGAGCAAGGACGACGGCCCGCGTGCGGGCACCACGCTGGAGGGCATCTCCGGGCTCAAGCCGGTCTTCCGCCCGGACGGCACGGTGACGGCGGGCAACGCGTGCCCGCTCAACGACGGCGCCGCCGCGGTCATCGTGATGTCGGACACCAAGGCGCGCGAGCTCGGCCTGACCCCGCTCGCCCGGATCGTCTCCACCGCCGTGTCCGGCCTGTCGCCGGAGATCATGGGCTACGGCCCGGTCGAGGCCTCCCGGATCGCGATGGCCCGCGCGGGCCTGACCTCGGCGGACATCGACCTGGTGGAGATCAACGAGGCGTTCGCCGCGCAGGTCATCCCCTCCTACCGGGACCTGGGCTTCGACCTGGACAAGGTCAACGTCAACGGCGGCGCGATCGCGATCGGCCACCCGTTCGGGATGACCGGCGCGCGGATCACCAGCACACTGATCAACTCCCTGCGGTGGCACGACAAGCAGTGGGGCCTGGAGACCATGTGCGTCGGCGGCGGCATGGGCATGGCCATGGTCCTCGAACGCCTGAGCTGACCCGACCACCGACCCGATTCGACACCCGCGCGAAGCCCGTCCGGACAATCCGGGCGGGCTTCGCCGCTCACCACTCGACCGGGTCGGCCCGAGGTCTCGCCCACTCGGGACGTCACGCTCTGGCGGCCGGCCGCGGACGGCGCGACCCTGGAGGAAGAAGCTCTTCCTCGGGTTGGCCAAGGGTTGCGGATCACGTCATGCCGAACGCTTACATCGTCCCCGTCCTGATCACCGCCGCATGCGCCGTCGCGGTGACCGCCGTCGTGCGCCGACTCTCCCGGCGGCTCCGCGCCCGTGCCGCCACGGAGATTTGGGACCAGGCGTTCCTCGATCATCTCTTCCGCAGCCGGGACGCCGAGCGACCACCGCTGACCGTCCCCGGGCCCGGGCGCGACGACTTCCCCGACCGGGTCGACCCGGACGACGACGCGACCGGCCGCCGTCCACACCCGTCGGAGAACCTGACCCCGCTGCTGCCCACTCACCTCACCGGCGACTACCTCACCGGCCTGGTCGCGGGTGCGACCCCGATCACCCGCGTGCGCACCGGCTCCCCCGGCGGCGCCGGCGGGCCGGCCGTGCTCGACTTCGCCGACGGCAGCTCGCTGGTGGTGATGCCGGGCGACCCGGAGGCCGCATCGCTGATCGACGTCGCACTGTCCCTGGGCCGGCCGGTGCGCCTGCTCGGCACCTCCGAGATCGGCGGCGGCTGGACCCTGACCTTCGGCATGGACGAGGACACCACGTACGCCCTGGCCGACCGTCTGTACGTGCGACCGCCGGCCTAGGGTCCGTCCTCGATCCCGCGTCGAGCACCACCAAGCGGGCCGACGACGGGCCCCGGGCCCTGCCCGGCGGACACCGGCCGCACCCCGCGTCGCTCAGATCGCCGCCGACAACTCGCGCACCATCTCCCGCGCCCGACGCACCACGTCACCGGCCGTCGTCGGCTCGCCGTCCTGCAGGATCAGCGGGTGTTCCTCGGCCAACGGCCCCAGCGCCGAGGCGAGATCGCCGGAGGTGACCGCGACCTGATCGCCCACCACGAACACGCCCAGATCCGGGATCTCGCGCAGCGGCTCGCCCTCGACCGCGGCCGCCAGGTCGGCCAGACACTGGGCCAGCGCGAGGGCCGCGCCCGCCCGGCTCGGCGAGGTCTCCTGACGGGCGGTCAGCGGCGCCTTCAACCGGGCCTCGGACAGGTGCCGGAGTCGGTCGGCGACCGCGCCGGACTCCTTCACGAAGGGACCCACGTCAACCGTGAGGGAAACGGACGGTTTCCCGACCGGGGGGATGGGGATGCGGGACGACATAACCGGAGCGTACCCAGTGCGCACACCGCGTGCGGGTCGGCTTCGACCGCTTGCCAACCGTTCGCCCGTCATGCACGCTCGGGTAACGGAACGCTCACCGGAGGCGCTTATGTCCTTGCACTTCTCCGAAGAGACCCACCGGAACCTCGTGGCTCGGGTGCCCGTCTGCACCGGCCGCGAACTCCCCGACTGGTTCAAGGAAATCGAGGCCGGTCCGGCCTTCTCCCGGTTCGAGGACCGGGTCTCCTGGCTCCAGGGCGAGCACAACCTCGGACACGGGCACGCCCTCGCCATCGTCCGCGAGCACGACCGCCGCCGGCACGCGCCGGGCGGGGTCAGCTGATCCCCCGCCTCCAGGCCGCCGCGTCGCCGATCCACCGTCGAAGACCCCTGCCACGCTGACCACTCGCCACCACTGTCGACTCCGCAGATCCGCGCATTCCGCATACGCAGAAGTGGGGGGGGGGGGGGGGGGGGGGGGGGGGGGGGGGGGGGGGGGGGGGGGGGGGGGGGGGGGGGGGGGGGGGGGGGGGGTGGGGGCGGGGGTCGT
>NZ_JBITHP010000010.1:9019-11666 GCF_044458105.1 Embleya sp. NPDC050493
CCACCCCCCCGCCCCCCTTCCCCCCCCCCCCCAACTGCCCCCCCCCCCCACCGCCCCAGCCCCCAACCCCTTTTGGGGGGGGCCCCCGCCCGGGGCCCCCCCCCACTTCGTATGTCGGGCCGTCACGCGGCGCTGCGTCAGTCCCGCAGGATCGACAGCAGGCGCAGGACCTCCAGGTAGATCCACACCAGGGTCACGGTCAGACCGAACGCGGCCCGCCACGACTCCTGCTGCGGCACGCCCTGGGCGACCAGCTGCTCGATCTCGTTGAAGTCGAGCGACAGGAAGAAGGCGCCGATGAGGATGCCGAGGATGCCCATCACGATACCGAGCGGACCGCTGCGCAGGCCGAGGCCGTCGCCACCGGCGATCAGGATCGCCAGGAGGTTGACGACGGTGAGGATCAGGAAGCCGATCGCGATCGCCATGCCGATCCGCACGTACCGGCTCGTCACCTTGATCCAGCCGGACTTGTACGCCACCAGCACACCGACGAAGACGGAGGCCGTGCCGAGCACCGCCTGCACCACGATGCCGCTGTACTGCTGCTCGAACGCGTGGCTGATCGCGCCGAGGAACACACCTTCGAGCGCGGCGTAGGCCAGCACCAGTGCGGGGCTGACTTCACGCTTGAAGGTCACGACCATCGCGACGACGAACGCGGCGAGCGCGGCGCCGACCGCCCAGCCGAAGTTCTCGAACGGCAGGAATGCCCACGACAGCGCACCGGTGACGACGACCGTCAACAGCGTCATCGCGGTACGCGCGACCACGTCGTCGATGGTCATCCGGCCGGTCTGGAGCGGACCGGCGGACTGCGCCCGGTACATCTCCTGAAGCTGCTCGGGGGTCATCGGCTGCATCGGCGGCTGCTGCGGCCCGCCGTACGGGGCGCCCTGCGGCCCGGGCTGCGGCGCTCCGTAACCGGCCTGCTCCTGCCGGCCGGTCTCGAACGCCCCCCGCCGCGTGAGCACCGGGTTGCTGCTCCTCATGTCATCTCCTCCATGCCCCCGGGTGGGGGTCGTGGCTCAAGAGAGTAATCCCCGAGTAAAGCGCTCGGGGCTTCCATCTTTCCCCTACAACGTGTCCGGACACGCGTTTTGTGCCCGCGGTCACTGTCCGGTCATAAAAAGTCGGATGGTATCCATCGTGAACCCGATCGCTGTCAGCACGGGAACACCCTGCGCTATGCGCGAGTGAGGGTGGCCCGCGGGCCCGGGAAAGCATCCGGTTGGTGGTCCAGACCACCGAGGCCCACTGTCGCAACTCCGCGACGAAACGGCGTTCTTGCAGGTCAACCGCTACTTCGAGTTGTCCCCGGAGCGGGACTCGAACCCGCACGGCCTTGCGGCCAAGGAGGTTTAAGCTCCTCGTGTCTGCGTTCCACCACCCGGGGGCGATGCTGAGCGTAGCGGCCCCGGCGCACCGGGTGTGCCCCAAGCGTTTCGAGGGCCTGCGGACCCCTTCCGTCGACCTGTTCGATCGCGGAGAGCGACGGAAGGCGACCCGTCCGCATGCGATACGGATGATGCCGAATGGGCGTTTTGCGGCGGCTGAGCAGGGGACATCCCGCATTCGGCCGCCGAACCCGGGTAGGACCACCGGGTCGAGGGTCCGCTCGGGTCGACCGGCATTCGGTGATCACCATCGTCCGGATCCGGACCTTCGTCGTCCGGCACCAACGGAGTGCGTACGCCGCCCTCCGCATCGGATCCGATCGCGACGAAAGAGGTCTCCTGTGACCGCCACCGAACCCAACAGGGGCGTCGGGACGAACGGCGCGCCCGCCGCCGTCGCCACCGACCTGACCAAGGTCTACGGCACGGGCGAGACGCAGGTGACAGCGCTCGACGGCGTCTCGGTCGGATTCCGGCGGGGCGAGTACACCGCGATCATGGGCCCGTCCGGGTCGGGCAAGTCCACGCTGATGCACTGCATGGCGGGCCTGGACTCGATCTCGGGGGGCTCGGTCCGGCTGGGCGACGTGGAGTTGTCCTCGCTGAGCGACAAGCAGTTGACCCTGCTGCGTAGAGAGAAGGTCGGCTTCGTCTTCCAGTCGTTCAATCTGCTGCCGACGCTGACCGCGCTGGAGAACATCACCCTGCCGATGGACATCGCGGGCGTGAAGCCCGATCAGGCGTGGCTGGACCACGTGATCGAGACGGTCGACCTCCGGAACCGGCTCAAGCACCGCCCGAGCGAACTGTCCGGCGGTCAGCAGCAGCGCGTGGCGTGTGCCCGCGCGATGGCGAGCAAGCCGGAGATCATCTTCGCCGACGAGCCGACCGGCAACCTGGACTCGCGCTCGGGCGCCGAGGTATTGGGCTTCCTCCGTACCTCGGTGCGCGAAAGCGGCCAGACCATCGTAATGGTCACCCACGATCCCAACGCGGCGTCCTACGCGGACCGGGTGCTCTTCCTCGCCGACGGCAAAATCGTCGACGAGATGCTCTCCCCCACCTCGGACCTCGTCCTCGAACGCATGAAACGCTTCGAAGCCGCCCGAACCGTCTGAGGACGAACGCAAGGGGGCCCGGGCCCCCCCCCGGGGGGGGGGGGGGGGGCCCCGGCGAGTCAAAGGGCGTAGCGGGCGGGTCGCCCCCGGGGGGGGGGGCGCGCCGGGCCGCCCGCGCCCCCGCGGGCCCCC